>JBJEMF010000101.1:0-89162 GCA_051879535.1 Lachnospira sp. | reverse complement strand
AGCCACAGTTTAATGCAGGTCAGCCACAGTTTAATGCAGGCCAGCCACAGTTTAATGCAGGCCAGCCACAGTTTAATGCAGGTCAGCCACAGTTTAATGCAGGCCAGCCACAGTTTAACGCAGGCCAGCCACAGTTTGGTGCGGGACAGCCACAGTTTGGTGCGGGTCAGCCACAGTTTGGTGCAGGTCAGCCACAGTTTGGCACACAGCCACAATTTAATGCGGGACAGCCACAGTTTGGTGTACAGCAGCCTGTAGCAAAGAAGAAAAAGAAGTGGCCTTTGGTAGTTGGAATTCTTGTAGTAGTTATAGCTATTGTTGCGGTATTGACAGCTATTGTTGCTCCAAGGTTCTTATCACATAAGAATTCAGCTTCAAAGGCGATTAAGAATGTAGGTTCAACATTTGAAACAGCAGTTAATGAGTATGTAGATAACGTATCATCAGGCTCTGTATCAGTTACAAAGAATGAACTTAAGGGAAGCATTAAGTTAAATTCACTTTCTTATGATGGGGATAATTATGCTTCATACTTCAATGTAGATACAGTTAATTATAATTTTCAGACAGACCTTTCAACAGGAAGCGCAGGAGGAACAATAAGTCTTTCTAAGGGCACATCTACTCCGGTTATTAATTGTATATTCTACACAGACGGTTCAAATCTTTACTTTAAGATTCCTGAATTGTTTAGCGAGTCATTTAAGGTGTCAAGCAGCTCATCTTCATCAATTTCATCATCATTGAATTTAGTAGGTGGTATGAGTTCATCAGATATACAGGCTTACGCTCCTGTGGTAAAGGCTATAGTTTCTGATTTTGCCAAGGGTATTGATAAACTTGCAGATGAATGTACATATAAGAAGGTTGAGGGAAGTACTTATCAGTCAGAAAATGGTGATATCAAAGTTAAGATTTATGATGTTACAGTTTCTGAGAAGGCTCTTACAGAGGCTTTCAATACATTTATAGATGCTGTTTATGCAGATTCTGCCATATCTCCGTACATTACTCTTCTTGGAGTTGCAGGGGTTACACAGTCTTCAGTAAAGACAGAATTTGCTACAGCTGTAAAGGGAGTTAACGCTACTTTCCGTATGTATGTAAACAGCAATGACAAGATCGTAAAGTTTTCAGCAGACTTATCCAATATAGTAAAGGATGCAGCAGGCACTGTATCTATGGAGTTCATTGGCAAGGATAATCCTGGTGACTATATTATAGCTCAGTACACAGACGAGGATAATTTTACAGTCAAAGCAACTTTGAAGGAGAACGGAAGTCTTTCATCTGTACAGGTTGATGTTGTTCCGGATCAGAAGGAATATCCTGGAGAGTTCCTTTCTGTGGGTATGGATGGTATTTCTGTCAGTGGAAATTCATGTACAATCAATAATGTATACGCGAAGGGTAATCTTGATGGTGAGAATCTTGATTTTTCCTGTGGTATATCTTGTACAGATGTTGAATTTACCAAGCTTAATTACAGTACATCCAACTTTACAGGTACTCTGATTAACGTTGACTATATGACATCATCACAAAAGACACAGCTTATGACAGAGCTTTCTACAAAGACAGATGTTTTAAAGAAAATCTTTTCAAATAAGCTGATTAATCAGTTGATTATCGACGGAAATTCAAGTAAGAGTTCATCAACATTAACTTATTAATATAATAAAATGGTGCAGTCCCACGGTGATTGCACCATTTTTTATTCAATAGGAAATTCGTAAGAATTTCCTATTGAATAAAAACACTCCGTGAGGATGCACACGCTTTTGCAGTTAATTATATACAATGTAGGTGTTGTATCTGAATTTTCTAAGTCTGCGTTCCATTTTTATTGCATTGGTTAATAGTCTGTAGGCACCTACCTGAACTTTGTAATATCCGTCTTCATATATGATAAATGCAGGAAAACCGTCCATCTGTAGAGCGGCTAACATTCTGTCTGCATTATCTTTATTCTTATATGCACCTGTCTGAACACGGTATAGGGGTTCCGGTGACATATCTTCCTCATCACTGTAATCTATGGGATATCTGGCGTTCATGGAATTATTGTTCATGTTATTATCGTCCATATTATACATATCATTATTATCCATGTTGTCACCTTTAATTGTTTCTATTCTGCTTGTAATACCCGTGTTATTTCTACCGGAAGATGTGTTTCTATCATTGTTGTTTCTATTATTGTCATTGTTGTTACTGTTCTGGTTGGTTTCCATAGTACTCGGGTCAGTGGAATTCATGGCTTCTTTGGCTGAGGAAGTCATTGTTTTCGGGATACTTTCCAATATTCCGTTGGCAATGGCTGATGCAATCTGGTTAAAGTTATTATCAAACAGAGCGTTATCTTTATCATTGTTAATAAAGCCTGTTTCAACCAGTACTGCAGGCATTTGGGTCCTTTTAAGGACAACAAGGTTAGGACGTTCATCAATGCCAAGATTTTTAAATCCTGCTTTTTCCAGTTGTGCATTTATATTATTTGCAACGGTGGATCTAAAACCGCTGTTTTTGTACACAAGGGAGGAAGCCCCGGTGTATTGGTTAGGCGATTCTGAGGAATTTCTATGGATAGAGACAAATAAATCTGCTCCGGAATTATTGGCGTCGGTAGCTTTCTTGAAAGGAGTCTCATATTCATCTGTTGTTCTTACATAAAAAACATCAACGCCATTTTTCTCTAAAATATCACCCACTGCCATAGCAAGTCTTAAAGCATCGTCTTTTTCCTGCCTTCCTTTATACACCGCGCCGGGATCAGAACCGCCATGTCCGGCATCTAATGCGACTTTATAGTTAGCCATATATGTTTCCTATCATGCTTAATCATATTATCTTATTCATAAAACGGAATTATGTTTCATATATTATTCAGAAAATAATATAAAAATAATGTGGAGAAATATATGAATGTAAGATATGTACATACAATGGAGGCGCCCTCTAACATGGTGGACAGGGGGAAATTGAGAATAAATGTATTTGATAAAAGTATGGGATTTCCTATATCAGGGGCGAATATTCAGATATATTTTACAGGAAATCCTTCTTTTCCAATAGAGGAAGTCAAAACAAACAGTGAGGGTATTGCAGATGTGGATGAACTGGCAGCGCCACCTTTGGAGTACAGTATGCAACCCGGAGAAAATCAGCCATTTTCAGAATATACATTGGAAATCAGTGCTTATGGCTATGAAAGTCTTAATATATCAGGAATGGATGTGTTTTCGGGAGAAACCAGTATTCAGAATGTATACCTGATTCATGACCCAACCGTTCTGTTTCAGGATAATATTGTAATTCCCGTAAATACTTTATTTGGCAATTTTCCACCTAAAATACCTGAGGATGAAATTAAACCTATGGGGCAGGCGGGAGAAATTGTCTTAAGCCGTGTTGTTATACCTGAAACAATAGTGGTGCATGACGGGGCGCCAAGTGATACGACGGCAAAAAATTATTATGTAAGATATAGGGACTATATAAAAAATGTGGCAAGCTGTGAGATTTATGCTACATGGCCCCTTGAAACCTTAAGGGCTAATATTCTTGCCATCATGTCATTTACTTTAAACAGAGTTTACACAGAGTGGTACAGAAATCAAAGATATGAATTTACAATTACTTCTTCTACAGCATTTGACCATAAGTGGGTTAATGGCAGAAATATATTTGCAAGCATATCTGAAGTGGTGGATGAGTTGTTTGACAGTTATCTTTCAAGGCCTAATGTAAAACAACCGATTTTGACACAATATTGTGACGGACAGAAAACTATATGCCCTAACTGGCTCAGTCAATGGGGAAGTAAATATTTGGGCGACCAGAACTATACATCTGTTGAGATTTTGAGGTATTATTATGGAGACAGCATATATGTAAATACGGCAGAACAGATAGAGGGAATACCATCATCCTGGCCGGGAGCTAACCTGGATATAGGTTCAACAGGACAGAAAGTAAGGCAGCTTCAGGAACAATTGAATCTTATAGGAGATTTTTATAATTCAATTCCGCCTCTTACTGTGGATGGTATTTATGGAGAAAATACAGCTGAAGCGGTAAGACAGTTCCAGCGGATTAATAATATGCCCCAGACGGGAATTGTTGATTTTCCTACATGGTATCGGATTTCTGACAGATATGTAAGACTATCAGGAATTGCGGAACTGGTATAAAAAATAAAAACAAAAAATAATCAAAACAGTGTTGACAGATTATTTTTTGGATGTTATCATCTAGTAGTTGTTAAAACGAAGCAGAGTATCCACTCTCACCTTAGCGTAATAAGACGACTCGGGTTAATATTTTTAAGAGTATGCATGATAAACAGCAATAATGCATTATGATTAAAGATGTGGATAGTCTGACTATCCACTTTTTTATTTTGGAGGTGCAATACTATTAGCGAATTAATGATTAATGAACAAATCCGTGATAAGGAAGTTCGTGTTATTGGAGAAGAAGGACAGCAGCTTGGAGTTATGTCACCAAAGGAGGCTCTTAAGTTAGCCAGGGAAGCAGATGTGGATTTGGTTAAGATTGCCCCATCGGCACAGCCACCTGTGTGCAAGCTCGTTGATTATGGTAAGTATAAGTATGAACTTATCAGAAAAGAGAAAGAAGCTAAGAAAAAACAGAGAACAATTGAAATCAAAGAAGTTCGCTTATCACCGAACATTGATACCAATGATCTTAATACAAAATGTAATGCTGCAAGAAAGTTTATCGAAAAAGGTGATAAGGTAAAGGTATCTTTAAGATTTAGAGGTAGAGAAATGGCACATATCGATTCAAGCAAGCATATTCTTGAAGATTTTGCAGAGAAGCTTAGCGATATTGCAGTAGTTGATAAGGCTCCAAAGCTTGAAGGCAGGAGCATGACAATGTTTTTAACTGAAAAACGTTAAAATATTATTCCATACGAGAATTTTTAGGAGGGTTAATTATGCCAAAGGTAAAGACAAAAAAAGCAGCTGCAAAGCGTTTTAAAGTAACTGGAACAGGTAAATTAAAGAGAATGAAAGCTTATAAGAGCCATATTCTTACAAAGAAGTCAACTAAGAGAAAGAGAAATCTTAGACATGCAGCGATGACTGATGCAACTAATGTAAAGACAATGAAGAAGATTATGCCATACATTTAAGAACGGTAATCTTTAGTTATTAATTAGGAGGAAATAAGAAATGGCAAGAATTAAAGGCGGATTAAACGCAAAGAAGAAGCATAACAGAGTATTAAAGCTGGCAAAAGGATATAGAGGAGCAAGATCTAAGCAGTACAGAGTAGCAAAGCAGTCTGTAATGAGAGCACTTACAGAGAGCTACAAGGGTAGAAAGCAGAAGAAGAGACAGTTCAGACAGTTATGGATAGCAAGAATTAATGCTGCCGCAAGAATGAACGGACTTTCATACAGCAAGTTTATGTATGGTTTAAAGTTAGCTAACATTGATCTTAACAGAAAAGTATTAGCTGAGATGGCTGTTAATGATGCTGAAGGATTTGCAAAGCTTGCAGAGGTAGCTAAGTCTAAGGTTGCTTAATTGTATCTCTGATAGGACATATATACCTGTCGGTAAAACGACATTCTAATGAATTTTCAAGCCCTCGTATAGTATTACGGGGGCTTTTGTGATAATAATGTGAAATTTTGTATTATATACTGGCTTTAGATACACTTATGTGGTATATTTTTTGTGCGTTATACGCAGAAATGAGGAGTGTTATGAAAAAGAATATTTTTAAAAGAGTTGCTGTATTAGGACTTTCAGTAGTTACTTTAATGACAACAGCTTGTAATACCAAGATAAAGGTGGACTATGGTTATAATCCTTTAGATTATATTGATTTGGGAAAATACAAGGGGATTGAAGCTACGGTGGATGTAACATCAATCACCAATGAAATTATAGATGGAAAGATTCAGGATGCTCTTAAGAGTAATGCGACTTATACAGAAGTTGACAGGGAAGCAAGAGCAGGAGATAAGGTTACATTCAGTTATTCGGGTTCCGTAGGGGGATTGGAAGTGACTGATTTATGTGGTTCCGATTATAGTATGAATCTTGGTACGGATACATTTATTTTAAAGATAAGCGAAATTACCGAAGCATTGTACGGTATGTCTGCCAGTCAGTCAAAGATACTTACGGTTACACTTCCGGATAATTTCTCAATGACAGAATATGCAGGAAAAAAAGCTGTATTTGAAGTTACAATGAGTTATGTGGAGCAGGTTAATATACCTATGCTTACAGATGCTTATGTTAAAGAAACATACAACTATGATAGTATAGATGCATACAGAGAGTATGTGAAAAAAGATGCACAGAGTGAGATTGACGCAGAGATTAAGGAAGCCAAGGAAGAGGCTGTACTTACTCAGCTTCAGGATTCATGTACAATTAAGAATTATCCTGATGAACTAATAAGTCAGCAGACAGATAAGCTTAATGAATCAATATCTTTCTATGCAACATTACAGGGCTTCAGTAATGACGAGTATTGTCAGAAGAATTTCAATATGTCCTTTGACGATTTTGTTAAGAAGTCAGTTGCCCAGCTCCTTATATATCAGGCTATTGTAAAGAGCGAAAATATGTATATAACGGAATATGACTATAAGGGCAATTTAGAGCAGTTTGCAAAGAGTAACGGTTATTCTTCAAAGTCAGTATTTACGGATGCTTACGATAAGGATACGATTGTTAAGTCTATGCTGATTCAAAATGCGCAGGATTTTGTAATGGATAATGCTATAATCACAGAAAAATAATAAAATATAAAAAGATGTAGCACCGGTATTGTATGCTTTAACATATAATACCGGTGCTACATCTTTTTAAGTCATTTCTTCAACCAGATGACTGCCTTTAAGTTGTCGGATATCTTCAACCACCAGTGCTCTAAGCGCAGGGTTTCGTATCTTGATATTAAACATAACATAGCAGGAGGTTGAATTTGTTGCAGGATAAACTTCTAAATCATAAATATTGTAATCGTTCTTTCTTGCGTATTGCAAAACTTCCCGTATGAATTCTGTCTGGTTACATTCCACATAAAGATTAATATATTTATTAAATTTTGAAAATCGTCTGTCCACTATAGTTAAACTCTTGAGGGAAATAACAAGAATGATAGTACAAAGGATTGCTCCGGAGTAAAATCCGGAACCTACGGCAATTCCTATGGTTGCACAACACCATAAGCCTGCAGCAGTGGTGAGACCTTTAATATGGTTGCTTCTTGTTACTATAATTGTTCCGGCACCAAGGAAACCCATACCACTTATTACCTGGGCGGGAATTCGAGCCGGGTCTGTACCATTTAAGGCTTCGCACATGTATATATTGGTGATACATGCCAAAGTAGAACCAAGACATACTGCTACGTATGTTCTGAAACCCGCGGGACGTTGTTTCTTTTCTCTTTCCACTCCAAGTATTCCGCCTAACAATAGGGCAAGAAGTATTCTGAAGATAATGGAAAAAGTATTGAGTTCACTAAATAAGGGAATACTTTCCAGATACATATAGCCTCCTTCTACTTAGTTCCGGTAGAGCCAAAACCACCTTCGCCACGTACCGTGTCGCTAAGTTCTTCCACTTCATTAAAATCAGCAGTTATATACGGAGCCAGAACAATCTGAGCTACCCTCTCTCCCGGCTCTACAGTCACATCAGCCTGAGAGTGATTATGAAGTGCCACAATCAATTCTCCTCTGTAGTCGGAATCAATAACACCAACCTTGTTGGCAGGAGCCAGTCCCTTTTTACATGCCATACCGCTTCTTGCATAAATTAATCCAACAAGACCTTCGGGGATTTCCATTGCTATACCTGTTTTAATAAACTCAGTGGTTCCGGGTTTAACGGTTACAGCACTGTCCATTCCTGAATAAAGATCGGCACCGGCTGCATAGGCAGTCCCATATGTTGGTACGATTGCATTTGGTGTTAATTTCTTAATGTTGACTTTCTGTGACATAATAAATGTTCCATCCTTTTTTAAAATTATTGTTTTAAGTATTTTCCATATCTAATCAAAGAGTTTAACTATGGAACCTGTTTTAAGAGATTCCTGAACCAGTATGGTTCTCTGATTGGAAGAGCCTTTGAATTTAAGCATAAGATCTTTCAGTTCTTCCACAAATTCTCCATCTACCAATACGTCAATGTATGAGAGCATTTCACTGGTTTCATCATATTCCTTACACATACGTTCACAGATATCCTTGTCAAAAAGGTACCCGGAAAAACACCAGATATCTTTGTCCGGAAATTCTTTCTTTACTGCGCGAAGGAGAGGAAGAAGCCCCTGTTGGTTGGAATGCTCAAAAGGTTCTCCCCCAAGAATAGTTAACCCTGCTATATAAGATGGTTTTAAGGATTCAAGTATCGCTTTAATCGTATCTTCGGTAAAAGGTTGTCCGTAGTTAAAATCCCATGCTATTTCGTTAAAACATCCCTTGCACCGGTGGGTGCAGCCGCTTACAAATAAGCTGGTTCTCACACCGGGACCATTGGCAACATCGTTATATTTTATTTCTGCGTAATTCACAATTATTCCTATTCCGACTTTGTTGATTAAAAGTCATTTGTCTTAATATATATGTATAATACCATAAAAAAATGATATATAACAGTAGTTTTATCAGAGACAGGGTATTATAATTAGTATATATAAATTGCGTGGAACGGAGAAAATTGTATGGTTGATATTTATTTTGACAAGTTATACAAATACCCGAGAATTCAGGAATGTGTGGGCACAGCTATTCCATTTAAGAAGGGTGAAATGTACAGTGTAAAGAATTGCTGCATTGTACAGGAGGAGGAAAAATGTCTTACACAGACAAAAGTAACCTCCCGTTATGAGGATGGCAGTATTAAATATGTATATGTCAAATTTGCAGCAGATATTCCTGCCAATAAGGGTACATCGGTACAGTTTATGACAGAAGACGAGGCTGTGGGAATAAGAGAGCATAATGATGAAAAATGTAGTCCTGCCATAGTGGAACCTCGTGAATCCGGTTATTTTGTAAATCTTGGTGAGTTGTGCTTTGCTGTGAAAAATAACGCCAAGGGAATATTTGAGATGGTAGACGATAAGAGGCACATTTATACTGAGGAGAATTTCGCAGGACCATTTCTCAAAGACACAGAGGGTAATTTATACGATACTGTAATTGGACAGTGGGAAGTTCTTGAGCCGGGTCCGGTGGAGGTTGTTCTCATGGCAAAGGGAAGCAATACCTCAAAGGATAAGAAGGTTGATTTTGAGGTTAGGGTTTCAGGATATGCAGGAAAGCCGTGGGTTCAGGTTTCTTATAGAATCATTAATACCACTGATGATGAACTAAAAATCCAATCCCTTGTGTTTTATATGAAAAAAGACGGGGAATCGGTGATTACCGATAAAATGGAATTGATTGATGTTATATCAGGAAATGATTCCACCGGGTGTGGAGATATTCTTACAGATAATTCCAATAATGATGGTCCTATATTTATGACAAGAGGTGTTAATGAACTGGCTATGATTGAGAAAAAGGCACCTGTAAGCGGCATAAGAACCATGGTAGGTACTTCGAATTATAAGACCAGTTTTACCATCGGCAAAGATGGGCAGGAGGTTAATCTTATCATTGATGATAAGTATCTTTTGAAGGAAGCTAATGAACATTATGCTGAAGTATTTTATGGAACATTTTTTGCGGATTATACAGATGGAACAGATGGTTTCTGCATAACGGTGTATCAGGCACAACAGAATTATCCTAAGGCAGTAAAGTCATGTAAAGAGGGAATTGGGGTAATGCTTGTTCCTGAGGGAGTGGGTTCTGTTGTAATGCAGTCAGGTATGGCAAAAGAGCAGAGCTTTCTGATACATTTTCATGAACCGGAACTTCCTATATGGGAAATTGATAACAGAAGTCTTATATATCAGATGGCAGACAAACCTTATGTTAAGCCGGAGGTTTATAAACAGTCAGGAGCCATGCTGGATGTGTTCCCTGAGAAGCTGGATGAAGATGTTGAGATTATGCTGTACGGTAAAGCAGACAGTCATACCAGATGTTACGGTATGTTGAATTGGGGTGATACAATTGACGGGGGATATACGGTTCAGGGACGAGGCGGAGGAAAGCCGGTGTTCAGCAATAATGAATATGATTATCCTCATGCCTGTGCATTGATGTATGCAAGAACAGGAACGAGAAGATTCTTAGATTACATGACTGTTGCCGCAAAACACTGGATGGATGTGGATGTATGCCACTACAGCAGTAATCCTTTATATGTTGGTGGACAGTGGGAACATACCGCCGGACACTGCAAAAACGGAGTAATGGTATGCTCTCATGAATGGGTGGAAGGACTTCTTGACTATTACCATCTTACCGGTGACGAGAGAGGATATGAGACCGCAGTGGGAATAGGAGACAATGTTCTCAGGCTGCTGGATACTCCAATGTATCAGGTTCCCGGAGAGGCAAGTGCAAGGGAGACAGGATGGGCACTCAGAACATTGACAGCATTGTATGTAGAGACTCATGACAAAAAATGGCTTGACAAATGTGACTGGATAATAGAAAGCTTCAAAACATGGGAAAAGGAATACGGTAACTGGCTTGCACCATATACGGATAATACAGTTATAAGAGTCGGATTTATGATTTCTGTGGCTATTGGAAGCGTTATGAGATATTACAGGGTATTTCCAAGTGACGACATAAAAGATATGATTCTCAGAGCGGTAGATGACCTGATTGAAAATTGCATGATGGACAACGGATTGTTTTATTATAAGGAGCTTCCGAGCTTGTCAAGAAATGGCAGTAATGCTCTTCTGCTTGAATCTCTGGCCATTGCTTATGAGCTTACAGGAAATAAGGAGTATCTTGTTCCGGGAATAAAGACCTTTGCCAAGCAGGTAAATCAGACGGTATCCGGAGCGGTAGGAAATAAGCAGGTTATTGATGATTGTGTTATATGTCAGGGTAATGCCACAAAGAATTTTGCACAGAGTTTTATCCCTCTGATTACATATTATAAGGCATTATCAGAAAATAATATGACATTCCGTCAATAATGTGTTAAACTTACAGGGCACAATGTACGGAAATGGAGGAAGAATATGAGAATAGGAATCAGAGCACATGATGTTGCATATGCACCTTTGAATGAACTTATACCAAATATTCACGCACAGGGATTTCACTGTATGCATATAGCACTTAAGAAATCAATTAAAGAGTTCAGTACCGGAGTTGAGGCAATGACACCGGGCCTTGCCATGTATATGAAAGAGTTATGTGCAGATAATAAGGTAGATATTGCGGTGTTGGGATGCTATCTCAATCTTTGTAATCCTAATCCGGAAAAACATAAAGAGATAGTTGAGAAATATATGGCACACATCCGTTTTGCCAGTGTGTTGGGCTGTGGAGTTGTAGGAACGGAGACAGGTGCGGTTAACGAAGAATATAAGTATGAGCCTGCCAACCATACTGATGAGGCGCTTAATCTTTTTATTGAGAACTTAAGACCTATTGTTAAGTATGCAGAGCAGTTTGGAGTGATTATTGCCATTGAACCGGTATGGAAACATATTGTCTGTACGGTTGAAAGAGCAAGGAAAGTTCTTGACGAAATTGATTCGCCGAATTTGCAGATTATATTTGATCCGGTTAATCTGTTATGTGTAGAAAATCTTTCACAGCAGGATGAAATTATTAACAAAGCATTTGACCTTCTTGGAAAAGAGATTGCGGTTGTTCACTGTAAGGATTATGTGGTTGAGGGAGATGAACTTAAGTCTATAGCTGCCGGAACGGGAGGGCTTAATTATCCGTTACTGCTTAAAAAGATTAAAGAACATAAACCATATGTTCATTGTACACTGGAGAACACTGTGCCTGATAATGCTGTAGCAACACGGGAATTTATGGAAAAGACGTATGCTGAGGTATAGATTTTAGACATAAGGAGAGATGATAATGGCTGAGAAGATAGAGTTAGCAGAAAATAGTAATATTAAGACAAGTAAGGTGGATAAGTCAGTAGCTACTCCGGCTGATTTTACAAGCCCTGAAGAGTTGTATGATAAGCTCATAGAAAGTATTAAAAAGTATCATCCATCATCAGATCTTACAGATATTAAAAAAGCTTATGATATTGCAAGAAAAGCTCATGAGGGTCAGTTTAGAAAGTCAGGTGAGCCATATATTATCCATCCTCTTTGTGTCGCAATAATTCTGGCAGAACTGGAATTAGATAAAGAGACAATCATTGCAGGACTTCTCCATGACGTTGTTGAAGATACGGTAATGACCAGCGAGGATGTTGCCAGAGAATTTGGTGACGAGGTTGCATTGCTGGTGGATGGTGTTACAAAGCTTACACAATTGAATTATCAGCATGATAAGATTGAGGTTCAGGCAGAAAATCTCAGAAAAATGTTTCTTGCTATGGCAAAAGACATTCGTGTTATCATGATTAAGCTTGCGGACAGACTTCACAATATGAGAACCATGCAGTACCAGTCTCCGGCAAAGCAGGTTGAGAAGTCGAGGGAGACTATGGATATATATGCTCCTATAGCCCACAGACTGGGTATTTCCAAGATTAAAGTAGAGTTGGATGATCTTTCCATGAAATACCTTATGCCTGAGACATATAACAATCTTGTAGAACAGGTGAATATTAACAGACCGGGAAGAGAAGCATTTATAAAGAGTATCATTAAGGAAGTAGGAATGCATATCAGCAATGCCGGAATAGAAGCAGAAATAGACGGCCGTGTTAAGCATTTCTTCTCCATTTACAGAAAGATGGTTAACCAGAACAAAACTCTTGACCAGATATATGATATATTTGCGGTGAGAATCAAGGTAGATACCGTAAAAGATTGTTATGCAGCCTTGGGTGTAATTCATGAAATGTATAAGCCTATTCCGGGTAGATTTAAGGATTACATTGCCATGCCAAAACAGAATATGTATCAATCCCTTCATACAACACTGATTGCATCTAACGGACAGCCTTTTGAAGTTCAGATTAGAACATACGAAATGCATCGTATTGCTGAGTATGGTATTGCTGCCCATTGGAAATATAAAGAGGGAAAGAGCGGTGACAATAACGACAGCGAAGAGGCTAAGCTTAGCTGGTTAAGACAGATATTAGAGTGGCAGAGGGATATGTCTGACAACAAGGAATTCCTCTCTTCCATAAAGAATGATTTAGATCTTTTCTCAGATGCGGTTTACTGTTTCACACCTTCAGGAGATGTTAAGAATCTTCCGGCAGGTTCATGCCCTATAGACTTTGCTTACAGCATTCACAGTGCTGTAGGTAACAAGATGGTGGGTGCAAGAGTAAATGGTAAGCTTGTTAATATAGACTATGAGATTAAGAACGGTGACAGAATCGAGATTATTACATCCCAGAATTCAAAAGGACCAAGCCGTGACTGGCTTTCCATTGTTAAGTCTACCCAGGCCAAGAATAAGATTAATCAGTGGTTTAAACAGGAACTGAAGGAAGACAATATATTAAAGGGTAAAGAACTTATATCAAATTACTGTAAGAGTAAAGGTATTGTACTTTCTAATATTACTAAGCCTGAATTTATAGAAAAGGCACTTCGAAAATATGGTTACAGAGACTGGGAATCTTTACTTGCCTCTGTGGGACATGGTGCTTTAAAGGAAGGACAGATAGTCAATAAGCTTAATGAAGAGTACTTAAAGACTAAAAAAGCGGAGATTACAGATGATGATGTTCTTGAGGAAATAGTTGCCAACGAGAACAAAGAAAAACATCAGGATAAGAAGAGCAAGAGCGGAATTGTTGTTAAAGGAATTCATGATGTAGCTGTAAGATTTTCAAAATGCTGTAATCCTGTGCCGGGAGATGAAATTGTGGGATTTGTCACAAGAGGAAGAGGTATTTCCATCCACAGAACAGACTGTGTGAATATCCTTAATTTCCCTGCAAATGAGAGAGAGAGATTAATTGAGGCAGAATGGGATCAGAAAGAGAATAAGGACGAGAAGTACAGCGCAGAGATTAACATTTTTGCCAATAACAGAACGGGTCTTATTGTGGACATATCAAGACTGTTCACAGAAGCTAATATTGACGTTCGCTTTATGAACAGCCGTGTCAATAAAAAGCAGCTTGCAACCATAAATCTTGGTTTCGTTGTAACAGGAACCGAGCAGCTTAATAAACTGGTGGATAATCTTAGAAAGATTGAGGGCGTAACGGATATTGTCAGGGCTACAGGCTGATAATACAGACTACGTATATTTTTGGGAGGTTGTTTCATGGCTAAAATAGATTCCAAGGTATTGGGAATGGTAGGCACTAACTGTTATCTTCTGATAAATGAGGATATAAAGGAATGTGTGCTGGTTGATCCCGGGGATTGCCCCGATGAAATTGATAAGATGATTGACAAATGGGGATGCACCCTTGTTGGAATCCTTCTTACCCACGGACACTTTGACCATATTATGGCAGCAGATGCAGTCAGGGATAAATACGGTGTTAAAATATATGCTTCGTCAGACGAAAAGGAAACATTGAATAATCCCGATTATAATCTGGGTTCCTCATACGGTCTTAACAGTCTGTCATTAGAGGCAGATGTTTACCATAATGACAAAGATATAATAAAGCTTGCAGGTTTTGATATTTTGGTTCTTCACACACCGGGACACACTGCCGGCGGTACCTGCTACTATGTTAAGGAGGAAGGAATTTTATTTTCCGGAGATACACTGTTTTGTGAATCAGTGGGTAGGACAGATTTTCCGGGTGGCAGTATGGGTAAACTCATTGGGTCAATCAAGGATAAAATTATGGTTCTTCCGGAGGATACAAAGATTTATCCGGGGCATGGAGAAGGAACAAATGTGGGTTACGAGAAAAAGTATAATCCATTTTTAGGATAGGAAACATTGTATGATATATATTGATATTGATAATGACATTTTTTATGATGATGCCATTGTATTAGTTCGTTCGTTTTACCCGAGGACAGAAGTTTCAGCGTATAAGAAGGGTATTGAAATCGGTAATGATGACAGAATTATAGAAGTCAAGACACCTGATATAGATAATCTTTCAAAAAAAGAGATGCATGAGGTGTTTAAGGAGTCCTTCTATAAGGAACTTCAGAAGATGACGAAAAAAAGCCTGCCTTGGGGGTATCTTACAGGAGTCAGACCAAGTAAGATTGCATATACCATGCTGGAGGAAGGTGTCGAGAGAGAGGATATTATAAAGGAATTTACAGATAAACATTTTGCTTCCGGAAATAAGGCCGAACTTGCATTATGTGTTGCGGAGAGGGAACGAGATATTTTAAGGGAAATAGACTATAAGAATGGTTATAGTCTTTATATAGGTATTCCATTTTGCCCAAGTATATGTCTGTATTGTTCTTTTTCATCATATTCACTGGGTGCCTACAAGGATTATGTGGAGCAATATCTGGATGCATTAATAAAAGAGATGGAGTTTGTTTCCCGAGCTATGAAAGGCAGGAGGCTGGACACGGTATATTTCGGCGGAGGAACACCTACAACATTAAGTGATTCCCAGCTTGACAGACTGCTCACAGAACTTGAAAGGCTTTTTGATATTGATAATTGCAGGGAATTAACTGTGGAAGCCGGAAGACCGGACAGTATATCAGTTGATAAACTTAAAGTTCTGAAAGAACATAATGTGGGCAGAATTTCAATCAATCCACAGACTATGAATCAGAAGACTCTTGACCTTATAGGAAGAAAGCATACGGTACAGCAGATTAAGGAAGTCTTTTCAATGGCAAGAGACGAAGGATTTAATAATATAAATATGGATATTATTCTTGGACTTCCGGGAGAGGGCGTAGATGAGGTGAGACATACCCTTGATGAAATCACAGCCATGAAGCCTGAAAGTCTTACGGTACATTCTCTGGCTATTAAGAGGGCTGCGGCGCTTAATATATGGCGGGATCAGTATGTTAATCTCACAATTGACAATACCGAAGAGATTGTCAGAATGACAGAGGAAGCTTCAAAAAATCTTAATATGCAGCCTTATTATATGTATCGTCAGAAGAATATGGCAGGAAACTTTGAAAATGTGGGATATGCAATAAAAGGACTTGAGTGCATCTATAATATTCTGATTATGGAGGAGAAACAGACTATTATAGCCTGTGGAGCAGGAGCTTCAAGTAAAATTGTCTTTCATGGGGAATCGGATAAGGATCACTCTGTAAGAATTGAAAGAATAGAAAATGTTAAAGATGTTAAGAGCTATGTAGAACGTATTGATGAAATGATTCAAAGAAAAGAAGAGTTTTTTAGGAGTAATTATCGTTAACGAGGAATATTATGTTGGTTGAAGATGGGGACGAGTTATTTAATTACATGCTTAATGATTTAAAGGGTGGAATACAGCATGGAGTTCTTGTGGCAAATCTTTCTTACGCTTTGGGTTTAGCGTGTGGTTTATCAGAGGAAGAAGCTTACGAATTGAAAAACGCGGCAATGGTACATGATGTGGGTAAGCTGAAATTATCACAGTATCTGTATGGAAGAAGCTACAGGAATTTTTCTGATGAAGAAATGAAATATATGCGTATGCACTCCAAAATAAGTTATGATGTATTGAAAAAATATGACTATTCGGATAATATAATGGATGTTGTTTTGTGGCACCATGAATGTTTTGACGGCAGCGGATATCCTGATAATCTTAAAGGAGATGAAATTCCTCTGGGGGCAAGAATTCTTAAGGTTACAGATGAATTTGCCGCACTTATTTCAGACAGACCTTACAGAAAAGGGTTTGATATTGATACGGCAGTCAACATTATGATTGATGAGATAAAGAATATGGACATGAAAGTGTTTATAGCTTTTCAGAGAATGATTCATGAGGATTCTACACTGGAGCTTATTGAAAACAGCAGGTTGAATCTTGATGATTTGGATATTAGTGATATACTGGATATCTAGTGCTACACATTATTTAATATGATATGGAAAACGAGGTAAGAGACAATGGCAGAGTCAATGGTTGGCTTGAAGAGAACTCACAGATGTACAGAGGTTTCAAGCAGTAATATAGGTGAGAAAGTAACAGTTATGGGATGGGTATCCAAGAGACGTAATCTTGGAGCTTTGATTTTTGTGGATTTAAGAGACAGAAGCGGTATTTTGCAGATTCTTTTTGATGAGAATGTTATTGGAAAAGAAGGATTTGATAAGGCCTATACCCTTAGAAATGAATATGTCATTGCAGTGGAAGGTAAGGTTACAAAAAGAAGCGGAGCTGTTAATGAAAATTTAAAGACCGGTGACATTGAAATAGTTGCTGAGTCATTAAGGATTCTTTCAGAGTCAGAGACACCTCCTTTTCCTATTGAGGAGAATATTAACACAAAAGAGGATATAAGACTTAAGTACAGATGTCTTGATCTTAGAAGACCGGATATTCAGTCTAATATTATTATGAGAAGCCAAGTGGCAACTTTGACAAGAGCATTCCTTGCAAATGAGGGATTTCTTGAGATTGAAACTCCTATGCTTACAAAATCAACACCGGAAGGCGCAAGAGATTATCTTGTCCCAAGCCGTGTTCACCCGGGAAAGTTTTATGCATTACCTCAGTCACCTCAGCTTTTTAAGCAAATGCTTATGTGCTCAGGTTATGACAGGTATATGCAGATTGCAAGATGCTTTAGGGATGAGGATTTAAGAGCTGACAGACAACCGGAATTCACACAGATAGATATGGAGTTGTCATTTGTGGATGTGGATGATGTTATTGATGTTAACGAGAGACTGTTGGCATATCTTTTTAAAGAAATTCTTGATGTTGATATTCAGCTTCCAATTATGAGAATGACATGGCAGGAAGCAATGGACAGATTCGGTTCTGATAAGCCTGACCTTAGATTTGGCATGGAACTTGTAAATGTTTCTGATGTGGTTAAAGGTTGTGGATTTGGCGTATTTACCGGTGCATTGGAGAACGGTGGTTCTGTTCGAGGTATTAATGCCAAGGGTCAGGGTGCTATGCCAAGAAAGAAGATTGATGCTTTGGTTGACTTTGCTAAGGGATATGGTGCAAAGGGTCTTGCATATATAGCAATAAATGAAGACGGAACTTATAAGTCTTCTTTTGCAAAGTTTATGACTGAAGAAGAGATGGATAGTCTTGTGAAGGCAATGGATGGAGAAGCAGGAGATTTATTGCTTTTTGCAGCAGACAGAAATAAGATTGTATGGAATGTGTTGGGAGCATTGAGAGTTGAGCTTGCCCAGCAGATGGGACTCCTTGACAAGAATGACTATAAATTCTTATGGGTAACAGAATTCCCTCAGTTTGAATGGTCAGATGAGGAGGAAAGATTTGTTGCCATGCATCATCCGTTTACAATGCCAATGGATGAGGATCTTGATATGCTTGAAACTAATCCGGGAGCTGTCAGGGCTAAGGCTTATGATATTGTACTTAACGGTACGGAAATCGGAGGCGGAAGCGTAAGAATCCATCAGGCGGATGTTCAGTCAAGAATGTTTAAAGCACTTGGACTTACAGAGGAAGTGGCTAATGAAAAGTTTGGATTCCTTCTTGATGCATTTAAGTATGGTGTACCGCCACATGCAGGACTTGCTTACGGACTTGACCGTCTTGTAATGCTTATGGCTAAGAGAGATTCAATAAGAGATGTTATTGCATTCCCTAAGATTAAGGATGCCACATGTCTTCTTACCAATGCCCCTGATGTTGTGGATAAAAAACAGCTTGATGAATTGTCTATTTCTATTGACGAACAATAAGTCTTTTTATAAATATGTAATTATAATTGTATTTTATACATTGACTTATCAGTAAAATATCTATAAAATTATTAGTCGGAGGGCTTTTTTGTCCTTCGACTATTTTGCGTTTATACGCTGATTGAATTACTACGGAGGTTGTATATGTATTCTTTTGATGAAGTAAAGAACTTTGATCCGGATTTAGCGAAAGCAATGGATGATGAGTTAGCAAGACAGAGAAGCCACATTGAATTGATTGCTTCTGAGAATCTTGTTAGTAAAGCAGTTATGGCTGCAATGGGAAGCCCATTAACAAACAAGTACGCAGAGGGATATCCGGGAAAGAGATATTATGGTGGATGTGAGTATGTTGATGTAGTTGAGACATTGGCTATTGAGAGAGCTAAAGAGTTATTTGGCTGTGAGTATGCTAATGTTCAGCCACATTCAGGTGCACAGGCAAACCTGGCTGCATTCTTTGCTATGGTTGAAGCAGGCGATACAGTTATGGGTATGAGCCTTGATTGCGGTGGACATCTTTCACATGGTTCACCTGTTAATATTTCAGGTAAATACTTTAATATCGTTCCTTACGGAGTTACAGCCGAAGGTTTTATAGATTACGATGAAGTTTTAAGAATTGCTAAGGAATGCAAGCCTAAGATGATTATTGCAGGTGCATCAGCTTATGCAAGAACAATTGATTTCAAGAAGTTCAGAGAAATCTGTGATGAGGTAGGAGCTTACCTTATGGTTGATATGGCTCACATTGCAGGTCTTGTTGCAGGTGGACAGCACCCAAGCCCAATTCCTTATGCAGATGTTGTAACAACAACAACACATAAGACACTTCGTGGACCTAGAGGTGGTATGATTCTTGCATCTGCGGAGGCTGCGGATAAGTTTAAGTTTAATAAAGCTGTATTCCCTGGTATTCAGGGTGGTCCTTTAATGCACGTTATTGCTGCTAAGGCTGTATGCTTAAAGGAAGCTCTTGATCCAAGCTTTAAGGTATATGCAAAGAATATAGTTGACAATGCTCAGGCACTTTGCAATGGTCTTATAAGCAGAGGATTTGATATTGTTTCAGGTGGTACAGACAATCACTTAATGCTTGTTAACCTTATCAGCAAGGGTGTTACAGGTAAGGAAGTTGAGAAACTTCTTGATGCTGCTAATATTACATGTAACAAGAATACAATTCCTAATGATCCTGCATCTCCATTTGTAACAAGTGGTATCAGACTTGGAACAGCTGCTGTTACAACAAGAGGCTTTGATGTGGCAGATATGGATGTTGTTGCAGAGGCGATTACACTTCTTGTTGAAGATGTTAATGCTAATCAGGCTAAGGCTATGGAAATGGTTAAGGCTCTTACAGATAAGCATCCTCTTTATTAAGAGTAGTTTTATAGGAGGGGTCAGACCCCATAAAATTTTTATAAACTTTTTTGCAAAAAGTTTATAAAATTTTTATGGGGTCTGACCCCCTTTTTTTCCTATTCTGTTTGAAATAAGGTGACCTTGTGTGTATAGTATTATGTGTATATATTTTTTTATAATGGAGAATAGCAGATGAAATATTTTAAAGACGGTCAGGTAATAAAAGGAATAACAATCGGTTCGGTGTTGATTGTTGTTTATCTGGCACTTAATAATATAAACGGTATACTTGGTACGGTATCCTATTTTGCCGGTCTTATAATGCCGTTTATAGTGGGTGGTGTGATTGCGTTTGTATTCAACGTACCAATGAAAGCTATTGAAAAAGGACTTAATAAATTAGTAGACAAGAAGTGTAAGAGAAAGCATCCTAAAGTCGTAAGGCTTGCCGCTTATCTTTTGACTCTTGTAGCTATTGTGGCAGTTATAGCAGGGGCTATTCTTGTGGTTGTGCCGGAACTTGTCAGTACAATATCACAGCTTATCAGTCAGATTCCAAATGCAGTGAATAACCTTATTAACTGGCTTGAATTGAAGTTGTCATCATTTCCGGAATACGAGGAAAAGATTAAAAATATCACAATAAACTGGGATTCCATATTAGCCAATGCTATGAGTTTTCTTTCCGTAGGAACCAGAGGAATAATAAATGGAGGAATAGGTGCCATTAGCGGACTGTTTTCCGGAATAACCAATTTCTTCATTGGTTTTGTGTTCTCGGTGTATGTTCTTTTTCAGAAAGAAAGACTTTCTGCCCAGTGTAAGAAACTTATGTATGTGTTACTTTCAGAGAGCAAGGCAGACCGTATAGTAGAGGTTATGAGACTTACCAATACAACATTTTCCAATTTCCTGTCGGGACAATGCCTGGAAGCGTGTATATTGGGGTGTCTGTTTGTGGTAACTATGTTGATTTTACGTCTTCCTTATGCATTGCTTATTGGAATAATTATAGCAGTTACGGCCCTTGTTCCAATTGTTGGGGCATTCATTGGCTGTGCAGTGGGAGCTGTGCTGATTATGATAGACAGCCCTTTGAAGGCATTGATATTTATAGTGGTATTTCTGATACTTCAGCAGATAGAGGGGAATCTTATTTATCCTCATGTGGTGGGAAATTCAGTGGGACTTCCCGGAATATGGGTGCTGGTGGCAGTGACTATAGGTGGTAATCTGTTCGGAATTATGGGAATGTTGACTTTTATTCCAATAAGCTCAGTGTGTTACGCACTTCTGAGAACTTTCGTGAACAAAAGGGTAGAAGAAAAGGAAGTTAGTGTAGAAAAATATAATACAGACTGATAAAACGCCTGCAGAAAATGAGATTTGATTATCTCAATTTCTGCAGGCGTTTGCAAATAGTCCGGCTTGCAATATAGCAAAATTGCGAAACGCCGGTTGCCCAATATTACTTGTTGTTTTCAGCTTCTTTCATAGCTCTTACTTTAAGTGAGAGACCAAAGAGATTGATAAATCCTTCAGCGTCATGGTGATCATAAAGTTCACCTGTTGTAAATGAAGCGATTGATTCGTTATAAAGTGAATATGGAGATGTTGTTCCGGCTTTGATAATATTACCTTTATAAAGCTTGAATTTAACTTCACCGGTAACCTTCTCCTGTGTCTTGTCAATGAATGCCTGTACAGCTTCACGAAGAGGTGTCTCCCATTTTCCTTCGTATACAATCTGAGCAAACTTATTACCCATATCAAGCTTCATTGTTGTAGTATCTCTGTCAAGAACAAGCTCCTCTAACTGCTGATGTGCTTCGTAAAGGATAGTTCCACCCGGTGTCTCATAAACTCCTCTTGATTTCATACCAACTACACGGTTCTCTACGATATCAATAATTCCGATACCATGCTTGCCACCAAGTCTGTTTAATTCTCTGATTATGTCAGAAACCTTCATAGCCTTGCCATTTACTGACTTAGGAACACCCTTTTCAAAGGTCATTGTTACATATTCGCCTTCATCAGGAGCTTCCTCAGGTGTAACACCAAGAACAAGGAGATGCTTATAGTTTGGTTCATTTGCAGGGTCTTCCAGCTCAAGACCTTCATGGCTGATATGCCAAATGTTTCTGTCACGGCTGTAGCTTGTATCAGCACTGAAAGGAAGATTGATTCCGTGAGCCTGGCAATATGCTATCTCATCTTCACGAGACTGCATTGTCCATTTTTCATTTCTCCATGCAGCAATGATTTTAAGATCAGGGGCTAACGCCTTAATTGTAAGTTCAAATCTAATCTGATCATTACCCTTACCTGTAGCACCATGACAGATTGCTGTAGCACCTTCCTTACGTGCAATCTCAACGAGTCTCTTAGCAATAAGAGGTCTTGCCATTGATGTACCCAATAAATATTTATTTTCATAAACAGCATGTGCCTTAACACAAGGAACGATGTAATCATCACAGAACTCATCAGTGATATCTTCTATGTATAACTTAGAAGCACCGCATGAAATAGCTCTCTCTTCGAGACCATCCAGCTCTTCGTCCTGACCACAGTTAGCACATACGCAGATAACTTCGTAGTCAAAATTTTCCTTTAACCAAGGAATAATAGCAGTTGTGTCAAGTCCGCCGGAATAAGCAAGAATAACTTTTTCTTTCATAGTAATATCCTCCATAAGATTTAATCTGCAAAATATGATACCCCAAGTATTATCAAATTGCAATAGGCAGAAATGTATAATATGCAAAAATATTAATAAATTATGCATAAATATAAAATCTTTTGAATTTACTCTTTACATAAGAATAAAAGTTGCTATAATGAAAGATATTGCTGATAAGGACAGCAAATTTTATGCAAAAAGAATGAATAAACATTCACTAAGTCGCAGTTTGGAGGCTATATATGGTTAAAGTAGGAATTATTGGTGCTACAGGTTATGCAGGCAATGAGCTTGTAAGACTTCTTCTCGGACATAAGGATGCAGAAATTGTATGGCTTGGTTCCAGAAGTTATATTGATGAGAATTATTCGGATGTATATAGAAATATGTTTAAGCTGGTAGATGCTAAATGTATGGATGATAATATGGAGCAGCTTGCCAACGAGGTGGATGTTATATTTACGGCAACACCACAGGGCTTGTGTGCTTCCCTTGTTAATGACGATATTCTTTCCAAGGTTAAGATAATTGATCTGAGTGCTGACTTCAGATTGAAAGACGTAAGCATATATGAAGAGTGGTATAAGATTGAACACAAATCACCTCAGTATATTGATGAAGCTGTTTACGGATTATGTGAAATCAACAGGGATAAGGTAACGGCTGACACAAGAATTATTGCAAATCCGGGATGTTATACAACAACTTCAATACTTACATTATATCCTCTTGTTAAAGAAGGAATAATTGATCCGGATTCCATTATTATTGATGCAAAGAGTGGTACATCAGGGGCAGGAAGAGGAGCTAAGGTTCCTAATCTCTTCTGTGAAGTTAACGAAAGCATGAAAGCCTACGGCGTGGGAACCCACAGACATACACCTGAGATAGAAGAGCAGCTGGGATATGCATGCGGACGCAATGATATTAAACTTATATTTACGCCACATCTTGTTCCTATGAATAGGGGAATTCTGGTAACGTCTTATGCTAATCTTGCTAAAAATGTTACATACGAAGATGTCAAGGCAGTCTATGATAAATATTACGATAAAGAATTTTTTATCAGAGTGCTTCCTAAGGATGTATGTCCTGAAACCCGCTGGGTGGAGGGCAGTAATTTTGTAGATATCGGGTTTAAGCTTGAGCCGAGAACCAACAGAATAATTGCCATGGGTGCTTTGGATAATCTTGTTAAAGGAGCAGCAGGACAGGCGGTACAGAACATGAATCTGCTTTTTGGACTGGATGAAAATGAAGGCCTTAAAATGGCACCATTGTTCCCATAAATAAACAGATATTTACGGATTCGGTAATTTTACAGGTTAAAGAATGTATTAAATAATGGATTGCGGAATGGAGGATTAATATGGAGATTATTCAGGGCGGCGTTACAGCAGCAAAGGGATTTAAGGCAGCAGGTCTTGCAGCAGGAATAAAGAAAAATAACGGAAAGAAAGATATGGCTATGGTTGTATCTGAAAAACCATGTGTTACAGCAGGTACATTTACACAGAACAGAGTATTTGCTGCTCCGGTAAAATGGGATAAAGATATAGTATATAATCAGGAGTATTCACAGGCAGTTGTGGTAAACAGCGGTATTGCCAATGCCTGCACAGGCGTGGAAGGAGACAATGCATGTACCCTTGAAGCGCAAACAGCGGGAGAAGTTCTTGGAATTCCTGCAAAATCTGTGCTTCTTGGTTCTACAGGTGTTATTGGTATGCAGCTTCCTATGGATGTGTTGTGTGAGGGTATTAAGAAACTTCCTTATCTTCTTGATTCAACTCTTGAGGCGGGAACACTTGCGGCAGAAGCTATTATGACTACAGATACAAGGGATAAACAGGTTGCCTGTACTGTAGAAATCGGTGGCAAACAGGTTACCGTGGGAGGTATGTGTAAAGGTGCCGGTATGATTCATCCCAATATGGCAACAATGCTTTGTTTTATTACAACAGATGCTGCTATTGAGAAGAAGGCACTTCAGAAAATGACAAGTGAGATTGTCAGTGATACATTTAACATGATTTCAGTAGACGGAGACACATCTACCAATGATACAGCTCTTGTAATGGCTAACGGTCTTGCAGAAAATCCTGTTATTACAGAAGATACAGAAGAATATGATATTTTTTATGAAGCATTATTCTATGTATTCAGGGAATTATCTAAGAAAATAGCAGGTGACGGTGAAGGCTGTACATGTCTTTTTGAGGTTAAGGTAAAGGGTGCCGTTGATAAGGAAAATGCGAAGATACTTGCAAAGTCAGTATGTACTTCAAATCTTACAAAATGTGCTATTTTCGGACATGATGCCAACTGGGGAAGAATTCTTTGTGCCCTTGGCTATTCAGGTGCAGATTTTGATCCTGAAAAGGTGGATATTTTCTTTGAAAGTGAAGCCGGAAGCTTACAGATTGTTAAGGATGGAGTGGCAACAGATTACAGTGAAGAGAAAGCTACAGAAATTCTTTCAAAGAATCCTGTTACAGCCATTTGTGATGTGAAGATGGGAGATGCGACCGCAACAGCTTGGGGTTGCGATTTAACATTTGATTACATAAAGATTAATGCGGATTACAGGTCTTAATATCTTAATATACGGAGGAAGTTATGAGTGCAATTGATTTGGAAGAGGAATTGAAAAAAGCCCAGGTATTGGTTGAGGCTTTACCTTACATTCAGAAGTTTAACAGAAAGATAATCGTGGTTAAGTATGGCGGAAGCGCCATGGTTGACGAAGAATTAAAGAGAAAAGTCATTCAGGATGTGGTTCTTTTAAAACTTGTTGGTTTTAAGCCTATTATTGTTCACGGCGGTGGCAAGGAAATCAGCAAATGGGTTACAAAATCTGGTATGACACCTGAGTTCAAAAACGGATTAAGAGTTACTGATGAGCCTACAATGGAAATCGCTGAGATGGTGCTTAATAAGGTTAATAAAAGTCTTGTTTCTCTCATTGAAGAACTTGGAGTTAAAGCCTGCGGTATAAGCGGTAAGGATGGCGGTATGCTTAAGGTGGAGAAGAAATTATCCAAGGGTGAGGATATCGGATATGTGGGAGAAGTTACCTCAGTGGACACAACACTTATTCATTCTTTACTGAAGGATGATTTCCTTCCGGTTATCTGTCCGATTGGTTATGATGACAATTACCATGCTTATAATATCAATGCCGATGATGCTGCATGTGCAATCGCAAGGGCTGTTAATGCGGAAAAACTTGCATTTCTCACAGATATTGAAGGAGTTTACAGAGATTATGAAGACAAGAGTTCTCTTATTTCCGAATTATCTACAGATGAAGCAAGGGAACTTCTTGCAAGCGGTACAATAGGGGGAGGTATGCTTCCTAAGCTTAACAATTGCATCGACGCCATAGAACATGGAGTTTCAAGGGTACATATTCTTGACGGACGTATTCCTCATTGTCTTCTTCTTGAAATATTTACAAATAAGGGTGTTGGAACGGCTATTCTTTCAGAGGGTGCCGAAAAGTTTTTTGATACAAACATATAACTGTTCAGTGAAAAAATAATAATTCAAGGAGGTAGATAAAAGTGGATACAAAACAGATTATTGAAACTGCGGAAGAAAAGTTGATTCATACATATAACAGGTATCAGATAGTTCTTGATAAGGGTGAAGGCGTAAGATTATATGATACTGATGGCAAGGAATATCTCGATTTTGGTGCAGGTATTGCTGTATTTGCCTTGGGATATAACAATAAGGAATACAATGATGCACTAAAGGCTCAGGTGGACAAGCTGGTACATACATCCAATTATTTTTATAATGAGCCTGCTGTAATGGCAGCATCTGCATTAACAAAAGCATCAGGTATGGATAGGGTGTTTTTTACCAACAGTGGTACTGAGTCTGTTGAGGGAGCAATTAAGCTTGCGAAGAAATATGCTTATTTAAAGACAGGAAGAACAGACAGTGAAATTATTGCCATGGAGCATTCTTTCCACGGACGAAGCATGGGCGCTTTGGCTGTAACAGGAAACAAACACTATCAGGAAGCCTTTGGCCCAATGATTCCCGGAATAAAATTTGCAAAGTATAATAATCTTGAAAGCGTTAAAGAGTTGGTAAATGACAAAACTTGTGCTATTATATTTGAAACGGTTCAAGGTGAAGGAGGAATATATCCTGCTTCTAAGGAATTTATCGAAGGTGTACGCAAATTGTGCGATGAGAAGGGAATACTTCTTATACTGGATGAAATTCAGTGCGGCATGGGAAGAACGGGAACTATGTTTGCTTTCCAGCAGTATGGTGTTAAGCCTGATATTCTTACGGTAGCCAAAGCATTGGGATGTGGTGTTCCTATAGGTGCATTTCTTGCTACTGAAAATGTTGCCAAGGCACTTGTACCGGGAGACCACGGTACAACTTATGGTGGAAATCCGCTGGCTTGCGCAGCAGCAGCTAAGGTGTTTGAACTGTTTGATAAGTATAAGGTCTTAGATAACGTAAAGAGCGTATCAAAATATCTTGAAGACAGACTTGATGAACTTGTGAATGAGTATGAATTTGTGTCAGAGAGAAGAGGCCTTGGACTTATGCAGGGATTAGAACTTACAATCAGTCCTAAGGAAATAATCGCTAAGGCACTGGATAACGGATTAATTCTTTTCTCCGCAGGAACTAATGTAATCAGACTTGTTCCACCTCTCGTTATTAGTGAAAAAGATGTGGACGAGATGATTCTTAAGCTAAAAAAGGCGTTTGAGGAGTAATTTTAATGAAACAGGCAAAGAAGTTAATATCAGTTTTATTGACTGTTGTAATCACATTTTCCGCAACAGCATGTGGCAAATATGATAGAAATAAAGTGGCAAGGGAGTTGGACATAGAGACGCCTGTCACTGTTAATGTCTGGTATAATGACAAAAGGTATGAACCATATCTTGATAATGTTTCAAAAGAGTTTAATGTGGCTAATAATCTGGTGACAATTAATCCCGTGTATTATGAGTCTGATAATTTTATTGAGACAATATATGACGAGACTGTTAAGAATGATAATGCCCCTGATATATACATAACATCATCTGAGAACTGTGAAAAAGCGTATCTTATGGGTCTTATGCTGGAAAATGACGCATATAAGAACATTTATACGAATGATATATATGGAAAGGCAGCTATAACATCCTGCTCTTATGATGGAAAGCTGTACGGGTATCCGGTGTCATTTAAAATGCCTGTAATGGTGTATAACAAGAAATACGCCAAAGAAGTGTCTTCATTTAAGGAAATTGAAGATATTAATAATAATTATGAAGTAACTGAAGAAAATGCAGAAGTAACAATGGTATATACATTTAACCCATCAGACATGCTTCTTAATTATCCTTACGTCGGTAAATACATAAATATTGGCGGAAGTACAGCTGAGGACAGCAGTATTGTAACAATTGATGAGAATAAGGTGAAATCAGCTGTTACAGCATTTTCCAAGTTGAGGGATGTTTACGGAATTGACAGCAGTGTAATGACTGAGGATAAATGTATAGAGTTATTCAGCCAGAATAAACTTCTGTATACTATTGTCAGTTCAGACAGATTATATGAATTGTCATCTTCAGGAGTGGACTATGGGATTATTCCGGTTCCTTCTTTGGAGGAAGGTTTGGAATCAAGAGCAATGTCTGTTACCACTATGGCTGTAGTTAATCCATATACAAGTAATATTGCTGTTTCAAAGGCTGTTGCCAGAGCGATTTCCTACGATTATGTTGATGAATTGAAGGATACGGCCGGACTGTCATGTTCCAGAGCTAATTGTGCTAATATCATTGGAATTGAGAATTACAGGGCGTTACATGATATTTATAACGATTCTATAGTTAAAGCCAAATTCGTAGGTGTAAGTAACATATATATGAGATATGAAATTCTCATACATCAGGTATGGGACGGGACGGATATTGATACTGCAATGGAAACATTTAACAAGGAAGTATCCGGATTTCTAACCAGCAGACCTAATAATTAATCAAGATATAATGAATAATTTCCTGCTATTGAATCATAATAATTAAGAGAGTTTCTTAATTAGGAGGGTTCAATGGCAGGTTTTTTAATTGCAATAATTTCCGGAGCATTGATGAGCTTACAGGGGGTATTTAATACAAATGTTACCAAGGTCAGCAGTGTATGGGTGGCAGCAGGATTTGTGCAGCTTACCGCACTGATTACCTGTGTGGTAATGTGGTTTTTTAACGGACGTCCCAGCGTAAAAGGGATTATGGAGGTTTCCAATAAACTGTATCTTTTGGGAGGCGTTATTGGTGCATTTATAACATTGACGGTGGTTTTAAGTGTATCTTCCTTGGGCGTGGCGAAGGCAGAGCTTATAATTGTTATTACCCAGGCTGCCGTGGCGTATCTTATTGAATTGTTTGGATTGTTCGGAAGTGAAAAAGCAGATTTTTCGTGGGCTAAGTTATTAGCTCTTGCAATAGCTATAGGCGGTGTTTTTATGTTTTACAATGTGGGTAAAAATTAATATAATACATTGTGAAAGATTAAAGGTTCAGATTGGTTAAAAGGGGTACGAAAGTGGAAGATTTATTTAAGATAACAGGAAGTGTCACATTAAGAAAAGGAGAGGGAAGAACCCTTAAGGCAGGCGGAATGTGGGTGTATGATAATGAGATTGACTCATATTCCCAGGGAATAACAGATGGATGCCTTGTGGAAGTCCATGATTTTGATGACTATTTTATGGGCATAGGATTCATTAACAGAACCTCAAAGATTACTGTGAGGATGCTTTCAAGACATGAAAAAAATGTAGATGAGAAATTTATAGAAAACCGTGTAAGGGCGGCAGTTGACTACAGATACAACACTGTGGATATGTCAGCCTGCAGACTGATATTCGGAGAGGCAGATTTTCTTCCCGGTATTGTAGTTGATAAATATTCAGATGTTCTTGTGGTGGAATCTCTTGCGTTGGGAATAGACAGATTAAAATTACTTATCATAGACAAGCTTAAAATGATTTTAAAGGAATATGGCATTGATATCAGAGGGGTTTATGAGAGAAGTGATGCAAAGGTTCGTAAGCTGGAGGGAATGGAAAGATTCAAGGGATTTATCGGAGATGAGTTTGACACTAATGTAGAGATAGTGGAAAATGGCGTTCATTATATGATAGATGTTGTTAACGGACAGAAAACAGGATTTTTCTTAGATCAGAAATATAACCGTCTTGCCATGCAAAGAATATGTAAAGACAAAAGGGTGCTGGATTGCTTTACCCATATGGGTACCTTTGCGCTGAATGCAGGAATAGCAGGGGCAAAGGAGGTACTGGGGCTGGATATTTCCGAATATGCAGTGAGCCAGGCTGAGAGTAATGCGAAGCTTAATCATCTGGAGGACAGAGTTAAGTTTAAATGTGCCAATGTGCTGGATGAGCTTCCAAAGCTTAACGAAGCTGGAGAAAAATACGATGTTGTCATCCTTGACCCTCCGGCTTTCACAAAGTCAAGGGAGGCAACCAAAAATGCCATAAAAGGATACAGAGAGATAAATATGAAGGGCTTAAAACTGGTAAAGGACGGAGGATATCTAGCCAGTTGTTCCTGCTCCCATTTTATGACTCAGGAGCTTCTTGAGAAAACTATTAAAGAGGCTGCAAAGGCTGTACATAAAAGATTACGTCAGGTGGAGTTTCGTACTCAGTCCCCTGACCACCCAATACTTTGGGCGGCTGAGGAGAGCTATTATCTTAAGTTCTTCATCTTTCAGGTGGTTGATGAGAAATAACGACTGGAAAGTGGCAGAGATGCTTGATTTTTAAGGAATTGGAGACATTAGAGCTAAATGCAGACTGACAAAGAACTAAAGAAAATATGGAGCAACTGATTTGACATAATAATGTATGAAATAGTGGAAAGCAGGTAAAAAAATGACACTTCAACAATTAAAATATGTGATAACAGTGGCTGAAACAGGAACTATTACGGAAGCAGCAAATAAGTTGTATATTTCACAACCAAGCCTTACCAATGCTATTCATGAATTGGAAAAAGAGATGAATGTTGTTATCTTTAGCAGAACGAATAAAGGAATCAGTCTTTCCAAAGAGGGGGAAGATTTCTTGGGATATGCCAGACAGGTATTGGAACAGGCAGCAATTCTTGAAGAAAAATACAAAGGAGATGGTGGCGGTAAAAAGCAGTTCTGTGTATCGACACAGCACTATTCCTTTGCAGTCAATGCGTTTGTAGACCTGGTTAAGGAATACGGTCAGGAGGAATATGATTTCAGCCTCCGGGAAACTCAGACATATGAAATCATTGAGGATGTAGCAAGGATGAGAAGTGAGATTGGAATCCTGTTTCTAAATGATTTCAATGAGGCAGTTATAGGTAAGATTTTGAAATCATATGATTTGGAGTTTCACCAACTGTTTATTGCGAAACCTCATGTGTTTATCAGCAGAAAACATCCGCTTGCAGAAAGAAAGGTGATTACGAATCAGGAACTGGAAATATATCCATACTTGTCTTTTGAACAGGGAGAACATAATTCCTTTTATTTTTCAGAAGAAATATTTTCCGAATCCGAGAGAAAGAAAAATATTCGTGTAAGGGATAGAGCAACCTTATTTAACCTTTTGATTGGGTTAAACGGATATACTGTATGCAGCGGTGTGATTGACAGGAAGCTGAATGGTAGTGATATTATTGCAGTTCCGTTAGCAGATGAAAAAGATATGCGAATTGGGTATATCACCCATAAGAAAGGAAATATGAGCAGGTTGGGAAATACTTATTTGGATGCGTTGAAAAAATATGTTCCGGGGAAACATTAAAATAAAGACTTGCAAATGTGGTTTGACTATAGTTTGAAACTATGGACAACCCATATTTTTATGTATTATGAAATGCTATTTCTGCAAATTATAATGGAACATATCATTTTATTATATTTTTGGAGGTAGTTATGCAGACATCAGTAATTGGTTTTCCAAGGATCGGAACTTTGAGGGAATTAAAGTTCGCTTCTGAAAAATATTTCAGAAAAGATATTGATTCAGAGGAACTTTTAAAAACGGCAAAATCTTTAAGAAAAAAACACTGGAATACACAGAGAAATGCAGGGATTGATTTTATTTCCAGCAATGATTTTTCATTCTATGACATGGTATTGGATACAGCGGTTTTGTTAGGGATTATTCCAAAGCGTTATAAGGAACTGCGATTATCGCAGTTGGATACTTATTTTGCAATGGCGAGGGGCTATCAGGGAGATTCCGGTGATGTCAGGGCACTTGCCATGAAGAAGTGGTTCAACACAAATTATCATTATATTGTTCCGGAAATTGAGGATGATACCCAAATAGAACTTTATGGAAATAAGCTTTGGGAAGAGTACGAGGAAGCAAAAACATTCGGAATCGAGACAAAGCCGGTTGTAATCGGGGCTTATACGATGTTAAAGCTGTGCAGATATACAGGAACGAAATCGGCAGACGACTTTGTGGATGCGATTATAAAAGCTTATCAGAAGCTGATTAAAAAATGTGATGAAAGCCATATTGCATGGATACAGTTTGATGAACCATCCCTTGTGCAGGATATGGATGAAAAAGACATTCGGTTATTTCATAAAATCTATGACACTATTTTACCTTGTGCAAAGAACTGTAAGGTGTTGCTTCAGACGTATTTTGGGGATGTGAGAGATATCTATCAGGAATTGATTCATATGCCATTTGCAGGAATCGGACTTGATTTTCTTGAGGGAAAGAAAACTTACAATCTGATTGAAACATATGGTTTCCCACAGAATAAGCTTTTATTTGCCGGACTGGTAAATGGAAAAAATATCTGGAAAAATCATTATGAAAAAACGCTTAACACTGTAAATTCACTGCGTAACAAGGGAATACAGGTTGTATTATCTACATCTTGTTCTTTGCTTCATGTACCATATACTTTGAAAAACGAGAGTAAGTTGTCACCGGAATATGTATGCTATTTTGCATTTGCAGAGGAAAAGTTGAAAGAACTTAAAGAACTCAGCGTATTAGCAGAGAAAGATAATTATACTTCTGATGAAGTATTCTTGAGTAATTTTAACCTGTTTACAGGTGACAGAAATTGTGTAAAGGAAGAGGTCGGAAAGAGAATTTCTCTTATTACAGAGGATGATTATGTCAGACTTCCAAATCGCAGTGAACGTCAAAAACTCCAGAAGAAGGTATTGAATTTGCCTGAATTCCCAACAACAACAATTGGTTCCTTCCCGCAGACAAAGGATGTAAAGGAAAAACGATTTGCTTTCCGTGGGGGAGAGATTTCGGAGCAGGAGTATGTAGAGTTTAACAGAAAGAAAATAGCGGAATGTATCGCATGGCAAGAAGAAATCGGACTGGATGTGTTGGTTCACGGAGAATATGAGAGAAATGACATGGTAGAGTATTTTGGTGAGTCGTTAGGAGGTTTTCTTTTTACAGAAAAAGCATGGGTACAGTCTTACGGAACAAGGTGCGTAAAGCCACCGATTATCTGGGGAGATGTGTATCGCAAAAAACCGATTACAGTAGAATGGTCAGTTTATGCCCAATCACTTACAAAAAAGGTAATGAAAGGAATGCTGACAGGACCTGTTACAATACTTAATTGGTCATTTCCAAGAGAGGATATTTCTATCAAAGAATCTATAGCACAGATTGCGCTGGCAATCCGGGATGAGGTGCTGGATTTGGAAGCAAACGGAATCAAAATCATACAGATTGATGAAGCAGCGCTTAGAGAAAAGCTTCCTTTACGGAAATCAGACTGGTATACGGAATATCTTGACTTTGCGATCCCGGCATTTCGTCTGACACACAGCGGAGTGAAACCGGAAACACAGATACATACCCATATGTGCTACAGTGAATTTACTGATATAATTCCGGCAATTGACGATATGGATGCGGATGTAATTACCTTTGAGGCATCGCGTTCGGATTTGCAGATACTGGATTCTTTAAAGGAAAACCATTTTGAGACGGAAGTGGGACCGGGTGTATACGATATTCATTCGCCAAGAGTTCCTTCAGTAAAAGAAATTGTAAGGGCGTTAGAAACTATGCTTACGAAAGTTGAGAGGGAGAAGTTGTGGGTAAATCCCGACTGCGGCTTAAAGACCAGAGGTGTTCCGGAAACAGATGCAAGTCTTCGCAACATGGTAGAGGCCGCAGTATGGATTAGACAGCTAAATGTAACGTTTGATTCAGGAGCAAATTCTTTCAAGGAAGAGTAGTCCTCCTATGTTGACGATTTTTAACGTGGTTGATGAGAAATAAGGTTATCAAGAATTTCATAAGGAACGAATAAATGCCCCATGCCGGTTCCAAGCTGGATATGGGGCTTGTTCTTTCCATGATAGTCAGAGCCTCCTGATATGAGAAGATTGTGTTCCCTGGCAATTCGTTTAATATAAAGTTCATCCCCCATCTTATAGGTGGAATATATGGCTTCAATTCCGTCAAGACCATTCTCGCAGCAGTAATTTACAAGATTTTCCATCTGGGTTTTTCCAAGATGATAGAGTATAGGATGGGCGAGGATGGCAACACCACCGGCTGCGTGAATGATGTTAATGGCATCTTTCGGGTCCACCTTGTGACGCTTTACATAACAAGGCTTTCCCGGGGATAAGTATCTGTCAAAGGCCTCATTTCTGTCTCCCGTATATCCGTTATTCACAAGATAATCTGCAAAATGTGCTCTTGTAATTGAAACATTTCCATATATTTCGAGGATTTTTTCGTATGTCATGGGTATACCGATTTCAGTAAATTTTTGGCATACCTGAATATTTCTGTTAATTCTGGATTCTCTCTGCACACTGAGAAAATGTGCAAGTTCCGGATTTTTATAATCCAGAAACAGTCCTACTATGTGTATTTCACTTTTGTCAAAATGAGTACTTAATTCAACTCCCGGAATAACCTTAAGTTCTGTATTTCCGGCGGCAGTCATAGCTTCCTCTACGCCATCTACAGTGTCATGGTCAGTGAGGGCAAATGCACTTAGACCTTTTTTAATTGCGAGGTTCACAAGCTCTGTGGGAGAGTCAGTTCCATCAGAAATCGAAGAATGTACATGCAAATCTATCTGTCTCATGGTAATTGCCATTCCTTTCTAAATGAATTAACAGTGGGTAACTGTAAAACTGTTTTATAATTGCTCACGGTTAAGTTACATATTATCATAATTTTTGTTCCCTGCAATAAATTTAAAGTAATTCCATTGTAATGAAGCATTAAGTAGAGTAAAATTACGTTGTATGGATACACGTTTTAATCAAGAACGAGACCGCATGGTGAAGCTTGAATTAAGGTATCCGCAGAAATGGAGATTTTATGGCAAGAAAGTTGGTAATTGGCGGATTTTACAGGCATTTTAAGAATAAAATGTATCAGGTGAAGGGAACTGCAATTCATTCCGAATCAAAAGAGAAGATGGTAATATACCAGGGACTTTACGGAGAATATGAAATGTATGTAAGACCTTACGATATGTTTTTAAGCGAAGTTGATCACGAGAAGTATCCGGAGGTTTCTCAAAAGTACAGATTTGAGCTGGTGGATATAGTTACAGGACAGTCGTTGGAGGCGGATTTTAATGAACTGTCACAGCAAATGGCTGAGGTCAGGGTTGATTTCGGCGAGCCTGTAAAGATGGAAGAAGATTTTAGGGAACCTGTGGTGACCAATGGTACGGATTCAGAGGACAACAGCAAGCTGGTAAGATTTCTTGATGTGTCAGAGTATAAGGATAAGTTAGATATTCTCACATCAATGAGAAATGAATTAACAGATGATATTATAGATGTGATGGCCGAATCCATAGAGGTTGCGGTGAATCCGGGAACTATAGATGAGAGATATGATTCCCTTAGAAAATGTCTGTTGGCTCATACAAAGTACGAAGGAACCAGATTAAGATCTTAGGTATGATATAATATTTTAAAATAGTCAGACAATTTGCAATGATTTGTGACTTAATACGACAAATTTGCGATAAGAATAAAATTAACAAAAAATGTTGATAACTATGTGGATATTGTGGAAAAACACTTTGTGAATGAGGAAAATAAAGCTGAAAATATAGAGCTTGGAATGGAGGAAATGATGAAGATTGTAGTTTTAGCAGGAGGAACCAGTTCAGAGAGAGAAGTTTCAATTGTAACAAGCACTAAGGTTTGCGAATCCTTAAGAAAAAACGGACATGACGCAAACATGGTGGATGTGTTTTTTGGAATTGAGGACGAAAGAATTGATAATTTCTTCAATGAAAAAAATGATTTGGAAAGTTTATCTGAGGAATTAAAGAATAAATCGAAAGATGTGAAGAATGAGTTGAAGAGACGAAATGAGAATTCAGAATCATTTTTCGGAAATGGTGTGTTGGAGTTGTGCAAGGAGTCAGATATTGTCTTTATCGGGCTTCACGGAAGTAACGGAGAGGACGGAAAGATTCAGGCAGCTTTTGACCTGCTTGGGATTAAGTACACAGGAACAGATTACATCAGCAGTGCAATTTCAATGAGTAAGGATCTTACAAAGAAGGTTCTAGTATCTGAAGGAGTTCCTATGCCTAAGGGAATTACACTGGAAAAGGGTCAGAAAATAGAGTATGTACCATACCCATGTGTGGTTAAGCCATGCTGTGGCGGTTCCAGTGTGGGAGTATCTATTGTAAAAAGCGATGAAGAGTTCAAAAAGGCATTGGATGTTGCATTTTCTTATGAGAATAAGGTGCTTGTGGAAGAATTTGTTGAAGGAAGAGAATTTTCTGTAGGTGTTCTTGACGGAAAGGCGTTTCCTGTAATAGAGATAGAGCCTGTGGAAGGATTTTATGATTATGAAAATAAATATAAAGCAGGTGCAACAAAAGAAACCTGCCCGGCAGACCTTCCAAAGGAAATTTCTGAGAGAATGCAGAGATGGGCTGAAATTGCCTGTGAGGCTGTGGGATTGAAAACATATGCCAGAGTAGATGAACTTGTAAATGATGAAGGGGAAATTTACTGTCTGGAAATTAATACTCTTCCGGGAATGACAGGAACAAGCCTTCTTCCTCAGGAGGCTGCAGCCGTAGGTATTTCTTATGATCAGCTCACACAGAAGATTGTAGATATATCATTGGAAAAATATAAATAAAAATTATTTTTGTCGTATATAGTACGGGAAAGTGGAGATTTTCATGAAAAATATGACATTGAGAGCCATGACAAAGGCTTGCGGCGGACAGTATTATGGTGATGAAGCATTTCTTGATAAAGAAGTGGGGAGCATAACAATTGACAGCAGAAAAGTAGAGCCTGACGGTTTATTTATTGCTATTAAAGGAGAGAGAAGCGACGGACATACATTTATTAAAGACTGTTACGATAAAGGGGCACTGTGTGTAATTTCAGAACATGTATTGGAAAATGAGACTCATCCTTACATAAAGGTTGAATCCTCTTTACAGGCTTTAAAAGACCTTGCCCTTTTATATCGGAGCAGTCTTGATGTAAAAGTGGTGGGAATTACGGGAAGTGTTGGAAAAACAAGCACCAAAGAAACAATAAGTGCCGTACTGTCACAGAAGTACAAAGTTTTAAAGACTCTTGGTAATTATAATAATGAGATAGGTCTGCCCTTGACGGTATTTCGTCTCAAAGAGGATGACGAAGTGGCAGTTCTGGAAATGGGAATAAGTGATTTTGGCGAAATGGAAAGACTCACTGCAATTGCCCGCCCTGATATATGTGTTATTACCAATATCGGATTGTGCCATCTGGAAAATCTCAAAACAAGAGATGGCATTTTAAAGGCCAAGACAGAAATTTTTAAATCAATGAATCCTGAGGGTACAGTTATTCTCAACGGAGACGATGATAAGCTGATTACGGTAAATGAGGTATATGGTAAAAATCCTGTCTTCTTTGGAATCAGTTATAAAGACGGGGTATATGCTGATAATATTGAAAATCTTGGACTTGAGGGTTCCAGATTCTTAATTCATGGTGTGAAGAGCAGCGACGGAAAGGATACATTTGAAATTACAATTCCTGTTCCGGGACGTCATATGATTTATAATGCCATGGCAGCAGCCTGCGTGGGAGCCTGCATGGGGCTTACTTCAAGCCAGATTGCGGAAGGAATTTCCCATATGGAAACCATAGCCGGACGAAACAATATTATTAAAACCGGGAATTATACAATAATAGATGACTGTTACAACGCCAATCCGGTGTCCATGAAGGCGTCTGTGGATGTTCTTAGTATGGCTGTGGGACGTAAGGTGTGTATCCTTGGGGATATGTTTGAACTTGGTGATAATGAAAAGGAACTTCATTATGACGTGGGAGAGTATCTTGGAACAAAGAATATAGATATTCTTGTTACCATCGGAAATCTCTCAAGGCAGATTGCATTAGGTACGAAGAATTATATGGAAACCAACTATAAAGCTCATGATTGTAAGGTGTATTCTTATGAAACCAAGAAAGAATTTATGGATTTCATGGGACAAATTTTATGCAAGGGTGACAATATTTTAATTAAAGCATCCCATGGCATGGCGTTCACAGAAATTGTTAAAGCTTTGAGTGAACAATAAATGTTGATGTAATTTTGTAAATTGAATATAATTAACCTAATAATCTTAAACTATGAAGGGAGAGACTAATGAAATTATTTAAAAGAATAGGAGCTGTAATCGCGCTGATGGCGCTTATGTGTACATTTGTGGCATGTGGCAAGAAGCCATCAATAGTAGGTTCGTGGACAGGTAACGACGACGGATATGAGATTTCCATGGAACTTAACGAAGATGGAACGGGAAAGTATACTTTGAGCGGAATATCACTTACCATTACATCTTATGAAACTAACGGCGATCAGCTTACCATTAATCAGAGTGTTCTTGGAGGAACACAGACAGTGGTATATACATATTCCCTTGATAAAAAGGGTAATACGCTTACAATTTCCAATGAAGGCGGAAGCGTTGAATTTACAAGAAAATAATATTAATACTGTAAGTAATATTTAAAGGCTTTGGCAGGGAAAAATCCCTGACAAAGCCTTTTCTCATAAAATTAGGATGTCAAATGCCCATTTTAAATTTATGCCCTAACAAATTGCACAAAGAAAGTTGTTTACATTCCATTGTGCTAACCGTTCCGATGAGCCTCTTAGGGCAAAAATCGTGTTCAGCAAAGGCTTCCACGATTTTTATAATGGACTTTAAATTATTACTAAAAATACTTTACAAATAGTTTAATCAATGATATAGTATCAGTATAGAAAAGCGCTTTTTGGTATTCTAATTACTGGACAAGGTGGTTTGAAAGTCTTGTTAACTATCAGGTGTTCAGTGATATCTATTTTCCGGTAACGGATATTTGCTGTTTAACAGCATTTGTTATTTCCCATATTAATTATTGTGTACAGATATTTTATGCGGATTGCAGGATATAATTTTATATTTTAGGAGGAAGATTTAGTATGCATGACATTATTGAACACTATGGCAAAGTCGTGGTGGCATTAGCTGGAGTATTGGCTGCATTACTTTTAACTGCGGCAGTTGTATCGATTATTAATGGTAAGACAACAGGAGCAATTGAGAGTTTGTCTTACGAGGACAGAATATATGATGCTATTGAAGGGGTGGAATCCAATGTTACACAGGAAGCTGTAGAATAATTAATATTGTAGTCAGGAAGGCTGTAGTGTATGGATAGTGAAGAGTTAAAGTCTGTAATTGAGAAAAATAAAGAAGAACTGTTTAGTGAAATTTCCCGGGAAATCGATAATCCTTCCATTACGGATATTGAATGGGATGGTTATAATTTATGGATAACGGAGCTTGGAAAAGGTAATTATATATCCGAAAAGGAACTCTCAGATAAGTATGTGGAGAATGTTTCTATCAAACTGGCCAATATAATGGGGGTTCAATTCAACCGGATGAAGCCTATTCTGGAAGCTAATACGGAAACCTTGCGTATATCAATCTGGCATGAATCCAGATGTGGTAAAAAAAGTATGTCCATTAGGAAAATTCCGGGGAATTTAAGATTTGACCATAAAAGTCTTGTTGACAGTAAGTATGCTCCTGAGAGAATAATTAATCTCATTGAGAATTCTGTATCAGCGCATCTGTCAACAGTAGTGGGAGGACAGCCCCATGCCGGAAAAACAGAACTTGTAAAATACCTTGCAACATTTATTCCAAGAGATGAGAAGGTGGGTGTCTATGAGGACAATCAGGAGATACATTACAGAAGGATTAATCCTAACAGAAAGTGTGTTGAGTTTTATGTAGACAACAGAGTTACATATCAGGATGTTATCAGAGCCGGGCTTAGGCATAATATTGACTGGATACTGTTGTCTGAATCAAGAGGTCCTGAAGTAGCACAGCTTCTTAACAGCTTGTCTACCGGAGCTTATTGTATGACTACCATGCATCTGGATGATGTGAGAGATGTGCCGGACAGAATGTATAATATGCTGGGTGATTGCAATATAAGCGACAGATTTATTAACAGTATTTATAAGTATATTGATCTTATTATACTGGTTGAGTGTGATAAACATGAGAACAGAAGAATCAGGCAGGTTGGGTTTTTATCAAGAGAGAATAGTATAAATAAATGTACAGTGGTTTATGAAGATGGCATTTTTACAAAAGAAGTAATTCCGGATTCTGTTCAGGAGAAATTCAGGAAAAGAGGAATTGTAGATATTTATGAAAAGAATAATTAAATATTTTTCCGGGAAAGAGTTAAAGAATGCAGCATCAGGCTATGGGTATCAGCTTTCAACTAAAAGATATTATTTGTCTTTTATTATGATGATGGCTGTTTCTGTGGGAATCGGTTTCTTATACGGAATGAGGATTCATTATATCACAGCATTTTTTCTTATTGGTGCAGGATGTATCCCCGCGCTGATAAAGCATAATTACAGGGTTAATTATCAGAGAAGAAGGTTCAGGGATGTTGATATATATCTTCATCAGATGGGGTATTCATTTATGAGGAATCCTAAGATTAATTCATCACTGGAGGATGTTGCTGATATCACGGATGGAGATATTAAAAAAACAGTGGATAAGGCAATAGATGAGCTTAGATATGGGTATAGTAACAATGCGTATGAAGAGGCTCTTAATATTATCAGTGAAAGATACGGATGTGCCAGAATGAATACTTTACATAAATTTTTAATTGATATTGAAACAAGAGGAGGAAAGTATAAAAGTTCTCTCAGAGTTATAATGGATGATCTAGATATGTGGGTTGGCAGTATATATCGGTTTGACAAAGAAATATCCAGAATAAAGAAAGACACCACAATAGGGATTATTATCAGTATGGTTCTGACAGGGATAACAGTAATAATGAGCAATGTAATTACAGGATTTTCGGGAAATGGAATCAATATAAGGGATGATTTGGTATATCAGTCAGGTACATTTCTTTTTGTAAGTGCATGTCTTATATTCTATACGTTTATGCAGATTTCCTATGACAGAGATTATCTGCATAATGACAGAAGTTATGAGCAGATGGACAAAGATTATAAATTGGTATTCCAATCTGATGTAAAGAAAAGTTATCTTCTAATGATACCATTACAGGTTGTTCTGGTTATTGTATCAGCAATACTCCTATATTTCAGGGTATATCTGATAGCTTTATATACATTTATAGTAATTCTTGTATTGTCCTTATATCCATATCTTTACAGAAAGTCTTTAAAGAAGAAGCTTGCAGATGATATTCATATCTGCTTCTCCGAATGGCTTAGAAAAGTTGCTTTAAACCTGGAAAACAAGCCTCTTCTTGCTGCTATTGAGGACACATATTATGACTGTCCTTCTATCATGAAGAATTCCCTTGGTAAATTTATAAAAAATATGGAAGCAGATCCGTCTGATATTAAACCTTATTATGAATTTTTAAGTGAGTTTAAACAGATGGATATATCTGCAACAGTCAGAACTCTATATGCTATATCTGAACTGGATGAAAATAGCAGGGATGAGACTATCAATTCATTGATAGCAAGAAATAATGAGCTAATCAATGCACAGGATAAAGTGGAGTTTATCAATAAAACCAGTGCCTTGAGGTTTATGGAATATATTCCGGTGTTATTTGCCTCAATAAAAATGGGTGTGGATATGATGCTGATAGTTTCCCTATATTTGTAGTACCGCTTGTGAATATGGAAAGAATGGAGGATGTTATGGATATTATAATTGAATATATGTGTGATATAGGCGTTGCTATATCATTTATGATGCCTGTTATATCAATGTTTGGGGTTATTATTGAATCAGTTACCATGTAGGAGTGGCAGCGTTATGGAATATATTATAGAAAAATACGGAGAAATAATAGTCTCCTGTTTAAGTATTATTGTTGGAATGGGAATGCTTGGCGTGTGTATATCTGTTTGCAACGAAGTTACCTCCCAGCAGTTTAATGCATTATTCTTTAAGTAAGAAAGGGTAGGACAATATGAAGTCAGTTATGGAAGCCTCCATATATCTTATAGTTATGACATTTATATGTCTTTTATCTATAGACTATATAACTATAAATAAAAGTGTATCTAAAGCAAATGAAACCCAGCAGTACATAAAAAATACGGTGGAGTTATATGGAAAAAGTACTTCAGCACACAACATCAGTAAAGAAGCTTTGGAAAGAGCAAAGGATATTGCCTCAGAAAAGAATGTAGAATGTGACTTTGAATATTTTGATTCAACAGACAGTTATGATTATTACAAAATGAGTATGGTATTTCCCGTAAAGTCAGGATTTTTTAAGATTGACGGCAAACATACATATAAGGGACTTGTTAAGGTGGAAAGAGAAGGTGTTTAAACAGTGAGAGTTATTGTGAATTGCAGCAGTCTCATGGTGGTTATTGTAATGGTTGTTATGATTCATAATGCCATTATAGATAAGAATTTCAGGGATCTTGAAGTAAATAACACCCTTAGCAGTTCTTATGATTACGCGTTAGATAAAATGACAGATATGTATGGGACTATCAGATATGATGAGACCAGAGAGCAGGAGTATACAGAAGAATTAATGATGGTGTTCTGCAAGGCATTTAAAGAAACAGTTAATTCGGACGGAACTTTTATAATATCGGTTTTGGATGCGGATATTAAGGAAGGGGTATTTGATATTGTGGTTCAGGAGAATTACAGGTACAGATACAAGAAAAAAGAAGGAAAAACTGTATGTGAAAAGGCAGTGCGGCTGAGGTGATAAAAAAAGGTACAAGAAGGAGGAAAATTGATGAAAATAATTAAACTTAAGGTTGTAAATATTATTCTTATTTTACTTGTTATGATTAATTTCACAGCCTGCACGGGAAGGATGCAGGACAAAAACATTGCGGCAAGTAAAGAAAACACAGAAATTAAAATAGAAAACAAAATAGAAAACAAAATAGAATACAACAGTCTGTTATCAGAGGAAATGTTACAGGAAACAGGGAAGGAATCACTTGCGGAATCACTTGTGGAGACAATTGCGGAGTCATCTGAGGAGATACCTGTGGAATTACTTGTGGAGACACCTGTGGAATTAATAAATTACAGCAGTAGCGTGGAAAAGGTGCTGGTTAATACTGTGGTAGAGCAATTGGTAGTTCAAGGATATGACAGCTATTACACGTTGATGCAGTATTACGGAGAGGGGAAATTAAGCGAAAGCTATGTTAAAGATGCTATTTATTCCTCTGAAGTTACAGTCAGGTATCAATACAGTGACGGAACCTTTGAAATTAAATATCCCCGGATTACAGAAGTCTATTTCGGTTGTCTGAAAGCGGGGGAGTATGACTTGTCCACCATTAAAGGATTGAAGAAAAGTGGTGGAATTGAATCTGTATTTATAGAGGAAAAAGGAAGTCTTGAAAAAGATCACCATTACGCCATTGCTAAGTTTGAATAAAAAGCCGGAGGTGGATTATTGGGGACTTATAAATTGAAAAAATATATGTTTTTGTTGTTTTTAACGTTATTTCTAATGGGACTTTCATTATTTCATACATCTTTGGTTGAGGCAAAAACCGGGTACAGAACTTGCTGTCATGTTTCAAGAGATATCACTGCGGAGATTGTGGGAGGTGCAGATTGGACATGGGGAATGGCGGGAGAGTTATCTGCATCCGTTGTGATTGAACATAATGTTTATCTCATAAATGGAGATAATCTTGTGGCTTCAGGGGATCTTGGAATCAATGGAGTGTGGACCTGGTATGGCAGTGAACCGGGAGAATGCAGATGTGAATGGAATGATAATGCTAATGATGAAGGGGAGAGATGTTATGCGGATGTATATAAGCAGATTCATTATTTTGGGGATTATTGCAACGAAATCAATAAATATGTAATAGATTCCTTTGCTGAAGTAGTATTATGCTCGAAACATTGGGCGAAGCACTATAGTGATGTAAGCGGATGGTATTATATCATTTACGAAGCACCTAATTTTCCAGAAGATTATAATCATGTGGGAGCCAAGTTTGGTGACAAAGCAGAACATTATATACCTTTGAATTACACAGTTTATTTTGATGGGAAAGGAGGAACAGTATCCAAAAATTCTGTTACCACTACCTTCGATTCTAATATAAATTCCAGTTTTAAAAACACACCCAACAAAAAGGGATATATCTTCCAGGGATGGTACGATTCAGGAGGGGTAAAAGTGTATGATGTTTCAGGGCAATGCACCAATTCCGCTTATTTTATAAATAATATATGGAAATATCCCGGTGATTTGGTTTTGTACGCTTTGTGGAAGCCTATACAATATACGCTTGTATATGATGTTAATAACAGTACAGATACACACCCTGACGTGAAATTACAGTATGATGAGACTGTTCGTCTTGACTGGATACCTGTACGGTATGGATTTACATTCAAGGAATGGAATACCCAAAAGGATGGAACCGGCGTGGTATATAAGCCGGGAGATTCTGTTACGAATCTGACAGATATTAATAATGGTTATGTAAAGTTATATGCCCAGTGGAAGAAAAGAGAATTCCAAATTACAAAAGTATCGTCAACTATGTATAAATCTACAATGATAAAAAGATGTAATGGGGATGACTCATGGTATAAAAAAACAGGCTTCAGAAAGATAGACGATTTGATTGATGTTTCACGGGAGGAATGTGTTCAGGTATGGACTATAGACTGCAATGGTAATATACTTGTATTTGACAATAGCTAACAAAAGCCTTATCATAGAAAAGCATGACTTCTGATTTCAGGTAAATGTTGTTTTTGGGGAGTCAGGTTATGGACAAAATATAATTTTTTCTATGGAATTGGGACATGTTCTTAGGAGTGTTCAGAAACGGAGGAAATTATGGAAATTCAAATCCTTCACTGGTTTGAATCATTGCATAATCCGATTACCGATCCCATTATGTATGCTATTACATCTCTGGGGAATGCAGGTATATTTTGGATTGTATTGGCACTTTTAATGCTTACTGTTATGCCAAAAAGGTATAGAAAAGTAGGATTTACAATGGCTATTGCACTTATTCTGTCATTAATATTCTGCAACGGAATTATGAAAAATCTATGGCAGAGACCAAGGGCGTTCTGGGTAGAAGGTCAGCCCTTTGTAGTAGGAGACCAGTTTGAAAATTTGTATGGAATATTTTACGGAGTACATGATTATTCATTCCCGTCGGGACACACATCTGCTTCCTTTGCGGCAGCTCTTGCAATATTGATGTGGAGAAGAAAAGAGGGAATTGCAGCCACAGTTTTAGCGGCATTAATTGCCTTTTCAAGGTTGTATCTTACAGTGCATTATCCAAGTGATGTGCTTGTAAGTCTTGTATTGGGTTCATTATATGGAGTTATTGCTTACTTTATAGCTAAGTGGGTATTTAAGAAGTTTCCGGGAGCCAACGCTGTCTTTGAACAGGAGAAACCGTGGAAATCTTTATTTAAAAGTAAGAAGGTAAATGAATAATGGGAGAAGTAATTTTTGATACAGTTTTAGATGGAGTTAAGTTATTACCTTTTCTGTTTTTAACGTATCTTGCAATGGAATTTCTGGAACATAAGACAAGTGATAAGACCAAAAGGGCTGTTAAACGTTCAGGGAAGGCAGGTCCTTTAATCGGAGCCGTATTAGGAGCGTTTCCACAATGTGGTTTCTCTACCGCAGCATCAAATTTGTATGCAGGACGAGTGATTACACTGGGAACACTTATAGCTATATATCTTTCAACATCAGATGAGATGCTTCCTGTGTTTTTATCTGAGCAGGTCAGCATAGTTCTTATTCTGGAACTGATTGGGGTAAAAGTTGTAATTGGTGCAGTTATGGGATTTTTAATTGATTTTATCATTAGAAAATCAGTTAAAAACGAAGATATGGTGAGCAAAATCGGACATATATGCGACCATGACCATTGCCATTGCGAGAACAGCATTGTAAAATCTGCATTGAGACATACAATAACCATATTTGCCTACATTATTATCATATCATTTGCTTTAAACACTGTGATATATCTTGTAGGTGAGGATGCACTGGCTAATCTTATATTAAATAAGCCGGTAATCGGTCCGATAATATGTGGAATAGTTGGACTTATACCTAATTGTGCAGCATCTGTTGTATTAACACAGCTCTATATAGGTGGAGTTGTAAGTCTCGGTTCCATGATGGCAGGCCTTTTGGCAGGCTCAGGAGTTGGATTGATTGTATTGTTTAAAGAAAACAGAGATATTAAAGAGAATTTTAAAATACTGGGAATACTCTATTTAATTGGTGTTGTGTGCGGTGTTCTGATGGATTTTATAATTTAATAAACATAAACACTGGTGACTTTGGTCACGGGATGTAGTTCACAAATCACAAATTACAATAAAAAATAGTATAGAAAATTAGTCATACCATTAAGGGGCTGTCTGTTAAGTTTACTAAAGACAATAGTAATATCTTAGCAGGCAGCTTTTTGGTTAATAGGATTAGGATGTCAAATGCCCATTTTAATTATATGCTCCAGTAAATTGCACAAAAAGATTGTTTGCATTCATAATATAGCTATTGCACAAGAAAAATTGTAATGATATAATTAAATTACTTTTGTAAAACACCTTTATAAAAGTACTCAAGATGCCCCCAAATAGGAATTTGAGGCAATAAGACAATAAGGGAATAAGGCGGTAAAGCAATAAGGTTATGTGTGGCAGAGTGCCACAGATTGGAGTGTTTAGTGAAAATATACAGTGTTACGGATAAGGAATTTAAACAGTTGGGAAGAGTTGTTACAGGAATGGATATTTCTGAACTTTTAGAGGCAACAAATATTCTTCCTGTTCCGGAGGATGTAATTTATGTTCCATCAGACAGGAATTTGGAGAGTCTTGGTTTATTTGAGGATTTTTCTAAATCCTTATACGGGGGTATGGATATTCAAATTGGGTACTGCAACGGACATAACAATAAATTAAATGCCCTGGAATATCACAGAAGCTCAGAGATTAATATTGCAGCTACAGATATGATTTTAATGCTTGGAAGAAGACAGGATATTGAGGAAGATTGGTCTTATGACACATCTAAAGTATTATGTTTTAAAATACCCAAGGGAACTATAGTTGAGCTTTATGCCACCACATTACATTATGCTCCATGTGGAGTTGATGGTGATGGATTTAAATGCATAGTTATTCTTCCAAAGGGAACTAATGTGGAGAATGTACATAGTGATATCATTTCAGAAGATAAACTTCTGGCAGCAACGAACAAATGGCTGATAGCCCATGAAGATGCCGGAATAGAAGGAGCTTTTGTGGGTTTAAAGGGTGAAAATATAAATATTTAATTATAATTTAATAAAATAAGAATGATAAAATTTAAAGCGCATGAGCGCAGAAAAAGGAGGCAGGAAATGAATAATACACCTAAAATTAAGATTGGCATTGTGGCAGTGAGCAGGGATTGTTTCCCGGAGGATTTGTCTGTAACAAGAAGAAAAAATCTTGTAAAGGCTTACGAGGAGAAATATGGTAAGGAAGATATATATGAATGTCCTGTATGTATAGTTGAAAGTGAAATACATATGCTTCAGGCTCTTGAAGATATAAAAAAGGCAGGATGTAACGCATTGTGTGTTTATCTTGGAAATTTCGGACCTGAAATTTCAGAAACCATGCTTGCCCAATATTTTGACGGACCTAAGATGTTTGTGGCAGCGGCAGAAGAAACTTCATCAAATGGTGGACTCGTTGGCGGAAGAGGGGATGCGTATTGCGGAATGCTTAATGCCAGTTATAATCTTAAACTCAGAGGGGTTAATGCGTATATACCGGAGTATCCTGTGGGTAATGCAGAAGAGTGCGCTGATATGATTCATGAATTTGTTCCTGTGGCAAAAGCCGTGTATGGACTTAAGAATCTTAAAATTATCAGTTTTGGTCCTCGTCCAACCAATTTTATGGCATGTAATGCGCCAATTCAGCAGCTTTACAACTTGGGAGTAGAGATAGAAGAAAATTCAGAACTTGACCTGTTTGAAAGCTACAATAATCATGCAGGGGATTCAAGAATCCCTGATGTGGTTAAAGATATGGAAAAGGAGCTGGGAGAGGGAAATAAGAAACCGGAAATTCTTTCAAAACTTGCCCAGTATGAATTAACTCTATTAGACTGGGTGGAAGCGCATAAGGGTTCCCGTGAGTATGTTGCCATTGCCGGAAAATGCTGGCCGGCATTTCAGACACAGTTTGGCTTCGTTCCATGTTATGTAAATTCCCGCCTTACAACAAGGGGAATTCCTGTATCCTGTGAGGTGGATATATACGGTGCATTAAGCGAATTTATAGGAACTGTTGTAAGTGATGACATTGTTACACTTCTTGATATTAACAATACAGTTCCTTCAGACATTTACAACGAAGATATTAAGGGTAAGTTCCCATACACCAACAAAGATATATTTATGGGCTTCCATTGTGGAAATACTTCATCATGCAAGCTTTCCTTCTGCGAAATGAAGAATCAGATGATTATGGCAAGATCGCTTCCTGAGGAGGTTACCAACGGAACTTTAGAGGGAGATATTATGCCTGGTGACATTACATTTTTCAGATTGCAAAGTACATCTGATAATAAGCTTAGGGCTTATATTGCCCAGGGAGAGGTGCTTCCTGTAAGAACACGTTCATTTGGTTCCATTGGAATATTTGCTATAAACCAAATGGGTAGATTTTACAGACATGTATTGATTGAGAAGAATTATCCTCATCACGGAGCAGTTGCTTTCGGACATTTTGGCAAAGCGCTCTTTGATGTATTCAAATACATTGGAGTTGAAGATATATCATATAACAGACCGGAAGGCGTGCTCTATGATAATGAAAATCCATTTGCCTAACCCCGGGATTTTCGTGAAATTATAATTTCCCTATAGGGAAAGGAATGGAGGTTCTATGTATTATATTGGAATTGATTTGGGAACATCATCCGTAAAGCTTATACTTATGGAGCCGGAGGGTACAATTGTAAATACTGTATCCGTAAATTATGAAATCAGCTTTCCTAATCCGGGTTGGGCAGAACAAAATCCTCATGACTGGTATGATGCCTGCATTTTAGGAATGAAAAAGCTTGTAGCAGATGTGGATAAGTCTAAAGTTGCCGGTATAAGTTTTGGCGGGCAGATGCATGGTCTTGTTATTCTGGATAAGAATGATGAGGTTATTCGTCCTGCAATTTTGTGGAATGATGGACGAACATCAAAGGAATGTGATTATCTCAACGAGGATATAGGGAAGAGAAAGCTTACAGAGTACACTGCTAATATCGCATTTGCAGGATTTACCGCCCCTAAGCTTTTATGGATAAGATCAAATGAACCGGATAACTTTAAGAGAATAAGTAAAATAATGCTCCCTAAGGATTATATTGCATACAGATTAACCGGAGTTCATTGTACAGATGTATCCGATGCATCGGGAATGCTGTTGTTTGATGTTAAGAACAGAAAGTGGTCCAAGGAGATGCTTGAAATCTGTGATATAGATGAGAGCATGATGGCACAGGTATATGAAAGTTACGAGAAGGTTGGAACGCTCAAACCGGAAATTGCCGGGGAACTGGGACTTTCCCATAATGTTATCGTGGCGGCAGGCGCCGGGGATAACGCTGCCGCAGCTATAGGTACGGGAACCGTGGGAGAAGGAAAATGTAATATTTCACTGGGAACCAGCGGTACCATATTTATTTCCAATGATAAGTTTGGAGTTGATGATAATAATGCATTACATTCATTTGCTCATGCCGACGGACACTACCATCTCATGGGATGTATGCTGAGTGCGGCTTCCTGCAACGGATGGTGGATGGATAAAATAATCGGTACAAAAGAGTATAAAAAAGAACAGGAAGAGATAACATTAGATATGCTTGGAAATAATCAGGTGTATTACCTTCCATATCTCATGGGAGAAAGGTCGCCTCATAACGATCCCTTTGCAAGGGCAACATTTACAGGTATGACCATGGAAACCACCAGAACAGATATGACTCAGGCTGTTCTTGAAGGCGTTGCATTTGCAATGAGGGATTCTTTCGAGGTTGCCAAATCCCTTGATATAAATATTTCTGAGACAATGATGTGCGGAGGTGGCGCTAAAAGCAGATTATGGTGTAATATTATGGCAAATGTGCTTGGAGTTACGGTCTCTCTTCCAAAATCTGAGGAAGGTCCGTCAATGGGAGCCGCAATGCTTGCAATGGTAGCCAATAAGGAGTACCCTGATGTTGAGACGGCAGCGGCCTCTATTGTGAGAGTTGTTGAGACTATAAAGCCAAGAAAAGATATTGTTGAAAGATACGATGAACAATACAGGAAATTCAAGGCAATTTATCCTGCTTTGAAGCCGGTGTTTTCAACAATAAAATAATCCGGTGCATACTACAACATTTTTTGATGAAACCGGTAATTATAATAAAAACAGGAGGTAGTTATGAAATTTTTTATTGACACAGCTAATGTGGAGGAAATCAAGAAAGCCAATGATATGGGGGTTATATGTGGTGTAACAACCAATCCTTCATTAATTGCCAAGGAAGGAAGAGATTTCAAACAGGTAATAAAGGAAATTACTGATATTGTTGACGGACCTATTTCAGGTGAGGTTAAGGCTACAACAGTGGATACTGAAGGTATGATAAAAGAGGGAAGAGAAATCGCAGCTATACATCCTAATATGGTTGTTAAGATTCCCATGACAGTTGAAGGATTAAAGGCAACAAAGGTTCTTTCGTCAGAGGGAATCAAGTGCAATGTTACTCTTATTTTCTCAGCTAATCAGGCATTACTTGCTGCAAGAGCAGGCGCAGCTTACGTATCGCCGTTCCTTGGAAGACTTGATGATATCTCTCAGCCGGGAATTTCCCTTATTGAGGATATAGTTGGCATTTTCTCTAATTATGATATTCAGACAGAGATTATCTGTGCCAGTGTGAGAAACCCTATACATGTTACTGACTGTGCTCTCGCAGGGGCTGATATTGCAACGGTACCATATAAGGTTATTGAACAGATGGTGCATCACCCTCTTACAGATGCAGGAATAGAGAAATTCAAGAAGGATTACATAGCGGTATTTGGTGAATAGATAAACTGTGGAACTGTGATGTAGAAGGATTAGATTTGTGAATGGGTGTATTATGGATTACGAGAATTTAACTGCTACAGATGTGAGAAGCATTAATAAAAACAGAATATTCAGGACAGTTCATGGATGTGACGGTGTTTCCAGACAGGAAATTGCAGAGCAACTTAAACTTTCCCTGCCCACCATTAATCAAAATCTCAAGCTTCTTCTTGAGGAAGGCCTCATAGTATTTGAGGGGAATTACGATTCCACAGGCGGAAGAAGGGCACAGGTTATCAGGGTTAACGGTACCTCAAGAGTGGCCGTGGGAGTTAATATACTTGCTGATTGTGTCAGGGTGTATATGGTGAATCTCAACGGCTCCATCATTGGAAAGAGCAGGGTTGATATGCCTTTTAAGGATGATAATACCTATTATGCAAAAATTTCGGAAACTATTGACACGCTTCTGGAAGAAAATAATATTAATAAAGACACAGTTCTTGGTGTAGGTATTACCGTTCCCGGGGTATTTAATGAAGATAATACAACCATTATCATGGCTCCCCAGTTAAGAATCAGGAACTATGATATTAATAAGCTTTTGAGTAATATTCCCTACAAGGCTATGGTAATTAATGATGCAAGGGCTAATGCATTTGCAGATTACTGGTATGAAAAAATGAAGTCATCTAATGGTGCATCAGGAAATTGTGAAAACGGAAAGCAGTATCTTATGCTTAGCGAGGGTGTTGGTGGTGCCTACATTAATTCAGAGGGAATTATGTCGGGAGCTCATAACCGGCGTGGAGAGTTTGGGCATATGACATTACATCCTAATGGACGAAAATGTATGTGCGGAAAATGCGGCTGTTTTGAAACCTACGTTTCATCCCGTTGTTTGTCTTCAGATTTAGGGATTTCTCTGGAGGAGTTCTTTAATGAGCTGGAGCATAACAAAGAATACGGGGAAGTGTTTGAAGCATATCTTAAAGACTTGACTACAGGCGTTAATAATATGTATATTATGTTTGACGGAGACGTTGTGGTTGGGGGAGAAATGTCAAAATATCTTCGCAAATACGAGGAACAAATTCGCAGCATGTTAATTGAAAAGTATTCTTTTGATACAGACGGTTCTTATTTTTCAATATCACAATGCACTTCCGGTGAGGCCGATTGCGGAGCAGCCTTAATGTTCCTGGCTGATTTTATTAAAAATATTTAGTGGGGACATTATGAGGGATTTTATAACAAAGATTAAAAATATAATCACACTTGAACACTGCGTCATAAGGTTTATTATGGCGTGGTGTTTTGTTAGTTTATGTCAGACAATATTGATTGACCAAAAGAAAGTTTATGTTGACAATCTTAATTATTTAAGACATGTAAATTTCTTATTTATGATGGTGGTTGTGGTGACTTTATCCATAGCTCTCTATGCTGTTTTTTATGTTTTTGGAAAAATGTATCCAGAGGGTATTATGTGGACGGAGCGGATAATGCTGCTGATTGTGACTCTGCTATACAGCTTAATGTGTGCAAGTCAGGTGGACAATGTCTTTTTTATATGCGGAATGACAGCTTTGATGACATTTTCCGTGACATATTGTTTTAAAGGGACCGATACGTCAACTATATCTATTCCCCGTAAATTATATATAGGCATTATGATTGTATCTGCAATTATATTTATTGCTGCAATAGGAACTTATATGGTGGTAAGATATTTGTCCTATTCAAGTCCTAATTTTGATATGGGTCTCTTCTCCCAGATGTTTCATTATATGAAAACTACAGGAACAATGAATACTACCAGCGAGCGGGACCATCTTATGTCCCATATGTGCGTTCACATAGCTCCTGATTTTTATCTGTTGCTGCCTTTTTATGCCATATTTCCTTCACCTGCAACATTAGAACTTATGCAGGTGGTAGTATTAGCTGCGGGGGCAATCCCCTTAAGCCTTCTTTGCAGGGAAAAGAAACTGTCCCGGTTTGAGACGGTGCTTATTGTGGTTAGTTATCTGTTATATCCGGTGACAAGCGGAGGATGCTTTTATGATATACATGAAAATATGTTTTATCCTCTGTTTATATTTACATTCCTGTTGTTTATGGAGAAGAATAACAATGTGGGAATGATAATATCCATGCTTCTGGTGTGGGGAGTTAAAGAAGATTCCGGGGTATTTATGGCATTTATAGCCCTGTATATGATATTGGGAAAGAAAATGTACAAAAAAGGAACGGCAGTGCTGGTTTCATCTTTGGTATATTTTTTCGTGGCCTGCAAGCTGATAGAAATTAATGGGGCAGGAGTCGTTTCTTACAGATTTAATAATATGATTCTTGAAGGGGACGGAAATATGTTAAGTATCATAAAGACGGTATTTTCCAATCCGGCTTATGTTATGTCCCAGATATTTCAGGAAAGCAAAATAAAGTATATTGTACAGACCATGGGACCATTGTTGTTTATGCCTTTGTTTTCAAAGAAATGGCAGAGATTTATATTGTTGGGACCTTATATACTTTTTAATCTGGTATCCGGTGACGCATATTTTTCCAACATATTTTTTCAGTATTCCTTCGGACCGGGAGCAATACTGTTGTATATGACAATACTTAATGTTTCGGATATGAATGTGAAGACAAGAAGTGCAGTATTTCCTATGATTTTAGTATCCTGCTCATTATTTTTTACTTCTCTCATTTTTGTGAGAGTGGAGGGAATGTGCGGGTATTTCAATAAGGAAAATAGGGAGACTTATGCTGTCCTTGATGAAGGCTTGAGTAAGATTCCTGATGACGCCAGCGTTATTGCAACAACATTTTTATGCCCTAAGTTGTCAAAAAGAGAGTATTTATACGAGTTGTATTACACAGACAAAAAGGCTGAGTATGTGGCGCTGGATTTAAGATTCTCCACTACGGAATATAACCCGGAGACATATCTTGAGGACGACAGATATGAAACAATATATTATGTTGAGAATAAGATAGGAGTGTTCAGGGATAAATACTACACGGGAGAGTGATTATGTTATATTGATAAAATGCAAAGATTTGATATAATAATTTCTATTAATGCCACGATATGTGACGGATTGGAGATAGTGAAATGATAGCAGATTCAATGGTAGGACTTGTAAAGAACAGCTCAGTTATAAGAGAAATGTTTGAAGAAGGAAACAGACTGGCAAAGATTTATGGTGCAGAAAATGTATATGATTTTTCTCTTGGAAATCCTAATGTTCCGGCACCTGAAGAAGTAAATGAAGCAATCAAAGAGATTGTTGACACAGAGGATTCTGTTGTTCTTCATGGTTATATGAGCAATTCGGGTTATGAGGATGTGAGAAGTGCAATTGCCCTGTCTCTGAATAAAAGATTCGACACACATTTTAATGAATCTAATATAGTTATGACTGTTGGGGCAGCAGGTGGATTAAATACTATATTTAAGACAATATTAAATCCTTCCGATGAGGTTATCACCTTTGCTCCTTTCTTTGGAGAATATAGAAATTATGTATCCAATTATAACGGAAAGCTTGTGGTAGTATCTCCGGATGTGACAAGTTTCAGACCTAAGTTTGATGAATTTGAAGCTAAGATTAACCAAAAAACCAAGGCAGTTATTATCAATAATCCTAATAATCCTACCGGTGTGGTTTATTCAGAAGATACAATTAAGAAAATTGCAGATATAATGGAAAAGAAGCAGAAAGAACTGGGAACGGAAATATTTCTTATTTCTGATGAGCCTTATAGGGAACTGGTATATGACGGTGTGTCAGTGCCATACCTTACCAAGTATTATGACAATACAATAGTAGGTTATTCATACAGCAAATCTTTGTCTCTTCCGGGAGAGAGAATAGGTTATCTTGTAATTCCTGATGAGGTTTCGGATGCGGAGGATATGAAAGTGGCAGCTTCCGTTGCTACGAGAATACTGGGATATGTTAATGCACCGTCCCTTCAGCAGAAGGTGGTGGCAAAATGTCTTGATGCTAAAGTTAATGTTGAGGCTTATGACAAGAATAGAAAAGCATTATATGAAGGCCTTACAAAGCTTGGATTTGAGTGTGTTAAGCCGGAAGGCGCATTTTATCTTTGGATGAAGTCTCCTGTTGAAAATGATTCTGAATTTTGTAATGCAGCTAAGAAACATAATATTCTTATGGTTCCGGGTTCATCCTTCGGAGGTCCGGGATATGTGAGACTGGCATATTGTGTATCTTACGAGACTATTGTTAATTCTCTTCCGCATTTTGCTGAACTTGCAAAAGAGATGGGGCTTTAATTAACATATTTGCTATAAAGAATTTATACTAATGTTCAACAAGGAGGAAATTAAAGTGAAAGCATGGGAGAGTAATATAAGAAGAGTTGAACCGTATGTTCCGGGGGAACAGCCTAAGGTTAGTAATATAATTAAACTTAATACCAACGAAAATCCATATCCGCCGTCGCCGGCGGTAAAAGAGGCAGCAGAAAAGCTTAATCTTAATGACTGCAGGTTGTATCCTGATCCGGAGGTTTCAGACCTTACCGGTGCAATCGCCGAGTTTTATGGAGTGGATAAGGATCAGGTTTTCGTAGGTGTTGGTTCAGATGATGTAATATCTATGTGCTTTCTGACATTTTTTAACTCAGAAAAGCCGATTCTTTTTCCCAATATTTCGTATTCATTCTACAGCGTGTGGGCGGATTTATATAGAATTCCTTATGAGAAACAGCCTTTAGACAAGGATTTTAAAATTAATCCTTCAGATTATTACAAGGATAACGGAGGGGTAATTTTCCCTAATCCTAATGCTCCTACAGGCCTTTATATGGAGCTGGATGCTGTTGAGGATATTATCAGACATAACCAGGATGTTGTAGTTATCATTGATGAAGCTTATATTGATTTTGGCGGAAAATCTGCAATGGATTTTGTTAATAAATACGAAAATGTAATGGTTGTACAGACCTTTTCAAAGTCACGTTCAATGGCGGGAATGAGAATCGGATATGCCATAGCAAATAAGGCACTGATAAAGGCTCTTAACGATGTTAAATTTTCATTTAATTCTTATACAATGAACAGAACATCAATAGCTTACGGCGTTGCATCCATTAATGACAATGAATATTTTGAAAAATGTGTCAACAAAATCATAGAAACCAGAGAGGCAGCAAAGAAGTCACTGACAGAACTGGGATTTTCTTTTCCTGATTCAAAGTCTAACTTTATATTTGCTACTCACAAGAGCGTACCTGCAAAGGAAATATTTGAAAAGCTTAAAGAAAAGCATATATTTGTAAGATATTTTAATCAGCCGATCATAGACAATTATTTAAGGATTACAGTGGGTACTGACGAGGAAATGTCTAAGCTTATGGATGCCCTTAAAGAAATTGTGGCTTAATTGATGGGAGAATTGTAATTGATAGGAGAATTGTATGGCAATTCCGTTTGAACAGAGAAATTTTCATAGAGAGTTACTTGAACTGGTAGAAAAATTACAGGCCGCGGAATGTGTTCCGCGGCTTCTTCTGCACAGCTGTTGTGCACCCTGCAGCAGCAGATGTATAGAGTTTCTGTCCCGGTATTTTTATGTTACGGTTTTTTATTATAATCCTAATATTTCCTATGAGGAAGAATATAGGAAAAGGGTGGAGGAACAGATAAGATTTATCAGGGAATTTCCTGCGAAATATAAGGTGGATTTTATTGAAGGAGATTACGAAACCCATAAATTTTATGAGACCGTGAAGGGCTTGGAGAATTGCAGAGAAGGCGGTGAACGATGCTTTAAATGTTACAGGCTGCGCCTGGAAAAGACAGCAAAGCTTGCAAAGGAGAAGGGATTTGATTATTTCACAACAACACTGACTATCAGTCCTCTTAAAAACAGTTTAAAACTCAATGAAATCGGCCTTGAGCTGGGAAAACAATACGAAGTGGAATATCTTCTTTCAGATTTTAAGAAGAAGGAAGGTTACAAAAGGTCTATTGAGCTTTCTAAAGAATATAATCTGTACAGACAGAATTATTGTGGGTGCATTTATTCAAAACAACAGATTGCCAATACTTGAGGTACTGTGATATAATTCAGACAGAATTTTACGATATGCAAACAACTTTCTTTGTGCAATTCGCTAGGGAAAAAAGGGCTTTTGACACCCTAATTCTATTAATTAATAAATATGACAGGAGGAATATATTATGGCTAAGAAAAAAGGTGGTTTTTTAAAGGCTGCAGTAGGTATTGGAGCTGCTGTTGTTGCATCAAAGGTAGCTTATGACAAGTACAAGGAGACTAAGGAAAAGTTCTCAAAGGAAGAACAGGACAGCCTTGATTTAGAGATAAGAAAATATAATTCAATATTTGACAAAAAGATTGTTGAGATTGAAGATGAAGAGTTCTTGGGTTGTGAAGTTAAGGCTATAGGTTCTAAGCTTGTGCTGGATCTGGGTCTTGCAGTTTTTGAAAAGGATGTTTATATCAATTTTGAAAGTATTGCCAGTTCTGTAACAATAATCTTGCCTGAAGGAGTTAATGTTACATGTGATATTGACAGAAAACTGGCAGGTGTTCGCAATCTCGTGGACAATGTTGAGGAAGACGGAATACACACAGTATATATTATTGGTAAAGCAGTGACAGGAAGCGTAGAAGTAATTCCGGTTAATTTCTATGTTGACGATGATATGGATGATGAAGATGATTTTGATGATGATGAGATATTTGCCAACAAAGAAGGGGCAGATATTACAGTAATTAATAAATCAGAAGAAATATCAGCTGCTTCAAATGATAAGAAGAAAGAAGATAAGAAAGAAGACAAGAAAGAATCCTCAGAAAGTGCAGAGACAATCAGCTTAGAAGAGGTTTAATTACTCCGGGATATTCAGAGGTGAAAATGTCCGGTGATTCAGAACGGGATAAGATAACTTAGAAAGTATAAGAGAAAAAAGAAGTTAAATTCATTATGAAATACAGAGATAAAATTATTGAGTATTTTGATAAAAAGCCGGAGGGAACGGTAATTGTGGCAAACCGTATGTATGAAGACGGTTTTACCAAGATGTCTCAGGATGCTTTTTTCAGATCTGTGGAGCGATTGTGTGATGACGGAATTATTGTCAGGATTGGCAAGGGAATGTATATTAAGTCATCAGATGCAGATAAGGATTACAATGAGCTGCTGCTTAATTATTTTTTTGGTGAGAATAATGATAGTGGTATGTTTATAGGCTACAGACTTTACAATAAATATTCTTTAACTACTTACAAAGACAGTCGTATAGAATTATATTCGGAAGTAATCAGAAACAGCAGATGTGAAGTAGGGGATATTTGTGTTAAAAAGCCCGGTATTACACTTGATTTTGAAAATACAAGAGTAATAGAGGCATTGGAAATTTTACAGAATTATCATGATATAGAGAATCTTAACAAACTTAAATTTGCAAGGTATGCCAAGCAGTTTGCCAGAGGTTACAATGATGCGGCAGCCATTGGAGTAATAAATAGTATGAAATATAAAAAAAGTACCATCGCATTTATGAAAAAGATTCTTGATATGTATAAAGTGGAGAATTCTTTGCAACAGTTTTTAAGCTATGCTTCTGACTATAAGATACCGTCTGTTCAGAGAATTGCCAGATGACCTCTTTACAAATATTGGATATCTATATATAATGTCTGTAAATTATTAATAAGCAGAGTAGGAATATGTGCGTTAAGTGCCGTATGAACAGGGAGTTGTCATTCGGACGAAAAGATTTCTTGCGATACATAATCCGCATCCCGCTGCTACATATACGGCGAATAACCTCCTATGTAGAGCGAAGAACTTCTGCAAAGGAGGTTTTTTTATGTCAACTTTTATTAACACTTTTACGGGATCAGCTAAGGAATTTACCAGATTAAGATCCCTGGTAGCAGCAGCGTTACTTATTGCGCTGCATACAGTTATGTCTTTCTTTTTGTCTATACAGGTTACTCCTTCTTTGAGGATTTCTGTATCATTTCTTGCAAATGTTGTTATTGGTTATCTCTTTGGACCAATTATGGGATTTGTGTGCGGAGGATTAGGAGATATAATTCAGTTTATTATCAAACCTGTGGGACCATTTTTCCCGGGATGGACATTAAATGCTGCACTGGCGGGATTTATATACGGATGCTTTTTCTATGGTAAAAGCCCTAAAACAGTACAGCTTAAAGTTTCTCAGGAAGACTCATCCTCAAAAAATCCGGGTAAAGTAATGAGAGTATTGGATATAACTTCTATTGTTGCTGTTTGTGTAAGCATTATAAGCTGGTTTGGATTACCTTTCCTGCAAATAATTGACAAAACCACAAAGGAAGTGACATTTAAGGGGACGGCCTTTGATGCTGTTATAAAATTGTTTACACAGGGTTCCTTTGACAGTGCCTCTGTGCTTGCAATAATATTAATGATATGCAGTATACTTGCGCTGGTGGGCATAATTGTCAAAATAACACCTGTAACCACTGCATTACAGGTTATTGCAGGATTTATAGCTATTCTTTCAGTGTATACTGATAAAAAGACAACAACGCCTTTGACAGGATTTATTGTTATTGTTCTTATGGCATTTGTATATGGAGTGTTCCAGCTTGTAAAACTTATGAGAAGACATACCATTGACGTAGGATTTATGATAAGGTGTATAATTGCACTGACGGTTGATACGTTGATTGTAAATGTTTTTCTGGGTACGGAATGGTGCCATATTATGTACGGAAAAGGCTTTGCATTTTATTTTACAACCAGGTTCGTAAAGAATATGGTGCAGCTGCCAATTAATATAATATTGGTTTATTATGTTCTTGGATTTATGAAGAATATTAAAAATAAGGTTTTTAACGGAGTATAAAGTTTTATGGAAAAGATAATGATTGCGTCAGATATTCATGGCTCTGCGTATTATTGCAGAAAACTTCTTGAGAGATATAAAGAGGAACAGGCACAGCGTCTTGTGCTGTTGGGAGATATTCTGTATCATGGGCCGAGAAACGATCTGCCTAAGGATTATGCACCAAAGGAAGTAATTTCCATGCTTAATCCATTAAGAAATGAAATTATCTGTGTCAGGGGAAATTGTGATACAGAGGTGGATCAAATGGTATTGGATTTTAACGTACTTGCAGAGCAGGCATACGTGAATTTTAACGGATATTCTATTGTTCTTGCTCACGGACATAAACTTGATGATAAGAATATTCCTGCTCTTAAAGAAGGGGATGTGTTATTGTGCGGACATACACATGTGCCTTTGTGCGAAAAGAGAGGGGTTTACACCTATATGAATCCCGGTTCTGTATCTATACCAAAGGAAAATTCAGCTAACAGCTACATGATTCTTTCTGATAAGTTCTACTGGAAGACTCTTGAAGGTGAAGTTTATATGACAAATGATTGATTTCTCCACCTTTCAGAAATATTTTATACATTTTTAATTGCTTTTGTATTTAATTATGATAGAGTATTCTCTAGTAATTGAATGATGAAAGGCTTGGTGTTGTATGAATAGTTTTAAAGATAAATTTTCCAGATTTATGTATGGAAGATATGGAATGGATCAGTTATCGAGGGCGTTATCCCTGGTCTGTCTGGTAATTCTTATAATTACACTGTTTTTTCGAAGTAGTGTGTTATATCTTCTGGCAGTTATAGGGATTGTCTATACCTATTACAGAGTGTTTTCGAGAAATATTTCGCGAAGAAATCAAGAAAACCAGAACTACTTAAAGTTTCATTACAAGGTTGTAGGTAAAATTAATAAAATTAAATTTAGAATTAATGATAATAAAACTCATAAAATTTTTAAGTGTCCAAGTTGTTCACAAAAAATCAGGGTTCCAAGAGGAAAGGGACGTATAAGTATAAAGTGTCCTAAGTGCAGAATTGAATTTATCAAGAAGACCTGATGGTAATGTTTCGGTAGAATACTTATGGCATATAATAATATATCACTTATATTAAGAATATGCAGGTATGTATGAATCAGATAATTGAAAATGTGTTGAATCTTGCTTTTGATGCAACGAAGGAAGACTTATCAAAGTCTCAGAGTCTGGAAACAGGCTATGATTGGAATAATAATACGTGGGAAGTAATAGTAAAGCACACGGGGAGTTTGGAAATGATACGTGCCGGATATAAAGGCATTTTCATTGAAGAACTCCTTAATTTTTATGCAATTATACGGGCGGATAAAGAAACCATTGAAGCCTTGTCCCGGGAGAAGGAAATTATATATATTGAAAAGCCCAAAAGAATGAATTATGAGATAGATAACGGTCTGGCAGCGTCCTGCATTAACAGTCTGTGGGCTGTGCAGCCCCAGCTTACCGGAAAAGGTGTAATAGTTGCCATTATTGATTCGGGAATAGATGTTACTTCTGATGAATTCAGGGATTCTGAAGGGAATACGAGGATTTTAAATATTTATGATCAAATTACCAATAAAGAATATACAAGGGAAGATATTAATAATTACTTGAAAAGCGGGGACAAATCTGAAGCACCGGGATATGATATTTTGGGGCATGGAACGGATGTGGCTCAGATTGCCTGTGGTAACAGCGGAGTGGCATCCGGCTCGGATATTATTGTTGTAAAGATGGGACAGTCTTACAATGATTCATTTCCCAGAACCACCAGTCTTATGGAAGGTGTTGATTATGTAGTCAGAAAATCAATGGAATACAACAGACCTGTGGTGATTAATTTAAGTTTTGGTAATAATTACGGTGATCATATAGGTAATACCATAGTTGAAATGTATCTTGATGATATCATTAAAAACTACAGATGTCAGATATGCATAGGAAGCGGAAATGAGGCCGATAAATCAATCCACAGCGCAACCAGTATATCTTCTTATGCTGTAAAAGACATTGAACTGGCTGTGGGAGAGTATGAGACAGGATTGGATATTCAGATATGGAAAGAATATTGGGATGATATGGAAATATATCTTCAGGAACCATCCGGAGAATTATCTTTAAGAATAGATGATCAGCCTATTAAAAAATTTGATTTTTTCGGGACAAGAATACTTTCTATTACAGGAGAACCGTCACCTTTTAATGTGAATCAGGAAATATATATTGATATGATTCCTTTGAATCAATATATAACTACAGGGGTATGGAAAATACATTTTAAATCCAACAAAGTAAAGTCGGGAAATATTAATATGTGGCTCCCTTCATCTGCGGTATCTAATAAATCTACGGGATTTTTATATCCTGAAGCGGATAATACATTCACTATTCCGGGAACCACGGGAAGGGCAATTACAGTGGGAGCTTATAATTCATATACAGGTGCTTATGCCCCTTTTTCCGGGAGAGGGAATCCTTCGGGGCGTGTAAAACCGGATATTGTGGCGCCCGGTGTTAATATTACCCTCTCAAGAAGTTCCAATGGAAGAAAAATTGTGAGGACAGTTTCGGGAACCTCTTATGCCACACCTTTTGTAACAGGAAGTGTGGCAATATTGATGCAGTGGGGTATTGTTCAGGGACATGATGTTTTTTTGTATGGAGAAAAGGTGAAATCATACATTATAAAAGGAGCCTCGGGAGTGTATTTAGAGCCGCAGCCAAGCAATAAAGTCGGATGGGGCCGACTATGTTTAAGAAATAGTTTTCAGGAACAGACTTGAAAATAATAGTAACATTGTGGTAAAGTATGTTTATATAGCGATAAGATTATAATAGATGAAAGGGAGGAAGTATGAAGATTTCAACAAAAGGCAGATACGCTTTAAGGGTTATGATTGATTTGGCGGAGCATAATACAGGTGAATATATTACATTGATGGACATTGCATCAAGACAGGGTGTTTCTGAAAAGTACCTTGAATCCATAGTTGCAACTCTCAGTAAGAATGATTTTGTTATCTCCCTGAGAGGTAAGGGAGGCGGATATAAGCTGTCAAAAAGACCTGAGGAATATACTGTTTTAAGTATACTGTTGTGTACTGAAGGTTCTCTTGCCCCGGTGGCATGTCTGGAGAAGAAGCCTAACAGATGTCCGAAATTAGCCGAGTGTAAAACAATCGTAATGTGGGAAAATTTTGAGAAAACAGTCAATGATTTCTTTGAAAATATAACCGTAGCAGATCTGGTTAATTCCGGAAACGGAGTAGATAATTACATCATTTAAAGACAAGTTAATAATAAATGTGCCGGTTTCAATATGTTTGTTGCGTAAATTTCACAAACATATCAGAAGCCGGCACATTTTTATTTATTCTGTGTAATGATTATTGATTCAGCACGGTTAGGAGATGAGCGTTCCACAAACATTTTTACATCATCTATAATGACGGTGTCTCCTGCTTTAGGGATGCGGTCCAGTTTTTCTGTAATAAGACCACCAAGGGAGTCATTATCCTCAGAATAGAAGCTGGTACCCAGTTTTTCATTGAGGTCATCAAGCTTGTAAGAAGCATCAACTCTGTAGGAATTATCCCGTATCTTTGTAAATGCATCTGTTTCATCCGTGTCATATTCGTCTCTGATTTCACCCACAATTTCCTCAAGCAAATCTTCGGTGGTAACCATTCCCGCGGTTTGACCGTATTCATCAAGAACAATTGCAATACTGTTTCTGTTAAACTGCATTTCCTTAAACAAATCAGAAGTGTTTTTCTGCTCATATGTAAAGAAAGGTTTACGCATTATTTTCCTGATATCAAATTCTTCATCTGAACTTCCCGTTATAAGATCCTTAATATTTAAGATACCTATCACGTTGTCAGCATCATTTTCATATATAGGGATACGTGTAAACATTGTTTCTTTAAAGAGAGCTATGATTTCCTCGTAGCTTGACGTAACATTTGCAAAGGTCATATCTATTCTTGGTACCATTACATCTTTAGCAGTGGCATCACCGAAATCGAAGAGATTATTAATAATCTGCTTTTCGTCTGTTTCAATAACACCTTCTTCATGGCTTACTTTAACTATGGTTCTTAATTCTTCTTCGGTAATAATAGTATTTTTATTCTTGGAAGTAATACCAAACAGACGTAACAGCACACCGGAAAGCTTCTCTACAATAAAAATAACCGGAGTGAGAACTACCATAAGAAAATATATCACAGGAGCATAAATCAGGGCTATCCTCACGGAATGATGGGTTGCAATATTCTTTGGCGTAATTTCACCAAATATAAGAACTGCAACTGTAAGAATACCTGTAGCAATACCTGTAGCATAGTTGCCCCATAACTTAATTGTTAATGTTGTGGTAAGAGCGGAACAGGCAATATTAACAATGTTATTGCCAATAAGAATTGCACTCAGCATTTTCCCGGAATTATCTATTATTTTAGCTACCAGAGATGCACGTTTATTGCCTTCGTCCATCAATGAGCGGATTTTTATCCTGTTTACCGTTGTGAGTGCAGTTTCAGCTGAAGAAAAAAATGCTGAAAGTAAAAGTAATAATGCAATGAAAATAATTTGGACATAACTGTCAGTATCCAAAGAAAATTCCTCCAATCAATTATGATTTTTTTAGTTAGATTTTAATAATTTTACAGTAACCCTGTATTATGTGTCAAGATAGGAATACAAAGGCAGGAAAACTCATATTAATTAATAAAAATTGTAGTTGGTAAATTATATGAGAGAATTTAAAAATGTATTAAAAACTTTAATTGCAGGATACGTAATAACAGTTGTAATGCTTTTTATAATTGCATTATGTTTGTACAAAATGAGTCTGGGAGAACAGATTGTGGGAGCCGGGGTGCTGGTTACATACGGCGTTTCTGTATTTGTGGGTGCGCTGATGCTGGCAAAAATACAGAAAAGTAAAAGGCTTATGTGGGGTATTGTGTACGGAATGGTTTATTTTGCAATAATTTTAGCAGCATCAATTATTGCCAATAAAGGAATATCCTGCAATTGGCCGGGACTGGCAAAAACATTTGCCGTATGTGTTATTTCAGGACTGGTAGGGGGCTTTGTGAGTCCTTGATTTTTGTCCTAAGAGTCTCATCTCCACAGCACAAAAGTCATTTAAACAATCTTTTTTGTGCAATTTACCACTCATGTTTTTATAATGGGCTTTTGACACCCTGCTCCTTTAGACTATAAAATAAATTTTTTGTCAAAAAAATGAAAAATAAAAAAAGGAAATCCGGAAAATGCGTTGAATACAAAAAAGAAGTCACCTTAATTTTAAGTTAGAAAGGTTCCTTATGAACATACGAGAAGAACAGGAAAAAAGAGAACATGAATATATGAGTCCTTATGCAAGCTTCAGTGATGAATCAAGGGGAAGAGACAGACAGGAAAAAGCCTGTGAGATGAGAACCATATATCAGAGAGACAGAGACAGAATTTTGCACAGCAAGTCTTTCAGAAGATTAAAGCATAAGACACAGGTTTTTCTGGCACCTGAGGGAGATCATTACAGGACAAGACTTACCCATACCCTGGAGGTATCCCAGATTGCAAGAAGCATTTCAAGAGCCTTGAGGCTTAATGAGGATTTGACAGAAGCAATTGCGCTGGGACACGATCTTGGACATACGCCATTTGGCCATGCGGGGGAGAGAACTCTTAATGAATTGTGCCCGTCAGGTTTCAGCCATTATAAGCAAAGCATAAGGGTTGTGGAATTTCTGGAAAAAGACGGTCTCGGACTTAATCTTACATGGGAAGTAAGGGACGGAATACTTAATCACAGGACATCGGGACATCCTTCTACTCTTGAAGGCAAAGTAGTAAGGCTTTCGGATAAGATTGCTTACATTAATCATGATATTGATGATGCCATAAGAGCAAAGATATTTTCGGAGGATGATATACCTTCCAAGTATACGGATATTCTTGGAAAGTCCACCAAAGAACGTCTAAATACTTTAATTAATGACATAATACTTAACAGTCTGGGGAAGAATGATATTGTAATGTCAGCAAATGTTCATGAGGCAATGACAGAGTTAAGGCAGTTTATGTTTGCCAGCCTTTATATGAATCCCACAGCTAAGAGTGAGGAGATTAAAGCTGATAAGCTTATACGGGAATTGTATAAGTATTATGTGGCTAATATAGAGGAACTTCCTGACAATTATAAGCGGTTTATAACGGAAATGGGTGAAAAACCTGAAATAGTGGTATGTGATTACATAGCAGGAATGAGTGATCAATATTCGGTTAGCAAGTTTCAGGATATATTTGTACCTAAATCTTGGAAAGGCTAGTTAGAAAGGATTGAACGGGTGAATAATGTATTCAAACGAAATCATAGAGGAAGTTGTATCCAGAAATGACATAGTAGATGTGATTTCCGGGTATGTAAAGTTAAAGAAAAGCGGAAGCTCATATGTGGGGTTATGTCCGTTCCATAATGAAAAATCACCTTCTTTCTCTGTTTCGGGACAGAAACAGTTATATCACTGTTTCGGATGCGGAGTAGGAGGAAATGTCATTACATTTGTAATGGAATATGAGAACTATACGTTTCTTGAAGCCGTTAAGATGCTGGGGGAACGGGCAGGAATTGCTCTTCCGGAAATAGAAGCATCAGGTGAAGAAAAAAGGCAGAGAGACACAAAACAGAAATTATTGGAAATTAACAAGATAGCTGCTACATATTACTATCATCAGCTGGGGTCCGAAAAAGGACAGGCAGGTTTTAAGTACCTTACAGGCAGAGGCCTGTCTATGGATACCGTAAAGAGGTTCGGGCTGGGATTTGCTCCCCAGACAACAGGAGAACTTTATCATATCCTGAAGGAAAAAGGATACGGGGATGATTTGCTTAAGGAATCCGGCTTGTTTACTTATGAAAACGGAGCCCGGGACAAGTTCTGGAACAGAGTAATATTTCCTATTATGGATATCAATAATAAAGTTATTGGATTCGGAGGAAGAGTTATGGGGGACGGGAAGCCTAAGTATCTGAATTCTCCGGAAACCAAATTATTTGATAAAAGCCGTAATCTATACGGACTTAATGTTGCAAGAACTTCAAGAAAGCCTAATCTGATTATATGCGAAGGATATATGGATGTAATATCCCTGCATCAGGCAGGCTTTAATCAGGCGGTGGCCTCCCTTGGAACAGCCTTGACACCGGGACATGCCCGGCTCATGAAAAGATATACAGATAACGTACTGATAACTTATGACAGTGATGAGGCGGGAGTGAAGGCGGCGTTAAGAGCAATTCCTATACTTAAGGAAGCCGGATTGTCAACAAAGGTTATCAATATGCGTCCTTATAAAGACCCGGATGAGTTCATAAAAGCTCTCGGACCGGAAGCTTTTCAGGAAAGAATAGATAATGCAGAGAACAGCTTTATGTATGAAATCGGTATCATTGAGAAAAGATATGATAGAAGCGATCCCGAAAGTGAAACAGCTTTTGAGAGGGAAGTTGCTGCTAAACTGGTTACTTTTTCCGAAAAACTTGAGAGGGATAATTATTTGAAAGCTGTATGCCGACGGTTTATGATACCGGAGGATGGAATGAGGCAGATGGTTTTAAGGCTGGGAAATAAAGAGGGGATTATAGCAAAAGAAAATCTGCCTGAAAGAAATCAGCCAAAGACGAAGAAGAAAAAGGAAGACGGAGTAAGGCAGGCTGAGAAAATCCTTTTAACGTGGATGATTGAAGATGCAGGTATATATGATCTGGTGAAAAGGCATATAACGCCGGAGGACTTTTCTGACCCACTATTTAAGGATGTGGCAGGTAAAGTGTATGAACAGTATGAAAACGGCAGAATCAGTCCGGCGTCCATAATTAATGATTATGAGCCGGGAGAGGAACAAAATGAGGTGTCTGCCATGTTTTCGGCTGAACTCAGCGAGTCTCTGAGCATGGCTGAGCGGGAAAAGACGTTAAATGATACTGTGATTAAAGTAAAGGAGAACAGTCTGAATAATATGCTTAGGGAAACCACTGATGTAAAAGAAATGCAGGATATTATTAACAGACAGATGAAGCTGAAACAGATTCATATTTCCTTATAGATTAAATATTTAACAGAAGAATGTGTGAAAGGTGGACCATTAGAATGGCTAAGAAAAAAGAAAACATTATTGAGGAAGAAGTAAAAGAAGTAAAAAAGAGAACAACAAAAAAGGCAGAAAGTGCTGAAAATCAGGATGACAAAGAAGTTTTAGAAAAAAAAGAAACAAAGTCAGAGAGTAAGCCTGCAAAGAAAACAACCAGAAAGAAAAAAGGCGAAGATGTTGAGAATGAAACCAACACTGAAGAAGCAGCACAGGAACAGACCCAGGAAGATGCCCAGGCTCTTCAGCTCAAATTTGAAGAGAAATGTAAGGGTCTCCTTGTTATAGCAAAGAAAAAGAAGAATGTTCTTGATTATCAGGAAATCATCAATTATTTTCAGGATACAGACTTTGAAGCTGATAAGATGGAGAAGGTGTTTGAATATCTGGAGAATAATAATATCGATGTCAAGGTGAATGAAGATGAAGTCGAGGAAGATGATATTATTCTTGATGAGGAAGAAGAAATTGATATTGAAAAGATAGATTTGTCTGTACCGGACGGAATAGGCCTTGAAGACCCGGTAAGAATGTATCTTAAGGAAATTGGAAAGGTACCTCTTCTCAGTGCTGAGGAAGAAATTGAATACGCCAAGAGAATGGAAAATGGAGATGAAGAAGCCAAGAAGAGACTGGCTGAGGCAAACCTTCGTCTTGTTGTCAGCATTGCCAAGAGATATGTAGGACGTGGAATGCAGTTTTTGGATCTTATTCAGGAAGGAAATCTGGGTCTTATTAAAGCTGTTGAAAAGTTTGATTACAGAAAGGGTTATAAGTTTTCAACTTATGCAACATGGTGGATAAGACAAGCTATCACAAGAGCTATAGCAGATCAGGCAAGAACAATTCGTATTCCTGTTCACATGGTGGAAACCATTAATAAACTTGTAAGAGTTCAGAGACAGTTGCTGCAGGAACTGGGAAGAGAACCATCACCTGAGGAAATTGCAGAAGAGATGGACATCCCTGTTGAGCGTGTTCGTGAAATTCAGAAGATTTCTCAGGAACCTGTTTCTTTAGAGACTCCTATCGGTGAGGAGGAAGACAGCCATTTAGGAGACTTCATTCAGGATGATAATGTTCCTGTTCCGGCAGAGGCAGCAGCTTCTACACTCCTTAAGGAACAGCTGGTTGAAGTGCTTGGAACACTTACAGAGAGAGAACAGAAGGTTTTAAGATTACGTTTCGGAATGGACGACGGAAGAGCCAGAACTCTGGAAGAGGTAGGTAAGGAATTTAACGTAACAAGAGAGCGTATAAGACAGATTGAGGCAAAGGCATTAAGAAAATTAAGACATCCAAGCCGCAGTCGTAAGTTAAAGGATTATCTTGATTAATATGGATATAATTAGAATTTCGGACAGGCTTAAGGCAGTTGCAGATTATGTGAAGAAAGGGTCCATTGTTGCGGATATAGGTACAGATCACGGGTATCTGCCTATTTACCTTGTGCTGAATGGTATAGCTGAGTATGCATATGCCTGTGATGTGAGAAATGGTCCCCTTTTACGGGCTTCCCATCATGTAAGTATGTACGGTGCAGATAAAAAGATAAAGCTTGTACTGGCTGACGGACTTGGGGGAGTTGAAAAGGGACAGGCAGATACATTTACCATATGCGGTATGGGTGGAAAACTTATGCAGAGCATCATCGCAAAGGGCTTGGACAGGCTTTCCCCGGGGGATAATTTAATATTATCTCCTCAATCGGAAATCAGGGATTTCAGAAAATTTCTTTATACAACAGGGTTTGATATAACAGCAGAGACCTTGGTTAAAGAGGATGGAAAGTATTATTTTGTTATGAATTGTGTTTATCTGCCTGATAATAAGAATTTATCAGATAAAAATATATTAGATAAAAATATATCAGATAAAAATTTATCAGAGGGCAGATTGAGATACGGAGACTATCTTCCTGTAAAACGGGATGGGATATTAAAGGAATATCTTATGAAAGAGCTCAATTCATTAAAAAATATTGAGAAAACTCTGAAAAACAACAGTGACAGCCCATCGGCAAAAAAAAGGCTTAAGATTATAAATGACGATATAAGGTATATCAATGAAACACTTGAATATTATAGTGGGGACAGATAATAATTCAGGAAATGAGGTGTGGTTATGAATTTATTGCAGTTAGCAAAAGAGCAAGCCGGAAATTATGATTCGGATATAATTCTTGCAAAAATTAACGGGAAGTTGACAGAGATTGATGACAGGGAAATAACTGATGAGAAGGTAGAGTTTGTTACAACCAAAACATCTGTTGGTAACGAGACTTACAAAAGAAGCGTGTTAATGCTTATGTTTAATGCCATTGATAAGGTGGATAAAGATAATAAAATCAAAAAGATATATGTTGAATTTTCTATAAGCAAGGGTTTGTATTGTGACATAAAGGGCGATTTTACAATCACAGAGGAATTCCTTAGTAAAGTTAAGGAACAGATGATGCAGGATGTTAAAGCGGATATTCCTATTGTGAAAACTACCATGAAAACATCTGAGGCCATTAAGATGTTTGAAGAAAAAGGAATGAAGGACAAGACAAGATTATTCAGATACAGAAGAAGTTCTTATGTTAATGTGTACAGCCTTGAGTCATATTATGATTATTTTTACGGATATATGGCACACAGCACAGGTGTATTAAAAACATTTGACCTTATTAAATATAAGGACGGATTCGTAATACAGCTTCCAACAAAGAATGAGCCGGATGTCGTACCTGAATTTGCACCTCAGGAGAAACTGTTTAATGTTCTTAAAGAAAGAACAGAATGGGCTGATATGATGGAACTTGATACTGTGGCATCCCTCAATGAACATATAACCAGCGGTGATATCAATTCACTTATGCTTGTGCAGGAGGCTCTTCATGAGCAGAAAATTGTAGAGATTGTTGATAAGATAAAGGAACGTGAAGGTGTGAAGTTTATAATGATTGCCGGACCGTCTTCCTCAGGAAAGACAACATTTTCCCATAGATTGTCAATTCAGTTGAGAGCTAACGGATTCAAGCCTCATGCTATCGCTGTGGATAATTATTTTGTTGAAAGGGAACAGACACCTTTAGATGAAAACGGACAATATAATTTTGAGGATATCCACGCCATAGATATTAAACTTTTCAATGATCATATGTGCGCTCTTCTCAGAGGTGAAAGAGTAGAACTGCCTGAATTTAATTTTATAACAGGCAGAAAAGAATATAATGGTGATTATCTTAAACTGGGAGAGGATGATATTCTTGTAATAGAGGGTATACACTGCCTTAATGATGAACTTTCTTACTCTCTTCCTGTTGAGAGTAAATTTAAAATCTACATAAGTGCATTAACTCAGCTTAATGTAGATGAACATAACAGGGTTGCAACAACAGACGGACGTCTTATCAGAAGGATGGCAAGAGACTACCGCACAAGAGGTTCTTCTGCCAAGAGAACATTATCTATGTGGGAGTCTGTAAGAAAGGGCGAAGAAAAGAATATATTCCCATTCCAGGAGGAGGCCGATGTTATGTTCAATTCGGCTATGGCTTATGAATTATGTGTGCTTAAGCCTATAGTTGAACCTATACTTTTCTCCATAACAGAGGATGAGCCGGAGTATCAGGAAGCTAAGAGATTGTTGAAGTTCCTGGAATATTTTCTGCCTTGCAGCACTGACAATATTCCTATTGATTCTATTTTGAGGGAATTTGTAGGCGGCGGATGTTTCAGAGTATAAAAGATAATAAAATACAGGCAGCTGTAAACACACAGAATGTGATTTATGTGTTTGCAGCTGCCTGTATTTTCTATCCGGTGAATTATTTCTTTGTGTTATGTATGAAGGAATTTCTGTATTCCTTGGACATTTCAAAAAGTCCGGCTATATATCCCGGAGTTTTGTTATCAATATTATCCTTTATATCCTGCAGAGTATTAATATAATCTTCCAACAGGCTGCTTATTGCCTCAGAGTTGGTTGAACATATCTGATCCCACATTTCAGGAGAGGATGCAGCAACTCTTGTCATATCCCGGAAACTTCCGGCTGCCAGCATTTGCATGTGCTTCTGTTCATCGTCATGTTCTGAAACCAGATGAACCAATGCTGTGGAAATCAGATGAGGAAGATGGCTGATGGCGGCTACTGCTTTATCATGAATTTCATAATCCATAACAATAGGGTTAGCATTCAAATCAAGGACAAAATCTTTGAATCGGTTAAGCTGTTGGCTGGTTGTCTTATCCGTCGGTGTGATTACATATCTGCAATTTTTAATGATTGAGGATGATGAATTATCATATCCTGTTAACTCTGAACCGGCCATAGGATGTCCGCCGATAAAAACAGAATCCATCCCTAATTCGGATACGGTATGATGGATGGATGATTTAACACTTCCTACATCTGTGATTATACATTTGTCATTTACAATGTGGGAAAGCTTTTTCAGGTAATCACTTATTGTTATAACCGGAGTACAGATAATTATAAAATCACAATCTTCATATTCGGAAGTGATTCCCTCCGTGACAATATCAACTATCTTATCTTCTTTTGCCTTAAATACAGGCTCAAGATGTCTGCTTGTGGCAACTATTGTATAATTATTATCCGACTCTTTTAACGCATGCGCCATTGAGCCGGCGATTAATCCGAATCCAATAAATCCAGCCTTAAAGTCCATGCCAGCATTCTCCTTTAAAATATATTCAATCCACTTTCATTAAAATAGCATAAATTTCGTTATAATTCAATTGCGTATTGCGTTACGACGAAACCTATGTGGGTACGGAAAATATGGGATTAAGTCGTGGATTAAGCTGTGTTGATTTTATTGACAAATTTATACAATGATTATAATATTTAACAGTATGTAAATAATTAATTACTGCGGTTTTAGGAGGCAGATATGGCGAATACAACAACTTATAATCCCAAATCAATTGAGCCGAAGTGGCAGAAGTATTGGGAGGAACACGAAACATTTAAGACAGATGTGTGGGACTTTTCAAAGCCTAAATTTTATGCACTTGATATGTTCCCTTATCCATCAGGAGTAGGTCTTCATGCCGGACATCCTGAAGGATATACGGCTACAGATATTGTTTCCCGTATGAAGAGAATGCAGGGATATAACGTATTACATCCAATGGGCTATGATTCTTTCGGCCTTCCTGCAGAGCAGTATGCTGTTAGTACAGGTAATCATCCTAATGGCTTTACACAGAAGAATATTGAAACCTTCAGCAAGCAGTTGAAAGAATTAGGATTTGATTATGATTGGAGCAAGATGCTGGCCACCAGCGATCCAAAGTTCTACAAGTGGACACAGTGGATTTTCAAGCAGTTATATCTTGACGGATATGCTAAATATGTGGATATGCCGGTTAACTGGTGTGAAGAATTGGGTACAGTACTCTCCAATGATGAGGTTATTGATGGAAAGTCAGAAAGAGGCGGATTCCCTGTTGTGAGAAAGAATATGAAGCAGTGGGTAATCGATCAGGTTGCATTTGCTGATAAGCTTCTTGAAGGACTTGATGAAATAGACTGGCCTGAATCGACAAAAGAGATGCAGAGACACTGGATAGGCAAGTCCGAAGGTGTTGAGGTTGATTTTGAGATTGAGGGTGGCGGAAAGTTTTCAATTTTCACCACATGTATTGAAACAATATACGGTATTACATTTATGGTACTTGCGCCGGACGGACAGACTGTTAAGGATCTTATGCCAAGAATTCAGAATAAGGAAGAAGTTCAGGCATATATAGATGAGACTGTAAAGAAAAATGATATGGACAGAACAGAGCTTAATAAGACTAAGTCTGGATGCGTGCTTGAAGGCATATATGCAATTAATCCTGTGAACGGTAAGAAAGTTCCTATCTTTATTGGTGATTTCGTTCTGGCAAATTATGGTACAGGCGCAGTTATGGCTGTTCCTTGCCATGACCAGCGTGACTTTGAATATTCTGAAGCACACAATATTCCGAGAATTCAGGTTATTGATGGCGGCGATGTTACAGAGAAGGCTTTTGAAAAGTATGATTATCTGGGAAAGGGCTGTAAGCTCATTAATTCGGAGGAATTTACAGGACTTACTGTAGAGGAAGCGAAGGAAGCCATAACATCAAAGCTTGAGAAGATGGGTGTTGCCAGAAGAAAGGCGAATTATCATTTCCGTGAGTGGATATTTGCAAGACAGAGATACTGGGGTGAACCGGTGCCTGTTGTATATCTTGAGGATGGTGCTATTCATGTACTGGATGATGATGAACTTCCTCTTATTCTGCCTGAACTGGAGGATTACAAGGGTAAGAACGGCAAGGCTCCTCTTGAGAATGCTACAGAGTGGAAAAATTATGAACATAATGGACTTAAGGGTAAGAGAGAAACATCCACAATGCCTGGTTCAGCAGGTTCAAGCTGGTACTATATAAGATATATTGACCCGGATAATGAGAAGGAGTTATGCGATCCTGAACTTATGAAACATTGGCTTCCGGTTGATTTATATATTGGAGGACCTGAGCATGCGGTAGGTCATCTTATATATTCAAGAATCTGGAACAGATATTTATACGATAAGGGCATTTCTCCTGTTAAGGAACCATTTAAAAAGCTTGTACATCAGGGTATGATTCTTGGTTCTAACGGCATTAAGATGGGTAAGAGATTTCCTGAGTATGTTATTAATCCAAGTGATATTGTTAATGATTATGGTGCAGATACCTTAAGACTTTATGAGATGTTTATGGGTCCTCTTGAAGCATCCAAGCCGTGGAGCCAGCAGGGCGTGGAAGGCGCAAGAAGATTTATCGGTAAAGTCTGGAACTTCTTTACATCAGAGGAAAATGTGGTTGAAGAGCCAACTGACAGCCTTAAAAAGGTATATAACCAGACTGTTAAAAAGGTTACACAGGATTTTGAATCTCTGGGATTTAACACAGCTATCAGTCAGATGATGATTTTCATGAATGCTGCAACGAAAGAAGGAAAGTGTTCAAGGGAATATGCTGAAGGATTCATAAAGATGTTCTCATGCATTTGCCCACATGTGGGAGAAGAAATGTGGAACAGATTAGGCCATGATGAAACAATCGCTTATGAAAAATGGCCGGAATATGATGAAGAAGCATGCAAGGATGATACTGTAGAGATAGGCGTTCAGGTCAACGGCAAGGTTAAGGGTACTATCGAAATCGCAGTTGATGAAGATAAGGAATCAGTACTTGCAAAGGCTAAGAAGGTTATTGAGGGCAAAGTTACCGGAAATATTGTTAAGGAAATCTATGTACCCGGAAAGATTGTTAACATAGTAGTTAAATAATAGGATCAGGGTGTCAAAAAACTGTTTTAATTTTATGCCTTAGCAAGCTGCGCAAAAAAGATGGTTTAGATGATTTTTGTCCTAAGAGGCTCATCGGAATGGTTAGCACAATGGAATCTAAACCATCTTTTTCTGCGCAATTTGCCACTCAGGTTTTTAAAATAGACTTTTGACACCCTGATTTAAGAGTTGTTTCCCAACATCATTAAAAGTCCGGGAAGTATCTGCTGCTGTTCAGGAGTCATTGAAGGTTTTAAATCTTCAAATATAAGTTCGCAGTCAGATTTTGTGAATACAATTCCCGCCTGATTTGCTTTATTGCTTATTGCCAGTATAAGGGGAAGTATTTCGCTTGCATCCTTTCCTTTAGACATGGTCTTAAATTCGTTAAGAAGCAGTTGCTTTCTAAAATCAAGTTCTGACATTTAAACCTCCGTTTGATATTTTCTTATTAAAAATGAGAAGCTGCCGGGATAAATTATCCCGAAAAATCAATCTTATCAAGTTCTTTTATGTATTCGTCATATAACTGTTGCTGCTTATTATTCATCATATTGTTTCCGTTAAGAAGATTCATAATATTTGATATATTATTCATCATGGACGGATCAATATTATTAATAGTTTTGCTGTCTTTAGGATTATTACCTGAATTATCATCGTTTTTTTTATGTTCGGTTTCTGAATTGTTGTCGCTGTTGTTTACTGAATTGAAAATATTGAATAAATCGGACATTTGAGAGTAATTCTCGTATGTCCGTATTATTGATTCTATATTCTCGGGACAATTATTAAGTATTGCGTTCATAATGGCTTTGTCATTTATTATATCCGATATGCCGGAATTAAAACTTATTCCTTTGCTGTCGGAGCAGGAAACAAATTTGTTGCAGTTGACAGGCGATTCATAGAATTTTATTGTGCTGATAAGTTCACAAAAGCGTATAAGTATAGAAAATGTTCGTTGCATTTCATATTCCATAAAGGGAATAATTGCTTTTATTATCTGAATGTATTCAGGAAGAGTTAAATTATCAAACTCTGTTATAGGAATTGTTTTTGCCATAAATCACCTTGTCCTGTCTTTTTTATATATTATATTCACCATAAGCCGTTGTATGATTTACTTTAACGTAAAGTTAGACCGCATAATGCGGCCTAACCACAACATATACTTATGTTATTTAGTTACATCCGCAACCGCCGTTGCATCCGCATCCATCGTTGCATCCCCAGCCGAAGTTGCCTGAGCAGAAGAAGAGAAGGATTATAATCCAGATGCAGCAGTTATTTCCGTTGCCACCCCAAATTGATCTGCTACCGCATCCGCCGCAGTCTCCACATCCACCACAGCCGTTATTGCCTCCGCAAAGAAGAAGTAAAATGATTATCCAGATGCAGGAATTATTATTACCTCCGCATCTGCAATCTCCACATCCACCGCAGTTTGTTGCTGCTAAATCGCTCATATTTAAAGCCTCCATATTTCATTTACAATACAATTCTATGAACTATTGCTTGGCTATGTTCATGTAATTTTTATATTTTTCTTGCAAGACCTGTACTTAAGTGTTTGGCAGCAATAATGTTTGGGCGAAATGAAATGTGTCTTGTTGCATTCTGATTGATTTTATTATATTATCTGTTATGTCTATGTAATTTTGGAAAAAGTTATATGTAGGAGAGGAATAATGAAGATATCTGTAATTATTCCATCACTTAACCCTGATGAAAAACTTATATGTGTAGTGGATTCACTTATAGAAAAGGGATTTGATGACATAATTCTGGTTAATGATGGCAGTGATAAAGAACATATGTGGCCATTTGAGAAGCTTTCGACATATAGTCAATGTACAATTCTTACTCATGAGGTCAATAAGGGTAAAGGGCGTGGATTAAAAACAGCCTTTGAATTTTGTATAAATAACAGAAGCGATTGTGATGGAGTTGTTACCGTAGATGGTGACAATCAGCACAAGGCGCAGGATATCTTTAACTGCTGCAAAGCTATGGTGGAGTCAGGTAAGGTCATTCTTGGTGTGCGGGATTTTGGCGGAAAAGATGTGCCTTTCAAGAGCAGCTTCGGAAATAACATGACAAGCTTTGTATTTAAGGCGCTATGCGGTCTTAAAATTTCAGATACTCAAACGGGCTTAAGAGCCATACCTCTTAAATATTTAGAAGATTTCTGCCAGGTTGAGGGAGAAAGATTCGAGTATGAAACCAATATGTTATTGGAATTTAAGAGAAAAGGAATCCCTTTTGATGAGGTGTCTATTGAAACTGTTTACATAGAAGAAAATGCGTCAACACATTTTAATCCTATAAAGGATTCAATAAAAATATATAAGGTGATACTTAAGTATGTGTTCAAGAAAACTGCATGGAAGTATACTTTAAGTTCCTTGGCAAGCTGGGTAATAGACAATGTTCTGTTTAATATATTTGAGTTTATATTTGCTGCCATGGCATTGTCATTAAGATTACTTTTATGTACAGGAATAGCCAGAGTATTATCTTCAATTTTCAACTTTGCAGTTAACAGAAAAATTGTTTTTAAGTCAGATAAGAATGTTAAGACTACAATAGTGAAATATTACATTTTATGGGCGTGTCAGCTTATGGCATCCTACGGACTGGTGTACCTGGTTTCTGATGTACTTTCACTTGGTTATGTACTTATAGCCGTTGCAAAGATTGTTATTGATTTGGGCTTATTTGTAATTAGCTACAATATTCAGAAAAAATGGGTTTTTAAATAAGTAATGGAGGAAGTATGGGTAAGGATTTCAATAGAGATGAGACTGAGAACAATTTAGATGATTTTATATTGCTTGAGGATGCTCCTGTGAGAAGAAAAACTCCGGTGAAAAATGACAGACGTATTGTTCCGGATGATGAGATAGATTTTCTTGATGTAAATGATGATGGAAGACCAAGGAGAGTTAATAGAAACAAGGCAGGAAGAAAAGTTCAGAAAAAAAGGAAAAATAAACAGAATAATCCGGTTCTTATCTGGGCGGGAAGAGTCGGAGCAACGCTGTTAACAACCCTTGTAATTCTTATTGTGGGATTATATCTTGTAATGGCTATTCTTGCCTGGGGACCTTCCAAGATAGCAAAAAAACAATTCATTCTTTCTCTTCAGGAAACCGGCGAGTTGGGATTTATGGCCAACTGGTTCTGTTCCCAGAGTGAAATCGACAAGATTAAAGAAGAAAATTCTATTAAAGATACTGACGAGATTACGGATTCATCTCTTGTTGTTATCGGAGGTGAAAGTGATCCTGAGGAAGAGGATCTGTACGTTGTTGATATTAAAGCGGGTACATACAGCGGAAAGCTTATGGTGGTAAAAGACCCAACCAGATTGTTTGTGGGAACCGTTCCTGAATTTAAGCTTGAAAAGGGATGGACGGTTGCTGAGATAGCTCAAAGATATGACGCAATTGCAGGTATAAATGGTGGAGAGTTTGTTGACAGTACTCCTCAGACAGCCATGCCTATAGGTCTTGTTATGGTTGATGGAGAAGTTTTAAAGGGAGATCCGGGAACAACTTATCATGTGACAGGAATAACCTTTGACAATAAACTTGTTATGGGTAATATGACGGCAGCTAAGGCAAAAGAACTTAATATAAGGGATTGCGTGAATGTTAGCAGCGAAATCGGACCATTCTTAATTATCAATGGAGAAGCATCTGATGTTGACGGCGTTGGAGGTGGAACTAATCCAAGAACAGCTATCGGACAAAGAGCAGACGGAGCAATATTGCTTCTTGTAATTGACGGAAGACAGGTAACAAGTCTGGGAGCTTCTTTCTCGGATCTTCAGGATATTATGTTACAGTACGGAGCTGTTAATGCTTCAGCCATGGATGGTGGCACATCTACACAGATGTATTATGATGGTGAGGTAATTAACAAGCCATATTCACCTACAGGCCCAAGAACTTTACCAACGGCATTTTTGATAAAAAAGTAGGAAGGACGGGAAGATTTTACAATGACTGATAGAAGAAAAATTAAAGTTAAGTCAAAGAAAAAGAGCGGTAATTTCTTTACCCGGCTCTCAGGTTTTAAAAAATTTTTATGTATATATTCCGGCGTTCTGATGGTAATAGTTGCTGTGGTATTAATCATGCTTTACAGTCTGTTAAAGGATTACGAAGCCGGACGTCCTGCTAATACCATGGATACAATTGTTGAAAAAATACAGCAGGGCAAGATTTCTTCACTCCTTGAGAAAAGCGGAGCTGTAAGTGAGTTTGAAAATGTTGACGAGGTTTCGGAATATATTAGTTCAATGCTTGCAGAAAAAGAGATTACATACAGAAAAAAACCGGGTGAATATACTGAAAATACACCTGTATATACGCTGTATGCAGATGATGAGAAAATTGCAAGTGTTACCCTTGTGGAAAAGAAGAAAAATGCTCATAATTTCACAGAGTGGAAACTTGGCTCAATAGATTTTAACAATTATTCCCAGAGTGCCATGACGGTGGAAGTACCTAAGGGAGCTGAATTAAAAATAAACGGTGTAACAGTGTCGTCAGATTATATGACAGATGAAAAAGATGTTGAATTGTGCAAACATGTTTCAGATTTTGTCACTACACCGGTAAACAGCGTTTATACCATAAAGGGCATTGTTAAGCAGCCTGAAATTACTGCTTCCATGAATGGTAAAGCTCTTAAGGTGGAGAGCAACAAGAAAGGATATGTTGCATATTATCCGGAAGATTCCCAGCTTCTTGAGAGCCAGAGAAACCGTATACTTACAATAGCTGAGAACTATGGAAAGTATATGATAAACAGGGGAAGTCTCACTACACTTTCAAGTTACATGGTGGGTAATGCCAAGGAATATATGAGTGATATTCCGGCTATTGATGTTTATCTTATCGGAAGAACTTTCAAGTATAGTATTAATAATGAGAATATCAGCAATTTCAGAAAGTATTCAGAGGATTGTTTTTCTTGTGATATTGATTATGAACTGTATGTTGACTGGTCATCAGGGAATACTACATATAACATTGCCTTGACATATACATTTATTAAACAAAATGATGAATGGTTATTGGCAGATTTTTCTATTAGGTAATCCTAGGTTTTGGCAAAGTGAGGAAGTGCTATGTCGCAGGATAATAAGCGTAATTTCATAATGCATGGTTCAATATTGGCCATAGCGGGAATATTGGTTAGAATTATCGGAATGCTCTATAGAATACCGGTGCTTAACATTATCGGAAGTGAAGGTAACGGAATTTATGGAACAGCTTACAACGTGTATAATATTATGCTTGTATTGTCTTCTTACGGACTTCCTATGGCAGTCTCCAAGCTGATATCTGAAAGATTTACAAAGCACAGATACAAAAGCGCAGCCAACGTGCTTCGTTGTTCCCTTGTGATATCATTTATCACGGGAGGATTGGCATTTTTGTTGGTTTTCTTTGGGGCGGATTTTATTGAAAATGTTGTCTATGGAGGAGGAGTTCCCGGACTTGCCATTCCTTTGAGGGTATTGGCACCTACAATTTTTCTTGTTGCAGTGCTGGGCGTGCTGAGAGGTTTCTTTCAGGGACAGGGAACTATGATTCCGACTGCGGTTTCACAGATATTTGAACAGATTGTTAATGCTGTTGTAAGCATAGTGGCGGGATATATCCTGATAAATGCATATAAGGATGCTGCGAATGCTTCGGCTTACGGAGCGGCAGGAAGTACACTGGGTACTGCATTGGGTGCGCTCACGGCGGTAATTATGTTTATACTGCTTTATCTTATATACAGACCCACGTTTATGCGAATGGTCAGAAGGGATGCAAGCCGCCGGGAAAGAAACAACGGATACATTTACAAAACAATTATTTTTACAATGATTCCTATTATTGTGGGACAGACTTTTTATCAAATCAGTGCCCTGATTGATGATGTAATGTTCAGCAATATTATGCTGACAAGAAATATAACTGAAAGTATAACCACAGATTTGGGTAATTTCAGTTCCAGTTATACGCTGCTTATCGGTATACCTCAGGGGATAGCCACGGCAATGTCGGCTTCCATGTTACCCAGTATAGTTGCTTCTTACACGGAAAAGGATTTTCCTTCCGTACAAAGCAAACTTACTAAGACCCTGAAGACAAATATGTTTGTAGCAATACCATCTTTTGTGGGGCTGTTTGTTATAGGGCAGCCTTTAATTAAACTGTTATTTACAAGATATAATAGTGAACAGGGTGGCATAATGTTAAAGATAGGTGCCATTGCTGTTGTATTCTATACTTTATCAACGGTGACGAGTTCAGCGCTGCAAGGTATTGATAAGATGAAAATACCTATGGTTAACTCATTTATATCTCTTGTAGTTCATATTATACTTGTATTTTGCTTACTAAAGTTTACTCCTCTGGGAATTTATTCTTTGGTTATAGGAAATGCTTCATTTCCTGTTATAATTTTTGTGCTGAATCTAAAAGCACTGTATCAGGAGTGTAATTATAGGATTCCTGTTGTGAGTGTTTTTGCAAAGCCTGCTGTATGTTCTTTGATTATGGGACTGTTTACATTTTGGGCGTACAGGGCTATGTTTGCAATTACTTCATCTAATGTTATTTCGGTTATTATTGCATTGATTGTTGCCCTGGCAACATATTTTGCATCATATTATATTTTTACAAAAAAGATAAAAATATTTGAATAAATGTGGAAAGAGAGGACAGAAATATGCAAAGCAGATTTACTAATAAGGCAAATGAAGCACTAAAGTATGCTGCAGAGACGTCAGCTATGTTAGGACATGGATATGTTGGTTCTGAACACCTCTTGATTGGATTAGTAAAAGCAGAGGGGGGTCTTGCATCCTCTGTACTTGTAAGCAACGATGTTACTGATGAGAAACTTATTAATCTGGTTTATCAGTTGATTGCACCTGATAATGTGGTAAGTGTTAAGGAACCTATGGGATATACGCCGAGGGTCAGAAGGATTCTTGAGGGGGCCGTGAAAGAGGCTGCCAGATTTAATTCCTCAGACATAGGTACTGAGCATATTCTCATAGCTATAATCAAAGAGACGGACAGTGTGGCAGCCAGACTTCTTAATACTATAGGAGTGTCTGTTAAGAAAATATATACTGATTTATTGACTGCAATGGGTGAAAATACCGCAAGACTTAATGAAGATTTTCATAATGGTAAGCTTGTGGGAAAAGATAAGAAATCAACTCAGACATTGGATCAATACAGCAGAGATTTAACGGAGCTGGCCAGACTTGGAAAACTGGACCCTGTAATCGGAAGAGAAGAGGAAATTCAAAGAGTTATTCAGATACTTTCCAGAAGAACCAAGAACAATCCTTGCCTTATCGGAGAGCCGGGAGTTGGTAAAACGGCAGTTGTGGAAGGACTCGCATCAAGAATTGTGGAGGGAGACGTTCCGGAAACAATAAAGGACATGAGACTTATGACTTTGGATCTCTCGGGAATGGTTGCAGGCTCTAAGTATAGAGGTGAATTTGAAGAAAGAATAAAAAGAGTGATTGCAGAAGTGAAAAATGCGGGAAATGTACTTCTTTTTATTGATGAACTTCATACCATTATAGGTGCAGGAGGTGCAGAGGGTGCTCTGGATGCTTCTAATATTTTAAAGCCGTCTCTTGCCAGAGGTGAGATTCAAATAATCGGTGCCACAACTATTGAAGAGTATAGAAAACGCATTGAAAAGGATGCCGCATTTGAAAGAAGGTTCCAGCCTGTAAAGATTGAGGAGCCTACTGTGGAAGAAACTATAGATGTGCTAATGGGGCTCAGAGGCAAATATGAACAGCATCACAAAGTAACAATAACAGACGAAGCTATAGTTTCTGCCGTGAAATTGTCAAAGAGATATATAAATGACAGATTTCTGCCTGATAAAGCAATAGACCTTATTGATGAATCTTCATCAAGAGCAAGGCTTGAAGCCTTTGTTATTCCTAATGACGTAAAAAAACTTGAAAAGGAAATAAAGGAATTATCAGAACAAAAAGAAGATGCAATTATGCATGAAAGCTTTGAAGAGGCAGGAGCGATAAAGAAGAAACAGGCTGCAAAGAAGAACAAGCTTGAAAAATTAAAAGCTCAGTGGAAGGAAAAGCTGGACAGTTCAGATATTGTGGTTGATGAAAATGACATTGCAGGCACTGTGGCTTTATGGACTAAAATCCCTGTTACCAGAATTGCAGAGGCTGAATCTGAAAGACTTATTCATCTTGAAGAGACACTTCACAAGAGAGTTATAGGTCAGGATGAGGCAGTAACAGCAGTTGCAAAGGCAATAAGACGAGGAAGAGTGGGACTTAAAGATCCTAACAGACCAATAGGTTCTTTCCTGTTTTTGGGACCAACGGGTGTTGGTAAGACGGAACTTTCCAAAACATTGGCGGATGCCATGTTTGGAACCGATAATTCTCTTATCAGAGTAGATATGTCTGAATTCATGGAGAAACACACAGTTTCTAAGCTTATTGGTTCACCACCGGGATATGTAGGTTATGATGAAGGCGGACAGTTAAGCGAAAAAGTAAGAAGAAATCCATATTCTGTTGTTTTGTTTGATGAAGTGGAAAAAGCCCATCCTGATGTATTCAATATTCTTCTGCAGGTTCTTGATGACGGAAGGATTACTGATTCTACAGGACGTGTAGTAGATTTTAAAAATACAATTATAATTATGACTTCCAATGCGGGAGCGGAAAATATAGTTTCTCCAAAGTCGCTGGGATTTGCTTCGGGGCTTACTGCAGAACAGAACCACGAAACCATGAAATCTAAAGTAATGGACGAGGTTAAACGAATATTCAAGCCTGAATTCATCAACCGTATTGATGATATTATTGTATTCCACACCCTCAATAAGGAACAGGTTGGAGATATAGTTGATATTATGGTTTCAACGGTTAATAAGAGGGTTATGGAGCAGATGAAGCTTTCAATTGAACTGGAGGATGAGGCCAAGAAGTGGATTGTGGATAAGGGATATGATCCAAAGTATGGGGCAAGACCTCTTAGACGTACTATTCAAAGTGAATTGGAAGATGCTTTGGCAGAGAGAATTCTGGAAGGTAAGATTAAAGCCGGAAACAGAGTTAAAGTAGGTGTGAAAGATAATAAACTTAATTTTACGTTAAAAAGAGGCGTTAACAGGTAAATATTAAATTCATTAAATGTTAATAAAATATAAAATCTAAGTACTAGCACATTCATTGATGTTGGTGTATAATTAGAGTAGCGATAATCGTAAAACACTTAGGAGGACAATAATATGCCAGTGATTAATGAGTTGATTCGTTCAGAAGAGGATGGAACACTTAGTTTTGGTAATTACACTTTGGACACAAAGTCTAAACTTTCAGATTTTGAGCATTGCGGAGATACTTACAAGGTTAAGACGTACAATGAGATTACAAAACTGGAGCGTAATGGTTCATTCGTGTATGAATCGGTTCCGGGAACAGCGGTGAACAACTTTATGGCTACTGACACGGGTGTATCATTTGAGGTTGAAGGTAAGAATGATGCACAGATTACCCTTGAATTGGAAGAGGGCGCCTCATATAATGTATCTATTAATGATAACAGTGAGGGAATAACAGAAACTAACATGGGTGGTAAGATTGTTATTTCTGTCAGTTTTGATGAGGGTAAGCCTGTAAAGGTTAATGTTACCAAAGCGTAGCAGTCAATTGAATATAACAATGCGGGGAGCAGAAAATATCTGCTCCCATATTTTCATATTTTGGATATATTTTGAATAATATAAATATTTTAAAAATATATCAATATATGGATGACAGGCGTATGGGAAACGCCTGAATATAGATGATTATGAAAGGAAAAAACATGGCAAAATCTAAAAATACATCATTTTTTTGTAAAGAATGCGGTTATGAATCATCAAAATGGTTTGGACAGTGCCCTTCATGCAAGGAGTGGAATACAGCGGTAGAAGAACCTGTGGGTAAATCAAAGAGTGCCAAAGGTATTGCTGATGTAGGGAAAAAGATATGGGATGCTAATGCAGCTTTGCCGGTAAGTCTTAAGGATATCAGCCTTGAAGATAAAGATAAATCTACCACAGGAATTAAGGAACTTGACAGAGTGCTGGGAGGAGGAATCGTTCAGGGGTCTCTGGTGCTGGTAGGTGGAGATCCGGGTATAGGGAAATCAACATTACTTCTTCAAATGTGTTACAATCTGGCCGATAATGGAAAGGATGTATTATATATATCAGGAGAAGAATCCTTAAAGCAGATTAAATTAAGAGCTGACAGAATAGGACAATGCAGTGATAAACTAATGCTTCTTTGTGAAACTAATCTGGATATTATCGAAAATATTTTAAAGGACAGAAGACCTGAGATTGTCATAATAGATTCAATACAGACTATGTATAAGGATGAAATCGGAGCGGCTCCGGGAAGCGTATCGCAGGTTAGGGAAAGCACTTCTATTTTGATGCAGCTTGCAAAAGGACTAAATATCACAATATTTATCGTGGGACATGTGACAAAAGAAGGTATTGTTGCAGGACCAAGGGTTTTGGAACATATGGTGGATACTGTTCTTTATTTTGAAGGGGACAGATATGCATCTTACAGGATTTTAAGGGGAGTCAAGAACAGATTTGGTTCTACAAATGAAATCGGTGTGTTTGAAATGCAGCAGAAAGGACTGGTGGAAGTTCCCGACCCGTCAGAATATATGTTAAGCGGACGCCCTGAGGATTCCTCGGGGTCTGTGGTTGTGTGCCTGATTGAAGGAACCAGGCCTTTAATGGTGGAAGTACAGGCTCTGGTGTGTGATTCTAATTTCGGCATGCCAAGAAGGACAGCGGCAGGAACCGATTATAACAGAGTTAATCTTTTGATGGCAGTGCTGGAGAAAAGAGCCGGAATACATATGTCAGGAAGCGATGCTTATGTAAATGTGGCAGGTGGAATTAAAGTGACTGAGCCGGCGTTGGATTTGGGCATAGTTATAGCACTTATCAGCAGTTTTAAAAATATAACCGTGGACAGCAGGACAGTGATATTTGGTGAAGTGGGACTTGCAGGAGAAGTACGAGCTGTAAGCCAGGCACAGCAAAGAGTTAACGAAGCGATAAAATTGGGCTTTGAAAATTGCATATTGCCTCAGGTATGCTTGAAAAATATAAAAAATAGTGATAAAATCAACCTAATAGGTATTCGTAACGTGAGTGAAGCAATTAATCTTATATAGTATTTTTAGTGGTTATGAGCTGAACTGAATATTTTAAAGTCACTTATATAATAAATGGCTAGAGGAGATTAGTATGGACAATGAAATGTTGGTAAAAAACCTTAGTAATATACTGGATGGACTTGATGCGTCTCAGGAACAACTTGAGAAAGATGCCTTTGATGTTATCAATTCTTCGGATACTTCTCTTAATCTGGTAAAAGAAAGCATTTCCAGCGTTGAAGAGATACTTCAAATGATAGATACACTTAATGGGGTGGTTCAGGAATCATCAGCCAAGATTCAGGAATTGGAGGAACTTTCCAAACAGATAGAACAGTTCGCGGCTGTGATTGGTTCTATATCTAATAAAACCAACATACTTTCTCTTAATGCGTCTATTGAAGCAGCAAGGGCAGGAGAACATGGAAGAGGTTTTGCAGTAGTTGCCAGTGAGGTAAGGAATCTTGCAGCACAGTCTTCTAAGTCGTCAAAGGAAATTTCCAACACTATATTGAAGGTTCAGACATCTGTAAATGAGACGGTTTCTTCCATGAAGGTTATATTTGATAATTCTACCAGACAGAAGGAAAAAGCTGATGATGTGGGAAATGTATTGAAGAAGGTTGTGGATGCTGCCTATGCTGCCAATGAAGTGGCCAGAAATATTGAAAATGAGATTGCATATCAGAGAGAGATAACCGACGAGGCTAAGAATGCATTGCGGTAGTTATATATTTGATTTCTAATATAAACGTCTCGTAATAATAACATTTGGACATTTATGATAGTAGTGTAATTGCACGCCGATAATTGCAATCGGGGAAATCGTGGATGGAGGTACAATATATGCTAACTGGAAACAAACAAAAGAAATTAGGGGTTCTTTTTATTGCTTTATGTATGATGCTATGTTCTCTTTGCATTACGGGGGAAGCAGAAGAGGTTAAGGCCAGCACGACTAATAACATTAACTTGCAAACATGGCCAACTCCGAGCAATACAGATAACAACGATGGATGGATTTGGAACGCAGATGGAAAGATTTTAACTCTCTATGGTGTTGATGTAGGCACTATTAGCGTTCCGGGAGGAACGACCATTGAGTTGGTTGGATATAATAAAATTAATGACATTACTTGTGCCGGTATTTTGAATATCACAGGCTCAGGAGTTTTGGATGCTACAGTGATATATGCAGGTGCTGCTATTAATATCAGTGGTGGTTATATTAATCTTAAGTCATCAACCCAGGTGCCTATAAGGTGTAGTGGAGGCGATGTTAATATATCGGGTGGATATATTAACATAGACACTACTAATAGTGAATGCTCTTATGCGATTCAGGCTGGTGGTAAAACAGATAAGGATTATTACACATATAAACAGACAGGCGGCTATGTTTCTATCAAGTGTAAGGACGGACAGACGGGTGTATACGCTAAATATTTTGATATGTCAGGCGGATTTCTTGATATAAAAGGAGGCTCAAGGGAAGATAGCAGCAGTGTAGGAATTTATGGTAAAACAAGTGTCACTAATAGTGGCGGTGTAATAACAATAGAAAATGTTGCAACAGGTATTCCAAATGCTTTTACATGTACAGGTGGTGTTACCAAGATTAAAGCAACGTCAAAAGCTTTAGATTCTTGGTTGTATTGTAATAATGGTGAGCGTTACTGGACAGGCGAAACACCTGCGGGAGCCGGAATAGAGGTTGATGAATATGGTGATTGCCCGGATGCTAAAGAAATCCTTATTGCAAAGTCACTTGAAATTCCAACGGCTTCAAATAATGTAGTTACCCTTGACGGAATCTATTATACAGGTGATGCAGCAACTGTTGG
>JBJEMF010000100.1:0-2469 GCA_051879535.1 Lachnospira sp. | reverse complement strand
TGTTTATGACAGTAAAACAGGCTTCTGAAAAATGGGGCATTTCTGATAGAAGAATTCGAGTTCTCTGCTCTGAAGGGAAAATTCCAGGTGCGTACCAGGAAGGTCGAGGTTGGAAAATCCCTTTGGATGCACAGAAACCAGCCGATGGTCGTTATAAATCAAAGGAAAATCTTTTTGCACAAATCGACCGTAAAAAGGTTGAGTTGGACGGTAGAAGACCATTGACAGCGGGCGAAGTGGCAAGGCTTAACGAAGAATTTATCGTGGAATACACATACAACTCGAACGCCATCGAAGGAAATACACTTACCTTGCGAGAGACAGACTTAGTACTCCGAGGTCTTACAATTGACCAGAAACCATTGAAGGACCACATGGAAGCAGTCGGTCATAAAGAGGCCTTTGACTTTGTGAGCGAACTTGTGAAAGATAATATTCCGATTAGCGAAAGCATCATCAAACAGATTCATTATCTTGTTCTTGCTGATAAGAAAGAAGACCGTGGTGTATACCGCAGAATTCCGGTTCGTATTATGGGCGCACAGCATGAGCCTGTGCAACCGTATCTTATTGAGCCGAAGATGGAACAGTTGTTACATAATTTTGCCGAAAGTAAAGAGCATATCGTAACAAAACTGGCTCGTTTCCATATCGAGTTTGAGGGCATCCATCCTTTCATTGACGGCAATGGCAGAACTGGAAGATTGCTTGTGAATCTTGAATTGATGAAAGCAGGATTTCCGCCTATCGATATTAAGTTTACAGATAGGATAGCCTACTACAATGCATTTGATGAATATCATGTAAAACATAATCTTTCCGCAATGGAAAATCTGTTTGCAGGATACATCAATGCGAGGTTGGATATGTATTTGAATATGTTGCAGGACTAATTGACATCCCAACAATCTCAAACGCTACCAACCTCAAACCTGTACACATAAAGTAAATAAGAAATCCCTGCTCCGTTACAAATTTCTCCAGCATTTTCTTCTGGTTTACGATACTGTTGCATCATTTAGTATTGTAATAACAACTACTATTCCAGCAGCAAAAGAAGCTTTTGTATTTAACATTACCATTCCTCCATAAAGACTAATGGTATATTATTTTTCAGTCTTTGCCAATTCTTTAACTACCTTATCAAAATCAGACTCAATCGGCTGTGTCTTATTGAAGATGTCATATTCCTGATATGCTTTCTCAACTGCCTGTTTATGAGAAATTTGCCCATTATCTTTCAGAATATCGTATCTTCGAAACTCAAGGAACTCGTTCACGCTTTTCGAAAATTCTTCCATTGTAAAGACGTTTTCACGTTCAATCAAATCCTCTATATAATCAAAATACCCTGTAACAGCACGTTCCAATTGACGAATGTGTTTTTCGTCCAAATAGTTTTTAGCAATTGGTGTATCTGATTTAAGAATCCGACCATCGGGAGCATTTTTCCATGTGGTCAAGCCCATATTTTCCTTGGTGTGGTCAGCCTGATTATAAACGATTTCAGCCGCGGTTTTACCGGTAATGGCATAGTGGAATTTGTTCTGTATGGTGGCATAAAAATGATATGCAGTATCGGAATCTCTATCGTAATCAATGCTGCACTCCGCAAAAATGTCCGTTATCTGTTGCCAGATTCTGCGCTCACTGGCACGGATGGAGCGAACTCTTTCCAGCAATTCACGGAAATAGTCTTTGCCAAAAGCTGTTTTACCCTGTTTCAGGCGTTCATCATCCATAGCAAAGCCCTTAATCATATATTCCTTCAAAATACCGGTTGCCCAGATACGGAACTTGGTTGCCTGAATGGAGTTTACTCTGTAACCTACAGAAATAATGGCATCCAGATTGTAATAATTGGTAGGGGAAAGCTGTGTTTTTCCAGGAATCGCACCGTGTGGAGTGGGTATTTCCATTTTGGAAACAACCACATCTTCCTTAAGTTCACCCTGTTCAAAAATATTTTTTAAATGCTTGCTAATTGCCGGTGTCTGAACACCGAATAATTCAGCCATTGCTTTTTGGGTAATCCAGATAGTTTCATCTTTTATTAAGGCACTGACAGTTACATCATCATCTTCGGTTCTGTACAGTACCATTTCCATTTGTTTTGTAATATCTGTATTCATATAAAGCCTTCTTTCTTATAGCAGGTGAATTAGTTATTGTTATCCTTATCCTTTGCCCGGCTCTTATACACATTATACCGGTTCTTGCATTTTCTACTGCAAAATACGCTGTTGGGTCTTCTTGTGTATTATTATTCATATTTATCATATCGTGCCCAGTTGAAGCTGGTTTTCTGGAATAGGTTACTCATAAAAGCCTCCAATATGTCCGTTCTAAAATGTAATCCGTATCGTTCGGAAATATATTACTACCATACCAAGCCTGTCCCACAAGGTCAAATGGTATTTGATGGAGTAAATTTATTGTTAGTTGGGATAAAAAAGAGAACCCTTATGA
>JBJEMF010000099.1:0-172990 GCA_051879535.1 Lachnospira sp. | reverse complement strand
CTATCAACCGGTAATTATTGTCTTTGGATAGAAATAGATGCTAATTAGATTAAACCTGCTTTAATCGCATTCTGATGCATTCAAATAGCATTAAATTAATTTCAATTAATCTCAAATAATTTCAACTAAAACAGGTCAAAATAAGAATTTTTCAAGAACATCAGCCCCGCAAACAATGCGGAGCTGACATATAGAATAAATTAAATACTTAGAAACAATTGCAGCCCGTATGACAGTGGCACAGCGCCAAACAATTCAATTGCTCCCTTTTGTACATTCCCAGCCTGTGCGACAGCATGCTCTGCCACGCGAACAATCTGCACTATTTAGAAGCTATCGCAGCCTGTGCTGCTGCAAGCCTTGCAATTGGTACTCTGAAAGGTGAACAGCTTACATAATTCAATCCAACCTTATGGCAGAACTCTATGCTTGATGGGTCGCCACCATGTTCACCACAAATACCACATTTCAAATCCGGACGGGTTCCACGTCCCTTCTCTACTGCCATCTCAACCAGCTGGCCTACGCCTGTCTGGTCAAGTCTCGCAAATGGGTCTGACTCGTAAATTTTAGCTTTGTAATATGAATCAAGGAACTTTCCTGCATCGTCTCTTGAGAAGCCAAATGTCATCTGTGTAAGGTCATTTGTACCGAAAGAGAAGAATTCCGCTTCTTTTGCAACCTGATCAGCTGTAAGTGCAGCTCTTGGAATCTCAATCATAGTTCCAATCTTGTAGTGCATATCAGATTTCTTTTCTTCTTTAACCTTCTCTGCTGTCTCAACTACAATATTCTTTACATAGGCCAATTCTTTAACTTCACCAACAAGAGGTATCATAATCTCAGGAACAATCTCATATCCCTTCTCGCAAGATACCTCAATGGCAGCCTCCATAACAGCTCTTGTCTGCATTCTTGCAATCTCAGGATAAGTTACCGCAAGACGACAGCCTCTGTGACCCATCATCGGGTTAAATTCATGAAGGGCGTTACATCTTGTCTTTACCTCATCAACTGTGAGACCCATATCATCTGCAAGTGCCTTAATATCTTCCTCCTCTGTAGGAACGAATTCATGAAGAGGCGGATCAAGATATCTTACAGTCATAGGTCTTCCTTCCAGGGTCTCGTACATAGCTTTGAAATCTGCCTTCTGGAATTCTCCGATTGATTTTAATGCTTCTTCCCTCTGCTCTACAGTATCAGAAAGAATCATTCTTCTGAATTTAGGAATTCTGTCCTCTCCAAAGAACATATGCTCTGTACGGCATAAGCCGATACCTTCTGCTCCTAATTCAACTGCCTTTTTCGTGTCGGCAGGTGTGTCGGCATTGGTTCTTACTCCTAACTTTCTGTACTTGTCAGCAAGCTCCATAATACGTCCGAAATCTCCGCCAATTTCCGGTTCCTTGGTAGCTATATCACCCTTGTAAATATTACCTGTCGAACCGTCAAGAGAAATATAATCTCCCTCATGGAATGTATATCCTCCAAGAGTAAACCATTTAGCTTCCTCATCAATCTTTATATCACCGCATCCCGATACACAACAGGTTCCCATTCCTCTGGCAACAACGGCAGCATGACTTGTCATTCCGCCTCTTACTGTAAGAATACCCTGAGATGCCTTCATACCCTCTATATCTTCAGGAGAAGTTTCAAGCCTTACAAGAATGACTCTTTCACCCTTGCCTCCCTTTCCTGCAGCCTTTGCTTCCTCAGCCGTAAAATACACCTTACCTGCAGCAGCTCCCGGTGAAGCAGGAAGCGCTTTTCCAATAACCTCACCCTCCTTAAGAGCTTCAGGTGAAAATACAGGATGAAGTACCTGGTCAAGAGACTTGGCGTCAATTCTTGCAACAGCCTCTTCCTCAGTAATCTGTCCTTCGTCTATTAAATCGCAGGCAATCTTTAACGCTGCGTGGGCAGTTCTCTTACCGTTACGGGTCTGCAGGAAATACAATTTACCCTCTTCAATGGTAAATTCCATATCCTGCATATCGTGAAAATGATTTTCAAGCTTCATTGCCAGATCCATAAACTGCTTGTAACACTCCGGAAGATCCTTCTCAAGCTGTGTGATTGGCTGTGGTGTACGAACACCGGCAACTACATCCTCGCCCTGGGCATTAATAAGATATTCACCGTAAATTCCTTTCTCACCTGTAGACGGATTACGTGTAAATGCAACTCCGGTACCTGATGTATTACCTTTATTACCAAATACCATTGTCTGCACATTTACAGCTGTACCCCAGTCTCCCGGAATATCATTATCTCTACGATATACTATGGCTCTCGGATTGTCCCATGACTTAAATACTGCCTTGACAGCGCCCATAAGCTGCTCTGCAGGGTCCTGCGGAAAATCAGCCCCGTTCATGGCTTCTTTATATACATTTTTAAATCTTGATGCTAATTCCTTCAAATCATCCGCATCCAGTTCTGTGTCAAACTTAACCCCTTTGGCTTCCTTCATCTCGTCGATAATTTTCTCAAAGTAAGACTTTGGAACTTCCATAACTACGTCTGAATACATCTGAATAAATCTTCTGTATGAGTCGTAGGCAAATCTTGGATTACCGGTCTTTTTAGCAAAACCTTCAACCGATACGTCATTAAGTCCCAGATTAAGAATTGTATCCATCATACCAGGCATTGAGGCTCTGGCTCCGGAACGTACTGAAACCAATAACGGATCATTGGTATCTCCTAACTTTTTGCCGTTAACCTCCTCAAGCCATTTTACTGCATCAAATATCTGACTCTTTATTTCATCAGATATCTTCTTACCATTCTTATAGTAATCCGTACATGCCTCCGTGGTTACCGTAAATCCCTGTGGAATAGGCATTCCTAATCCTGTCATCTCCGCAAGATTACATCCCTTACCTCCAAGGAGATTGCGCATAGATGCATTTCCCTCTTTGAATAAATAAACCCATTTTGCCATGAATTTCTGTCCTCCTGATTATTAAATTTTTTACGTCTTATTTGCTACCATTGTAACAATAAAGACATTTTTAAGCAAGAAAATTACGCATATTTACAAATCTTTTACGCATATTTACTACTCATTTTCAATAAATATTATTTTACTTGACGACAATATTTATTAGTGATATATGTAAAATATAACTTTGTTAATTATTTGTCAATATTCCCAAAGGAATTCTACAAGATGGAATTATGCCGGAAGAAAATCTTCTGAAAGGAATTATGACGAAAGGAATTAAAATGGGAGGAACTGTAATGGAAGAATTAATAACCGAAAAAAATGAGAAAACTATTATTGTTGACAATGTAGAAACTCTGGAGGCTGAAATTGCCAGAGTCAGAGAGGCGCAGAAAATATTTTCAACCTACACACAGGAACAGGTAGATAAGATATTTGCTGCTGCTGCCATAGCTGCCAATCAGGCAAGAATCCCTCTTGCAAAACAGGCAGTAGACGAAACCGGTATGGGTATTGTGGAGGATAAAGTAATCAAAAATCATTATGCATCAGAATACATCTACAACGCATACAGAGATGTTAAAACCTGCGGCGTAATAGAAGAAGATGAAGCCTATGGTATTAGGAAAATCGCAGAGCCTATCGGGGTTGTAGCGGCTGTAATACCAACTACAAATCCAACATCAACTGCAATATTTAAAACCCTGATAAGTCTGAAAACCAGAAACGGAATAATTATAAGCCCTCATCCCCGTGCTAAGAACAGTACAATAGCTGCTGCCAGGATTATCCTTGATGCTGCTGTCAAAGCAGGAGCTCCTGAGGGAATAATAGGATGGATAGATGTTCCGTCCCTTGAAATGACTAATTTGCTTATGAAAGAGGCTGACATTATTCTTGCAACAGGTGGCCCCGGCATGGTTAAAGCAGCCTACTCTTCCGGAAAACCTGCTCTTGGCGTAGGTGCCGGCAATACCCCTGCCATAATTGATGAGACAGCTGATATTACCCTTGCCGTCAACTCAATAATTCATTCAAAGACATTTGACAATGGCATGATATGCGCATCTGAGCAATCTGTAATTGTTGATTCAAAGGTATATAAACAGGTAAAAGAAGAATTTGCTTTAAGAGGCTGTCATTTCCTCACTAAATCCCAGCTTGATAAAGTGAGAAAAACAATTATTATAAATGGTTCTCTCAATGCAAAAATTGTAGGCCAAAGCGCTTATACAATCGGAAAACTGTCAGGCATTGAAGTTCCGGAAAATACCAAAATTCTTATTGGAGAAGTAACAAGTGTTGAACTTTCCGAAGAATTTGCTCACGAAAAACTCTCACCTGTACTTGCCATGTACAAATCAAAGAATTTTGAAGATGCTGTATCAAAAGCAGAGCGCCTTATTGCTGACGGCGGTTACGGACATACATCCTCTCTTTACATCAATACAGCCACCGGGCAGGATAAGATAACCCTATTCCAAAATGCAATGAAAACCTGCAGAATTCTTATTAATACACCTTCTTCCCAGGGTGGAATAGGCGATTTATATAATTTTAAACTGACACCTTCCCTCACACTGGGCTGCGGTTCCTGGGGAGGCAATTCCGTTTCGGAAAATGTTGGTGTGAAACATCTTATTAACATAAAAACAGTTGCAGAGAGGAGAGAAAATATGCTTTGGTTCAGAGCCCCTGAAAAGGTATACTTTAAAAAGGGATGTCTTCCCGTTGCCCTTGCGGAATTGAAAAACGTTATGAATAAAAAGCGGGCATTTATTGTCACTGACCAATTCCTTTATAAAAACGGATATACAAAATGTGTCACTGATAAACTGGATGAAATGGGTATTGTATATACCTGCTTCTATGATGTAGCACCGGACCCTACCCTTGCCTGCGCAAAAGAAGGTGCAAAAGCCATGACATTATTTGAACCTGACTGCATTATTGCCATTGGCGGCGGCTCAGCTATGGATGCCGGCAAAATCATGTGGGTTATGTATGAACATCCTGAGGTGGATTTTAACGATATGGCAATGCGTTTTATGGATATCAGAAAACGTATATATACCTTCCCTAAAATGGGAGAAAAGGCATATTTTATCGCAATCCCTACATCTTCAGGTACAGGTTCCGAGGTAACTCCTTTTGCTGTTATCACAGACCAGGATACAGGTGTCAAATATCCTCTTGCGGACTATGAACTTCTTCCTAAAATGGCAATTGTGGACGCCGACATGATGATGAACCAGCCAAAAGGTCTTACCAGCGCCTCAGGCATCGACGCTCTTACCCACGCCCTTGAGGCTTATGCGTCAATAATGGCTACAGATTACACTGATGGTCTTGCATTAAAGGCTATGAAAAATATATTTGAATACCTTCCGAGAGCTTATGAAAACGGAGCTAATGACGCAAAAGCCCGTGAACAGATGGCAACAGCATCAACCATGGCAGGTATGGCATTTGCCAACGCATTCTTAGGTGTATGTCATTCAATGGCACATAAGCTTGGCGCCTTCCATCACATTCCTCATGGCATTGCAAATGCGTTACTTATTACAGAAGTTATGAAATTTAATGCTTCCGAAACTCCTGCAAAGATGGGGACATTTTCACAGTATGCATATCCGCACTGTAAGGAAAGATATGTGGAATGTGCTGATTTTCTGGGTATTCCGGGTAAAAATGATGAGGAAAAATTCGAAAATCTGTTAGATAAGATTGAGGATTTAAAAGAAAAAGTAGGAATCAAAAAGACTATTAAGGACTATGGAGTTGACGAAAAATATTTTCTTGATACCCTTGATGATATGGTGGAAAAAGCCTTTGACGACCAGTGTACAGGGGCAAACCCACGCTATCCTCTCATGTCAGAAATCAAGGAAATGTATTTAAAAGCATATTATGGAAAAGAGGTATAACGCTATGAAAAAATGTACTACTAATTCTCCTTTAAAACATGTTGAAATTGAAGGAGACAAAGCAAGAAAAATATTTGATAAGAATTACAGTAAATCTGATGTATTGTATGAGGCACTTAACACATCACGAGTTGAAGATACCGGTCTGGATATTCCCAAACTTTTAAGTGTATCCGTGGAAAATGGACAGTGGATAATTACAAGTGAGTATGTCGCCGGAAAGACATTAACACAGCTGTTGTCAGAACATCCTGAAAATGAGGATAATTATATCGAAGCTATGGTTGACTATCAGATTGAATTCAACAAAAGAAGCAATCCTTTGTTGTTAAGTCTTAAGAACAAACTTAACCGCCAGATTAATGAACTGGACATAGATTCTCATATAAAATATGAACTTTCATCAAGGCTGGAAGGACTCCCAAATCACAACAAACTCTGCCATGGTGACTATTGTCCCGATAATATTATCGTAAGCACTGACAAAAACAACAACATCACCAAAATAACGGCTGTTGACTGGGTTCATGCAACTCAGGGTAATGCCAGTGCTGATGTTGCCAACACATATCTTATGCTGAAATTAAAAGATGATGGATTTGCAGAAAAATACATAAAAATGTTCTGCCAAAAAACCGGAACAGACATAAGCTACGTTAATAAATGGATGCCTATTGTGGCAGCCGCAAGACTTACAAAGAAAAAACCGGAAGAAAAGCAAATGCTGGAAGCCATGATTGATATATGCGATTTCCAGTAAACAGCTGACAGAGTTAAACCCCGACAACAAATCTGATTAAAAGATTTAAGCTGCCGGGGTCACCTTACACTTCCGGATATATTTCCGGAGGGTGTTGTTTCGTTTTAATATTAATATTCTTACTTAAAATACTTAACACCGGATTCAAATATCTTGATATCCTGTTCGCCATAGATATTGATTGCCACACTGTCTCCTCTTCTCTCAACATGTGCCATCTTACCTAAGCATCTGCCATCCGGACTTGTGATACCTTCAATAGCCATATAAGAACCATTGACATTCCACTCTTCATCCATGGATATATTACCCTCCGGATCACAGTACTGTGTTGCAACCTGTCCGTTTTCAAATAATCTGTCAAGCCATTCCTTAGGAGCAACAAATCTTCCTTCTCCATGAGATGCAGGGTTACAGTATACTCCACCAAGCTTGGCTTCTGTAAGCCATGGACTCTTGTTAGTTACAACCTTTGTATAAACCATCTTAGATATATGACGGTTGATTGTATTAAAGGTCAATGTAGGTGATTGTTCATCCTGACCTGTTATCTTACCATTAGGCACAAGTCCCAGCTTAATAAGAGCCTGGAATCCGTTACATATACCAAGAGCAAGTCCGTCCCTCTCATTAAGAAGCTTCTCAACTGCTTCCTTCATCTTTGCATTTCTAAATGCTGTAGCGAAGAACTTGGCTGAACCATCCGGCTCGTCACCTGCAGAGAATCCACCAGGGAACATAATAATCTGTGACTGGTTAATAGCCTTCTCAAATTCATCTACAGATTCCCTGATGCTTTCAGCATCAAGATTTCTGAACACCTTAACAATAGTATCCGCACCAGCTCTTTCAAATGCCTTGGCACTGTCATACTCGCAGTTAGTTCCAGGGAATACAGGAATGAATACTGTAGGTCTTGCAACCTTATTCTTGCATACATATACATTGCCCTGTGAATATACAGGTGTTGATACAGGTGTTGTATCCTTAGAAACCTTAGTAGGGAATACTCCTTCAAGAGTATCTACCCATACACTTAATGCCTCTTCCACATTGATAGAAACATCTTTATATGTAAACTTACCATTGTCCTTAACTTCACCAACCTTAGTGTAAGGAACCTTGATTTCATACAGCTTATCAGGATTAACTTCTGCTACAATACAGCCGTATGACGGCGAGAACAATTCATCCTCTGATACAGAATCAGCAATTGCAAATCCCATCTTATTACCAAATGCCATCTTGCTTAATGCAGGAACAAGACCATTGCTGTCAAGAACATAAGCTGAAACTACTGCCTTAGCAGCAATTGCTGAATGTATTCCCTCGTAGAGCTTCTTTACCTGTTCAAATACAGGGAGGTCATACTCATCTCTTTCAATATCAAATCTTACCAGTACATTTCCAGCCTTCTTAAATTCAGGAGTAATAATATCTCCTTCCTTAGCAACATCAATGGCAAAAGAACAAAGTGTAGGAGGAACATCAATATTTTCAAACGTTCCTGACATACTGTCCTTACCTCCGATTGACGGAAGTCCAAATCCAATCTGTGCTTCATAGGCACCAAGTAATGCTGCAAAAGGCTGGCTCCATCTTGAAGGATCCTCTGTCATTCTTCTGAAGTATTCCTGATATGTAAATCTTATCTTGCTGTAGTCACCACCTGCTGCCACAATCTTTGCAACTGAGTCTGTAACTGCATAAACTGCGCCATGATATGGGCTCCACTTAGAAAGATATGGATCAAATCCGTAAGACATCATTGTAACAGTGTCACATTTTCCCTTAAGAACAGGAAGCTTAGCTACCATAGCCTGAGTTTCTGTAAGCTGATATTTACCACCAAATGGCATAAACACTGAACCTGCACCGATAGAACCGTCAAATCTTTCCACAAGTCCCTTCTGTGAACACTCATTTAAGTCTGCCAAAGTCTTGAGCCACTTTCCCTTCACATCATCAACTTTAGATGTCTTTAAGTAACTGTCTTCCTTTGAAGGAATATCTACAAGCACGCTTGTTTCCTGATGCGCACCATTAGTGTCCAAAAATGCTCTTGATATATTAACTATATCCTTGCCTCTCCAGTTAAGTACAAGTCTTGGTTCCTCTGTAACAACAGCAACCTCAACTGCTTCAAGATTCTCCTCAGCGGCATATCTCAAAAATGCATCTACATCCTTAGGGTCTACAACAACTGCCATTCTCTCCTGTGATTCTGAAATTGAAAGTTCTGTTCCGTCAAGACCCTCATACTTCTTAGGAACTTTATCAAGATCTACCCTAAGACCTGCTGCAAGCTCACCAATGGCAACAGATACGCCACCTGCACCAAAGTCATTACATTTCTTTATAAGCTTAGTAACCTCAGGACGTCTGAAAAGTCTCTGCATCTTACGCTCTGTAGGTGCATTACCCTTCTGAACCTCTGCTCCACATGTCTCAATTGATTCCATTGTATGAACCTTTGATGAACCTGTAGCTCCACCACATCCATCACGTCCTGTACGACCACCAAGAAGAATAATAATATCTCCCGGGTCGGAATTTTCTCTCTTAACCGCTGCTCTTGGAGCTGCTGCCATAACTGCACCAATCTCCATTCTCTTAGCAACATAATCCGGATGATATATTTCTTTAACGTAACCTGTAGCTAAACCAATCTGGTTACCATAAGAACTGTAGCCGTGAGCAGCTTCAGTAACAAGCTTTCTCTGAGGAAGCTTTCCGTGAAGTGTATCTGCAACAAGTACTCTTGGATCTGCCGCACCTGTTATTCTCATAGCCTGATATACATAAGTACGTCCTGAAAGCGGATCTCTTATGGCACCGCCAAGACATGTTGCAGCCCCACCAAAAGGCTCAATTTCTGTAGGATGGTTGTGTGTCTCGTTCTTGAAATTAACAAGCCATTCTTCAGTCTTTCCGTCGATTTCAACAGGAACAACAATACTGCAGGCATTTATTTCATCAGATTCTTCCTGATCTTCAAGCTTTCCTTCTGCCTTTAATTTCTTAGCACCCATAAGAGCTAAGTCCATAAGACATACAAACTTGTCCTTGCGTCCTTTATATATTTCTTCTCTGTCAGCAAGATATTTCTTATATGTTGACTCAATAGGAGTCTTGTAATATCCATCCTTAAACTCAACATCCTTAAGCTCTGTGGCAAATGTTGTATGACGGCAGTGATCAGACCAATATGTATCCAGCACTCTGATTTCTGTCATGGATGGATCTCTTTTTTCAACGCCCTTGAAATGTTCCTGAATAAACAAGAAATCCTTAAAAGTCATGGCAAGTCCAAGAGAGTCGTATAAACTCTTTAACTCACCTTCCTCCATATCTTTAAAGCCATCTAATATCTTTACGTCATCAGGAGTTTCAAATTTTGTAACGAGAGTTTCCGGAATCTGCTCCTTAGCCTCTCTTGAATCTACCGGGTTAATGCAGTGATTCTTAATCTTTTCCTTTTCCTCCTCTGTTAATGTTCCGGAAATAACGTATGTTGTTGCTGTCTTAATGACAGGAAGCTCATTTTCATTGAAGAACTTAACACACTGTTCAGCAGAGTCAGCTCTCTGGTCAAACTGTCCCGGAAGGTATTCTACAGAGAATACAAAATCATCTTCGTTATATGAAAATGTTGTCTCATAAACATTATCTACCGGTGGTTCAGAAAATACTGTAGTAAGCGCCTTTTTATATGTTTCCTCCGAAAGATTTTCAATATCATAACGGATAAGCACTCTTACTCCTGTAATAGTCTTAATTCCAAGATATCCTGTAATCTCGTCATGAAGTTCCTTTGCATTAACTGCATAGTCTTTCTTCTTCTCAACAAAAACTCTTTTAACGCCGCTCATGTTTTCCTCCTGATATTAGCTAAAATATTTACCCGTTTTAATCTTTATAGTACTCTCTTTACGCAATTATAATCTCGCAAAGAATAGAGCTACATTTTATCATATTGCCCCTGAATAAACAAGGTACAGATACTTCGTTAATTGATTGGTTTAATACCCGCCTTATTTCTTAACTACTCATGCATACGCCTGATTATTTTATATACCACTTCATTTCCCATAACCATAGGCGCTGTATGGGCAAAAAATACTATACCGTCTGTCTGTGCAACAATCTCGCTCTTAACAGTTCCTTCACACGGATCAAGCACTTGTCCAATAGTTTCCCCATGAAATACAGGATCGCCCGGTTCTTTTAATCTCTTGTAGAAACCTGCATCATAAGTCTTAACCGCTGTAAGGTCTCCCTCATTAATAACACTTGCGATGTAACCGCTGTGGTTATTGTATTTAAGTATACCCATACGGGTAAGGAACCTGAGTACAGATGAAACCGCCTGCCTTGCAGATTTATCATCAATCATATCCGTACTGTTAGTATAAATGGAAAATGCATTTGTACCATTCATCTGCCAGTTATAATTAAGCGTAACCGTGTCCATCGGCTTAGGTTTTCTGATTACAACATACTGAAGTCCGAACAGATTTGCAAGACTTGCATTCTGATATCCTGTTTCCATCATTCTTACATGGGGAATAAAATCTCCCGGCATATAAAAGCTTGCAAACTGAATACCGTAACTGTATCCTTTACTGCTTTCAAATATAGCAGCGGCAATCTGTTTGGTTGTATCTCCCTGGGCATCTCCCGGAAACATACGATTAATATCAGAATTGTCTACAGGCCAGAACCTTTTTTCTATGTTCATTGAATATCTGTTAGCAGAAGGTATAACAAGAATCTCTTTATTGTGGGCGATTGCACCGTGAGCTTCCAGCTCCTTAAGTATCTTAATAAGCTGGGAACAAATGTACAACTGCTGAATCTCATTACCTCTCATAGCTCCCACGATACAGGCAGCCTGTTCCCCTCCGCCGAATCTGTATCCTTCTATTTCAAAATCTTCTCTGTAAATTCCCTTTAAACTGTACAGCACTTCTTTTCTCATGATTTTCTGCCTCCGTGTACTCTGGCTATAAGTGCACCTTTATATACCACAGGGTTCTTTCGCAATGTGAAAATAATTCCATCCGTAGGCGATTCGATGTGCTGGATAATCCTTCCCTCTATAGGCTCAATAATATCTCCTATATGAGTTCCCATTCCAACACGTCCGCACTCATTCACGGCTGATACAAATATACCTGTCTCCTTGGCTGTTATAAAATTAACTTCACCTTCTATTGAGATAATAGGCTCCCTGACATCTAACGGCTCACCTTCCCATATTCCCATATTAATCAGGAGATTAAATATACCTTTTATCATCTGGTTGCAATATTCTCTGTTAATTCTGTTTCCCACGCCCATCTCTGCCACAAGGGTTGGTACACCAAGATGATTCAGACTATATGCAAGTGTTGCGTCAAGTACCGTAATTGAAGAAAATATCCATACAAAATCTGCATTAAGCATCTTTGCGTAAGGAAGAAGTTTATCCACATTTTCCTCGTTAAGCCTCACCTGAGGCATCTCCGTAACAAATATATTGCTGGAATGAATATCAAGACAGAAGTCACTTCCAATAATGTCGTCAACAATACCTGCAGCAACACTTTCTGCAACAGCACCGTTATTGTCTCCCGGAAATACCCTGTTCATATCAAGGTCAAACATAGGAATACCTCTTGAACCTGTATCAAGTCCAAGAGGATTAACGTCCGGATATATATCTATAATTCCTTTAAGCTTTTCAGGATGCATATTTACCTGTCTAATTAACTCATAAACTATGTACTGTCCGTCAAGCTCATCTCCATGAGTTCCTGTGACAATAGAGATTCTTGGGCATCTTCCACCTGTTGTCGCCGGTATTAATCTATTCTTTTTAACAACCAATCTTTCGTGTACTGGAAGTTCAATTGAAACCACTTCCTCAATCATATATTTCCTCCATACTCCATATCAATATTCATCATCATAATCTCTTAATACAATGGCACTTGCCGTTTTCTTGACAAGTACGTGAGTGAACACCGAACTTGGCACATAGGTCCTATCGTCCATAACAACTCTGCTTCCGGGATATATATTTTTAGACACACGTACTACTGCGTGTTCAGAATCCCTTATTATAGAGTAAAGCTGTCTGCTTTCCTCCTCAAACTTGCTCTTTTCTGCTTTCTTGACAATCTTGGACTGTAACACTCTTGTGCTCATCTCCTGACTGTACTTATCTGAGCCTGCCTCCTTCAATGCAGCGAACTTAACCAGTGCCTCGTCAAATGTTTCTATCTGAGTATCAAGTTCCTTAAGTCTCATGATATTTTTAGCATATTCCCCACGTATTTCTTTGGTAGAACCAACCCTCAACACTGTCTTGGAACAGGTTTCATTACCACAGGATATGGTATCGATTCCCATTACCCCTGTAATATCTCCTCCTATAACAGAGCCAAGCTTTCCTTCAAGATAAATCTTTCCGAAGGCCAAAGCTGTAGTATTAAGCATATAATCACACTTAACATCACCCTTGGCAAATACATTACAGTTTTCAAAGAAACGCGCAGATATATTTCCTTCTGCTTCTATCTTTCCTACACCTTTGGCGTTAACACCATCCTGAAGAATAATATCTTTTCCTGCCTTAAGGTTGGCACCTTCCACAAATCCGCCAATAAATATATTACCCATGGCATGAATTGTTACGCCGCCTCTTACACCGCCGGAAATCGAAACATCACCGTTAAAATCTATGTTTCCTACACTTAAATCCACATCACCGTCAACATCGTAAACACTGCTTATATTTAAGTCAAAGTTACGATATTCTACCTTTCCGTCTATTGACGCAAAGTACTCTTTTCCATCCTCAGATATCCGGAAGCCTTTTCCTCTTAACTTTGGCATGGACTTACCCGGTTTTGGGACAATAAGCTTTCCGCATACATCGTATCCGAAATTACCCTTTGTAGGTTCATAATATTCTACCAGCTTATCATCTTTATTAACCTTCTGAAACAGCTTCACATTAAAATAATCCACAGAGCCGTCTTCTCTCACCGTAGGTTTATTGTAATCGCTGCAGTTCTCATCAAAGAAAAACTCGTAATATCCGTCAGCACCATTCTCCGCCGCACGTCCGCTGGCAATTAAACGCCGCTGACCGTACAGCTTATTAGCAAGAATATCCCTTACAGCCTCTTCATCAATTCCTGTCTTCACTCCGGCTTTGGAAATTTCATCCATAACCTCATCAAAGCTGTATTCGTCTTCCACCACACCCAGTTCCAATGTGGCACTCATGTGGTTGTCAGATATCACTACATTAATTCTTCTATCATTATCCGGTTGTTCTAACTTTTCTAGAATATCTTCCAAATTGGTCTCCCCCAATCTTTTGAAATCATTAAATATATGGTTATAAATATCCCCGTTAAATGCCTGATAAATCCCCCTCTATGAATATATAAGCAGCTCCGAAGCATCCAATCCCTTTTCAAGTCTGATACGAATCTGTTCCATCTGCCTGAAGGTATACCTGGCGTCTGCATACAAACTTACATCTACCCCACTTTGCAGGCCTAATATAATTTCCTGACTCTGAAGTTCGTTAAGTGACGGTTCTTCACCACCATCCGCCCTTTCAAGCTTAAGTCTCATTTCCTTCATTCTTACCGCATCAATAAATGGATCAGCATAGGATGTAACATCAATTCCGTTCTCCAATCCAAGTCGTATCTGCTTCATCTGCCCCGATGAAAAGCCAACCATGCTGTATTTGTCTGTATCCACTCCCGACTCCAGTCCGAGCCTTATCTGCATCATCTGTTCCCCTGTGTATTCATGAAGCATATACTTGGACACATCAACACAACTATGAATTCCAAGCCTAATCTCATTAAGCTGATATTCATCATAGTTCTCTTCAACGAAAAAGGTGATATCTATGTCTTCTTTCTTAGCCAGCCTTATCTGTCTTAATATTTCCCCTGAATATCCTGCTTTGGCAAACCTGCTCAAATCATAATTATACCTGGCAGCCAGCCTTATCTCTCTCATAACTGCGTGACTGTACTTCGGATTACATATAGAGTTCAAATCAACACAGCTTCTGATTGCCTCTTTTATTTCCTCCATCTGGATGTAATCATACTCCGGCATTGCAAATGCACTGATATCCATTCCTTCTTCCAAAGCTAACCTGATTGATTTCATCTGTGTAGCGTCGAATTCAGTACCGGCATAAGATGTAACATCAACTCCGTTCTCCATGCCTATTACTATTTCCATAGCCTGAAATTCGTCAAATCCCGCCTTAATCCATTCTGCCTTACCCGCTCTGGAATCCACTAAATGTTTAATAGTCTCATTATTCTCTACCATTTCATTCTCTCCATAACTGATTCTATTACTGATTTATAAACCCCTTAACCCCAAAGGGTATCCTACGAATACTATGTATATATAATACCATAAGCTTGTAAATACTACAAGCGGGCTTTTAATTCTTAATCTGTTCCTGAATTAATCTGTACTCCAGAATTCAGATATACTTTGTTCAACCAGGGTGACATTCACAGGATATATCATATTCCATTCTCTTGGATACAGTAACTGATACTCCTTTGTCATAAATCTGTCGTCCAGAAGCAGAATAACGCCACGGTCCGTATCCGTGCGGATAACTCTTCCCGCAGCCTGAAGGACTTTATTCATGCCCGGAAACACGTATGCATATTCATACCCGTTTTTATCCCAGTCATCAAAATATTTTCTCAATATATCCCTCTCCTTGCAAATCATGGGAATCCCTGTTCCCACTATGGCAGCTCCTATTAAGGAATCCTCCTTTAAATCTATTCCCTCGGAGAATATACCTCCCAGCACACAGAACCCAATCAGTGTAGCATCAGATCTGTACTTAAAAAGTTCAAGAAAATTTTCCTTTTCCTTCTCTCCCATACCCGAGCTCTGCATTATTACATTTGTTCCGTTGCTTATATATGCATCACTTCCGTTTTCAAGGGTATCCCTGATGTCTATAAGATTGGCAGGATACCTTTCAGTATAAATGTCATATACTGATTTCATGAAACTGTAGGAAGGAAAGAATACCATATAATTTCCCTGCTTTGATACTGCCATGGAATGAATATAATCACTTATTTTTTCGTACTCATTTCTGTTTCTTCTTGTATATCTGCTGGTTACGTCTCTTGCCACAATAACCCGTTTATTATCCGGGTTAAAAGGTGAGTGGGCGTATACCGCACTGTCATCTTCATCTCCGGAGAGCATCTCCTTGAAATAATTAACAGGAAGCAGTGTAGCAGAGAAAAATATAGTGCTTATTCCCTGATTCATTCTCAAACTGATGTTACCGGATGGATTAGCGCAGTAAAGATGAAGGCAGAAATTAGTCTCCTCATCGTGGTCTGCATAAATAATATATTTCTCATCCAGGCAATCGTACATATTAAGAAAATGTCTTATTTCAAAGAAAAAGTCCAGAATATCATCAATCACCGGCTTTCCTTTATGCTTATCCATAAACTTCTCCATAAGGCTGTAGCATCTTTGCAAATCCACCGGAAATGCAGACAGATTATCTATAATCATATAATTATTGCACTGTCTTTTTAATGCCAGAAGATCTTTATTGCATTTTTCCAAGGCGTTATACAAAGCCTTGTCCATGTCCTTTACTTTCTTCTTACACTCAAGAAAATGTTCCTTCACAACTGTTGCGCTGTACATTTCTCTGGCTCTCTCCACAAGGTTGTGGGCTTCATCCACCAGAAATACATAATCGCCCTTACTTCCTTCCCCGAAATATCTCTTTAAGGAAGCATCCGGATCAAACACATAATTATAATCACATATTATTCCGTCACACCAATAGGAGACATCCAGAGACATTTCAAAAGGGCACACCTGATGCTTAATAGAGTACTCTGTCACTTTATCCGCATTAATCACCTGTTCATGAGTGATAATGTCGTAAACACAATCATTTACCCTGTCAAAATGTCCCTTTGCATAGGGGCAGGCAACAGGATTGCAGTTTCTTTGGTCAAGATGACATATTTTATCTCTGGCTGTCAGGGTTACCGTCCTGAAATGCAGCCCCTTTTCCCTTAACAGATTGTATGTATCCTCTGCAACCGTTCTGGTTATGGTCTTTGAGGTAAGATAAAATATTTTGTCCGTATGCCCGTGACTACAGGATTGAACAGCAGGATATACAGTGGATATTGTCTTTCCCACGCCGGTGGGCGCCTGAATAAACAAAGTCCTCTCTCCTTCTATGGCCTTATAAACATTTGACACCAGTTTCTTTTGTCCCTCTCTGTACTGAAAAGGAAATTCCAGACCGCTGATAGAATCTATTTTTATCTTTCTCTCATCAAACAGAAAATCACTCCACCTTTTATACCCTTCCATCAGGGAATCAAACCAGCCATATATCTCCTCTTTTGTCTTTAGCTCACTAAACCTTTGGATTTCCTCTGTCTCGGGATTGCAGTAAGTAAGCTGGATGGTTATTTCCTCAAGATTATGTTTTTTCAGATAAATATATCCGTATACATAAGCCTGGGCTTTATGAACATACACCGCCTCCCTCATATTAGAAACATCCGTCTGCACTGTCTTAATCTCATCAACAATAACAGGAGTGACCGGAATTTTATCTCCGTCTTCATTCTCCTCTATATCTGCAATAATACCGTCTGCTCTTCCCTCGATGGCAACTTCATATTGAATACCACCCTCTGAAATCATGGAAATTGTGTATTTCAGAGGAACCTCTGGGTGATAATCAGAGCCCATGCTTTTCTGGATTTTACGATGAATTCTCGCACCCTCCTGCATCACTTTTACATCCCTGATTCCGGTATTGCGGTTATCAATATCCCCGGAGGCACACATGAATTCCACAAGGTTTCTAACTGATATTCTCATTGTGTTTCCGTTAATATCATACATACCAATCTCCATTCCGAATCATCCAACGTATGAAAAAGCATTCCATCAGCAGGATTTTTCACACTATTCTTCTACTCTATACACATAGGAATTCCCATTCCTGCCAACCCTCTTAACAGTTCCCATATAGTAAAGTATGTTCAATGCCTGACCTGCCGTTTCTTTGCTGATTTTGGCAGCTTTGGCAAAATCAGCTGATGTAAATGTATCCTCCAGTTCAATAGGAACAAACTGCATATAGTCCTCCGGCTGCTCCAGTTTCACGATTTTTCTTATTCCCAAAGGAATCCTGTCATACCTTGTGGCGCCTCTTTTTTTCGTATAATTCCATCCGTTTAGAATCTTGTACTCCTCCATATCCATAAGCACAAGATTAATTCTTATATTGGGATTCTTTAAAAATTCCTTTATCTTATACATTTCATAAAATGCATCATACACATCAAAATGTCTTGGAGATTTATGTTTTTTCCCAACATCTCCACTTTCAGAGTCTATCCATGAAAGCCACTTATTATAGGGCATGGGATACACTATTGTCACAGGATAATATTGCAAAAATACTGAAAGCTTATCCCGTAATTTATTAAACTGTCTTGTCTGTATTTCAATTACTCCCTGCTCATTATATATGTCGGCAAAATATCCCTCTAAAGCAACTTCATGATTATCTTCATTTGGCTCATAAAAATTTTTTAAAACCGCATGAACCGTCTTTTCTGACAAGGTTCCAATACCCTTATCATTATGGCTTTTTCCAATGATTTTTTCCTTTGCCTCAAGAAATCTTCCATGGTCTATATATTCGTTTGCCATGGAATCCTCACCTATCTTCTTTTTTCCTGACATAATCTTTCCCTTAACAGATTTTCCACAGATTTATGTACGGCATCATTAAAAACGGCTGCCCCCGTATCAGTGAATTTTAAATACATCACCACAGAAGCAGCCCACTGCATATATTTCCTATATTATTCCTCGCTTATATGACTTACACTTTTTGTTTCAATTTCCTTTTTAAGCATAGCAAGGAAATCTTCCATGGAAACAGTAGTAGATTTCTGCTCTCCGTGAAGTCTGTAGCTTACGGTTCTGTCTCCAACTTCATTCTTTCCAAGAACGATTAAGTACGGAACCTTCTCAATCTGCGCCTCTCTTACACGATATCCAAGCTTTTCTGAACGCTCATCAATCTCAACCCTGATTCCATTGTTCTCAAGATAATCATAAAGTTCATGTGAATATGCTGTCAGTTCTTCATCCTCCGTCTTAACAGGAAGAATAATTGCCTGTACAGGAGCCAGCCATAATGGAAGATTACCCTTAGTCTCCTCAAGAATATATGCCATAAAACGGTCAAGAGAACCCAGTATGGCTCTGTGAAGTACTACAGGTGTCTTTCTTGTTCCGTCAGCGTCAACATAAGTCAGGTTGAACTTGGCAGGAAGACAGAAATCAAGCTGACATGTAGAAAGTGTATACTCATTACCGATAGCCGGTTTAACATTAACATCAAGCTTAGGTCCGTAGAATGCTGCCTCACCGATTTCTTCAGTATACTCTATTCCTAAATTATTAAGAACCCTTCTCAAAGCATCCTCAGCTGTATTCCACATTTCATCATCATCATGGTACTTAACCTTATCCTCAGGGTCTCTGAGGGAAAGAACACAACGGAAATCTGTAATGTTGAAATCCTTGTATGTCTCAAATATAAGGTCTACAACCTTGGAAAATTCTGATTCAATCTGTTCAGGTGTCACAAAAAGATGGGCATCATTCTGACAGAAATGTCTTCCTCTCTCGATTCCCTTAAGAGTACCACTTGCCTCAAAACGGAAATCGTGGGCTATCTCACCGATTCTTATTGGAAGATCCTTGTATGAATGCATTCTGTTAGCATAAATCATCATGTGATGTGGGCAGTTCATTGGACGAAGAACAAATGATTCGCCTTCCACATCCATAGCAGGAAACATATTATCCTTATAATGATCCCAATGGCCTGATGTCTTATAAAGATTAACTGTACCAACACATGGTGTCATTACATGAAGATATCCCAGTTTTCTCTCTTTTTCCTTGATGTAATTCTCAAGCTCCTGCCAGATTGTATAACCCTTTGGAAGGAACATTGGCAATCCACGACCAATAAGATCATCTGACATAAAAAGCTGCATATCCTTACCAATCTTTCTGTGGTCACGCTCTTTAGCCTCCTCAAGAAGCTTGAGATGTTCTTCTAACTCCTCCGGTGTAGGGAAACATACACCATAAATTCTTTGCATAACATGATTGTTGGCGTCTCCCTTCCAGTAAACACCTGAATATTTAACAAGCTTAAAATTCTTACACAGCTTTGTATTATCCACATGAGGTCCACGGCAAAGATCTGTAAAATCTCCCTGGTCGTATACAGTAATATTTCCGTCTTCAAGACCGCTTATAAGATCCAGCTTATACTGGTCGTTCTTAAACATCTCAAGAGCTTCTGCCTTAGATATTTCACGTCTGTAAATTTTCTTGCCCTCTTTACAGACCTTCTTCATCTCCTTCTCAATGGCTTCAATAGCCTCATCATTAATGGCAGCATCTCCAAGATCTATATCGTAATAGAATCCTTCCTTTACTACCGGTCCAACCCAGAACTTAGCATCAGGATAAAGATGCTTTACCGCCTGTGCCATAACATGGGCGCAGGAATGATTCAGTGTATTAAGTCTCTCATCTGCTTTAAAATCTACCATTTCATTAATCTCCTTTTAATTTAATTAGATTAAGCCTTTGCGAAACGCCATTTACTAAGCCGTTATGCGATTTTACTATATTGCAAGCCGGACTATTTGCAAACGCCGGTGTTTAGCGGCTGTACTTTAGCCGCTTACGCACCGTTGCGATTTGCAATTAAGCGAGAGCGCGTCCGGTGGTAATATAGCAAAAGCGCATGACGGCTGTTGTAAATTATGGTGTTTCGCAATTACTTAATATGAATTACTGTTGATTGTATAAGCACAAAACGTAAAAAAGCCCCCTATACAAACAAATCAGCTTGTATAAGGGGCGAATATATTAATTACAATCCGCGGTTCCACCCTTATTATTTCCTGTGGAAATATCTCTTTCATGATTATAACGGAATCACCGGACCTTATTAGGGCCACTCCGAGGTGGTTTTCCTGAATTCTTCTTCTAAGGCAATTCCACCATACATGCCTCTCTCTGGAGAATCTTCCTTCAGTACTTGTCTCATCAACGCGTTGTTTAAAGTTTATTTCAAATAACCTTTTATGTCAAGTATGAAAATACTTCACACTGTTTGAAAAATTAGTCAATTTCCTCTAAATCTATTTCCTCAATTTTCAATTCTTCAATGTGTGTATCTTCCAAATCCACTAATTCCACATTTTCCGGGTCATCTTCTATTTCTTCTATATCTTCATCATCTGTATCTTCTTCACTTACATAATTAAGATCATCATCATCGTAATCCACAAATTTCCTGTGGGTAGCCTCACTGAAAGCCTTCTTACAACGTGACAGCTTGGATGCAAGAACACAGACAACTACAATAAGAATCAGTATAACGGCTCCCATAACAGCTCCGCATATGATATATAGACGGTTATTATCGCTTTTTTCACTATCCTCATTATTCTCAGCTGTTGGCGTTACAGGGATAACCTGTAATTCAGAATAACTCTGAATTGTTCCGTCGCTTATCTTATATCTGAACCAGCCTGTCTCACCTGTAGAGCTTATGCCGTAAAACAGGGCATATGTCCTGTCAGAATCCACCATTGCCTGAATCTGCTTGCCTGCCAGGGTAAAATCCGTAAGAGTATAACCTGACGGAAGTTCCATGGTTTTGGAATCAATAGGAAGAATCGCATAAGTTATCTCCGGCTGTGACACCTCAATATATCTGCTGAAGGTTTTCTTTACGGAATCATACACATAGAATCCGCTTTTTCCTTTACCATCCGTATTCTCCAGATACATAATTACAAGTTTTGTATTAATTCCTTTACCTGAGAGAACTTTAGCACCGTTGTAATCATATACCTCCTGCTCATACCCTGAAGGAAGGGGATGTTCTTCAAAGCTTGAAAGTATTTTATACTCAGTCCCATCCACTTTCACCGTGGGTTCTGAAACCGTATCCTGAGGTGCGCTGGATTCTGTTTCCTGCTCCCCCGTCTCTCTTGTGGTATAAATTGTATATACCTTTTTGCTTCCGTTCTGAGCCGTTACAGTAATCTGTGTAGTGTTGCTTCCCGGGTCCATGGCAGTACCGGTAACTGTAACTGTGGCATTGGAATCATTTGCAACTGCACTTACTATAAGCTTGGTACAGTCCTTGTCCACCGAAGTTGTGTATGTTGTAACACTTGGCGAAAAGGAAGGTGAAAGAACACCCGGACTAATTTCCAAAGAAGCAAGATTATTATCTGTGGAATATGTGACAGGGGCCTCTCCTGTAATTGTTCCCGAAGAAGAACTTATTGTCATATATTCCCCTTCGTCACTGGCTATCTTGGTATCACCGTAAACCGAAATCTTGCAGCTTCCTGCCTTCTTAACCTTAAAAGTTATAGTTCTGCTCTTGGATTTAAATGTATCTGTATCAACCCATTGAACAGACCCACCTCCTCCGTTATCTCCTCCTGATACATATTCAACAATACTTGTATCATAAGACAACAATATCCTTGTAGCCGATATATCGGCAGATGATGATATTGTAACAGATATGGATATTTCACTTCCAACCTCTCCGCTTGATGAACCTACGGAAATGTAGGCAGTATCCGCCGCGTACGCCGGTCTTACCGGAATCAGCACCATAAGCATTATTGCAGATAAAATAAGTGCTAAGTATTTACATTTTTTCATAAACATTTTCACCTCATTGTGATATAAACTTAGTTCCTAAAATATTTTTCTTAATAGCAACAATATCCAGAATATCCACAATTCCGTCATGGTTGGTATCTGCTGCCGTAAGATATGACGTTTCCAGAGTTTTTGTGCCGACTATGTAATTCTTCACCCTGACAATATCCAGAATATCTATTTCAGAATCTCCGTTAACATCACCATAAATCACTATATTAAACTGACTGATAACACTGCCTTCAGAGGAGTATGTAACAAGCTTATCCCCTGTTGCCACACTTCCCGTTCTTTCACTGCCATCTGTCTTTAAAACCTTAGAATAATTACCGCTTCCATGTGTCAGATTACCCATAACCGCCTGCACATCCGTAGAAACACCTATACCTGAAATAGTCTTCTTATCCATATCCAGTTTGTATCCGGTGGTAAATCCTTCACTGGAAGTATCCCCTGATGAGGCAGTCTTCCTTACAACTGTAATGTTATAATCCTGAGAATCTCCGCTCTCTGATGTTACGGTTATTGTAATATAATTATTCCCCACATTCAGTGAATAATTTCCAAGTCCTGACACCGAAGCACTACCTGACAGCGTTCCCGCAGATATATTGATTGAGGAAACGTTGTTATCCACAATGGCACTATAGTCATTAGTATATGGTGAGAATGTTGGTGTCAGCGAAACACCGCTTATCTCAAGGCTGCCAAGTTTGTTATTAGGACTTCCGTCTCCTGTAGGCTTAGTACATACTGACTCCGGCATATTCTCATATACAGGTATGGTAAACTTAAATGTTGAATTATGTAATGTGTAGTCACTGTAAGCATTGTGGGCTGTTTTTGATTCTGACACAGCCGCAAGTATATTGGTCATATACTGGTGATAGTAATTCTTTATATCAAATTTTTCATAATATATGGTGTTCTGGCCTCTGTTAATATACCATGAGCCAAGATTTATGGCTCCACCAACTACAGATTTGTACCTTGAATCCCATGGAAGAAGTACAGAAGAATCAGTTGTCATTGCATATTTCAGTCCATTCTGCACAGCCGTAAGTCCGTTTTTTGCAACAGCATTCTGACTGTAATAATTGTAATATCCCTCATATCCGCTGACTGTTCCTGATATCTGTCTTCCCTGTCCGTTAAAACCCTGCTCCTGAATGATTCTGGTAGCCAGATGATAAGGACTTACACCTGAAACTTGGGCTGCGTGCATAAGAAGTGTGGGATATGTATAACCATCAAGATAATGGTCTGAGTTATCCATAAAAGAACCTGCGATAATATTATTTACCCCTTCAATATTCTGAACGGATGAATCAAAGGCAAGACTCTCAAACATAAAAATATTTATGTCGTTGAGAAAATTTCTTGGATCAAGTGCATACTGGACAAGTTCTGTAGATGCCTGAACCCATCCTCCACTATCAAAGATAACGTACTCTCCTGTTTCCCAGTCATAACAGTTTTCCGCCGTTGATTTCCAGGAGCTTATACTGTTAATGCTTATAAGACTTCGTCCCGGTACGTTTTCATTTTCCACCATGTCGTTCCAGTCTCTTCCGGTCAGGTCAGCCACAAATACCCACAGTGGATAATTAGCATGCATCTGTCTCAAACCATCCTTGTAGCTCTCCGGAAAGCCTTGATTATTCAGATACTCCTCAAAATCAGCATCCGGGGTATACTCTGAATTATTATCAATTTCCACATACTGAGAGCTTACAAAACCTCTGGTATACTCCCCGTTATGGTAAAATCCAACACTATACCATGAGTAAGTTGAACTGGTAAACACTTCATCGTAAATATCAAAATGGAATCCGCCATTAACCTGTGTAATAACGTCATAGCCTGTACCTGCTCCCGTTCTTACATTAAGATTGGTCACATCATATGAAACATGCCCCGACTTAATTATCTCATCAGCCTTAACAATTGATACATTTCCCATATACATATAAAATGTACTTACTAAAACCATTAGGGTTAATGTTAATGCTGCGCTTTTCTTTAGTAATCTTCTAATACTTAACTTCATTAGATCACCTTAGTTCCTTTTTTACTTCAACCAACATACAAAAAATGTGGCTGCTGATCTTATTTAATTACGTCACGAATGTACGCTCAAGGTCAGAATACCACATTTTTCTGTATTTGTCATTATTTGTCCCTTAATTGTTCTTTCCAAATTCTGACAATTTAAGGCCTTCATTACGCTCTAATACCATGTTAACAGACCAGCTGTTAACAAATACAAGAAGCGGATTATCCTTAAGGTCCTTAATCTTCTTCATGTCAGAAGTTCCCACAATCCTGTTTACATCAATCTCTTCCGGATTCTCAATCCATCTGATATGCTCGTATGGCAGTGGTTCCAGTTTTATTTCCACGTTATACTCATTCTGAAGTCTGTACTCCAACACTTCAAACTGGAGAACGCCCACAACTCCAACAATTATTTCTTCCATACCGGTGTTAAATTCCTGAAATATCTGAATGGCACCTTCCTGTGCGATCTGGCTTATACCCTTAATAAACTGCTTACGCTTCATGGTATCCATCTGACGCACTCTGGCAAAATGCTCCGGTGCAAATGTTGGAATTCCGTCAAACTGAAACTTCTTGTTGGATGTACATATAGTATCACCGATTGAGAATATGCCCGGGTCAAATACGCCGATAATATCTCCCGCATAAGCCTCTTCAACTATATGTCTTTCCTGTGCCATCATCTGCTGTGGCTGGGAAAGCCTTATCTTTTTGCCACCCTGGACATGATTAGCCTCCATGCCCGCCTCAAACTTGCCGGATACAATACGCATAAACGCAATTCTGTCTCTGTGAGCCTTATTCATGTTAGCCTGAATTTTAAATACAAAGGCCGAGAAATCTTCATTAAACGGGTCAATCTCTCCTATTGAAGAATTACGCGGCAGAGGTGATGTTGTCATTTCAAGGAAATGTTGAAGAAATGTTTCCACTCCGAAATTGGTAAGAGCTGAACCGAAGAATACAGGTGTCAAATCTCCTGCCTGAACCTGAGCCAGATCAAACTCTGCACTGGCTCCATCCAGAAGTTCAATGTCATCCTGCAGCTTATTGTAAAATCCGTCTCCTATCTCACTTTTTAACTTTTCATCATCAATAGAGATATTTCTGGTATCCACTTCTTTCTGTCCGTTCATTGCCGCCTTAAACAGTGATACCTCCCTGTCTTTACGACTGTATACACCTTTAAACTCCTTACCGCATCCGATAGGCCAGTTAATAGGACATGTTGAGATACCCAGCACCGACTCAATCTCATCTAAAAGTTCAAAAGGATCATTAGCCTCTCTATCCATTTTATTAATAAATGTGAATATAGGAATATGTCTCATTACGCAGACCTTAAAGAGCTTAATTGTCTGTTTTTCAACACCCTTGGATGCATCTATAACCATGACCGCAGAATCCGCTGCCATAAGAGTCCTGTATGTATCCTCAGAGAAGTCCTCATGACCCGGTGTATCAAGGATATTTATACAATATCCGTCATAATTAAACTGAAGCACTGAAGAAGTAACCGAAATACCTCTCTCCTTCTCAATCTCCATCCAATCCGAAACAGCATGTTTAGCTGTCTTCTTTCCCTTAACCGAACCTGCCAGATTTATGGCTCCTCCGTAAAGAAGAAATTTCTCGGTAAGAGTTGTCTTACCCGCATCGGGATGGGATATGATTGCAAATGTCCTTCTTTTCTTTATTTCATTGGTTATATTCGCCATGATAATTCTCCCTGCATTCCTATAATATATTTTTATGCAATTGCATAACTATAGATTTAAGTTACAAACTGAGCCATTATATCTTAAATCACAGGATTATTCAAGTAATATAGACCGTCCCAGTGTAAATGAATATATTATCTTTTCTTTTACCTTAAGCCCTGTAAGCTGTTCCAGTGCCATTCCATAATAATCCAATTGAATTTTATATCTGTTTATCAGCTCTTTTTCTCCCTCCCGGGATACTTTAACCCGGTCTGTCTTATAATCCACAATAACTATCTGTCCCTCCTCAATAAAATAGAGGTCTACAACTCCCTGTACAAGCTGACCGTCATACTTGAATATAAAAGGCTGCTCCCGCCTTACTTTCCCATCCTTTAAAGCATTTTTAACTCTATGGCCTGTTTCGGAATTTACAAAATCCCAAATATCAGAAGGTTTGATACAATCAGCCTGAAGCTTCGATAGTTTTTCCTGCTGTACCAGAAGTTCTATATTACATTTTATCCCTTCCAAGGTGTCTGAAATATTATAATCCAGGCATTCCATAACCCTGTGATATGCAGTACCTCTGTCATTACCCTGTAGTCTGCCTGATTCACCCTTTATGAACTTAGGTATTATTTCATCTTGGCCATCACCGTTGTCTTCCTCTATATCTGCATCTGCGCCTTTCTCAATCTCTTCCGTAACATACTGGGTTTTAAAATCTGCATCATGCTGCATCTGTTTAAGTTCCGATACAGTTATCTTTATCTTCCTGTCATCATTTACATCTCTTACATATTCAGGCAGAACATCCTCTGCGTCTTTGCTTCTCTCTTCTCTCTTTGTATCCTCCGGTTCTGAAGTTTCAGCTAAAATGTGGGAATCCTGATACTTGTCCATAATTTCATCAGCATTTTTTATTATGCAAAACTTTCCCTTATTCATGGATTCATCCATCATAACAACAGGCATAATCATATCAGCATAACATTTTATGTTCTCACAGGTTGAATAAGACATTTCTCCCTCTTTGATTATTTCCTGCTTTATTCTGTTCCATTCCTGATATTTTTTATCTGAATTTTTTCCATGACCCACAAGTATCATCTTTTCTCTTGGTCTTGTCATTGCAACATAGAGAACTCTCTGTTCCTCTGCAATACTATCCCTTAAAAGCTTACGCATTATGGCGCCTCTGATAATTGTTGAGGTTTTAGTCTTCTTCTCCGGATTAATGCAACAGGCTCCTATTCCCAGTTCCTGGTCTATGACTATTTTCCCCTGAATATCCTTCCTGTTAAATGATTTGTTAATACCGGCAACAATAACCACCGGAAATTCCAGACCCTTACTTTTATGCATACTCATAATCCTGACGGAATTGCCCCCGTCCGTATAACTTGCCGAATCTGTCAGCGGTATATCAAACTTCTTTAATCTTTCCACATATCTTAAAAAGTTAAATAATCCGCTGTAGCTGGTTCCTTCAAAGGATGCAGCCTTATCGAGAAGAATATCCACATTGCGCTGTCTCCCTTCCCCCGCAGGCATCATACCTATGTAATCATAGTATCCGGAATTGTACACAATATCCCACAAAAGGTCGTATATTGACTGAAGAACCGTATGCTCTCTGTATTTTGTCATATTACTGATAAATGTATGGCATTTATCCAGAAGCACTTCATCATCACCATTATATTTTTTCACCTGATTATACAAATACTGCTCATCTTTATTATATTTTTTCAGCTTTACAAGCTCATCCTCGCTGAACCTTCCAAAATATGACAACATGACTCCTGCCATAGGAATATTCTGTAACGGATTGTTTATACAGGTAAGGAGACTCAGGAGCGTCTTAATCTCCCTCACTGAAAAGTAACCCTGGGAGGAATCACATATAGCCGGAATTCCTCCATCCTGCAACACATTTACAAGTGTGTCCGACCAACCGGCAACCGTTCTTGTAAGAACCGTTATATCTTTATAGCAAAGCTGCCTGTACTCCCCTTCTTCGTCGTCATAAATGTAATAAGGTTCTTTGGAACACATCATCTCATTAATTCTGGCAGTGATATACTTACCCTCTTTCTCAATTCCCGTAACGCTGTCATCATCATCATTATCATCAAGTATGCATACCTCTGTGGCTTTTTCTTCGTCCATACCAAAGTTTCTGTAATGAGTATCCCCGTAGTCAAATCCTGCATTAAGACCGTGGCCCCGGTTATAATCTATTCCGCCGAATTTAGGGTTCATTACCCTGCCAAATACATCATTTACAGAATCAAGAATATTTTTCCTGCTTCTGAAGTTCATGGATAATTCTATTTTCTGGCTGTCACTTTCCCCACCGGTATAGGTATTATATTTTTTCATAAACAATTCCGGACATGCCAGTCTGAACTTATATATGCTCTGCTTTACATCCCCTACCATATAGACATTATTGTACATGTCTTCACTGTTGTTTCCTGATATTGACATAAGAATCGCTTCTTGAAGCTGATTGGAATCCTGATACTCATCTATGAGGATTTCGTTGAAATATAAGGACAGCTCCTTAGCAGTCTTTGTGTACCTGACACCATCCTTGTCTTTCTCCACCAGAATATTAAGGGCAAAATGTTCCATATCATTGAAATCAATAATCCCTCTGTCCTTCTTACTCTGCATCATTCTGTCATTAAAGTCCTTAGCCAGCCTTATCATCATAGAAATGGCACTGTAACTTTTCTTCACATTTTCAAACAAAACTTTGGTGTCTGCCATAAACACATTTTTCTTAAGACCATTTATGTAATTCTTGTATAAATCTCTCTGGCTTTTTATATAATCCTTGGACTCCTCAGTGGCTTCCATCATTTTCTTTCTACTGAGATCCTTAAAGTTAACAGAAAGAATATTTTCCGCCATTTCTTCAAAATCTGCGGAATCCAGTACACGGCATATATCAAGATAATCCGATTGTATTGCTTCCAGATATGCATATGGTCCTCCGGGTTCGCTGCATATATCTATAAGCTTTTCATATTTCACCTTATAATCTGACACAGAAGTCATTATACTTTCGTATAAATCGGCTATTACAGGGTTACCTTCATTTTCAGGATTACTGTAATTCTCCATGCAGCCGTCATACCATTCTTCAGGCCAGGGTGTGCTTCTGCCATAACTATATATTTTTTTAATAATCTCTTCTATGGAGATATCATCACGTCCTGTTCCGTAGGAATCAACGAAATTAAGAAACTCCTCATCATGGGAACTGTAGTATTCTTCCAGCATGTCACCCATCACATCATTTTCAAGAAGAGTTATCTCTCCGTTGTCCGCTGCCCTAAAGCCCGGATCAAGATTAATTTCCGCAAAATGATTACGTATTATCCACAAACAGAAACTGTCTATAGTGGTAATCTGGGCATTGTTTATCAGCGTAATCTGTTTCACCAGATTCATGTCCTCCGGAGATTCGTCCGCCATCTCATCCAGTCTTCTTCTGATTCTCTCTCTCATCTGGGCAGCAGCGGCTTTGGTAAAGGTAACAACCACCAGTCTGTCAATATCAACAGGATTCTCTTTATCGGTTATTTTGGATATGATTCTTTCTACCAGAACCGCAGTTTTTCCTGAACCTGCCGCAGCTGATACAAGTATGTTCCTGTTGGAATATTCAATTGCGTGTCTCTGATCCTCAGTCCATATCTTTGCCATTATCCTTTACTCCTTTCCTAATCTTCTCCCAGACTTCCTCGTTATTCATGGATGGAAGTATTCTGTATTTATACCCCGGCATATCTGTTGAAAAACAGCACGCCTCTTTGTAAATACAATATTTACAGCTGTTGTAACTACCGGATGAATATGGATCGATACTGATATCTCCCTCTATTATTCTTCGCGCTATACTAAGACTTTTATCTCCCACAAATCTGCTTAATTCTTCCAGTTCCTCTGTAGACATAGTCCTGCTTTTACTTTGACTGATTTCCCCCTTAGATGTTTTCGTTACAGGTATATTAAGTGACGAGCCTTCCGTATCATCCATCAGACGTATTATCTCTTTGTCGGAATTCACATATCCTTTCATTCTTAATTCTTTACGCACCAGAGTATCTATTTCCTCCTGTGAACCTTCCGATACCTCCACAATAGGATCGTCAACGTTGTAGTAGAGTATTCCCGCCGGCACCACATTTTTGTCCGGATGAAGTTTCTTTTCACGTTCAATTGCCGCCTTGAGATATGTAAGAAGCTGTATCTTCAAGCCGTAGTATATGTCACTAACCTTAATATCGTTATTTCCTGTCTTGTAATCCACGACTCTTACATAAAGATTATTTTCATCTTCACATATATCTACTCTGTCAATCTTTCCTTCCATAAGAAAATGTACATCTTCAGGCAGTTCTCCCACATCTATCAGGAATTTTTCCTCAAACATATCAGGATAAAACAGTCCGTTTTCCAGCTGCTTTCCTATCGCCCAGATAGTTTTATCTGCTATGTCCGTTATTCTTTTAATCATAAATTCATTACGGCTGGAATCCATTAAAATGGTGTTTCCGTAATTTTCTGCAATATAATTCACGCTGTCTGACACAAGTGTCCGCCTCTCCTCATCAGTTATAAGGGAGTAGGAGAGCTTTTTATCTTTAACTGTGGCGGAAACCTTTTCAATTACTGCATGCATAATAGTTCCAAAATCGTTAACGGCGAATTTGAATTCCTCTCTCTCGTCAAGTCCCAATCCATACCTAAAAAAATATGCATATTTGCATGAGGAAAACTGCTCAAATGAAGTGACACTGCCTTTAAGCTCAGTACCATATAAAAGCAGGGCAATTCCCTCTGCCAGCATTTTGGATGCATTCTCTTCACTCCATACAAGCCCTGCTTTAGGTATTCTTAAGTATGAATGCTTCAAAAGAGTGTCTTTCCCCGTATTAATTTTTATGCGGGGAAACATTTTGCATATCACCCTTATAAGGTAGGAAGGAAGAATGGATTTCATATCCAATCCGTTTCTTGAATATGATATATATAGCTTTTCTTCAGTCTTTGTCATTATGAGATAAAGATAAAATCTCTGCACAAATGCACTCTGCCTTGGAGACATAGTTAGGCTGACATCCATTTTTTCAAGTTTATCCCTGTCAGTTTCTGATAAAATGCTCTTACTGTCGTTTTTTTTCGGAACATGCCCATCATTAACTCCTACAAAGAAGATAACACGTACGTTATCAAGACGTGTTCTTTCCATATCACCGATAACTATACAGTCATTGGATGGCGGTATAAGTCCAATCTTAATTTCTTCAAAACCCGACGCAAGTATACGGTTATATTCCTTTAAGGTTACTTTTTCAGAACCCAGAAGTTTGACAATTAAATCTAATACTTCTATGGTCTTTTTATAAACCTGACCATATTCTTCTCCTGCCACATCCTGATCTGCCATTGCATTAATGTGCTGGCTGCATTTCATTGTACACATAAACTGATATAAAGCTCTTGTTATGGTTTCTACGCATCCATCTGACTCCTTAACCACCTGTTCAAGCTGACTTATAGGTGTAACAACTTTCAATCTCAATTCATTGAGCATGACAAGGTCTGTCTTGTTATTTCTTTTTCTGAACTTCCTTGTCCATTCACTATTCCAGCTCTTACTTCCCCGGATTCCCACAGCCAGACAGTAATTATCAAGGATATCGATTTCTTCAGTAGACAGATCCGTCATTCCTGTTCTTAAATATCTGAACATGCTGTCATAAGAATAGTTGGTTTCTATCACTTCCAACACACCATTAATCATCTCAATAAGAGGGTTGTCCGTAATATGGCACTTTCTGTCAAGGAAATACGGAATATCATTTTGGGCAAAAAGATTACCTAACAGCTTTCCATAAGTTTCAATATCAGCTGTTACAACACCAATCTGATTATATCTGTATCCTTTTTTATGAGTGAGCTCTAAAATTTCCCCCACCACATAATTCAATTCATCTTTAGGTGTGATTCCCTCGTAAAGAACTATATCCTCAACATTGTCCGGATATTTTTTATTTTTATTTCTAAACAAATTCTTCTCAAGAAATAAAAGCTCCTTAGAATTCTTAAATCTGGAATTAATATCATCCTCTATTTTAACAGGATTTATTATATCAATATGCTTATCATCACATATACGGTATAATTTTGACACTGAATCTTTAGTGAGATAAAAGAGTTCCTCCACTCCCGACACAACGTTTACATTTTCCTTGGAATCCAGTGTTAAAGCCACATACACCATATCACACATACTTAAAAGTTCACCAAAAAGTCTGTACTGTACCGGTGTAAATCCGGTAAATGCGTCAAAGGCGAGAACACTGTTTTTAAGCATAGAAGATTCATTTACTTTTTTGCAAAATACATCAAGTATTTCTTCAGCCGTGATATAATTATTGTTAATAAAGGCCTTAAAATTCTTATATATCAGGTTTATATCTTCTAATTTCATATTAAGTATACTATCAGAATCCGCTTCCCGGCTCACCTTTTCAAGTTTATCCGTACTAATGTCATACTGAAGCATTTCTGAAATAATTGACTTCATCTCAGATACGAATCCTGTGTTAGATATATTTTCCCCGAAGAATTTCAGCTTGCCTTTATTCTGTTCAAGTATACGCCTTACAATAAGATTTTTACCTGTATCATCCAGCACAGGATAATCCGATGCCCCAACCTCTTCAAAAACCTTGAAAGCGAGACGTTGAAAACTTATTACATCTATGTTGAGAATTCCCTTTCTGGGATGTAATTCCACAATTCTTTTCTGAATTGCCATAGTATACTGCTCCGGAACTATTACAAAATAATTCTTTTCCGGATTTTCCATGGATTCTTCTATTATTTTTTTATAGAGAAATGTGGATTTTCCCGAACCGGAACCCCCCAATATCAATTGTAATGCCATAAAAACCCTCCGTTAACACAATGTTTTTATTATAAGTGGAATATTCCTACATTCCTTCTCATATATTTTAATAATCAGGTAAAGGTAAACTGTTTAATTAAAATGTCTCAGACACACATTTAAAATCAAACAGTTGGGTATTTACCTAAATATCATAATAAATAATGGGAGGAATGACCATGAACAGCCAGACACGAATTCTGGTAATACCCCTTAAAAAACTTTTAATATGTGCTGCCATATTGGCTGCAGCCATACTGATAATACTACTCCTTATATGTTCATCAGGTAAATCATCGTCTTCGGCTGTTAACACATCTGCCAATGTTTCTTCAAACCAAAGCAATTCTGTAAGCCCTACATATTGCCCGGGAGTGTATACTTCCTCACTCCTGCTTAATGGTACCCCTCTGGACATTCAGGTTACGGTTGATGATAACAATATCAATGACATTGAGATGGTAAATTTATCAGAATCCATAGAGACTATGTATCCTATGCTGTCATCTTCATTTAATAACATAAAAGAAGAAGTTATTAAAAAGGGAACCACAACCAATGTTTCCTACGATATCAACAGCAAATATACATCTACCATTCTTCTGGATGCGATAAATACAGCCTTGGATAAAGCACGTACCAAGTAAATATTCAACCCAAACAGGTATCAAAGCTTTCTTTTTGCCGTTTTGATACCTGATTTTCGTATCATATTTTCAAATGCCCATACCACGCTTATTCCAATAGCTATTCCCAAGGCATATTCCACTGTAAGCTGACCAAAATGTTTTACCTTAGTCCAATTTTGTGACACAGAATAAATCATTGTGTAATATAATGAAGCCCCCGGAACAAGGGGAATAAGCCCTATTATTGTAAACTGTGTAGCAGGTGCTTTCCTAATTCTTGCCAGAACTTCCCCATAGGTTGCAGCAAACACACTGGAAATCATTGACGAAATAAAAACATTTCCCAAATAACCGAAAGCTATGAGATAAACAATCCATGACAATAAACCATTCATGGCTGCATATACAATATGACCTTTTTTCACATTAAATAGAATGGCAAAACCGAGAGAACCAAAGAATGCCATAACTATCTGTATAATTTCTTCATTCATTTCATTCCTCCTACTTGCTTTAAATCATTGTATTTATCCAAAAAGACAACATAAATCCGCAAGCCAATGCCCCTGCCCACATAAATGATTCAGCCAGTCTCATAATTCCCGAAATAGTATCCCCTACAAATACATCCTTTACAGAATTAGTAAGGGCAATTCCCGGAATAAGAAGCATTATATCTCCAATCATAATCTTATCTATGTTGACAGTGATTATTCTGCTTATCACACATATCAATACACCTGCAACAAAGGAGCAAAGGAAGTTAAATAATACAGTATTGGTACATAGAGGAGCAAAATATTTTTGAAGAATACATATCATCAACGCTACCAGCATGGCTATGATTCCATCCTTTATATTACCTCCGTAAAATATTGTCAGTGTCCCTGTCAGCAACATACCACCAATACATCTTCTATACAGCCGTATCTCTGAATTGTTGATTTTTTTCAGTTCTTCTTCTAATTCATCCAATGAAAATGCATCACAACAATACCGCCTGCTAAGATCATTAATATTCTCTAATTTTTTGAAGTCGGTAATTGGTGACTGCAGAATTCTTCTCGTCCTTGATACTGATTTATCATTATGAAAATTCATGGTAACAACTATACTTGATGTTATTACAAACACATCCATTTTTTCAGCACCATAAGCTCTCCCCATAAGGGTTATGGTCTCTTCAACCCGTTTTACTTCGGAACCATTTTTAATCATAACTTCCCCCATATCAAGAAGCAGCCCTAGCATTCTCTCATTATTATCCATGATACTCTCCATTTCCCAGTCATATATAAAAAAGCAACTGAAATCATTTCTTAATTCCAGTCGCTTTATCATTTTTGTTAATTACTGTTCTCCAAAAAAGTTGATATCCTCGCCATTGGAAATATTAACAAATCCTGCATAGCCTCTTTCCTCAAGCTTTCCAAGAAACTTACCCATTTTCTTAGGTTTGATATATAGAGAACATATTTTTCCTTCTGCTCTGTACTTTTCTGCAACGGAATATGCCTTTGAAACTTCACCTTCATCATACATAACGGCAATCTTGTTGCCCTTGTTAGGAAGATCAACTCCATGTTCCATAAGTATTGAAAATATTCTTTCAAATCCTATAGAGAATCCCACGGCACTCACCTGCTGTCCCAGGAACTTACCTATAAGATTGTCATATCTTCCGCCCCCTGCAATGGCCCCTTTAAAATCGATACTTTCAACTTCAAATACAGTTCCTGTATAGTATCCCTGTCCTCTTACTAAAGACAAATCAAATACTACGTCAAATTCTCCCCTACATAAGTCATTTACTGTATTCATAATATATTCAAGGCTTTCTGCAGGAGTCTTGTCAACAAGGATTTCCTTGACAGATTCCAGAGATATTTCCTGTGGGTTGCCTGTTTTTGAAAGAAAGGCGACAAACTTCTCAATAGCCGCAGAATCAAAGGCTTTCTCGCCAAGTTCAGCCTTAACTCCTTCAAGCCCGATTTTATCCATCTTGTCAAATGTTATACACACACTGTCAAGCTGTTCTTCTGCAAATCCACAATCTGTCAGAAATGCTCTCAGAAGCCTTCTGTCATTAACCTTCACTTTGAAGTTCTTCATACCGATTGCTTTCAAAGCCTTTGTTGTGGTAAGAATAAGTTCAATCTCTGAATCTCTTGAGTCAGAACCTATAATATCAATATCACATTGAACAAACTCTCTCAAGCGTCCCTTTTGAGGGCGTTCTGCCCTGTACACCCTGTCCATCTGTATGCATTTCATAGGGAGTGACAGCTTGTCCTTATTATTAGCAAAATATCTGCTTAAAGGAAGGGTTAAATCATATCTCAGACCCATATCTGCCAGTTCATTTTCATTCTCAGAGGTGACATTTGACGCAAGCGCTTTGTCTAGCTTATCGCCTCTTTTCATAATCTTGAAAATGAGGTTGAGATTCTCACCTCCATCACTTTTATCAAGGTTTTCTATGTCCTCAATAACCGGTGTGGTAATATGCTCAAATCCGTTGGAAACATACACCTTTAATATCTCATTTTGCAAATAATCTCTTATTTCTACTTCGTTAGGGAGATAATCATTGGTTCCCTTAACTGATGTAATCTTCATGTCTACATATCTCCTATTTACTGATGGTCAATAGATCTTCCAATATCGTGACGCATATATTTGTTCTCAAAATTCACCCATTCCGTAGCTTCATATGCTTTGGCACGGGCGTCTATAAGATCTTTACCCAGCGCAGTTACTCCCAGAACTCTTCCTCCGTTAGTAACCACCTTACCTTCCTCATTAAACTTAGTTCCTGCATGGAAAAGGAAGTAATCATCCTTGTTCTTAAAATTCTCCATTCCGAAAATCTCATATCCCTTTTTGTATTCAACAGGATATCCGTCAGATGCAAGGACTACGCACACACATGCATCATCTCCGAACTGAAGATCTATCTTATCAAGTGTTCCGTCTATACAAGCTTCAAACACTTCAACAATATCATTTTTCATACGAGGAAGAACAACCTGTGCCTCCGGATCTCCGAATCGTGCATTATACTCAAGAACCCTAGGTCCTTCAGGAGTGAGCATAAGTCCAAAGAAAATAACACCCTTGAACGGTCTTCCTTCTGCCTTCATGGCATCAACTGTTGCCTGATATATATATTTCTTACAGAATTCATCCACTTCTTCAGTATAAAAAGGTGATGGTGAAAAATTACCCATACCACCTGTATTAAGTCCCTGATCTCCATCTTTTGCTCTTTTGTGATCCTGAGCCGATGACATAATCTTGATTGTATTACCGTCTACAAAAGACAAAACTGAAACCTCACGACCTGTCATAAATTCTTCAACAACGATAGTATTTCCGGCTGAACCGAATTTCTTATCCAGCATAAGTTCGTTTACGCCTTCCATAGCCTCTTCCATTGTATTGCATATAAGTACACCTTTTCCTAAAGCAAGTCCGTCTGCTTTGAGAACTATAGGATATTTAGATGTCTCCAGATACTTTTTAGCTTCTTCCGGCGATGTAAATGTTTCGTAAGCAGCAGTAGGAATATTATACTTCTTCATAAGATCCTTTGAAAATGCCTTTGAACCCTCAAGTATAGCCGCATTTTTCCTTGGTCCGAATACTCTCAAGCCTTCAGCTTCAAACGCATCTACAATGCCGCCTACCAAAGGATCATCCATTCCCACCACTGTCAAATCAATTGCATTATCCTTGGCAAATTTAACTAAATTATCAAAATCCATTGCCTTAATATCAACGCACTCTGCCACTTCAGAAATTCCCGCATTACCAGGCGCGCAATATATTTTATCTACCTTTGGGCTTTGGCTGATTTTCCAGCATATTACATGTTCACGGCCACCACTGCCAACAACTAAAACTTTCATGTGTATACCTCATTTCTACTACATATTATTCGCTATCTTATTAATTGCAGCAGGAAGAAGCTTCCACTCTGCCTGCTCCATTACACGTCTCTGTAATATCTCAGGAGTATCTGTATCAAGTACTTCAACTGCCTTTTGGAAAATTATTTCTCCGGTATCCATTCCTTCATCAACATAATGTACCGTTGCGCCTGTCACCTTGACTCCCTTAGCAAGCACTGCCTCATGTACATGAAGTCCATAAAAACCGACACCGCAAAAAGATGGTATAAGTGACGGATGGATATTGATAATTCTATGATTATACTGATGAACCATCTCTTCCGGAATCTTGACAAGAAATCCTGCAAGCACAATAAGATCAACGTTCAGAGAATTAACCTTATCAAGAAGTGCCTTATTAAACTCATCTCTTGTCTCATAGTCCTTAGGAGATACGCAAAATGCATCTATATTATTATCCTTAGCTCTGGTAAGCGCATAGGCACCCGCATTATTGCTGATAACCGCAACTATTTCTGTATTAGTAATAGTTCCGTCCTTCACGCCATCAATAATAGCCTGAAGGTTGGTACCTCCCCCTGAAACCATAACAGCTACTCTTAGCATAAAGTAACTCCCTTCTCACCGGCTTCACATGAACCAATAATATATGGAGTTTCTCCGGCAGCCTTTACAGCCTCCATTGTTGCATCAACATCTTTAGGGTCAACTGCAAGAACAAGTCCAATACCCATATTAAATGTATTGTACATCATCTGCTCTGCAATATCTCCGTCCTTCTGTAACATCTTAAATATTTCAGGAACCTCATAGCTGTCCTTCTTAACTACAGCATTTATTCCTTCAGGAAGCATTCTTGGGATATTCTCATAGAATCCCCCTCCGGTAATATGGCTGCATCCCTTAACCTTAACTCCTGCATTTTTAATAGACTTCATAGTCTTTACATAAATCTTAGTAGGAGCAAGAAGTGCTTCACCAAGAGTCTTTCCCAATGAATCATAATAAGTGTTAAGAGATTCCTCTGTCATTCTGAATACGCTTCTTACAAGTGAGAATCCGTTACTGTGAACTCCTGATGATGCAATACCGATAAGTGTATCACCCGGCTTAATATTCTCTCCTGTAATTAAATCTTTCTTATCAACAACGCCTACTGCAAATCCTGCAAGGTCATACTCATCCACCGGCATAAGTCCCGGATGCTCTGCTGTCTCACCACCGATAAGGGCACATTCAGACTGCTTACATCCTTCTGCTACACCACCTACGATAGTTGCAATCTTCTCAGGGTAATTCTTTCCACATGCAATGTAGTCCAGGAAGAATAATGGTTCACCACCTGCACATACAACGTCATTAACGCACATAGCTACTGCATCAATGCCGATTGTGTCGTGTTTGTCTAAAATAAACGCAAGTTTAACCTTAGTTCCACATCCGTCTGTTCCTGAAAGGAGTATAGGCTCTTCCATTTCCTTAATCTTTTCCAAAGAAAATGCTCCTGAAAATCCACCAAGTCCACCTAATACCTCAGGTCTCATTGTTGCCTTAACAGCATCCTTCATTAATTCAACCGATCTATAACCGGCTTCAATATCAACACCAGATTTCTTGTAATCCATTTTCAATTCTCCTTAATAATATTTTAAATTTCCGGTTCCTTTTAAAGTCCTGTTATTTAGTATAATTCTTGTATCCAACTTCCTGAAGCTTAGCATCCTTAGCCTGTACACTCTCTTTAAGCTCTTTTGTGTATGCTTTAAGTCTGTCAAGAAGTGCAGCATCTGAAGTTGCAAGAATCTTTGCCGCAAGAATACCTGCATTGGCACCACCGTTAATTGCCACAGTTGCCACCGGAATACCTGAAGGCATCTGAACAATTGAATATAATGAATCTCTACCGCCCAGTGAAGTTGTATGCATCGGAATACCGATTACAGGCATTGGAAAGATTGCTGCGCACATACCCGGCAAATGAGCTGCCATACCTGCGCCTGCTATGATAACCTTGAATCCTTTCTCCTCAGCGCTCTTTGCGTATTCAAAAAATACATCCGGTTCTCTGTGAGCAGAAATGATTGTCATCTCGTATGAGATACCTAACTGTTCCAATATGTCTGCCGCTTTTGCCATAACAGGCATATCTGAGTCACTACCCATAACAATTCCTACTAAAGCCATGTTAAACATCCTCCGTTCCGATAGAAATCTATCATCTTAATCCTAATAAATTATCCTTGATACCTGCCATACATTGGTTAAATTTTATCCATTCCTGCAGGCAAGCCACCACTAGATATTGTACTTTGTTTTATATTCTCCGTCAAGAAAAAGGCTCATTAAGTTCTGTTGTTCCGGGAAGAACAAATCTTCCATTCTTAATTATATCAACTTTGTTTCCCTGATAATCAACTGCGCTGATTCTTCCAATTTCGTCATAAGGTATTGTTATATCTGTATGACAATTAAAATACGCTTTATCCGGCTCTGTCTTTCTCAATTCAGAAACCTCATTATCCCGTGATATAATCTCCTTTCCGTCAGGATTAAACACAGCCACATCCTCAGCTCTGGAATAGCAGGTGTCACCAATTGCAAAATGAGGGCCCATTTTTTCCACAATTAGAATCGGAAGTTTATATACAATATCATATTTGTTGGCACACACATAAGCTGTAGTATTGGTTCCTATGGCAAATTCACCTATAGGCAGCTTATCGTGATTATACAGGACATTTTCTTTGAAAAGTGCTTTATTCTTCTCATCATCCTGGAAATTATCACAGCTGTAATCAGTCACAAAGCCATCCTTAAACATGACTTTGAGATTTTCAAATTTAATATCATTAAGATACACACTGCTGACATTTAGCACACCTTCTGTGCCTTTAAGAACAGGGGATGTAAACACCTCACCCAGGGGTATATTAACATCAGCCAGACAGTTTTCAAAAACCGTCTCCTTACTGTAGTCATTTACCTTCCTGATAGATACACGCATATCTGTTATATTGCTGCCCATTCCCTTAACCTCAACATATTCAGCTCTGTCCAGGGCATCAATAATATGTTGCTGAATTATCTTATATTTTTCATAATCCAGAGTGTTTATCTTAACAATCTCAGAAAATATCTCTTTATAATTCTCTCCGATAGCAGGAGTCGGATATGCTATTATTGTAAAGCTCCTCTCCTCACCATTGATGTAAGAATTAACAATGTCTCCTGACTCATTGCTGTACTTTACGCTTAACTTCTGCTGTCTGCTGTCAAGATGACAACATTCATCATAATCCTGCGGTTCAAATGGTGTTTCCCCGAAAACTTCCATAACCGCCGGTCCACCATGTACGGATGATAATTCCTTATTCTTTTCATAAGCAAGCTTTAAAGCTCCCAATTTTCTTTCGATAAAATCATTATCAAGATAAAGGGCATCATCAAATCTGTGGTCAAACTCCATCTGTTTATTAGGAATGGCACCATAGTAACCAATCCTTATATGCATCCTTTTATTGATTGAATTAACTGCGGACCTGTAAATAGTAGGCTTTAATCCAAGTTTTTCAAATTCTTTTATCTCTGCCCTCACCAGTCTTTCAAATCCAAGACAGTATCTTATATTGACTGTTTTTTTCTTCTCGAGAGGTTTATTGCCAAGAACAAAACCCATTCTGTATCCTTCCGTGAAGGTAAATGCCATTTTATCTATTTCTTCCTGACTCAAAGAATTAAGATATTCCGCTGTTTCTAATTCATTTTCCGTGACATACTCCCCAAAAGCATACAGGTATCTTGGATCATTAAGGTCGCTGTTCATTATAATATCAGTTGCAAAGCTAAGCGAAGGATCAAGCAGCTCTCTTACCCTGTATTCAATGTGGTCATCACTGTAATCACTTACATACCAATAAACGGCATCTTTCAATTCGCTATAATCATATCCGCTTTCATCAGCACATATACAATAGACTTCTATAAACAACTCCATAAGAGCTGTCATATCCGCAATACGTTTTTCGTAGGCATAGGCAATCATCCCTCTTATTTCAACATAAAGAAAGGACAGAAGCCTGCCTTCGTCTTCTCCAAATAATTTTACGGATACCCTTGGGTTGGCAAAACTTTCTTCGTATGCACTCCCAATGATATCCGAATACAGCTTTTTATTGTAATCAGCCAATTGTTCTAATGAGTATTGGTCAAATGCTTTATTTTTAACATTTTCCAAAAGCTCATCCATCATAATAATAAATCCTGACACATTTTCAAAATACTTTTTATGTCCGATTTCTTCAATTTCACAGTCTGCATTAATTTCCCGTATCCTGTCAATTGCCAGTTCATATCTTTCATCAATATTATCTTCAAACATATACCGGTTCCTTTCAAACTATATTCCCATGAGAAATACTGCCACCATAAAAACGGTGAGTATTCCGCAAAACAGAGAGCCAATTCTTGACAATGTATAAAACTTGTCATCCTCCTTGAAGCTCATCAAACCTATCACCGTACCAATAACAGAAAGCATCAGGCTTAAAAGCCCAAGGCTTCCCACCTTAAGTCCGGCGTTCCCTGCTGCTTTAAAGGATAAATAAACTCCGTATATAAGGGATGCCATGGCAAGGCCTCCCATAACCACTGAAATAGTTCCTCCAAGCGTCTGACTTTTGTCAGAAAACTTATATTTATTAAATAACTTCATATAACCTACAGTCCTTCCTTTTTTCTTGCAACATTTTTCATCCTCAACCGGTGAAAGATAAAACATATCAGGTATCCTATGACTCCACCCAGACAATTGAGAAGCAAGTCATCCACATCAAAGCTTCCTACCTTGGAAATCAATTGAACAAGCTCAATTATAAGCGATAATGCAAATGTGTATAAAAGCGTTGTGATGAATTTTACCCTATGGTCAGATATAAGCGGAAGACACATACCAAAGGGAATGAATGCTATAACGTTTCCAAAAATATTTAATCTTGATGCAAGCCCGATTTGTTCTCCACTAAATATATATTTCCAAAATCTCTTGATTTCTTTTAATGGTTCAAGATTATATACATACCCCTGCTGTACATGGGTTCTTCCCATGGATTCAGCAAAAAATACGAGATAAATCAGACACATCATATATACAATAAAGACTATCCACTTAAAAACAAGATGAAATTTACCCTTTTTCATAAACAAATCTGCCCGGCAGCACTAATTTTAACAATTAGTTCCGCCAGGCAGCTCCCCTTATAATAATCTAAAATAATGATTCCCACTTATGTGCCAGCAATCTGGCTCCATTAACTATCATCAGCACTCCGGCAGCCACACCGAAAGCAATTGTAATAATTCCGAACACCAGGTTAGACACTCCAACCGATTTCATTTTCTTATATAACTTTTCTTCCATAAATACCCCATTCCGGCCATATATCATACGGCTCAATAATCACTAACCTAAATTTTGACTGATAATATCAGTTATTCTTAACACCATACTCTTCATAGTAACTGTCGATTGATGCTTTAATCTTATCGTCAATCACAACTTTTCCATTACATTCCCTGTTGTAAAGATGTTCCACAACTTCTTCCATAGTAACAATGGCTTTGGCATCAAATCCATATTTTTCTTTAATTTCATCAAGGGCTCCTACCTTACCGCCGAGCCCTACCTCCATACGGTTTAAAGAAACCATGAGGCCTTTAATTGTAACGTCTCCCTGCGCTTTAATGATAGGAAAAGTTTCTTCAATTGATTTACCTGATGTTGTCACATCTTCTATAATCACAACCCTGTCACCATCTTTTATAGGGCTACCAAGCAATATTCCTGCGTCGCCGTGGTCCTTTGCCTCCTTACGGTTAGAACAATAACGAATCTCCTTGCCGTATAATTTGTGGTAAGCCATTACTGTTGCAACACTAAGAGGAATCCCCTTATATGCAGGACCAAAAAGGACATCGAAATCATCTCCGAAATTCTCATGTATAGCTGTAGCATAATACTCACCAAGCTTTGTAAGCTGCTCACCTGTTACGTACAAACCTGCATTCATAAAGAAAGGAGACTTTCTCCCGCTTTTTAATGTGAACTCTCCAAATCTTAACACGTCACTATCAACCATGAATTCAATAAATTCCTGCTTGTATGCTTCCATTGTTCTAACAACCTCCTATTTTCAGAGCTTTGTGCCTTTTATTAATTCTTTATCATTTAATAATTTACCCATGTTCGTCAATCCTTTCTGATTTTTACAGCAAATCAAAAAGTTAAGCATAGATATTCTTGTTTAGTATACTACTGAACCATTGATTTTTCAACTGACAAATCTTCTACAATTCATATTTTATAAGCCATTACAACTTCGCAACAGTTCTCTTGCTTTTGTTTGTCCAATACCTAAATAATCACATAATTCTTTAATATTTAATTAATCGTTTTCCCACCACGTACCTGAAGATTTACTTTTCAGAATCATAATGATATTACCAACCAACAGCAGAATTGACACAATAGAAGCACCAACAGAAGAAAATGTTCTGTTGGTGCTTCTATTTTACCTTACCTTATCATAGTGAGTCCACATACGAATGATTTTTATTGTACCCTCGTATTCTCTCCCATTTTCAACAATCGGTTCTTCATACACTTGATATACAAGTCGGTGTTGAATGTTTATTCTCCTAGATATTATTCCATCTAGATTTCCTACCAGCTTTTCATATCTTGGAGGATTTTGATAGGGGTTCTCTCTAATAATATCAACCAAAGTTTTTGCCTTTTGTGAAATGCCTATCCTTTTCAAATTCTCCAAATCCTTAAGTGATTGCTTAGTAAAAAAGATTTTATACATTACCACTTCACCATATCTTCTGAAACACAATCTTCCAACGTTTCATTTACTCCATCCAAAATGGATTGTGTCATTCCTGGAATAGAGTCTAAATACAACGTTTCTTGTATTGCGCTCCAATCGTCCTCTGATATGAGAACTGCATTTGCTTTTTTACCCACAATCAATGTTGGTTCATGATACAAATTTACAGACTCTACCAGATTATAAAGATCCTTTCTTGCATTCGTAATATTAATTATTGACATAATAAATCTCCCTTAATTTTTCTTATTTTTCTTATTTTTATTTTTGTCCTAAATATTTTTCCTGTGAAAATCATATGTAAAATTCTCGTGCATTCCTAAGTACTGTTCTCATTCTCTTCAATAGTTATTTCTAATATAATTCATGTATCATTATCTTTATTTTTATTTTTATTTTTTGAATGACGAGATTTTTTATGTCACCATCATTATAACGTACGCTTTTGCGTACGTCAAGTGTTATTATTATATTATATTATGCAACAACATAAAAAAATATTACGACACCAAAAATAAGCATCTCACTCTCACAAAGTGAACGATTATCATCCTCCCGTTTCTCTATTATTCATAGATATTATATCATCAAATCAGCGAAAAATAAGGGACTCACCAAAATATCACTCTGATTGTTGTTCCTTTACCCTCTTCGCTCTCCAGCTCTATATGGGCATCAGGATGTTTTGCAATAATATGTTTCACGATGGCAAGCCCAAGTCCGGTTCCTCCTGTAGACTTGGATCTGCTCTTATCTACTCTGTAGAATCGCTCAAATATACGTTCCTGATTTTCTTTGGATATTCCTATTCCATTATCAGAAACCTGAACCATACTTCCTTCTTTTCCATCTTTCTCATAGTGTTTCACAATCACTTCAACTTTTCCGCCATCATTGTTGTATCTGATTGCATTATCACACAAATTATATATAAGTTCTTCCATCATCTGGGCATTTGCCGATACATATACATCTTCCCCGGTGACACTTACATTAATATTATTCTTTTCAGCATTAAGTGATAACATTTCAACACAACTTTTTGCCACGTCATACAGATTAACTTTTTCAAAACTCTCGTCAACTGAAGTGGCATCAAGTTCGGAAATACGGATAATATCATTAATAAGTGTGAGCAGTCTCTTGGAACTCTTATGAATTTCACCTGCAAATCTGGTAATATCCTCACCTGTTGCCATCCCATTCTCTATAAGCTCAGAATATCCCGATATTGAAGTCAATGGTGTCTTTAGCTCATGAGAGACATTTGCGGTAAACTCCTGCCTCATATTAGCATTTTTCATTATATCCTCATGTTGTCTGCGTATAGTTGTGACAAAAGGAACAAGTTCCTTGTAAACCTTAACCGATTCAGGTGCATCCATATTTCGCGCAAGAAACTCAATAGGTTCAACAATGCTTTTTGTCAGAAAATGAGAAAATGCACTACATACCATAAATAAAACGACGCAAAGAGCTCCCGTTACCGGCAATGAACTAATAAGAAGGCTTGTCATGCTGCTTACTTCCTTTGAAGCTCTTAATACACAACCATTATCCAGCAAAACCGCATAGTATAAAGCATCTTTTTGTACCGTTTTGGATTTTCTTATAGCCTTACCCTTACCCTCTTTAAAAGCCTGCATAATTTCCGGTCTCTCTTTGTGATTCTCCATACTGTAGGCATCCACCTCAGTATCCAGCAGAGCTACGCCCTTGTCATTCACAAGTGTAATTCTTATTTCACCACAATAATTTGCCGTAATATTTTTATCGTCTACATTCTCAGGGCTTGAAACTATCCCCCATGCATCGGATGACACCAAAACATCGGTATAGTTACTCAAATCGGTCAGCGTCTCATTTTTTATAATATTGTAAAAAACCGCAGTAAACATAACAGCTGTTGCAATTATGGCAACAGTTGTTAATATCATATACTGCAAATTTATCCTTTTTTTCATACTACCCCATTCCTATTTTCCGGTCCATTATTTCCCTGCATTCTCATCATCCAGAAAATATCCCACATTTCTGACTGTTCTGATATAGTTTCCGGCGCTCCCCAGCTTATGCCTTAACGTCTTTATATGCACATCCAAAGTTCTTGATTCTCCCTCGTAGTCCGTACTCCAGATTCTGTCCATAATATTATCTCTGGTGAGAACAATTCCTCTGTTAAGAGCAAGGTACTTAAGAAGCTCATATTCTTTAAAGGTAAGTTCTATGGCATTATCATCCACATATGCCACCCGCTTCTCATCGTCGATAAAAAGTTTACCGATTCCGATAAGCTTTTCCTCTCCACTTCCACCTGCTCTTCGTAACAGTGCCTTAACTCGGGAGATTAATTCCATAACACCAAAAGGCTTGGTAATGTAGTCATCAGCTCCAAGATCAAGTCCCTTAACCTTGTCAATTTCAGACGTCTTAGCCGTAACCATGATTACAGGAACCCTCCTTGTTTCCGGTGTCTGACGAATCTTTTTTAATATATCAAGTCCGTCCTCATCAGGAAGCATAATATCCAGCAACACAAGGTCCGGAATACGGTCTCTCATTAACTTATGAAATTCTTTTCCGCTTGCACACTCAACAATTGTATGTCCTGCATTTTTTAACGCAAAACTCTCAATTTCACTAATATTCTTATCGTCTTCTACAACGTATATATATGCCATGGCAATCCCCTTGTTCTTTTTTCCTTAATTGTACATTATAAATCAAATGTGTCAAATTTTTTAATCATGTTCTCCTGTGATTGAGAATATAACCCATTCAGATATATTGGTAGCATGGTCTCCTATCCTCTCAAAATATTTTGCAACCATCAAAAGATCCGCAGCCTGCTCACCTGAATCAACATTTTCATGAATCATTCCTATCAGCTCTCTTTTTACTGTATTGAACAAATCATCAACAACATCATCATGTTCTATAACAGCTCTGGCCTTATTCAGGTCCTTGTTAACAAAGGCCTCTATACTTTCAACCAACATAACCATTGTTTCTTTAGCCATCTGCTGTATATGTTCAAGCTTCTTTATATATGGCTGGTCAGCCAGGGCAATTGTTATTTCTGAAATATCTGTAGCATGATCCCCTATTCTTTCCATATCTGTAATCATCTTGAGAGCAGAAGATATCAGTCTTAAATCCCTTGCCACAGGCTGCTGCTGAAGCAAAAGTTTAAGACAGAGCTGCTCAATTTTCTTTTCTTGATGGTCTATGTCATCATCCGATACAATTGCCTCTTCGGCAAGGTTTACATTTTGCGTAACCAGCGCCTCTACCGTCAGCTCAATTGCTTTTTCTATCATCTCTCCCATTTCAATAAGTTCATCATTCAATTCACATAACTGTCTGTCAAATCTGTTCCTCATACCCTTATCTCCTTTTCCACTTCACTTAACCAAATCTATACTTAACCAAATCTACCTGTAATATAATCTTCTGTCTTTTTATTCTGAGGTACCGAGAACAATTTCTCTGTTTTATCATACTCAATCATTTCTCCCAACAGGAAAAATGCTGTGTTATCAGAAATTCTGGTTGCCTGTTGCATATTATGTGTAACCATTATTATTGTGTAATTATCTTTAAGTTCCACTGCCAGGTCTTCAATCCTTGAAGTTGAAATAGGGTCAAGAGCTGATGTAGGCTCATCCATAAGAATTACTTCAGGTTCAACTGCCAATGCACGTGCAATGCATAATCTCTGTTGCTGCCCTCCTGACATTCCCAGCGCAGATTTTTTAAGTCTGTCCTTAACTTCATCCCATATGGCTGCTTTTTTAAGCGAACTTTCCACGATGGCATCAAGCTGGCTTTTATTGCGGATACCGTGAGTTCTTGGACCATAGGCAATATTGTCATATATGCTCATTGGGAACGGATTTGGCTGCTGGAACACCATTCCTACTCTCTTTCTAAGCATGTTAACATCCATGCTTCCATACACATCCTCAAACCCTTTTTCCCCATTAAGATGAATTTCTCCTTCAATTTTACATCCCTCAACTAAGTCATTCATTCTGTTAAGAGACTTTAAAAATGTGGACTTTCCGCAACCCGAAGGCCCGATAAATGCAGTTATCTGCTTTTCGGGAATCTCCATATTAATATTCTTCAATGCATGAAAGTCTCCATAATGTAAATTTAAATCTTTTATATGAAATTTTGAAACTCCGTTTTGTTCCATACTAATCTCCATTCTGCACATTTTTTCCGTGCATGCCATTATTTATATTTTTTATTTTGCAGATAGTTTTGATGCTGCCACTTTAGATAACATATTAATAAAAATAACAAGTACCAGAAGCACCACCGCTGTGGCGTAAGCCTGATTGGTGTTAAATCCTTCTCCTGAAAGCATATACATGTGAACTGAAAGAGTTCTTGTGGAACTGAATATATTTTCAGGGACTCTGGCAACCGTACCGGCAGTGTAGATAAGTGCAGCTGTTTCACCCACTATTCTTCCTGTTGCAAGAATAACTCCTGAGAGGATTCCCGGCACTGCTGATGGTAATACCACCTTAAAAACTGTTCTCAGTTTACCGGCTCCAAGTCCGAAGCTACCCTCCCTGAAACTGTCAGGTACCGCTAAAAGGGCTTCCTCTGTAGTTCTCATAATCGTTGGAAGAACCATAATTGCCACAGTCAGTGCGCCGGAAAGAATAGATAACTGCAATTTTAATGCTGTAACAAAAAATAACATTCCGAACAAGCCATAAACGATTGAGGGAATACCTGAAAGTGTTTCTGCGGTTATTCTTACGATACCCACAATTTTATTGCCTTTTTTTGCGTATTCCACCATATATATGGCTGCAAAAATGCCCAATGGTGCTGCAATAATTAAAGCTAATGCCGTTAGGAGAATTGTATTAATCAATGATGGCATTAAAGATACATTTTCTGAATTGTAATTCCAAGCAAATAAACTTGGTCTTAGATAAGGGATTCCCCTTACCAATATATATATTATAAGAAAGCCAAGAGCTGCTACCGTAATTATTGCAGCCAAATGTGTTACGAGGAATATAGCCAATGAACCCGGATGTTTCAAGTATGTATTAAACTTGGTTTTGAAATCCTTCATCTTACTTAGCCTCCCTTCTCTTCAATATAGAGAATAAGGTGTTAATTATGAGAATAAATACAAACAGCACTACACCTGTTGCAATAAGCGCTTCCCTGTGAAGGTCTGTGGCATAGCCCATCTCAATTACAATATTAGATGTAAGTGTCCTTATACCTTTTAATAATCCCTTTGGCATTCTTGGCTGGTTTCCCGCAACCATAATTACTGCCATGGTCTCTCCGATGGCTCTTCCCACACCTAACACAACTCCCGCCATAATTCCTGACTTGGCTGCAGGAACTACTGTCCTATATACACTTCTTTCGTGGGTCGCTCCTAATGCAAGAGAACCTTGATAATACTTCTCAGGCACAGCTCTTATGGATGATTCGGAAACATTTATAATTGTAGGCAGAATCATAAATCCAAGAAGAATTGATGCTGTCAGAATACTGTCACCGTTCCCTCCAAAATTGTCTCTTACAAAGGGAACGATAACGCACAGTCCAAAAAATCCGTAAACTACCGAAGGAATTCCGGCCAGCAAATCTACCGCCGGCTTCAGAATTTTATATATATTTTTAGGGCAAAACTTTGCAAGATACACTGCCGTAAGAATACCTATAGGAACTCCTATAATTACCGCTCCTGCAGTAACATATATACTTCCTAATATCATAGGGAAAATACCATATATATCATTTCCCGGTTTCCACTTCTTACCAAGAAGAAAATCAAAAAATCCTATTTTTGACATAGCCGGAACACCGTTGGCAAAAAGAAACACACATATTAATACAACCGAAAAAATTGATACACAGGCACAAATAAGGAAAACTATTTCCATTAACTTCTCTTTAAAATGCGCTTTTTTCATAGTTGGTCTCCTTTTTTATAGAATTTTAATGGGGTCAGACCCCATTAAAACTCCATTAAAAAAATATAAATTTTTTGTGAAATTATTGAAGTTAGCACAGTAGGTCAGGGGAGGCCATACTGTGCTCTTCTTAAGGTGGGTATTATTTGATTATTAAAAACTGTTGATTGTTTTTTATCTTGAAATTATTGTCAGACATTTTTTGATTATTTAACGTCATCCCATTCTGTTATCTCGCCTGTGTAGATTTTCATAACCTGTTCTGTTGTTATGTTTTCAAGTGAGTTACTGTTGTTGACGATTACAGCGATACCGTCAAGGGCAATCTTTGTACCTTTAACGCCCTTAGCTGTCTCTGTATCCTTTAATGCTCTTGAAGCCATACCAATATCGCATGTACCCTCAATTGCCTTTGTAACACCTGTTGTTGAATCAGACTGCTGAATTTCAACTGTTACGTTGCTGTTAACCTTCTTGTATGCTTCTGCAAGCTTTTCCATAACAGGAGTTACTGATGAAGAACCTGCTACAACAACCTTACCTGATGCACCATTTGACTTGTATGCTCCACTGTTGCCTTCTGAAATATAACCGTTATCTTCAACTATCTTCTGACCCTCTGAGCTTAACAGATAATTCATAAAGTCTGTTGCTGCTTCGCTTAAACCATCTTTTGTTACAATGTTAAATGGTCTTGATGCCTTGTATGTACCGCTCTTTACGTTAGCTGCTGTAGCTTCAACTCCATCAACCTTTAATGCCTTAACCTTATCGTTTAATGAGCCCAATGATGTATATCCAATTGCTGCCTTATTTCCAGAAACTGTTGTCATCATAACTTCAGTACTGTTTGTGATTGAAGCCTCTTCAGTTGTGTAATCAACTTTCTTTCCATCAGCGTCCTTCTTTTCTACTCCGAACAACTCAATGAAAGCGCCCCTTGTACCTGAACCGTCTTCTCTTGAAATTACTGCAATTTCACCTAATGATCCACCATCTTCCTGTGAACCCTCACCAGCTGTACTACCGCATCCAACTAATGCTCCGGCCATGCATACTACACTGAGTGCAGTTACAGCAAATTTTTTTAAACTAATTTTTCTCATAACTTTTTTCCTCGCCTTTCTTTTTTGTCCTATCGACGATTAAAAATTTACCAAGGTTATGTAAAATCTAATATCCTGCAAATGTAAATTCTGAGTAAAGTATTGGTAAAATACAATTACCCGAATTCACAACAAAAAACGGATACTTCCTGTCTCATGTAAAATGCAAACAGGAAATATCCGTTTAATAAGAATTATTTAATTAAAAATGCCAGGCTATTATCTTCCCAGCCATCCTCCATCTACTGCAATGGTAAATCCATTCACATAGCTTGAAGCATCTGATGCGAGATAAACTACAGCCCCCTTCATATCGTCAGGTGTTCCCCATCTTCCCGCAGGTATTCTGTCGATAATTGCCTCACTTCTGTCAGAATCAGCCCTAAGCTGTGCTGTATTATTGGTTGCCATATAACCGGGAGCTATGGCATTAACATTAATATTATACTGCGCCCATTCATTAGCCATAGCCTTTGTAAGACCCATAACCGCACTTTTACTTGCCGTGTAAGATGGCACCCTTATTCCGCCCTGATATGAGAGCATAGAGCACACGTTGATAATCTTACCGCCCTCATTCTGCTTAATTAGCTGTTTTGCAAATGCCTGACTAAGGAAAAATACCATTTTCTCGTTAACCTGAATTACACTGTCCCAATTTTCCTCAGAAAAATCAATAGCATCCTCCCTCTTAATTATTCCTGCATTATTAACAAGAATGTCAACTCTGCCATAAGCATCAAGTGCCCCATTAATGATTAAAGGAATAACTTCCATGGATGACAAGTCAGCAATCACTTCTGTAAAGCAGCCTCCATCCCTCTCTATTAATTTTCTTGTATCCTCACAGGATCTCCTGGCAACACCCACAACCTTAGCTCCGGCCTGGGCAAGAGCAACAGCCATTCCCTGTCCAAGACCTGTATTGGCGCCGGTAACAATTGCAACTTTTCCATCAAGTTTAAATAAATCAAGTATCATAGGCAGTCTCCTCTTAATTAAAACCAATAAGCTTATTCATTACTTTATAACCGGTTCTGGAAATCTGTCTTCCCAGTTTTCCCGGAAAATTAACCGAAGTTCCCAACAAACTATATCTTAACTCTTTGTACAACTCTTTATCAGCTTCCTTGACGTAATTCCAAAGTTCCTTCTTCTTTTCAAGATCCTCTTTTGTACCGGAAAGAATCAAGAATATAGATGAAATCTCCATCATAATCCTCAGGTAGTTTCTCATATATTTCCTACATTTTTCATTGTCCGGCTTTGTGGCAATATAAGAATCTATAAGTCTCTTTGTAACCCTAAGCTGCTGGTCAATTCTTGAAATCATAACTTTTTCATTAACAGACTGGTCATCTCTTCCAATAAAATATCTGTACAGATTAGTATTGATATAGTAAAGCTTCTTAACATAAGGAAGAGGCTCAAATACAAATATGTTATCAACATAAAATGTGTGTGACAAAAGCTTAAGTCCGCAGTCCTTAATAAGCTGTGTTCTGTAAATAACAGAATGCATGATAATGTACTGGTCCACCTTAAAATGTCCGAAATCATCCCATCCAAACATCTGCTCAACAGGAAGGGCGTTCTCATAATGTATTACTTTCTTTCTTTTTGCGCCAACCTTCTCATATACATAATTGGCAATAACCATATCAGGACAGTCATCTTCCTGAATAAATTTCTTAAGCCTTGCAAGTACTCTTTTTAAGCTCTTTGCGTCAACCCAGTCATCACTGTCAACTACCTTATAAAACACACCCGTGGCATTAGCAATTCCGGTGTTGACCGCCTCTCCGTGTCCACCATTCTCCTGGTGAATAGCCTTCACTATTCCCGGGTATTTTTTTTCATATCTCTGGGCAATCTCCAGTGTGTTATCCTTTGTAGACCCATCATCAACAATAATTATCTCCACATCTTCTCCACCCTGAAGACATGATTCAATACATTTTTCCATATACTCCGCAGAGTTATAACATGGTATCGCAAATGATAAAATTTTCATTATGTATCCCCCGTCCCTTACATTCTATCCGGACATTCTATTGCAAGTAAATCAATACACTGCTCAAGAATTTCTTTAGTAAGCGTAATCAAAGCAATATATCCTGCCTGTTGTTTCTCATCCGGTTCTGCCAAAATCTTTGTATTATGGTAGAACCCGTTAAATGCATTGGAAACCTCATATATATACTGACATATCTTATGAGGCGCCTTCTCTTTATATGCACTTTCTATTACCTCTGAAAACTTAATAAGAGAAAGTGATAAAGTCTTCTCAGAGGCCTCTATAGCAGGATTGATAACTCCCTTATTATCCTTACCGGATTCACTGTACTTAGAAAGAATAGACTTGATTCTTACAATTGTGTAAAGAATATATGGTCCTGTGTTTCCCTCAAAAGAAGCAAATCTGTCTATATCAAAAACATAATCCTTTGATGCCTGGTTTGAAAGATCCCCGTACTTTAATGCGGCAAGTCCCACTATTTTTGCTGTCTTTTCTGCCTCCTCCAAGGAAACAGAACGGTTCTCTTTTATCTTCTCCAAAACTGCATTATCTATATCCTCAATAAGATGTTCAAGTCTCATAACCCCGCCGGAACGCGTCTTGAAAGGCTTACCATCCTTACCATTCATTGTACCAAAACCTAAAAATGTCATTTCAACATCCGGTCTTACAATTCCTGCTTTCTTTGCAGTCCTGAATACCTGGGTAAAATGTAGTTCCTGTCTCTTATCTGCAAGATATATATAGGCGTCAGGCTGATACAGTTTCTCCCTTTCAACTATTGTAGCAAGATCCGATGTGGCATAGAGAGCCGCTCCGTCTGACTTTCTCACAATACATGGAGGCAGCTCTTTTGAATCCGTCTCCTGGGCAATATCTACTACAGTAGCTCCCTGACTTTCATAAGCAATGCCATCTGCAATCATCTTATCCACCATATCCGGGATATAAGGCTGGGCATCACTCTCTCCCTTCCATAAATCAAAAGAAACATTAAGATTGTCATAATTCTTCTTTAAATCAGCTTTTGACACATTCATAATATGTTTCCATATAGCTGTACAAGACGGATCCCCGCTCTGAAGCTTCAAAGTTGATTCATGAGCTCTTTTCGCAAAATCTTCATTTTCTTTAGATTTAGCGCTGGCTGCAGGATAAATCTCCTCCAGTTCTGATATAGTGAAAGGCGGCTCGCTTGGATACTCCCCTGAGTAATTATCATCAAAATATACCAAATCCGGTTTTCGGTCTCTTAATTCCTCGATAATAAGTCCCATCTGAAGTCCCCAGTCACCTAAGTGAACATCACCGATTGTCTTATTACCCACATAGCGGTTAATCCGTTTAACGCTTTCTCCGATAACCGCAGATCTAAGATGTCCCACATGAAGAGGCTTAGCCGCATTGGCTCCGCCATAATCAACTATGACAGTCTTATTCGATTCCCTGTTCTCATATCCGAACTTATCTGTTTTTTTCATTTCATTGAGATAGTCCGACAAAAATAATGGGCTGATTGTAATATTGATAAATCCCGGTTTCACACTTTCAATCTTCTCAAACATTGAAAGTTCCTTCATCTTATCAACAATCTCATCTGCTATAATAAATGGTGCTTTTTTATATACCTTAGCCGCTGCCATGGCTCCATTACATTGAAATTCACACAAATCAGGTCTGTTAGAAACCGTTACCCTTGCATATTCTTCAGAGTATCCGCATTCCACAAATACTTTCTTAAATTCATCTGTAATAAGCTCAATTATGGTTTTCATTTTCTACTCCATTTCTCCTATAGTTATATTTACCTCAAATATAAATACAAAAACATACATTACTTGAAAAAACTGCCGTACCCAGCTTACCAATCGCTTAAGTACGACAGTATATATTCATAGCTTAGTTGTTAGTATAAAACCCTTTCAAGAAAAAGTCCATAGCTCTCTGCCGGAAGAGACATAACAATATCCTCCCCTGCAAGAGCAGCCCTTATATCATCAGGTTTTTTCAAGCCGTTTCCTACATCTAACAGCATTCCTATCATAAATCTGGCCATATTATGAAGAAAATCATCTGCCGTAATCCTTATGATACATGAAGCCCCTTCTGTATTTATATCAATCTGCTTAATCTCCCTGACTGTAGATTTGCTTTTTTTGGCTGTAGTAAATGCTTTAAAATCATGTTTACCTTTGAAGAATTCTGCCCCACGCCTCATATCATCAAATTGTGGAACATCGAAGGTATGGTATGCATACTTTCTTGTAAACACATCAGCAACATCCCCTGTATCCAGCTTATATATGTAAGTCTTAGATTTTGCATTAAGCTGACTATGAAATCTCTCATCAACCTCTTCAATATGATTAATTCCAATATCTCTTGGAAGATACCTGTTAAGATAATTTTTAATCTCAACGGGATTGCGTCTGACCATAAGCTTAAAATTAGCAGTCTGACACAATGCATGAACACCCTTCTCCGTTCTGCATCCAACCATTATATCAGGCTCTTCTCCGGTCATCTTCTTTATAATCTCAAAAATCTTACACTCTATGGTATTGTTAGATGCATCTTTACCCATGCGCTGCCATCCGTCATACCTGCCGCCATCATACTGAAGCTGAATCTTATAATTATACATTAGCCTTCCAATACCTTTTCTATAGTGTTAAGGATTACGTCACTATCAAATGGTTTCTGAATAAAATCTGCAGCTCCCTGTTTAAGAGCCTCCACCATATTAGACTTCTGTCCCGCTGCTGTAACCATAATAATCTTTGCATTAGGATCGAAATCAATAATTTCTTTTACAGCACCAATACCATCTAACTTAGGCATTGTAATATCCATAGTAACAATATCAGGCTGATAAATCTTAAATTTTTCTACTCCTTCATTACCGTCAACCGCCTCTGAAATTATTTCGTGTCCGGCTTCCTCAAGCATGTTTCTTAAAAATTTTCTTGAAGTTTTTGAATCATCTACAATTAATATCTTTGCCATCTTTATCTCCCATTCTGCGTGTAACGCACTTTTTTTACACAACTTATTATGCAATTAACTTTATTTTATCATCTGCTGCCATAAGCAGATTAAATTTATGTCTGTTCATTGAAAATGTTACAATGTACAGCCCTACTTCTGCCTTAATTGATGTATTGGTATAGAACACAGGCGGATGAAGGGAAAGTTCTATCTTCTCCTCTCCGCTTAACCTGGTAGCATAAGCGCCGTTCATTACATTAATCAATTCACACAATGCATCATAAGCGTCCGCATCAAACTCCTGCAGTTCTTCCTGTGAAAATGCAGATGCAACACACAATAAATCCTTATCATCACCTGCAATTCCCAGAAAAACATCAATATCTCCATCCATCAGCTGACAGCCAACAAACTTACCCGTATATTCTTTCAAGTACGCTATAGACTCCAGCTCCACATCTCCGCTCATATATTGATTAAGAATATTAAACGCACTCTGCATCTGTTTCTTATAATAATTGTTACTTAAGTCAAAAAATGTTGATATCATCTCATCCATATCACCATCTTTTATAACTTTCAGTTCACTATCAGTAAAAACAGACCCGGAGTGATTCTTAGCAATATACTTGTTTATCATCTTCTCTTGCATATACAATCTCCTTATAGACACGTCATCGCTTGTACACATTTCCTCACATCTAGCACTATTATACATCATGTATATAGGAAATATCAAGAGGAATAAAGATTTGTCAAGTCGCAATGTTACTGATTACAATTCAGCCGGGGTGTAAACAGTAACATTGCAAAAAAGACACTCCGCAAATGATATGTATCCTGTCTTCTGACTATCATATCAAAATTTGCGAAATGTCTTTATTAATCCCATACTATTACAATTGAATTCTATATAAATCCTGTCTAAGCAAAATTAATTACTTATCCTCTACAGAATAATTAGGTGCTTCCTTTGTAATGTGAATGTCATGTGGATGGCTCTCTCTTAAAGCTGCACTTGACATCTTAATGAATTGTCCTGTCTCCTGAAGTACAGGAATTGTAGGTGCTCCACAATATCCCATACCTGATCTTAAACCGCCCATAAGCTGGAAAATTGTATCTTCCACAAGACCCTTGTATGCAACACGACCCTCAACACCTTCCGGAACAAGCTTCTTGGCATCTGTCTGGAAATATCTGTCCTTACTTCCGTTCTCCATAGCTGCAATAGAACCCATTCCTCTGTATACCTTATACTTTCTTCCCTGGAACAGTTCAAACGTACCCGGAGCTTCATCACAACCTGCAAGAAGACTTCCTAACATACATACGCTGCCACCTGCTGCGATAGCCTTAACGATATCACCTGAATACTTAATACCACCATCGGCAATAACAGGCACACCATACTTCTTAGCTTCTTCATAAGCACTCATAACAGCTGTGACCTGAGGAACACCAATACCTGCAACAACTCTTGTTGTACAGATAGAGCCAGGCCCGATACCAACCTTAACTGCATCAGCACCAGCTTCGCAAAGTGCCTTTGCAGCTGCTCCTGTTGCTATATTTCCTGCAATTACCTGAAGATCAGGGAACGCATTTTTAATGTTCTTTAATGTTGTTATAATATTCTTTGAATGACCATGAGCCGAATCAATTACTATACAGTCAACATTGGCATTTACAAGTGCCTGTACACGGTCCATTACATTAGCAGTAATACCAACTGCTGCACCTGCAAGAAGTCTTCCCTGTGAATCATGGGCTGATGAAGGATACTTAATTGATTTTTCAATATCCTTTATTGTAATAAGTCCTCTTAATTTGAATTCACTATCTACTATTGGAAGCTTCTCTTTTCTTGCTTTTCCCAATATCTTCTTGGCTTCGTCAAGAGTAATACCCACAGGAGCTGTAACAAGATTCTCACTTGTCATACATTCTTTTATAGGTCTTGTAAAATCTTCCTCAAACTTAAGGTCTCTGTTAGTAATAATACCTACAAGCTTACCGTTGTCGTCTGTAATAGGTACACCTGAAATTCTGAACTTGCCCATAAGTTCATTAGCCTCGGCCAGTGTATTATCCGGATGTAAGAAGAATGGATCTGTAATAACGCCGTTCTCTGATCTCTTAACCTTATCAACCTCTTCAGCCTGGGCCTCTACTGACATGTTTTTATGAATAATACCGATACCACCCTGTCTTGCCATGGCAATCGCCATTCTGTGCTCTGTTACAGTGTCCATTCCGGAACTCATCAACGGAATATTAAGCTTAATATTCTTTGTCAGGTTTGTAGATAAATCAATCATATTAGGTGTTACTTCTGAATACTGCGGAACTAATAACACATCATCAAATGTAATGCCTTCGCCAACAATTTTACCCATTCTACTTTTGTCCTCACTTTCTTTTTAAAAATGTATTTCGTATAATTTCAGGTACATAGAGTTTCGCCCGGGAAACTCCGGCGCCACTTTTGCGTCGCTTTAGCGACAATATTCACCTGCAAAAGTGTGCGCAGCCTCACGGAGTGTTTTTGATTAATAGGAAATTCGAAAGAATTTCCTATTAATCAAAAAAATCCGAATGTAAATCCGGATATCTTGTAATCAAATTCCAACTCATTTGTTGGATTATCTTGTATATATTATTTGATAATATATCAAAAAGGTATATAAAAGTCAAACCTTTTTATAAATCAACTTTATATACATTTTTATCCACAACCTCCTTGATTGCTTCAAGAATCTTTTCGTTGGGATAAATAAATATTCTTTCCAATTCATTATGCTCATTATAAGCACAAATAACCACAGAATCATGATTTGATGCACCTGCAGAATAATCGGTTGTCTTAAGGTTCATTGAGGAATTTATCCTTAAAGCATCATTAGAATCCGCTCTTGCAACAAGTGTTGCCCTTGAAAGGGTATACACTCCGCATTTTCTTCTCATGGATTTTGCCATAATCCTGTCAACACTAAGCATATCATCAACAATTGAATATTCCAGCTCGGCATTATAGTACTCAAACACAAAAACGGTAGCTACAACAAAAAGTGCAAGCACAATAATTCCAAAAGATCCTGTCTGTGGAATTGTTGTGGCCGCCAGTACACAGGCAATAATAAGTACTGCCTTTATCACAAGTGCATATTTTGGTTCCTTTAACTTAACCAGTTGTTCTGTTTCAAATCCCATTATAAACTCCTATCCTTCAAATTCCAAATCTGTTGTATTTTCATAAAATGTCTTTTTTAATTATACCCTATTTCTGCATATAAACGCAAATAAGGTTTGAATAAATGTACACGAATCTACATCCATCCAAACCTTATTATTATACGTTATATATCACTTTGCCGCCGAATTACATCATGCCCATTCCTGCGCCGCCTGCCGGAGCTGCCGGAATATCTTCCTTAATTGTTGCTACTACAGACTCTGTTGTAAGTAATGTAGATGCAACACTGTTAGCATTCTGAAGAGCACTTCTTGTAACCTTAGCAGGATCAAGGATTCCTGCCTCTATCATATTAACATACTCACCGTTAAGTGCATCAAAGCCAAATCCAACCTCTGATTCTCTAACCTTATTGATAATTACAGCTCCCTCAAGACCTGCATTGTATGCAATATGGAATAATGGAGCTTCAAGTGCCTTTAAGATTATCTCTGCTCCTGTCTTTTCATCACCTGAAAGTGTATTAGCAAGCTCAGCAACCTTCTTAGATGCATGGATATAAGCTGAACCACCACCTGAAATAACACCTTCTTCAACTGCTGCTCTTGTAGCATTAAGAGCATCTTCCATACGAAGCTTTGCTTCCTTCATCTCTGTCTCTGTTGCAGCACCAACTCTGATAACAGCTACACCACCTGCAAGTTTTGCAAGTCTTTCCTGTAACTTTTCTCTGTCAAAATCAGAAGTTGTCTCTTCGATCTGAGCCTTAATCTGAGAAACTCTTGCATCTATCTCATCCTTAGAGCCTTCACCATCAACAATAACTGTATTTTCCTTCTGAACCTTAACTGACTTTGCTCTACCAAGCATATCAATTGTAGTATCCTTAAGTTCAAGTCCAAGTTCCTCTGAAATAACCTGACCACCTGTAAGAATAGCAATATCCTTAAGCATTTCCTTACGTCTGTCACCGTAACCCGGAGCCTTAACAGCTACAACATTAAATGTTCCTCTTAACTTATTAACAATAAGTGTTGTAAGAGCCTCTCCTTCAACGTCTTCTGCAATAATAAGGAGCTTAGCACCACTCTGAACAATCTGCTCAAGAACAGGAAGAATTTCCTGAATATTAGAAATCTTCTTATCTGTAATTAAGATGTATGGATTATCAAGTACAGCTTCCATCTTATCCATATCTGTTGCCATATATGCTGAGATGTATCCTCTGTCAAACTGCATACCTTCTACAAGGTCAAGCTCAGTCTTCATTGTCTTTGATTCTTCAATTGTAATAACACCATCGTTAGAAACCTTTTCCATAGCATCGGCAACCATCTGTCCAACCTCAGGATCTCCTGCTGAAATAGATGCAACCTTAGCAATCTGATCCTTACCGTTAACCTTCTGGCTCATTGAAGCAATAGCCTCTACTGCACAATCAGTAGCCTTCTTCATACCTCTTCTCAAGATAATAGGGTTAGCACCTGCAGCAAGGTTCTTCATACCTGCATTTACCATTGCCTGGGCAAGAACTGTAGCTGTTGTTGTACCATCACCTGCAACATCGTTAGTCTTTGTTGCAACTTCCTTAACAAGCTGAGCTCCCATATTCTCAAATGAATCCTCAAGTTCAATATCCTTGGCAATTGTAACACCATCATTAGTAATAAGCGGTGCTCCGTAAGATTTATCAAGTACAACATTACGTCCCTTAGGTCCTAATGTAACTCTTACTGTATTAGCTAACTTATTAACGCCTTCCTCAAGTGCTTTTCTTGCTTCAATTCCGTATTTAATTTCCTTTGCCATAACTTATAATCCTCCTAAAAATCAAAAACTTTATATAAAATCTTATTCTTCAATAGTTGCAAGAATATCGCTCTGCTTAATAACGATAAATTCTTCATCATCAAGTTTAACTTCTGTTCCGGCATACTTAGAATAAATAACTTTATCTCCGGCTTTAACCTGCATTGTAACTTCCTTACCATCAACAACTCCGCCAGGTCCTACAGCTACAACTTCTGCCTGTGATGGTTTTTCCTTTGCCTGTCCCGGTAAAACAATTCCTGATTTTGTAGTTTCCTCAGCAACCAATGCCTTAATTACAACTCTGTCTCCTAATGGTACTAACTTCATATATATTCCTCCATTCCGCTGTCTTCTACGTAATGTGGCAGCTTTTGTTTTTATTTGTTAGCACTCATTTAATTCGAGTGCTAATTTCAATAATCATAAAATATCACCCGCCAACTTTTTTGTCAACAGCTATTTCTAAATATATTATTCTTTTAATATTTTGATTATAATTTTTTTATTTTTTCTTCAATCCCATTTTTACAGTTTTACCGTAATAAAACAGATATTGCTGGGCATATCCCCCCAACTCTCCGTATTGTTTTTTTGCAAATTCTGTGATTACATCCTTAGGTGTATCTGCTCCATCAAAATACATGTGCTCCATAATCCGCTTTATCCATACATCTACAGGAAAGCTATCTCTTTTCCCCAGCGAAAAGAGGCTCACGCAGCTTGCCACCTTACTTCCTACCCCTTTTATTCTGCACAATTCATCTATACACTGCTCACAATTCATATTTTCAAATGTTTTAACATTAATATCTCCCTTATACACCATATCCACTGCATTTCTTATGTAAGGCGCCCTAAAACCCGTCTTTAAATTCTTTAATTCTTCAATTCCGGCTGCATTAAGCTGTTCCACACTTGGAAATGAATACATAGGTATGCCTGCCACTTCCCCCTTAAAATCTCCGTATTTTTCAGAAATATCAGCAACAATCTTCTTTATATGAGGTATTTGTTTATTTTGTGAAATGATAAATGAAATAAGTGTCTCAAAAAAATCCTGGTTGAGTATCCTTACTCCCTGCATGGCAGTAATGGCCTCCCACAGCTTTTCATCTGACTTAAGCAAGGATTCTTTAATGAGTCCGTAATCTCTCTCCAAATCAAAATATTTTTTCCACAATAAGTTATACTCCTGTTCCGAAGTATTATAGAATACCAGGGTATTTCCCTCCTGTCGTATATGAAGCATCCTGTCATATGCCGCAAGCACATACTCCTCTTCATCTATTTTATTAAAATGAAAACACTGACCACACTCCAGAGTTTCTTTAAGGTCAAAATCTTTTACATTATTTACTATATAATCTTTCATTGTTTTGGACTTCCTTTTTTTCTTATTTCGTATTAAAATTTACATATATCGTACAACAAATCGATAAACATTACCATAGAAAGAGTTTTTATATGAATATTAAAAAATTTGCTGTTCCGGTTATAGGAGCATTTATTATATTATCCTTTTCAGGATGCACACTGCCCTTTGTCGCTGATTCTTCCGCAAGTGACGAACACGGCATATCATATCAGGCTTACGACAACAAAGCCTATTCTCAGGAAGAAGTTATTAATTATATAACACAGGCCGTATCAAAAAACGAGGATACTTGCTACATTTTCGTAACAGATGAATCCTTGATTGATGCCAACACATGGCTTTTATATGTCAACGGAATCGAACAGATACAGGTGGAATACCGTAGAGTTAAAGATGGTTTCAATATGAAAGTAACCTTTGACTGCTGGGATAATTATGCAATAATGCACGCATACAACACCAAAGATACTTCCGTCCTTAACGAAAGACAGTTAACACTTTACAACAAATATATAAGTGTACTTAATGAAGTCACTTCTCCTTACAACAGTGATGTAGAAAATGAACTGGCAATCCATGACTATCTGGTTTCCAACATTACTTATGTAGAAAAAGAAGACTCTATATTTAACGCTTATGACGCCCTGATAAACGGAGAGGCAGTATGCAGCGGATACGCAGAATGTTTTAAAACATTTATGGATATGCTGGGAATTGAGAATGATACCATTTCGGGAACTGCCGGCAATCAGCAGCACATCTGGAATGTTGTAAAGCTTGATGGAGTATGGTATCAGGTTGATGTAACCTGGGATGACCCTGTAGGTTCAACAAGCAAATATGTTGATCACTCCTACTTTAATATTACCGATGAAGACATGGCACTTGACCATGCATGGGATCATGACAGATTTTCTGCCTTTGAAAGCAACTCATCATCATACCCTTATTCATATGCTTCCATTGCCAAACTTCCTAATGTTCATTCACAGAGTGAACTTAACCGACTGATTAAAAATGCCATCTCTTCAAAGAATGAAAGGCTTGAATTTATTTCATCCGATTCCAATATAGACATTAAGAAGGCTATTACCGCAGCCGGGACTCAGCTCTCATATTCATACAAGAATACACCAAGAGCTGCCTACACCTTGTACTCCGTGACATTTACCTATTAATACACACAAAGGGACTGACCCACAGGTGTTGAAATGATACCTTGCAGGTCAGTCCCTTTTTAATTTCATCTTTTAATTCTTATATTGAAAATATTCCTCTTTTCTATCATTCATGTAAAAATAAACGCCTTAAAGAAGGGAATTATTCTTGGTTATAGCCCTCGGAAGAGAATCTTTGGCATTTTTCCAAGGTTTATCAGCATTTCTATGGTCAAATTTATCAATAAACCACTCAACATCATCTCTTACACGTTTCATGTTATCAAGATATACATCCGTAGTTATCTTTGCAAAATCTTCATATTCACTTCCACTCAGCGTATTACTTGCTTTTCTCATGAGTGACTTATAATGACTTGTGCAAAATCCTTTACAGCCTTCATATTTCTTCTTAAATTCACTGTCGTGTCTATACATATAAATAACCGTATCTATATATCTTTCAAATGTCTGATTTATTCTATTACACACAAAACAGCTTTCCTCAAGATTATCTATATATCCGCATACTCCGGCTTCTTTCCCTTTCTTTAAGAACTTTTTCCCGCTTCCTGCATCTGAAGAATACTGCTCAACATCTTTAATAACTCTATCCATATGAGTTTTCATAACCAGTGCAAATCCAAGACGGTTATTCATATCATATACCTGTTTAATGTGTCTTTTGCAAAAACCAAGCTTGTCAGTCTGTTCCCTTATGTCATCTTCCATATAACTTGGTCCCATGGAATACTCCACAGCGTCATTTTCCAGTTTGGTATACATTGAACAAATCGGACATTCGCAGTCATCGTTAAACGCATCATTAACAGCTATGGTATATATTTTTTCTTTCATTTGTTCCTCCATATCCTTTTATAAGAATAATCCATTATTTATGCAGTTAAAAGTGCTCCAATAAATCAACATTTTCCCGGTCTGAATGCAGGATTAAATGCATAGTAATTATTAGAATCAAGTTTATCCTGAACTATGGATAACGCCTCACCGAATCTCTGGAAATGTACTACTTCCCTTTGACGTAGGAATTTCAACGGTTCAAGCACATCCGGGTCATCACAGGCAAGTCTGATAAGATTATCATAAGTAGATCTGGCCTTTTGCTCCGCTGCCATATCCTCCACAAGATCAGTTATGGAATCGCCTTTAGATTGGAATTCGCAGGCATTAAAAGGTATTCCTCCTGCTGCCTGTGGCCAGATTCCTGCGGTATGGTCCACATAATAAGCCTCAAATGGAGTTCCCTTAATCTGCTCCATTGTAAGGTTTCTTGTGAGCTGGTGTACCATGGTGGCTACCATCTCGAAGTGACCAAGTTCTTCCGTGCCGATATCCGTCAATAACCCTGATACTTCTCTGTAGGGCATAGCATACCTCTGTGAAAGATACCTCATAGATGCACCTATCTCACCATCCGGACCTCCATACTGACTTATTATCATGGCTGCCAGTGTAGGATTAGTCTGTTTTATATTGATAGGATACTCAAGTCTTTTTTCATAATTCCACATATCAGCATTCCTCCACTTCCCATGGCATAGGAGTTGCTACCCACATCCAATAATTGTCACCACTCATGTGCAGCTTATCTATTGGTCCGTAGTAATCGGAATATTTTTCTATATATTTTCTATACTGTTCCTTGATATCCATATAATATTCAATCGCCTGAACATCATCCGGATGTGTATCCAGATATAATCCTGTCTCCACCAGTACAAAACCAAGCTCATATATGTTCATCATTAATGCTTTTCTATCTTGTCTTATATTACAGCTTTTGTTCTGACAGCCACCCTGTCTGCTCATTTGATACTGATTTGAATTGGTTGTATTCATCATGACCTGCCTCCCTTGTATGGTTTATCAAGACAAGGGAACAAAGTTCCTCGGCGCAATGCTTCACAAGGTTTATACAACTTTGACCATCTCTGCCATGGAACATAACACATAGCTAATGCCTGTTCTCTTTGATTGCTGTAATTCATATTCCACTCCATAAATACAGTTCAATACAATATATGTCAGCTTTAGCCAAATGTTACTATTAGTATGCCATTACCTCATAGCCATCCTGTGTTACATGGACCATAATTTCCCACTGGGCAGAGTAGGAGTTGTCATCTGTATATATAGTCCATCCGTTATTTTCATCAATATAAATATCCGGACCGCCTTGATTTATCATAGGCTCAATTGTAAATACCATGCCGGGAGCCGTAACCATGCCCGTTCCCTTTCTTATTACATAGCTTACAAATGGAGTTTCATGGAATTCCAATCCAATACCATGCCCTCCAACCTCTCGAACCACTGAATATCCATTAGCCTTGGCATGATCATTAATTGCCTGGGCTACATCTCCTAAATGTCCCCATGGCTTAACCTGTTTCAATCCCAGTTCCACACATTCCTTTGCTACATCCACAAGCTTTTTATGCTCCGGTGCCACATTGCCTATGCAAAACATTCTTGATGAGTCAGAATAATATCCGTTAAGAATTGTGGAACAGTCAACATTAATAATATCTCCGTCAATAATCTGAATATTGGAAGAAGGAATACCGTGACACACCTGCTCATTAATGGATGTGCAGACGCTCTTTGGAAACCCTTCATAATTGAGAGGTGCCGGGATTCCTCCCATCTTTGTGGTCTGTTCATACACCATCTGATTAATTTCCTCTGTAGTCATTCCCGCCTTTATATGCTCTCCCACATAATCAAGTACAGCAATATTTATTTTGCTGCTCTCTCTCATACCTTGAAGCTGCTCTTCATTTTTTATAATAGTTCTTGGCGGAACTTTATGAAATTTCTTTTTATAGGCTTCAAGTTTCCTGTCAAAATCCATATGACACTCACAATAAGGTTTACCGCTGTTACACCAGCAGGGATCATTTTTCATAATTTTTTTCATACTACTCTCCATTTCATTCCATGGTTTTTATTGTTGCAGCACTTCCATAATGCTTGGAAAGAACTGCTTCTTACGTGATACAACACCTTCAAGCACTGCACAATTTCCTGATATGGCATCAAGATTAAATGCCTGTTTTAAAACGTTTTCCGAATTCTTACCTGCAAAGAGTATATAAGAGGTTTCTGACATAATATCTGTCAGCATAAGATATGCCATATCTATTCCCGCTTCCCCTGTAACACTACTTATATATCCTGACTCCCTGTCTATCAGTCCCCTTATCTCCTCAATACTCATGGAATTTATCTGTCCCACACCGATTGATATATCATTTACCGTAAATTTCTTAAAATCTCTGAAGAATATTTCTTTATCTGTCTTAGATGAAAGATTACTTCCCGCCTTAAACATTTCCCTTCCGTACTGTTCCAGTTCAATCTGTGCTATGGCAGACAACTCCATGCAGGCATCCACATCCTCCCCTGTGCAGGTTGGCGATTTAAATATAAGGGTATCGGAAATAATTGCCGAACATAAAAGAAAGGCTGTTTTCTTATCAATTTCAACATTATTCTCCCGGTACATTTTATATATGATGGTTGCGGTACATCCCAAAGGTTGATTCCTAAAAAATACAGGTGCAATTGTTTCAATGGAACCAAGTCTGTGATGATCAATAATCTCCAGAATTTCAGCATCTTCTACGCCGTTAACCGCCTGACCTTTCTCATTATGGTCAACCAATACAAGCTTCTTTCTTCCCGCCTTTAACAAATTACGTCTGCTTATCATTCCTATATAGCAGCCATTATCATCCTCTATAGGGAAATCCCTGTGACGTTTCTGTGCCATAATATCCTTTATATCATCAATATAATCTCTCATTTTAAATGTAATGAGTCCCTCTCGCTCCTTCATAAAGAAGCTGACAGGAATCGCCTGATTAAGAAGTCTTGCTACAGTATATGTATCATGTTGCGTAGTCATTATTATGCAATCATGATCCCCTGCTATCTTCGCAATGGTATTAGATACTTTAGCCCCTTCACATACAATAATACACCCTGCATTCATTTCTATGGCACACAGTTGTGATTCATATCTGTTTCCAATAATTACCATATCCCCCGGATCTATCATATTCTCCATCATATCAGGGTTAGTTGCAGCTATAATCATCTTTCCATGCTGCAACTGTGTGTTATCATTACCCGTAATCACAGTTGCATCAAGAGTCTCAACAATATTCATAATAGATGTATGAGAAGCAGAGAGTATGTTACTGTCATACATTTCAAAATATGATTTTGCAATATCCCCAATGGTTACAAGTCCAATAAGTCTTGTCCCCTCAGTTATGGGAAGGGTTACCACATCCAACTGTTTCATAAGCTTCCATGCTGTTCTTACGGATGTATTTTTATCAATTCCTTCAGTCTTTCGTATATCAATATCCTTGACCTGCGGTCTTACATCCTTTATATATTCCGGTGGTTCAACTCCGCATTTTTCAAGAACAAACTGCGTTTCTTCATTAAGGTGTCCCGCTCTTTTAGCCTTGTAATTACGGGTCCCTGTAATTTTATTTTTTAACTCTGCATAGCATAATGCCGAACATACAGAATCAGTATCAGGATTCTTATGTCCAACTACAAATACGTCACTCACAGCCGGTCTCCCCTCGTCTACTTCAAATTTATCCAGGTATCTGTAAAAATATTTTAAACATATTACATTATGTACTCCCACGAAAAAAAAGTCCAGTGCATATTATGAGGATTATCCCATCAGCTTTGGTTCTGCACCAATTCTGACCTATCAGATAACCCTATCCTGCACCGGACTTATGTATAACACAATCTGATTATTTTCTAAAGACTACAATCTTTGTCTCTTCAGTATATCCTATTGTCTTCATGTATTCCTTGAAATTATTAATTGCATCTTTATATACAAAATATGCATCATAACATTTCTTAAATGCTTCGAGAGCCTTATCCACATCACCTGCATCCTTAGCATTCCATGATTCACAGGCATACTTGTGAACTGTTCTGTGTGCCTGATCAACAGCCTTAAACTGACTGCTTCCTATTATCTTCGGATCTGTCTGCTCATGCATCCACTTACCAATCTTACATGTATCCGGATTGTTAAGCTGGGTGATCTTTAACTGCTCAAAACCAACAGCGTTATTGTATACTCTCCACATTAATATAAAGTGGTCAATTTCGAAAATTCTTAACTGATCCTGTACAGTTACATCTCCCGCTTCTCTAAACATATCACTACGACATGTATCTATATATCTGCCAATCTGGAAGATATGCGTACCTATCTCATAACTCTCTTTTATGAGAATTCCATAACTGTCAGAAATACCCTGTACCTGCTTTGCAAATGCTTTTGTGATTTCTGACTGTTTATCAACATCTTCAAAGATACTGTCCACAGATTCATTTATGGCTACCATCTGATTATTCATTCTCTCAATGTCATCAAGAGAAACTTCAACCTTTTCATTGCCCTCTCTTAACTTGGCAGTTGTCTCATCCATAGACGCCGCGAGCACTTCAATATCTGCTTTCAGTTCATTAACATACTTTACAATATCTTCAGCCGATTCTGAAGTATTGCTTGACAATTGTCTTACCTGATCGGCAACAACGGCAAAGCCCTTACCGGCTTCTCCTGCTCTGGCTGCCTCAATGGACGCATTAAGAGCAAGAAGATTACTCTGGCTGGCTACCTTCTTAACAATATCTACAATCTCACCAATCTTATTAATCTTCTCCTGAAAAGCCTGAACCTGTGCGTTAATTTTCTCAATCTTATCAGAAGATTCATTAACCACACGAATACTCTCATTCATGTTGGCTGTACTGTTCTGGGAAGTGGCAAGCATCTCATGTGTACTGTTCTTAATTTCTCCCATGTAAGAAGAAATATTAGAGATGGATGTCTCAAGATTAATACTTGCATCACTCATATCATTAATAGCTTTCTCCTGTGAAGACACCTGATCCAACACATTCTTCGTATATGAGTTATCACCAATAGACTGCATTGCCTCATTAAGTCTCATGATAAAGTTATTGTTGGCTCTCTTGTAAGCTTTAACAATTTCATTCAATTTCTCAGCATATATAGGATCTGAAAATCCCTCAGGCGATACTTTACTAAAATCACCTGTAATCATCCTATCCATGGCTTGTAATAATAACTGTCTGTCATTCTCAAATGTGTTATTAACACCGGTCTTTTTTCCAAACATACCCTATTCCTCCAAAGTCAAATACCCTGTATTAAATTGTCACCCATCTAATTATCAATATAATAACATAATATTCCTGTTTTATACAACAGATTTATTCTCATTTTATACAAAAATACTTATAATTTGATTTCAGTAACCCAAAAAAAATTTTAGAATAATATAATTATTGAACATAATAAAGCGAGATATGATATGAAAAGGTTCAATCGGGTAATTTCCGTCATACTTGCAACAATTTTTGTTATAAGCATGACAGCCTGCTCATCCACAAATAACACAGGAAATAAAAAAATCACTCTTAACGAAGTAGCCCATTCTATATTCTATGCACCTCAGTACGTGGCAATAGAACTGGGATACTTTGAAGAGGAAGGTATTGACCTGACTCTGGAAACAGGTTTTGGTGCCGACAAGGTTATGACAGCTCTGGTAAGCAATGAGGCCGACATTGGTTTTATGGGTTCCGAAAGTTCAATCTATGTCTACCAGGAGGGTTCTGACGACTACGCCGTAAACTTTGCCCAGCTCACCCAGAGAGCCGGTAATTTCCTGGTTTCCAGAACCAATGACACCGATTTTAAATGGTCCGACCTCAAAGGCAAAAAGGTAATTGGCGGTCGTGCCGGTGGTATGCCTGAAATGTTATTTGAGTACATTTTAAAGAAGAACAGTATTTCTCCTGCTGATGACCTTACCATTTTACAAAATGTTGATTTTGGTTCCACCTCTGCCGCATTCACTTCCGGAATCGGCGACTACACTATAGAATTTGAACCGGCAGCAACATTACTTGAACAGCAAAATGCCGGATATGTTGTAGCCTCCTTGGGTACTGACAGCGGATACGTTCCATATACGGCATATTGTGCAAAAAAGAGCTTTATGGACAAAAATCCTGAAGTGATACAGAGTTTCACCAATGCCATACAAAAAGGTCTTGATTATGTAAATTCCCACACTGCCGACGACATTGCCTCCGTTATAGCTCCTCAATTTCCGGAGACAGACCTGGCCACAATAACCACCATTGTTGAAAGATATAAATCTCAGGGTACATGGAAGGAAAATACTGTATTTGAAGAAGAGAGTTTCACTTTGTTGAAAAATATATTAAAGGATGCAGGAGAACTTACGAAAGATGTTCCTTACGATAAACTTGTGAACACCTCCTTTGCCAGAACAGCGGTAGAAAAATAGGCATTAATAAAATTTATAAAAATTTAATGGGGTCAGACCCCATTAAATTTTTATAAAATATATATCATCCCTTTAGAAATTGTCTGAATCTTTTATTATGGATTTCAAGATATTCAATTATCCATCCCACAAGCTTACACATACAATAAAAAATAAGCACTGCTGCCAACATGAGCAGATAAGTTATATGTTTCAATTCCTTTGTGAGCACCTCAATGGCAAACAATTCTTTGAAAAAATTATAACAGATAAAAATTCCTGCTGTCATTGCAACACACACCAGAATTCTTGTTATGTTCCACGGCTTACATACCCTTACCAGTGTTGCGATTCCCACAACCAGCAGCACACTTATGGCAACAGTGGAAATCTGTTCATTTGACAGTCCCATAGCATTGCCGTAAATGGATATCAATGAAAGTATGATAAAATCCGTAAGTCCCGCAGGAAGCGCCTTTAAAATGACATTAACCAGAAAATCTCCTCTTATAAGACTTCTGTTAGGCTGTAATGCAAGAAAAAATGCAGGTATTCCTATGGTAAATGCCCCCAGAAGGGAAAGCTGTGTAGGATACAGCGGATACAGATTTGCAGCAATAAGTGTAAGGAATGTTGTAAGAATGGAAAATATATTTTTTACCAAAAACAATGAAGCAGAGCACTGAATATTATTTACTACTCTTCTTCCCTCAAGCACAACGGATGGCATTTTTGAAAAATCAGAATCAAGAAGCACAACCTGGGCAGCATTACTGGCAGCTTCACTTCCTGATGCCATGGCCACACTACAATCAGCACATTTTAAAGCAAGAACATCATTGACGCCATCCCCTGTCATGGCTACAACCTTACCTGCCGATTTGAAAGCCATAATTATTTTCTTTTTCTGCTCCGGAATAACTCTTCCGAATACAGTGTATTTTTTTACTGCTTCAGCTATGTCTTCATCCGTTTTAAGAGTGCCGGCATCAATGTAATTTTCTGCATTTCTGATTCCTGCCCTTATGGCAACATTAGATGCTGTTGACGGGTTATCCCCGGAAATTACAACAATGTCCACCCCCTGCTCAGCAAAATAAGAGAAGGTCTGTTTTGCAGTATCTCTTATCTCATTTTCAAGAATAATGAATGCAAGGGGAGTCACCGGATTTTCAAGAATGTCTCCCTGAATCTCTTCATTGGCTCTTCCAAAAACAATAATTCTTTCTCCTCTTCCCGAATACCTGTCAAATATTTCCTGATATTCAGAATAATCACTAAGCAGCACATACTCAGGAGCTCCAAATACATATCTTTCTCCATTTATAACTGCTCCACTGTACTTTATCTTGGATGAAAATGTTATTACTCTCTCCGCCTTGTCATATTTTTCAGCGGGGTCATCACCCACAAAATAGGCCTTAACAGCCTTGATTGTTTCATTATCATCATGCATATTTACGGCGACTTCCGCTATAAGACGGCTTATATTTTCGCCCATAAATACCACATCACTTACCGACATATCAGGTCTCGTAATCGTTCCTGTCTTATCCACACAAAGAACATTTACCCTTGCCAGAGTTTCAACGCAGTTCATCTCATGAATCAAAACCCTTTTTCTGCCCAGCCTCATTACACTGACAACAAGTGCCACACTGGCAAGAAGATACAATCCTTCCGGTATCATGCCCACAAGAGAGGCCACCACCGACACCACGCTGTCCTTTATGGAATTGCCCAGATAATAATGATTCTGAATATACATAATAAGACCCAAAGGGATAATTATGACCCCTATAATCTTTACCATTTTATCCAGCGAACGCATCATGGTGGTTTGTTGCTTTCTTTTTCCGGCTTTTGCTTCAAGTGCAAGTTTTGCGGCATAAGCTTTATGTCCTACATTGGTAAGCTCTGCCTTACATTCCCCTGAAACAACAAAACTTCCTGAAAGAAGAATATCTCCTTCATATTTTAAAACCTCATCAGATTCACCTGTTACAAGAGCTTCGTTTACCCTTACGTTCCCCTCAACCACAATAGCATCGGCACTCAGTTGATTTCCTGATTCAAATATACATATATCACCCTTCACCAAAGTTGTAGAATCCACCACGGATATCACGCCGTCTCTTATAACCTTGGTTTTGGGCGCATTAACTACAGTAAGCTTGTCCAACACAAGCTTAGCGCGTATTTCCTGTACTATTCCGATTATTGTGTTGATGATAATAATAGGCAGAAAAGTCATATTAACATAGGATCTCACCAATATAAGCATTAACGAGAATATCCCAAATACAAAATTGAAGTAGGTAAACACATTCCCCGCTATTATCTGACCTATGCTTTTCGACTGATTGCCCACCGGGATGTTAGACATCCCTTTGGAAGTAAGTTCCAAAACCTCACGGGTTGATAACCCTTTATTGACATCAGTCATTAACGTACTCGAACTCCTTTAAAACAAGCTTGTATATAAGTAACGGTGCAACAATATCTATAACAACTTTAATAACAAAGCATACAATAATACTTGTCTGAGATGTATAATCAAATGACTGGAAAGAAATATAACTAAAGAACTGTATTATAGCAGAATAACATATCCACAGAGTTCCCAGCTTTCCTTTCATAGCAGCAAATACAACAGAGCTTAAAGCTACCGCAAGGAGAATATCAAGTGTAGACGCAATACCCATAAGCAGCCACAAATACTCCGGTGCATCATAAAGCATATTGATAGATGTGCTAATGGCACTTATCTGATCCTGTGTCATGCCTTCAAGCATAGACGAAAGTCCTACAGAGTTAATTCCCGAAACATAGGACATATTTGCAATAGTAGATAGTCCGTAAAGAACAAGCCCATCTCCCAAAGCAAGTCCGATTCCCGAAAGGTATACATCACCTTTTCTTTCATATCTTCCTATTGCAATTCTGCCAAGGAATGCTCTTGCCATAGTAATTCCCAACGCAGAGAACATACAATATAGAAATGTATATGTTCCGGCATTGTATGTTATTGCCTCATTGATTCCCGGTAATAAAGCAAGAATTGATAAACACATTACTGTAAAAATATATACAAATATAGAATATGCCAATATTCCCGCCATCACATTAATAAAGCGTCCGTTCCACCTTCTCATAATCACGATAATCATTACAATAAATGCTGATAATGCCAGCACAAGACCTGCCTGCATCATAGTTTCTATAGAACCCGGCAGTGCCCTGTCTAAACTAATTCCCAAATCTTCCATTGATTAGCCTCCTTAAAAATCCAAAAGAGCAGCCACTATCACCCTAGTGACTGCTCCCCCTCATAATCTTGATTGTGCAACAATATAACTTTTCAATAATCTATAAAATCAGGAAAAGGCACACTGTGAACCATTCGGATTATAATTTTGTTACGTTTGTAGCCTGAGGACCTTTTGCACCTTCTGTTACGTCAAACGAAACAGCTGCACCTTCCTCCAAAGACTTAAAGCCTTCCATGTTAAGTCCTGAATAATGTACAAATACATCATTTCCTGACTCATCACTGATAAAGCCGTAACCCTTCTGGTTATTGAACCACTTTACTGTACCCTGCATTTCAAGTACCTCCAAATAAAATATATGGTGAAAACACCTTCTCCATATTATCATCTAACCTTAGTGGTGTCAACTTAATAATTCACCTTAAACACGCACAAATCATAGCTTTTCCCACATATGAAGATTTAATATTTAGGCGAACCCACCACATAAGAGGTTCGGCTAAGCTCAATCTTATCACTGCCCCTCTGAACCACTGCCACCTCGTCTTTATTCCTGATGGTGGATTTTGGAACTTTTATTAATTTGTCACTTACAAGCTCCGCTGCCACCTCTTTATTATTGATATAAACCGTACTGAAATCATTGAAATTCTCACCACAGATACACACATAATCTTTGAAATCATACACATCCGTGATTTTTATTTCATCAATTCCCATCTTAAGATCCGTGGCAACATAAGGTATTTCACCGTTATACACACTCTTTTTGCCATAAAGAATATCATATTCCAGTATTTTCAGGTTTTTCAAATAATTCTCATCATTATATTTTAACTGATGATACTTCATAATATATCCCTCAGATATGCCAATCCTTTCAAACACATAAGCAGACAACTGGAAAGCCTCAAGATTGACATCCTTTTTATCCATTTCAAAATTGGACCATATAAAGTATTGTGTGTTAAATATACTATCGCTCTTCATATTTTCATCTTTAAAAGAGAATGTTGGGAGGTGATCCCCATACATAACCAGCACTGTTTCTTCATCTCTGTTGGCAAGCATATCTACCAGTTCCCCGATAAAAGCATCCATTTCATGTATCTGGTTAACGTAGTACTCAAACTGATTCTGTTCTTCCGGATTGAAAAAATCGGACACCTTAATCTTGGGAGTATATCCTTCCACCATCTGTTCAGGGTAATCACCATGCCCCTGAACAGATATGGCAAAGACATAGTCCATACCTTCCGTTGAGTCAAGAGCTTTTTGAATTTCTCCCGTAAGTATATTGTCCTTTGCCCATCCCGTAGGAGTACAGGTATATCCGCTCATATATTCAATAGATGTGAAAGTATCATATCCCAAATGAGAAAAAATTTTATATCTGTCATAAAATGTGGCATCGTTGTTGTGAATAGCATGGGTAGCATACCCCAGATTTTTAAGATTATAGGCAGCCGACTCACACGTACGGGACTGCATAACCGTCTTATAAGGATATTCTCCCGGTCCGAAATCATCAAGATTAACTCCCGTCTGAATCTCAAATTCAGTATTGGCAGTACCTGCTCCAAATGCAGGCACCGAGAGATAACCTGAAGAACATTCACTCATAAGCTTATCCAGATTAGGAGTTGGATTTTCTGAAAATGTAACTCCTGTCACTTCTTTAGGATCAAAAAACGATTCCAATTGAACAAATATTACGTTAGGCGTTTTCTCTGACACCTGAATCGTGCCGTCATCAATACTCTGCTTTAAATCATCCATATATTCATCAGAGTACTCTTTAGACTTGCTGATACCATGGTCAACAACACTGCTTACAAAGCAATAGGCAAAACCATACTGTTTATAGGCCTGGGCAAGATTTCCAAAATGGGTCTGCACATATCCGCTTATAATAAGAGTTGCAGCAAATCCATAAGCAATAAGAAACATAAAAACAAACCTTATTACTCCAAAGAAATAAAATTTTTTATTCTCAAAACCCGTTTCTATCTTAGGAGCTTTTCTCCACAACATTACAAGTCCCGCTATAACCAGACACAATCCGGCTACAATAAGAATCATCTCCAGTATATTGATATATATAGGAATAACCTTTATTGCATCTTCAATAAGCATAATGTCCATTGCCGTAAAAGGAGTTTTTCGTGAGGACAAAACAATAAAATTAGTTATGGATAATAAAATCCATATAATTGAAATTGATATATAAGCAAAAATTCTTCTCTTAAAGACAAGGGCCAATGACATACTCGCCGCAATAATTAAAGTGTTTAACATGAATATAACTGGGCTGGTAAACATACTCACAAGCCCAGTTAAACTTCTTTTGTTAAGACATTCTATAACAATATTCAGACATGCTGAATATACCATTGTGCGGATAAGAGCCATTTGCCATAACTTTTTCATACAGCTTTTAATCTTTTCCATAACAATCTCTCATTCCTGCAGTAATTCATCTGTGTCATATACATTTAATGCATAATAACTAACTTTTTTTAACAAGATCCATAAGATTTCTGGTCTTTTCCTTAATCTTTGATGATGCACTTCTTGAACTAAGAATTGATGAGCCAAATCTTCTGCATTCTGTTTCATCGCCGCATTTGTAAGCAAGACTGGCAAGAAGATAATTAATTGTCATCTCGTCCATGCCACATATAGGCGGATACTGGGTTGCCACTGCCTCTTTAAATCCCATGTAAGCATCGGCAATATAATCATCAAGACACTTCTGCTGCACAGCTATTTTATCTTCAGGGATTCCCAATTGACGCATTCTGTCAATCCTTCCTTCATAAAGCCACGCCAGCCTTAAACAAATATATGCACTTTCCCCCGGTTTCCCGCACATTATCATCTCTGTGAGAAGAGCCATCTTACATCTTCTAATTGCTACATCATAAGAATATGTCTCCTCTTCCTTCCATGTAACATAAAATTTACTGCCGATATTATCTTTTATATCTTTTCTCTGCTTCGCAGTCATGTGTCCGTAAGTTCTTGGTGTGGCAGCATAACCACAATGGGGACACATTATTACATCATACTTGGTACAGTCAATTCCCGAATATAGAGGTTTAAGTATATCATCAGTACCTATATATCTGACTTTTCCTGTTCTTACCTGTTTTGTTGTAAATGATCTCTCACAGACATAACAGTCGACCTTTTTATCAAACAGGTATGAAACTTCGTTATTATCATCCATAACAGCCTCCATTTCAAAGCATCTTTTTATCCATAAACAATTACTACTTATTAGGAAGCTTAAATGAACTCTTTAATGATACGATTCTGTTGAATACCGGAGAACCCTCTCTTGAATCTTTATTATCCACACAGAAATATCCGTTTCTTACAAACTGGAATCTGTCTCCCACAACAGCATTTCCCAGTTCCGGTTCAAGATAACAATCCTTAATAACAGTAAGGGAATTAGGATTTATGTTTATAGAACCATCCTCTTCGTTATATACGCCCTTCTCTTCATCAACAATATTCTCGTATAATCTGACTTCAGCTTTCACACCCTTAGATGCTGATACCCAGTGTATAGTTCCCTTTACCTTACGTTCGGTAAAATTACCTCCTTTTGTTGCAGGATCATAGGTACAGTGTATCTCTACAACCTTTCCGTTTTCATCCTTAACATAATCCGTACAGGTAACAAAATAAGCATTCATAAGTCTGACTTCATTTCCCGGGAACAATCTGAAATATTTTTTAGGAGGCTCTTCCATAAAATCTTCTCTTTCAATATAGAGTTCCCTTGTAAACGGAACCATTCTTGTTCCCATTTCAGGATTTTCCTGATTATTGGAAACCTCCATATATTCCACCTGATCCTCAGGATAATTATCTATAATAAGCTTAACAGGGTCAAGAACTGCCATCATTCTCTTAGCCTTAAGTTTCAAATCCTCTCTTATGCAGTATTCAAGCATAGGATACTCAACAGAACCCTGAGCCTTGGTAACTCCCACAAGATCTACAAACATTTTAATAGATTCAGGAGTAAAGCCTCTTCTTCTTAACGCTGCAATAGACACAAGTCTTGGATCATCCCATCCGTCTACAACTCCGTCTTCAACAAGTTTCTTAATATATCTCTTACCTGTAACAACATTAGTAAGATACAGCTTGGCAAACTCTATCTGCTTAGGCGGATTCTCATATTCCAGTTCTCTCACTACCCAGTCATACAATGGTCTGTGATCCTCAAACTCCAGAGTACAAATTGAGTGTGTAACTCCTTCTATGGCATCCTCAATAGGATGAGCAAAATCATACATTGGATAAATACACCATTTATCACCTGTTCTGTGATGGGAAATATGAGCCACTCTGTAGATAATTGGATCTCTCATATTAATGTTAGGTGAAGCCATATCAATCTTAGCTCTTAAAACCTTTTCTCCATCGGCAAACTTACCGTTCTTCATGTCTTCAAAGAGAGCAAGATTCTCCTCTATACTTCTGTTTCTATATGGGCTTTCCTTTCCCGGTTCAGTAAGAGTTCCTCTATATTCTCTTATTTCCTCCGGCGAAAGGTCACATACATAAGCTTTACCCTTTTTAATAAGCTTTACCGCCGCCTCGTACATCTGCTGAAAATATCCTGAAGCAAATAAAACATCACCGTTCCATTTTGCACCCAGCCATTCAACATCTTTCTTAATAGAATCCACAAACTCAACCTTCTCTTTTGTTGGGTTTGTGTCGTCAAATCTCATGTTGAACCGTCCACCATACTCCTTGGCAAGACCATAATTCAACAATATAGACTTTGCATGACCTATATGAAGATATCCGTTAGGTTCCGGAGGGAATCTGGTAACTACCTCTTTACAATGCCCTTCCTTTATATCCTTATCAATAATCTGTTCAATAAAATTCTTTGATACAGCTTCGTTTTCCATTGTCTGATCCTCCTAAACATGTCCTCGCTTGTAGTGTCTGACAGTATTAAACACATTTTAACCCAAAGAAGAATATAATTCAACTTCCGGCAACTTTTAACATTTCCTTCAATTCATCAATATCAAACATATAATGGCTGTTACAGAAATGACAGTTAACTTCTATAGGTTCGCCTTCATCTATCATAGACTGTATCTCATCTTTTCCTATACTGATAACAGCCTTTCCTACTCTTTCTTTTGAACAGTTACAATAAAATTCTGCAGGAATGGTGTCTAATATTTTCAAATCCATATCACCTAAAATATGTTCCAGAATATCTTCCGGCGTCATTCCCTCCTGAAGCATTTCCGTAACAGATTTTATTCCCTTTATTCTTTCTTCAAGCTTATCTATAAATTCATCTGACGCATTAGGCATAAGCTGAATAATAAATCCACCTGCTTCTTTTACCGTATTGTCCTTATTCATGAGAACTCCAAGTCCTACAGAGGACGGCACCTGTTCACTGTTGGCAAAATAATATGTAAGATCATCACCAATCTCACTTGTTATCAAAATGGTATCACCAACATAAGGCTCTTTAAGTCCAATATCCTTAATTACACTTAATACACCGATTCCTACTGCCCCGGCAATATCCAGATGTCCATCCTTAAGAGGAAGCATTACCTGAGGATTGCTGACAAATCCCTTAACTCTTCCCTTTGGATCTGCTGTAACAGTCATAGCTCCTATAGGTCCGTTACCTTTAATCTGAACCGTGAGAATATCCGCATCGCTTTTCATCATGGTTCCCATCATGGCTCCGCCTGTAAGCAGTCTTCCCAATGCAACAGTAGCTATTGGGCTTGTATTATGCCGCTGTCTTGCCTCTTCAACCAAATCCCTTGTTGTTGCAGCAAAGGCTCTTACCTGTCCGTCTGCTGCCGTTGCCCTAACTATACAATCTTTCATAAACATCCTCATTTCTCAATTATATAATATAATCTCTCAGAATCATCTTCAGGTTCATTATGTGTAAAAGCATCATAAACTGCCTTTATCCTAAGTCCGGCATCTTCCACTGCCCGTTTTACTTCATCCCGGGTAAACCCATGCTGATAATGATTTTCTTCAAATCTTTCAAAGCTTCCGTCCTCATTCCTAATAAATACAGCCAGGTCATACTCATTATTACCGTCTTCCTCATTGTAATAATTATCCCATATAAAGGCTGAATCTTCCCTGTTTTCCGCATAAGTATTGTCTGCCAGAATATCCCTGAAAAAATGTATTGTCTTCAGATCAAATATAAAAACCCCGCCTTTTTCAAGTCCTGCTTCTACGCATTTGAATACCTCCGTCATATCTTTAACGGAAGTGATGTAATTCATGGAATCTCCGATACTTACAAATGCATCAACCTTATAAGGAAGCTTAAAATCTCTCATATCCTGACATGAATAGATAATACTTCTTTCCTCATCATACATTTTTTCCGATGCAATTGAAAGCATATCTTCGGATAAATCTAATCCTATACATTCATATCCTTCCTCATCCAGCATCCTTGTAACCGTACCCGTGCCACATCCAAGGTCACACAGTACAGATTCCGGTTTTATATTTTGTTCTTTTAAAAGTTGTATTAAATATTGTCCCCATTCCTCATAAGGAATGTTATCCATATACTCATCATATACATAAGCAAATCCGGTATATGCTTCCATTGAAAACCTCTTTTCTGTTTCAGTAAGTAAAAAACTTGTCTACATAGCATAAATGTAGACAAGTTCCCCTGTTTTTGTACACATTCTATATTCGTATAAATAAAGAGCTAAATACTATCTGCCACAGCACTGTTTATACTTCTTGCCTGAACCGCAAGGACACGGATCATTACGTCCGATTTTCTTGCCCTTAACCACTGTGCCTGATAACTTCTGTTTCTTGTAAAGAGCCTTTCTTGTCTCTTCATCAAGAAGAGAATCCCACTGCGGAAGTTCATACAGCCAATCAGCTTTGCAGCCCACCATATTGTAGTATAACTTTTCCTTGTCATAATCAAGACTAACCTCTGTATCCTCTTCCATAGTTTCAATAGGATTAGGAGTCTTAAGGCTGTCATTGATTCCATCAAGAAATCCTGTCATAAGCAGTACTTCTACGCCGAACTTTTCTGCAAGTTCCTTTACCGTACCCTTAACCACTGTATCAGGATCGCCTAATATCTTTTCATAAATAGTTTTTTCCTGTGCAAAATAACTTCCCCAGAATTCATTAGCGCTTTTCTGATCCATCTCTGTCTGGTACGCAAGATTTCTCCATGTTTCCAATAATGCCATTATAATTAACCTCTCTTAATTTTTATATGCTTATGTAAATTGATTATACAGCGAACCTGTAACATAACTGTATGAACCTGTTGAATCATACATATTCTGTGTCTTTAATCTGGCAAGTTCCGATACTGAATCGCTGTAAATTGACGATGCACTTGAAGATACGGACTGTCCGTAAGAACCACTTCCGGAAAAAAGTGACTTTACCACCGACATATCTGCATTCTTAAAGGAAGTCTCATCAATGTTTAATTTGTTTTTGGAATCAATTGTGATTCCAACCTGCTTTAATAAATTTTCATTCTTCTTAGTGAAATTAACCATGTTGGTAGCAGTTCTCAAGGTGGATGTGTTATCCGAATCCCCCGTTGCTTCCACTAAAGAATTATAGTTCTTAACAAAAGATGATACTGATTTATATATGGCATCCTTGTCATATTCCTTTGTAGTTGTACCATCTTCACCGGTTACCGTCTTCTTCTCCCAAAGAGAATTCTTCTTTAAATCAGATACATCTCCCACCACAGCTTTTGATGCATCTCTGGCCTGAGTTGCATTAATCTTCTGTGAAGAAATCGTAGTGGCAGTTGTCCCCTTATCCTCCGATGCAGAGCTGCTGCTTTTAGACTCCTTACTGTAATAAGCTCTTAAAAGCTGTTTATAAGATCCTGTCTTTATTGAACTGTAAGTGCTAAGATCAATACCTAAACCGGATGTTCCTGACTTGGAATTTCCCAAACCGGAAAATAAAGTTGATATTGAGCTTGATGTGTAGCCTGAAATTGTTGACATAATTATCCCTCCTTGTCTAATTACGACACCTTGATTTATACATCTTACTATGGCTAAACAATTTATTTAAGCGGGGCTTACCTTATTGTATAAATGTATCCCCTGCATCACTAAATGTATATTAGTTATCTGAAAGACGCTGAATCATCTCCCACATAGCCTCAGCAGAATTGAAGTTTTCCGGAACAATGTCCACCGGAGTAATTTCAATATCAAACGTATCATTCAACTCACCAACAAGTGACACTATATCAAAAGAATCCAAGATTCCGTCATCAATAAGAGTCTCACATGTTTCGTAATCCACGTCTGCATTAATTTCTGTTAAAATATCCATTAACTGATCCATTATTAAATAACCTAGCCTTTCTTAATCTAATTAATCGACTTATTAAGTTATATTCTTAACCTCTGTTTGTCAAGTTAAAAATATAACATCTTATTACTATAGTCAAGCACATTTTCATCATTTCACTGTGATCTGTCTTGAGTTGATTATATCCGAGCACATAACGTCCCTGTATAACTCAATAGTACCATCCTGATTATACGCCAATATCTTAGGCATTTTGCGGCTCAAAAACAGATATATTCCCTCTGTAATGGAGTATGCACCGATATTATAAAATATAAGCTTATCGCCCCTGTCAGGATGTCCCACGGGAAGATTTTTAACAATTAAATCTGCCACAGTACACAATGATCCACATATAGTCCACTTTTCATCATCCGTTCCGTCAAGTATGGATGTATATTCATCTTTAACAATTGTTCCGTCAGCTTTAACATAAGAATATGCCGGAATTTTCATAGCCATGGCCTGTCCGTAATAATTAACATGGTTTATTCCCCCATCGATTATTACATAATTCTGACCCTTGTTAACTTTAATATCCTCAACTCCCGTAACATAAATACCGCAAAGGGCAGTGAGGAATCTCCCCATTTCAAGAGTTATGTGATATTTACTCTTTAAGGGTTCCAATGATGATGATAACTGCTTTAGCATATCGTAGTTATTATTGTATGCTTCTTCTCCAAAATAAGAAACAGGCAGTCCCGGACCATATTCCAATTCCTCTGCCTCAAATCCGTATTCTTCTTTAAATCTGTCACAAAGCCCGTCAAGATAATCAAGCTCGTTTTGTATAATATCGAATTTTTTCTTCTGTGTACCTGTGTAACACTGAAGACCTCTTATATGCACATTAGGATATTTTGCTCTGTTTTTAATAATATATTCCACATCCGACTCATCAAGGCCAAACTGATTTCCACTTGTAACTCTTATAAGAACCTGTACCTCCAAATCTCTTTGGGCTGCACACTCAGATATAAGTTCAAGCTGATTTATTGATTCTATGGTATATATACCTACACCACCGCAATCATCCATAACATGTTCTATGTCGGATTTTTCTTTATTTACTCCCGAAAGAACAATTTTGTCCATGTCCACCTGTTCTCTTTCGCAGATTGCGAACTCTCCCGGAGAGCATACCTCATATTTTGTATCAAGAGACTTGAATGCATCAACCAGAAAGGGATTTGCTTTCATGGCAAAACATAATGTCACATCACTTCCCAAAATATCCCTAATCTCGCCAACCCTCTTACCAAGGGACTCCTTATCCAGAATATACAGGGGTGTACCGTATTCATTTGCAATATCTGAAATCTTACGTGTATCAAGCATTATATCCCTCCATTAACGCCTTTCTGTCTATTTTACCATTCTTGGTAACAGGCATGGTCTCCACTTTCTCAAATACTTCCGGAAGCATAAATTTAGGAAGCTTTCCTAAGAGTGTATGAGTGATTGATTTATTGTCCGCTTCTCCCTCATAGAAAGCAATAATCTTATTGTTTTCCTGATCGTATATACAACAGGCTCTCACAACACCTTCCACGGCATTGATTGCCATATCAATCTCTCCAAGCTCTATTCTATGCCCGTTATGCTTAATCTGAAAATCCTTTCTTGATGAAAAACATAACAAACCTTCTTCGTTATAATAGCCCAAATCCCCTGTTCTGTAGATAATCTCGTTAAAATATTTGTTAAGAGGATTTTGAACAAATGCTGAATCAGTCTTATCTTTATTATTAAAGTAACCCATAGTTACAGCAGTTCCTGAAACACAGATTTCTCCCACTTTTTTAACATCTTTATCCGTGATAAGATTATCATTTTCATCTAAGAGAAATACTCTCTCATTCTTAAATGCTTTTCCCATAGGGAGAACATCATCTATGTTATATTCCCTGTCAACAATGTAATAGGTACAGTTACAGGTAATCTCTGTCGGCCCGTAAACATTCACAAACATGGCATCAGGATATGCCTTTCTCCATATGTTCAAATGTTTAACAGGCATAACCTCCCCTGAGAATATAACCTTATTAATGGAACCGGGAATCTTATAATCAAATCCTTTAATGGCTGTAACTATGCAAAGTGCCGAAACTGCCCAGATAAGCGTAGTAACATGGGAATCATCAAGATAATCCAGAAGTCTTGTAGGAAATGAAAACATACTCTTTGGAATAATTCTTAAGGTAGCACCGCATTTTAAGCTGGAATATATATCTTTAACTGAGACATCAAAGTCAAAAGGTGCCTGATTTCCGATAATATCCTTATCACTTATGTTAAATGCCTCTGTGAAACATTCAATAAAATCAATAACCGAACGGTGATTTACAACCACACCCTTAGGCACTCCCGTTGAACCTGATGTAAATATGGCATAAAGAGGGTCTATATCCATATGTGTTTCCCTGATTGAATCCAGCTTTTCCTTTGCGCTGTCTGCAAACTCCGTTGCTAAAAGTTCCTCCACACAGATGATTGTTCCCTTAAATCCAATTTTATCCGTTTTTTTCAAGTTCTTTTCATCAGTGACAATAATATCAGCATTTAAAGTCTCAAGAATATGATTGATTCTTTCCACGGGATGACTAGGATCAAGCAACACGTAAAAATTACCTGTCATTACAATACCCATGAATATTGTTAAGGTAGTACAGCTTTTATCCATATATACCGGCACAGGTTTTCTTCTTCCAACATATTTTAAAAGTCCTGCTGCCACATTGCATGCATTCTCAACCAGACCTGTATATGTTAAAGATGTTTTATCATCTGCTACGGCCACCTTATCCGGATATTTTTCTTTAGATGCATATAAATAATCCAAAACATTATTCACCATTGTCGTTTCCCCTTTATAACTAATAATTACCCTTATGTCCCTCTATACAATGTCCGAGAGATATGATACCATTTTCCATATAAGAAATCCAGATAAATATATTTGTCTTAGTTTTATCCATAACACAACTAATCTAATTGGGGGATTTATATGAAAAATTTTAAAAAAATAGCTGCTCTTACAATTGTAATACTTTGGGGAGCACTTCTGATAGCAACACTTATAACTGCATTTATAAATACCGAAGAAGCCCATACTCTGTTTATAGGTCTGATATTTACAGACATAGTGCTGCCTGTGGTTGCCTACGCAATGATGCTGATGTATAAGTATCTCTCCAAAAGAAATGACTCTTAATAGTTCTTTGCCTCATTAAGAATTTTTATTGTGGAGCTTGTTCCGATTCTGTCCGCTCCTGCCTCAATAAGCGCCATTGCCGTATTATAATCCCTTATACCTCCGGCTGCTTTAACCTTACACTTATTTCCTACAACTTTCTTCATAAGCCCCACATCATATATGGTGGCCCCTCCCGTGCTGAAACCTGTTGAAGTTTTTACATAATCGGCCCCGGCCTCCATGGCAAGTTCGCAAGCCTTAATCTTCTCGTCATCCGTAAGAAGACATGTCTCAATAATAACCTTGAGCACCTTTCCTTCACAGGCTCTTCTGACTGTTGTAAGGTCTTCAAGAACTACGTCATAATTACCTTCTTTAAGTGCCCCAATATTTATTACCATATCAATCTCATCAGCACCCTTTTCAACAACTCTCATAGCCTCATATTCCTTAACCCCTGTGCACATAGCTCCAAGAGGAAATCCTATTACCACGCATGTTTTCACATCTGTACCTTCAAGCTGTTCTTTTACCAAAGCTGTAAAACTTCCGTTAACACATACCGATGCAAAATTGTACTTCTTTGCCTCATCACACACCTTTATAACTTCACTGCTTGTAGCATCAGGTTTAAGAATTGTATGGTCAAAATATTTTTCTAATCTCATAATTACTTCTCCTCCATTTTTAATATGATTTCCATTTACAAAAGCCGTATTTATCTAAGGGGATTAACGCACCTTTGCATAAATACGGCATTTTATTTATTATTTATTATATGAACTTTTTCTGCGAATGATTTCATGTCTTCCAGGACCATTAGAAACCATTGTGATAGGAGCCTCAATCTCCTCCTCAATAGCTTCTATATAGTTACGGCATTCAACAGGAAGGTCTTCATAGTTCTTGATTCCTCTGATTTCGCACTTCCATCCCGGGAATGTCTTGAGAACCGGCTTAGCTCTCTCAAGATCTGATGTTGTAGGAAAATCTTTCACAATCTTTCCATCGATTTCATAAGCAACGCACATAGGAATTTCATCAAGATATCCCAGTACATCTATAACAGTAAGTGCAACCTCTGTTGTTCCCTGCATACGTACACCGTAACGGGAAGCAACTGCATCAAACCATCCCATTCTTCTTGGACGTCCTGTTGTTGCTCCAAATTCTCCACCATCTCCGCCTCTGCGTCTGAGTTCGTCTGCTTCATCACCGAATATTTCACTGACAAAGGCTCCGGCACCTACTGCTGATGAGTACGCTTTAACAACCGTTACAACATCGGTTATGGAAGCCGCAGGAATACCTGCTCCAATAGCTCCGTAAGGTGCCAGTGTAGATGATGATGTAACCATTGGATAAATACCGTGATCAGGGTCTTTAAGAGAGCCTAACTGACCTTCAAGTAATATGTTCTTACCCTCTTTGAGTGCCTGATGAAGATAAGCTGATGTATCACACTTATAAGGAGCAACCATCTCCTTATATTCCATAAGTGTGTTAAATATATCCTCTTCCTTAAGCAAAGGTTTATGGTAAAGATGTTCCAGCATGACATTTTTCAATGTGCAGACATTGGCGATTTTATCTTTAAGCGCCTGCTCATCTCCAAAGAGTTCACTTACCTGGAAACCTATCTTTGCATATTTATCTGAATAGAATGGAGCAATACCTGACTTTGTTGAGCCAAAGGACTTACCTGCAAGTCTTGCTTCTTCGTATGTATCAAAATCAACATGATATGGCATCATAATCTGTGCTCTGTCAGATACAAGTATCTTAGGCATAGGCACATTTCTGTCTGTGAGGCTCTTTAACTCATTAATCAGATAAGGGATGTTAAGTGCAACGCCGTTACCGATAATACTTGTTGTATGATTATAAAAAACGCCTGATGGCAATAAATGTAAAGCAAACTTACCATAATCATTAATAATTGTATGGCCTGCATTACTTCCTCCCTGGAATCTAACGATGATATCAGATTCTTCTGCAAGCATATCTGTAATCTTGCCTTTACCTTCATCTCCCCAGTTAGCGCCAACAATAGCTTTTACCATAGTTTCCTCCATCCTGCTATATAAGCATATAAGTTTATGTGATTCCCCTGACTATTACACTAATCAGTAATAAAATAAAAATCACAACTGATATGATACCACATCTTATCAATTGCAATCAATGGTTAATCTGTTATAATTAAATAAAATTGTTATCAGGCAGGACGGAGTTAATCTTTTAATGAGAAAAGAAATGGAATCAACACTTAAAAAAAAGAATAGGAAAAACCCTTATAACGGGGCAATAATGATACTGCTGTCCTCAGTGATTGCTCTGTCCGTAATTCTTTGGGTATATATCGATTCCGGATTACCAGAAGAAGATACAAATGCTTCTGTAGAGGTTACAAATGTACTTGAAACCTCCGCCATTGATCCTTCTCTTCTGTTATCCTCAAATAATACCTATACAACAGAGGCAGCTCCGGGTGAAGATACATTTCCTTCCGTCTACAACATGGATATACCCTTTATAAACCAATTCCCTGAGCTTCCTACCGGATGCGAAATAACATCTCTTGCTCAGGTTCTTACTTATCTGGGATACAATGTTGATAAAGTTGAACTTGCCAAAAACTATCTTCCTATGAGCAACGTAAAGACAGCGGGATGCTTCATTAACTATTTTCTTGGAGAGCCCTGGTCCTATCAGGGTAGCGGATGCTTTGCCCCGGCAATTACCACCGCTGCCAACAAGTTTTTTGCAGATAACGGTTCCACACTCTCTGCCTATGTTATAAGCTATTCATCCGTTGATGCTCTATTCAAGGAACTTTCCATGGGACATCCTGTAATTGTCTGGACAAGTTATAATTATGAAACTCCTGAAGTTACTTACAATGAAGTAGATTTGGGCCACGGCAACTATTTTTCATGGCCCACCAACGAACACTGCGTTGTTCTTTCCGGATATAACCTTGAAACCCGGACTGTGACTCTCGCAGACCCTACCTACGGAATAGTAGAAAAAACCATTGATGAATTCACCTACTATTACCAGAAATATTTTTATCAGGCTGTAACCATAAGATAAATACGTATATCTATAAGCCTATTAAAACTATTAATGCAAGACTTGCAACTAAAAATGCAGCGCAGCATTTCTTTATAATTAATGGCGACTCTTTACCGGTCTTACTGAGAAATTCCTGAACCCTTTGTTGACCCACGCCTTTAGATATCTGGTACCGGTTGTATCTTACATTTCTGCCTAAATCGGTTCTTGTCTGCCAGCAGCCGGACCTGCCGTCATTAATATAAAGCTGGGTATAAATTTTATTATGTCTTACTATTAACTGTGAATGTTTCCCGTTCTTAGTATCCTGTACCCTTTCAGTATAGAAATCGCCTACAGCCAGCTCCTTACGCTCACTTCGAACCTTTCTTTCCTCAAGCATTGCAGTTCTCTCCTGCTTCGTATATAACGAATATGGTAACAGGGCATAGTATATTTTCTCCATTGTCTGAGTTGTATCTGTTCCATCATCAAAGACTTTATCATGACGGTTAATATAATTAGCTATAAATCTCATGTCCCCAAATATAAAATCAAGAGGAATATTTCTCTTTGGAAGGGACATATTTCCGCTGGAGAATACCACATTCATACACACATTCTGTCCGTTGGAAATAATTCCCTGTTCAAGTAAAAATCTATCAATTGCCATAGTGTGTTTCTGGTTCTGAATATAAATGTTTTCAGCGTCATTTACCTGACTTCCAATATACTGTTTCCACTTCTTATCTTCATAATTTCCCACAAATCTGCCGCCCCTGTTTTTACATTCAAGCACATAGATAATATTGTTTGTAATTATAACGGCGTCAACTTCCTGATAATTTCCATTAGGCATTGGAACACACACATTAAACAAAACCTTGTGAGGAACTTTTATTTTTCTGTGAAGTACGTATGCTTTATATTCACCTATAAGTCCCTTATCCCGGGCTATTTCATTCTTATTAACACCTGTGGCTCTGTGATAGATTGATCTGTTATAGCCAAATGTATAACACTCAAATGTGTCTGCATCAAATACTATAAGGAATAAAACCACCAGAAAAAAAAGCTTTGAAATCATGGAAACAAGAGCACTTATAATGCTATTCATTTCCTGCACACCCATCTGATTCAATATTAAAATTGGCGCCATTCCGATAATACATATTCCAATGGCAACTATCAAAGACAGGTAACTGTCTGATTTCATCCTGATATTAATATAAAATTTCGAACCCAGTAATGGCATTTTCCCATTTTCGAATTTTGTTTTTGCACGTCTGTCTGCGTTTCTAATGTAATTATTATAAGGCATGCTTTTCCCTCCCTATATTTATCTTATATAAGCGTTTGCGAAACTCTTTTTTACTAAATAGTTGTGCAATATAGTATAATTACACAACATATAATATTAAATCACAAAGTTTCGCAAACGACTTATATAATATCATCAGCTTTAATTGTTACAATTTCCTCGTCGGTAACCTGCTCAGGATGGCTCATCATAACATTTGCAATTCTCACATTCTGCTTACGAATCACATCATCAATTATGTTTCTTACTCCTCTGGCATTACCAAAATCTCTGTTTTCCATCTTTGCTTTAACCAGTCGTTGTCTTAATGCCACCTCAGTATTCTCATCATAAATATACTTCTTACTCTTAAGCATACCTATGGCAATATCATATAGTTCATCCAAAGAGTAATCCTCAAATATAATATCCTTAGGCACACGACTTCTAAGACCCTGATTATTCATAAAGAATTTATCCATATCACTGCTGTATCCTGCAAGTATTACCACAAGACTGTCTCTGTTATTTTCCATCTCTGTAACAAGCATATCCACAGCCTCATGACCAAATGTGTCAGATTCATTTTGAACAAGGGAATATGCTTCATCAATAAACAATATTCCTCCCAACGCTGACTGAACCACCTTGCTTACTTTAGTTGCAGTCTGACCCTGGTATTCAGCCACAAGATCAGCTCTTGAACACTCAACAAATACATCATCACGTTTCAATACTCCCAATGCTGTATATATTTTTCCGATTATTCTGGCAACCGTGGTCTTTCCGGTTCCCGGATTTCCCTTAAAAGCCATATGAAGTGTACCCATGTTTCCATTAACAGTAAGACCTCTCTTCTCCATTTCTTTCTGTACTGTGATCATACTTACAAGAGAGTTAATCTCTTCTTTAACAGATGCAAGCCCTGTAAGGGAATTAAGCTCTTCAAGATACTCCTTAACGCCTTTGCTTTCTGAATCTTCACCCCAAAAATCAGCACCTGTTAATTGGAACAATTCCTCTTTATCATACTCACTCTTATTGGCAAGTCTTTGAGACTGATTCTCAATGGCACGGTTTACAAGTTCTCTTATATATCTTGCATTTCCAAATGTTTTATCAATTTTATCATGGGCAATACATTTTCTTATTGCTGCCTCAACATCGTCTGACGGAATAAACTTTTGCTTGTCCATATTCACGTATGCCATCTGAATCAACGCATCATCCGAATAATCCGGCAGTTCAATAGTATATGAAAATCTTGAAGTAAATCCTGAGTTAGCGTTTTTAACCATATTAAGCATCGGCTCTTTATATCCTGCCATTATTACAGAATATGAATCACGTCTGTCTTCCATATCCTTCATAAGAACATCAATTGCTTCCTGCCCGAAATCATTACTTGAATCCTCCCTATACAGTGCATAGGCCTCATCAATAAATAAGGTTCCACCCTGAACATTATCAAGGATTTCCCTCATTCTTGTCTCTGTTCCTCCAACATGGTCACTTACTACCTTAGAACGTTCAATCTCAACAAATGTGTCTGAATTTCTGATGCCAATGTCAAATAATATCTGTGCAATAATTCTGGCTACTGTGGTTTTTCCGGTTCCCGGATTTCCCAATAACAGGAAATTATATCCTCTTCCACTGTCCGCAATATCCTGTCCCTGCTCTCTCATAATATTATTTCTTTCAATCTGCATCTTTACTGACTGGTATATTTTATCAAGCTGTTCTTTAACCTTTTCCATACCAATCATGCCTTCAAAATATTTATCAAGATTGTCCGGGAGTGTTCCTTCTTCAATGTCCGATTTTTTCAAATTTGACATATAATCCGGATGTTCTTCAGAATCGTTGGAATTACCATTGATCTCATTTAAAAAATTTTCCCAAGGCATATTAATAAGAATATCCCAATCCAGTCGTTTGCTGTAGTACTTGTCATGTAATTTAGGTACAAGTCCACCTGTAACCATGATACGGGTAGATGCATTATAAATCTCGTATAAGAGCCACTCCTCTTCTGAGTAATGCTCTTCTTCTACTGATTTGGCTGTCTCTATATACATATTTGAAAGTCTGCGTCTCTCATCAAGATCTATAGTTGAAAAGTAATTCTTATCATCTTGAAGCTTCTCTTTCGTATCGGAAAGATATTCGTACATCTCATCATCAAGTTTACATTTACCATTAAGCAGTCTGTCAATCATTCGTTCTGCCATTTCAAATCCGTATGGAATTGCCTTCTCAGTATACAGATAATCAATTAATGCAATATAAGCGAAAACATTACCTCTAAGAGCCGCTTCCTTATAACAGGTTGCTGCAAAACGGTAATCTGTTGCTTCATCCGCCTGATCTCCCAGCTCGCAAAGATTCACTGAATCATTTTCAAGAATCAGTCTTCGAAGAGTTTCAAAATTTGTCCATACAACTCCCTGTGTATCCACCGGTTCAACTTCCGGTTCCATCTGAAAATTTTGCTTATCCTCTTCCTGAGTTTTTTCCTGCTGTAAATGCTCCTGTTCTTTTCTGTTGTTATAATCAATAATCATTTTATCTGCTTTGGAATCCGCATCCGGTATATTGCAGAAACCTATACAACGTCTTAAACCATTAGCATAATCAACCTGATCACAGCTTAATGCCTCCCGCAACAATTCCAACAAATCTTCCGCCTCAAGATATTTATATGTACTTCCATTTTTTCTGTTATACTGAGCCACAAACAATCCCTTTAAATATGAGTCATAGCACTGTGGGGCCATTTTATATGTTTTATTCAATTCATTAACAGCATCTTCAATAGTTACTTTTGGACCATAATGACCACAAACAATATTCATTGCTTTTTCATAAAATGCAGATACATTATTATCTCTGATTGCTTTTTCAAGATACTCACATGCCTTGTTCCAATCATATGGCACAGAGAATCCTTCTATATACTCTTTGTACAAATCATAATTACCTGTAGGAAGTGACTGGCTGTTTCTATATTCCCCAAAGTTTTGATACTTACCAAAGAACTCCATATTATGCTTTCTTGCAATACCGAACAAATAGTTCAATAAATATTCAGACTCACCGGTAATAAAACACAATTTTGTAAGTAAGATACAATTCTTACTGTCGTCAAGCAATAAATTTACAGCAAGATAGAACTTAGCCTCATCATAGTCAAGATCAAAACATCTTCCTGAGGCATAAGCTTTTCCTGTCTCAAATGTCAAATAAACGCAGCCCTTCTGTACTCCATAATGACATAATGAATAATATGTTTCATGGTTAAAGCAACTTTTTAAATTATTACTTATTTCTACAGTTCCCCTGGCATAATTATGATATTCCTGTGGTGTCATTTGCATTCTCTGACGCAACACACGGGCTCTCTTGGCAGCTACTGTATGTCCCATACCCGCAGCCTCATCATAATATCTGATTGCTGTGTTATAATCTATACAAACACCTCTGCCGCATTCATACAATCTTCCCATGTTGTAACTTGCAAATGCATGCATACCATTACTAACATCATCATATGCACATTTATATAAATAATAGGCTCTTAAACCATCTTTCTTTACTCCATCTCCCACAATGTAGGCATTACCGGCAAGCATTGAAGCATAAGTATCACCCTGCTTCGCTTTAAGCAAATTGTTAATAAGCTCTTCCGTATTATTATTATATTCAGGAGCATTTCTTAATGACTGAATATGATTTTGGGTAGTAGGAATAGGGAGTACCATAGACTTTATAGATTCCATAGCCTCCCAGGCTTCTGAATATCCGGCAAGTCTGTAAGATTGCTCAAAAAATTTCCATGCATTTCTAAGATTCTTATTAACTCCAAACCCATTGAAGTAATCAGCTCCTGCTTTATAACTACATTCTGCATCCTTATACTCGGCTCCAAATCTTGCCCAGAAGAAAGCTCTTAACGGATCCTTTGAGCCATTTTCCTCTGACTCATACATCCTGACAAGTTGTCTTACGCTTGACATATCAAATCTTTTTGCACCCTCTATAAGTGAATTAAAATTATTGGAAGTTCTCATATCTCCCATCATGTTATTTAACATACCGCTTGCATTATCAAGCTTTGAAAATATTGACTTCTTGAAATTGTTAACACCCTCCCTGATTTCATCATTTCTTCCTGAATTATTACTACCATTGCCACCGTCAATATTGTTATTTCCTCTGAATCCAAAAAAATTGCTCATACTGTTTATTCCTCCATTGTTATTACTGTCCTTGATGTCATTACTGTTATTGATGTTATTAAAGCTATATTTCCTGCTTCTATTAATACAACAAACAGAAGGATGTTCAGGTTTTACGATTTTCAAAAAAAATGTATTTTTTTAATCTTTATATGATTATCCTTTTCACGTACTCAAAAACTTCTTTTATTGTAACAAAACAATTACAAAAAAGAAAGAAAAAAGCCCCACCGGATTAGTCATTTCTAATCCGATGGGGCTTTACCCGTAAAGCTATTGAGGGGAATTGGACCCCCGACCTCTTCATTACCAATGAAGTGCTCTGCCACTGAGCTACAATAGCATATTCATAACAGCCTTAATATATTATCATCTTTTTACTAATTTATCAACCTTATTTCTCGCTCTCTGTATTGCATTATCTATGGATTTAGGAGATTTGTCAAGGATTGCTGATATTTTCACATAGTCATTACCCGCCATAAGAAGAGTAACCACCTCTTTTTCAAACTCACTTAAAGATTCAAAAACCTTCTCTTTCAAGTCATCCGTTATCTCACGGTCAATATATAATTTCTCCGGATTTTGTTCTTTAAGAGGAGTCAGAACATCTACCAGTTTAACCTCAGAATTCTCATCATCCTCCAGATTAACAGGCTGATCAAAAGAAACCGCTGAATTTAACGGAGAATTCTTCTTTGCATTGGATGCCTTCACTGCATTCATAATCTGGCTGTTAATACATAAGGATGCAAATGTTGCAAAAGATGCATCCTTTTTGTCATTATAAGAGCTGACTGCCTTGTACAAACCAATCATTCCTTCCTGTATAAGGTCGTCTTTATCTCCTCCCACTATAAACATAGCGTTAGCTTTCCTTCTTACAAGATTCTTATATCTTTCAAAAAGTGTATCCACAGCTCTGTCGTCGCCGTTTTTATACATATCAATAAGTTCTTCATCCTGAAGCAGCTCGTAATGTTTCATGAATACCTCTTTATAATTTTATTGCAACCTCTGTCTCACAATTTCATAAGCAAGAATTCCCGCAGCAACTGAAGCGTTAAGAGAATCTATATCTCCCTTCATGGGAATGGAAGCAACGAAATCGCATTTTTCCTTAACAAGACGGCTTACACCGCTTCCCTCATTACCAATAACCAATCCTATAGGGCCTTTCAAATCCAAATTATACATTGTCTCTCCGCCCATGTCCGCGCAGACAAACCACAAGCCCTCTTTCTTAAGTTCCTCTATTGTATTAGCAATATTAGTAACCTTAGCCACCGGCGTATAATTAAGCGCACCCGCTGAGGTCTTGGCAACTGTCGCCGTAAGCCCCACAGCTCTTCTTTTAGGAATAATAACTCCATGAGCTCCCGCAAGATTTGCCGTTCTTATAATTGCACCCAGATTATGAGGGTCCTCAATCTCATCCAATATAAAAATAAAAGGTGGCTCTCCTTTTTGTCTTGCCGAATCCAGAATGTCTGAAACTTCAGCATATTCATAAGCAGCCCCAATTGCTACCACCCCTTGATGATGTCCGGTTCCCGCAAGTCTGTCCAGGCGCTCTTTATCTACATAATTAATGATAGTGTCGGTTTTTTTAGCTTCCCTTACTATACTTTTTATTGGACCATCCTGACATCCGTCAAGGATAAAAAGCTTATCTATGGTTTTTCCTGCACGAAACGCCTCTAATACTGCATTTCTTCCCTGAAATGTCAATTCTTTATATCTCATACTTCTCCTTTTTCCAGATAAAAGTCCAATCCGGCTTTTATTAGTTCTGTCATTCTGTTATAGTTTCCCGCCAGATATAAATATCCAATAAGCGCTTCAAATCCCGTTGCTCTTCTGTAATCGCTTATAGACGCATTTTTTGCTGAAGTGTAAGATTTGGCATTACGTCCCCTTTTATAGACATTTTCCTCCTCCTCACTAAGCATAGGCTCCAGAAAGCCTATAACCTTAGACTGGGTCTCGGCCTTAACAATACTGCTGGCCTTTTTATTCATCTTGTTAACCTGGGTATTTCCTTCTGTTACAATAAAAGTCTTTATCACAAGGTCATAAATACTGTCTCCAATATATGCCAGAACAAGAGGCGACAACTGCTTTGGATTAACCTCCTTAAGATTAAGATTCTCCCATATATCTTTTGTCAGGTTATCACTTATTATGCTCTTTTCCATCTGACACCTTCTCTTGTATCTTCAAGGATAATCCCCTTTGAAAGAAGTTCATCTCTTATTTCATCAGCACGGGCAAAATTCTTTTCCTTTCTTGCCTGCTGTCTCTCCTGAATAAGTGCATCTATATCCTCATCCAGAAGTTCTTCTTTCTTATCCACATCAAGTCCTAAAATATCGCAGAGTGTAACAATCTTACTCTTTAAGGTATCTATATACTCTTTAGAGCTGTCATCTCCGGAATTGGAATTTGCCAGTTTTACAAGCTCAAACACTGAAGATATTGCATCCGCAGTATTGAAATCATCTTCCATGGATGCTTCAAATTTTTTGTATATATCATCTATTGACGCTATTATTCCTGCTTCCTCTTCAGTCATGGATGTTGTCTTTGCATTGTCAGAAAGATGACTTAAATTAGATACGGAAGTAATAATTCTGTCAAGACTGTTCTTAGCCGCTTCCATAAGGTCATGGCTAAAATTAATAGGATTTCTGTAGTGAGCTGAAAGCATGAAGAATCTCAGCACCTGTAAATCATACTCCTTGGATATATCTCTTACCGTAAAGAAATTACCCAGTGATTTAGACATCTTTTTATTATCAATATTTAAAAATGCATTGTGCATCCAATATTTTGAAAATGGAACTCCGTTGGCAGCCTCTGACTGGGCAATTTCATTCTCATGATGAGGGAATATAAGGTCTTCTCCACCTGCGTGTATATCAATCTCATCTGCAAGATACTTTTTAGACATTACAGAACATTCAATGTGCCATCCCGGACGGCCTTCACTCCAAGGTGACTCCCAATAAGGTTCACCCTCTTTCTTAGGCTTCCACAAAACAAAATCCAAAGGATCTTCCTTCTCATCTTCTCCTGACACCTTTAACTTATGGGCATCATCCCTGTGTCCTGCCTCTAAATCATCTATATTCTTCTTGGAAAGTTTTCCGTATCCTTCAAATTTTCTTGTTCTGTAATACACAGTACCGTTCTTTTCATAAGCATATCCCTTATCAATAAGGGTGCTGATCATATCAATCATCCCATCAATTTCACGGGTTGCAAGAGGGTGTGTTGTAGCAGGCTTAATATTCATTCCTTCCATATCCTTCTTGCATTCCCCAATATATCTTTCGGAAATTTCCTGCGCAGTAACGCCTTCTTCAATTGCTTTCTTTATAATCTTATCATCCACATCAGTAAAGTTAGAAACATAATTTACATCATATCCCTTATATTCAAGATATCTTCTCACTGTATCAAATACAATCATAGGTCTTGCATTTCCGATATGAATAAGATTATATACTGTAGGGCCACAGACATACATCTTAACCTTACCTTCCTCAAGAGGGACAAAATCTTCTTTAGTTCTTGTCAATGTATTAAATATTTTCATAACTTAATCCTTTCTCTGATTACTCTTCATTCCCCAACTGACTGACATAGCTTTCCAGTTTCGATAATCTCTTTTTAAGTCTTGAATTCTCACTCTTCAGTGATTCAATATCATTCATGACAGGGTCCGGAAGATTAATCTGATCCAAATCTGCAATAAGCCTTACATCATTCTGAATCACAACCCGGCCCGGTACACCCACTACTGTTGAATTAGGAGGCACATTTTTAAGTACCACAGAACCCGCACCAATCTTGCAGTTATCTCCAATAGTAACCGATCCCAGTATCTTAGCTCCTGCACCAACCATAATGTTGTTTCCCAGAGTAGGATGTCTCTTTCCCTGCTCCTTGCCTGTACCACCTAATGTAACTCCCTGATAAAGTGTTACATTATCACCGATTTCTGCAGTTTCACCAATGACAACGCCGTGTCCGTGGTCTATAAACAATCCTTCCCCTATTGTGGCTCCCGGATGAATTTCGATTCCGGTTTTTCTTGCCGTCTTCTGGGATAATTTTCTTGCCCTGTAAAAATGTCCCTTCTCATATAGCTTGTGAGCCTTCCTGTACTTAAGGATTGCCCAGAAACTTGGGTAGAGGAAAACCTCCATTTTAGTCTTTATAGCAGGATCTCTGTCCATGATAACAGCCATCTCCTGCTTTATAAATTCAAAATATTTCATGATTAATTCTTCCCATTCGTCTTTACTATATTATATTCATTGCAACAACTACCGGTTCTTTTTACAACCACTACAACTGCTACAACAACGACTCATGTCCGAATCTCCATATATATAATTGTCAACGGAATTAAGACTGCATATTGCCTGGGAAGATATTCCTTCACCCGAGCCTGTAAATCCCAGTCCCTCTTCTGTTGTTGCCTTAACGTTCACACGGTTAATATCAAGTTTCAAAACATCTGCTATATTCTGTCTCATAGTATCAATATAAGGACGCATTTTAGGCTTCTGGGCAATAATTGTAGCATCAATATTTTCAATGATATAATTATTCTCATCAAGAAGCTTTCCTACATGTTCCAACAGTTTTATACTTGAAATTCCCTTGTACCTGTCATCCGTATCCGGAAAATGTTTGCCGATATCTCCCAATGCTGCCGCACCTAACAGTGCATCCATAATAGCATGTAAAAGTACATCCGCATCCGAATGTCCAAGAAGTCCAAGCTCATACGGAATTTCCACGCCTCCTAATATTAACTTTCTATCTTTAACAAGCCTATGAACATCATATCCCATTCCAACTCTCATACTTTCCTCATTCCGCAGACACTTTAGTGCCGAAGGAATCGCAAGCCAAATATCAGATTTGACTCTGCGATAAATGCTATTTGTGGTGCCTGCGGCACAAATAGCAGTGTAAAAATTCCTAATCATTAACCATTAAACCTAATCCATATAAGTAAACCACATTTTATAAATATTGACAAGATATGCTAGAACAGAAATCTTGCCCATCCTATAAATTTTCTAATCAGATTCATCTGTGTTTCTATTTTTTTCGTGGATTCCACAGGGGTAACATTATTGGGATTATCATAACTTCCGTCAGCATTAGCCTTTCTTGCCATTTTCTCATAGGAATCCATTGCTGCCCCGAGAGCTTCGTTAATTTCTTTGCTGTCAATTACCAGCATAAGCTCCGTATCAAGATAAGCACTTCTCATATCCATATTAAAAGACCCTACTATTGATATATTATCATCAATTAAAACAGATTTGCCATGGTAAGAATATCCCCCTTCATATTCCAATACATTAACTCCTGTATTTAAAATATTTTGCTTATTCTCATAGTAATCTGCAGCTCCAAAAGGATTCCCGTTATTTCCCACAGAGTTGGTCATAATAGAAACATCCTCCACATTGTCGCATACTTTCTTAATGCCATCATACATATAATCATTGCATATTATATACGGTGTATGGATTCTCACCCGTGAATCCGCTTTTTCCATAAGATTTACCATCTGATACCACACCACCGGCTTTTTTGACGTGTACTCAATAGGATTACTAAGCAATGCAATGTTATTTACCTCCACCGTCATTGATAAGTAATCTTTATCCGACAATACATTACTGTTTCGTGAATAATACTCTTTATAATTTTCTTCTATCTCTTTTCTGGCAGCTTTTACACAGCTCCACTTACCGATTTTCTCGTTATTGTGAAAATATTTACTTTCTTTATAATTCCATACGCTGTCAAAATAATTCAACAGTTCTGTAACAGAACTGTTAGAATCCGGATTTTCGCAGTACACAAGAACATCTCTGTCATAATTCTTATGTCCCGGATAATCTCCCAAAAAGAAATTAAAAGTATTTCTTCCTCCCAGCAGATACACCTCTTTGTCAGCAATTAAATACTTATCATGCATTCTTCCCATAGATTTCCATGGGGTCAGGGGATTTGCCTTATTGTATACCTTTATCTCCACATTTTTATTGGATGACAGTGCGTAAAAATACGGATTCCATTCCATTGAAGTCCAGCTGTCAACACCATCCACAAGAATTTTTACTGACACGCCCCGGTTTGCGGCATCCAGCATAGCACCAATAATAAGCTTTCCGCTGTCATCATCATGAAAGCCAAAGGTAGACATTATTATTTCCTGCTTGGCATTGTTAATCATTCTAAGTCTTTCTGTAAGAGCATCTTCGTTATCCTCTATTATTGCAGTTCTCTCCTTAACAGTCTGTTCTTTCCATATATCACAGCTGCTTAAAAAGGACTGTTCTTCCTCGCTTAATGCAGGCTGGTCTTTATATGCTACAAGAGCGCAAACCACGATACAGACAACCATAATCAATACCAGAAGAATAGCCAATGGTACCACCTTCTTATTTGTCTTTCTAACCTCTTTATTCATGGCCATCCTGTAATATGTATACATATAACACAACATAGAAAAAAGCATTGCCACTATGCACACCAGTGTAAAAAGTCCGGCCTTGAAATATGTAATTCCCGAATCCAAAAGAAGCACTACCATAAGAATAAAGAAAAGAGCTGTAGCCACTTTACCATGCATCTGTGCCCCATTCATTTTCTTGCCTTTTTTCAGAAAAATAAATCCTGCCACCCCAAGAAACACGTCTCTAATGATAATAACCATAATAAGATATCTCATCAGTGGAAATCTGGAGGTCAAGCTCACTGCCACTGCAAACTGGGTAAGTTTATCCGCAACAGGGTCAAGAAATTTACCAAATTCTGTTACCATATTAAATCTTCTTGCTATCTTTCCATCAAGCATATCAGTTATAGCTGAAATTCCCAACACCACGGCAGCTGCCGTATAACCATGCCCCGGTTGTGTATTATAATAAATGATTAAATAGATAGGAACCAGAAGTATTCTGAAATACCCCAAAATGTTTGGTATACTGAGCAATTCTTTTTTATTCATTGCGTTTCTCCTTTTATAAAAATCTGTTCCAAAGCGAAAAAAAACACGATTACAAGTCATCCTTGTATCGTGCCTTTCATTGTCCACATTCCAGCCTGTAGCTGCATGAGAGTAGCGAGAGAGGGATTTGAACCCACGACACCACGGGTATGAACCGTGTGCTCTAGCCAACTGAGCTATCTCGCCATATTGTATTGTATCAAGACTTTCACCTTGAAGTGGGACCTACAGGGCTCGAACCTGTGACCCTCTGCTTGTAAGGCAGATGCTCTCCCAGCTGAGCTAAGATCCCATGCGTTCCTGTCTGCTGTCGCAAACCGCTTTGCTATTATAATATTATTTGCACTTTCTTGTCAATAGATTTTTTTAAAAAAATGCTTTTTGTAAGTTGCACAAAAAAGATAGTTTGCATTCCGTTGTGCTAACCATTTCGATGAGCCTCCTAGGGCAAAAATCGTGTTCAGCAATGGCTTCCACGATTTTTAGAGTCTCATCTCCACAGCACAAAAGTCATTTAACCTATCTTTTTTGTGCAACTTGCCACTCAAGTTTTTATAATGGGCTTATCTCTTAATCTTAAACATTAATTGTAGCAGTCATACCCAGAGATTCCTTATTAGCCTCAATAATCGGATTGATAACCTCAGCAAGGTATTCTTCAACCTGTTCCTTAGAACGGCCAACATACTTCATAGGATCTAACTTAGCCTGAAGTTCTTCCAGAGTAACTCCAAACATAGGGTCTGCTGCAATAAGCTCCAGAAGATTATTATCAAGACCCTCCTGTTTTACTCTCTTACCTGCAATCATTGATAATTCTCTGATTCTTTCATGAAGCTCCTGTCTGTCTCCTCCCGCTTTAACAGCATCCATCATTATATTCTCGGTAGCCATAAACGGAAGCTCTGCCATCATATGCTTAATAATAACTTTGTCATATACTACAAGACCGTCAACAACATTCAGATACAAATCCAAAATTCCATCTACTGCAAGGAATGCTTCCGGAACTGATAATCTCTTGTTAGCTGAATCATCAAGTGTTCTTTCAAACCACTGAGTAGATGATACAATTGCAGGATTAAGAGCATCACAGAGAACATAATCAGCCAAAGAAGCCATTCTCTCACTTCTCATAGGATTTCTCTTATATGCCATAGCTGATGAACCAATCTGAGACTTTTCAAATGGTTCCTCAATCTCTTTAAGATGCTGTAAAAGTCTTATATCATTTGAGAATTTATGGGCGCTGGCAGCAATGCCTGCAAGTATATTAAGAACTCTTGTGTCAACTTTTCTTGAATAAGTCTGTCCTGATACCGGAACACACTCTTTAAATCCCATCTTCTCTGCAATCTTTCCGTCAATCTGTCTTATCTTATCATGATCTCCGTTAAATAATTCAAGGAAAGATGCCTGTGTACCTGTTGTACCCTTGCATCCCAACAACTTCATTGTTGAAAGAACATAATCAAGATCCTCAAGATCAATAACCAGCTCGTTCATCCAAAGTGTGGCTCTCTTACCTACAGTGGTAGGCTGTGCCGGCTGAAAATGTGTAAACGCCAATGTAGGCTGTGCTTTATATTTATCTGCGAATTTTGCAAGCTCATTAATTACATTAACAAGCTTTTTACGAACCAGTTTAAGTCCCTCTGTCATAATAATGATATCTGTGTTATCACCAACATAGCAGGATGTTGCACCTAAGTGGATGATACCTTTAGCCTTAGGGCACTGAAGTCCGTAAGCATATACATGAGACATAACATCATGTCTTACTTCCTTCTCTCTCTTCTTTGCATCATCATAGTTGATGTCATCCTGATGAGCCTTCAACTCATCTATCTGCTCCTGTGTTACATTAAGTCCCAGTTCATGCTCTGTTTCTGCTAAAGCAATCCATAATTTTCTCCATGTCTTAAACTTCATATCAGGAGAAAAGATATATTGCATCTCCTTACTTGCATATCTTTCGCCAAGTGGTGTCTGATATCTGTCGTTCATCGCTTAAATCCGCCTTTCGTCATTCAAATTATGGTTGTACAAATTTTTCTTTGTCAACCACTAAAGTATATCATAGGGATTTTTCATGTTCAATAATTAATCATTTTTTATGTTACCCGCTTCAATATTAGGTTTTAAAAAGTTATTATATGAATAATCCCATAATACCTCCGAGCCTTCATGGGTGACACTGTTCCTTTTTAAAATCTGACTTATCCTTACTCCTCTTTCGGCCCAGCTTTTTCCCCCTGATGCATTATTTAGCATTGTAGGCTGGAAATTATCCATAGTATGGGCGAACTTTGCCTCCGGTGTATTACCTTCTTCAAATTCCTCCCACAATTCCCTGAAATACTTGCCCTGGTCTTCAGGCAGTATGGCAAATATCCTGTCTGCAGCCTTTAGTTCCCTCTCCCTTTGTGTTTTCACACCATTTTCATCGTAAGCATAAGTATCTCCTGCATCTATCTCCACTATATCATGAATCAGCAGCATGATTATTGTCTTTAGTACATCTATATCTTCATTGGCATACTCACTGAGTAAAAATGTCATAATGGCCATATGCCACGCATGCTCCGCATCATTTTCTTTTCGGCTTCCATCTGCAAGATATGTCTGTCTTCCGATTTTCTTCTCTTTATCTATTTCCTCAATAAATCTAATCTGTTTTTCCAATCTTTCCTTATCCATATAAAACCTCACACAAAAAGGATGTTGACTATGACTGTAATCATAATCAGCACCCTTTCTTTATCATTATTTATCAGCCCATTTCCCCACGAATATCTATTGTAGGCGGCTCAATTGGATAATTTCCGGTAAAGCAGGCATCACAATAGCCTGTGCCTCCGCAAATCATCTCGCTGAGTCTGTCTGTATCAAGGTATCCTAAAGAATCCGCTCCTATATACTCACTGATTTCTTCAACAGTTTTACCCGATGCTATAAGCTGATCCTCGCTTGGAATATCTGTTCCGAAATAACATGGATGTAAAAATGCCGGAGAACTGATTCTTACATGAACTTCCTTAGCTCCAGCCTCCTTTAAGAGATTAACAATTCTCTTGCTGGTTGTACCACGCACAATAGAATCGTCTATCATAACAACTCTCTTTCCGTTAACTGCTTCCTTAAGTACATTAAGTTTAACCTGTACGCTTGACTCTCTCTGCGCCTGTTTAGGTTTGATGAAAGTTCTACCCACATAATTATTCTTAATAAATGCATTACCGTAAGGTATGCCTGATTCCAATGAGAATCCAAGAGCCGCAGGATTTCCCGATTCAGGGACTCCAACTACAATATCAGCATCAACCGGATGTGTCTTTGCCAATATTCTACCCGCATTAACTCTTGATTCATACACTCCCATTCCGTCAATCTTACTGTCCGGTCTGGCAAAATATATGTATTCAAATATACATCTTGCTTTCTTTTCCTGACACATGCTTCTGTCAGACTCAATTCCGTCTTTGGTGATAGTAACTATCTCCCCCGGAAGAACATCTCTGACAAATTCTGCTCCTACAGTATCAAGAGCACAGGTTTCAGATGAAAGAAAATATGCATTATCCCTCTTACCAATACATAAAGGTTTAAATCCAAAAGGATCTCTTGCTCCTATAAGTTTTCTCGGACTCATAACAATAAGAGAATATGCCCCTTTTATCTTCATCATGGCATTTTTAACAGCAGCCTCAACTGTTGTAGTATTAAGACGCTCTCTGGCAATCAGATAAGCTATAACTTCCGAGTCTATTGTTGTCTGGAATATAGCTCCTGTATAGGATAACTCTTCCCTTAACTCCACAGCATTAAGGAGGTTTCCGTTGTGTGCCATACCAAGTGTACCTTTTACATAGTTAAGTACCAACGGCTGTGCATTCTCCCTTGTAGAACTTCCTGCAGTAGAATAACGGACATGACCCACTCCTATATTACCCTTAAGCTTCTCAAGGTTTTCAGGATTAAATACCTCATTAACAAGTCCCATATCCCTATGAGAAAGTACCTTGCCTTTAGGTCCCTCTGTATCGCTTACTGCAATACCACAGCTTTCCTGTCCTCTGTGCTGCAATGCAAATAATCCGTAGTATATTGTGGACGCAACATCATTACCGTCAAAATCATAGACGCCAAAGACACCACATTCTTCATGCAACTCGTCTTCTGCAACGTAGCTATTATTCATATATAACCTCACTTTATAGTATTATGCTCTCTTAAATTCTTCACCTGTTAATAACTTATAAGCTTCCTTATACTTCTCAACAGTCTTCTCAATTATATCCTCCGGAAGAAGATAATCACTGTCCGGATTAGATTTTAACCAGTCTCTTACAAACTGCTTATCGTAGGAAGGCTGTCCCTGTCCCGGCTTATATCCTTCTAATGGCCAGAAACGTGAGCTGTCCGGTGTAAGCATCTCATCACCGATAACTACTTCACCATTCTCATCAAGACCAAATTCAAACTTGGTATCTGCAATAATAATACCTTTGCTTAATGCATACTCTGCACACTTCTTGTAAATGGCAATTGTTGCATCCTTAATCTTAGTAGCATATTCCTCACCCTTGCCCGGGAACTTCTTTTCTAAGACCTCAATACTCTCCTCAAAAGAGATATTTTCATCATGATCACCAATCTCTGCCTTAGTACTAGGCGTATAAATTGGTTCAGGAAGCTTTTCTGATTCCTGCAGGCCTTCCGGAAGCTTGATACCGCAAACTGTACCATTATCCTTATAGCTTGCCCACCCGCTTCCTGTAATATATCCTCTAACGATGCACTCGATTGGAAGCATTGTCAATTTCTTGCACATCATACTTCTTCCTGCATACTTATCATTTCTGAAGAATTCCGGCATATCATTGACATCAACAGAAACCATATGATTAGGAATTACGTCCTTTGTGAAATCAAACCAGAACTTAGACATCTGTGTAAGTATAGCGCCCTTATCTGTGACAACATTTTTTAAAATATGGTCAAATGCTGAAATACGGTCGGTTGCGGAAATTACTAACTTATCTCCTATATCATACACCTCTCTGACTTTTCCTTCATAAAGTAATTCAAACTTTTCCATGATCTCGTCCATCCTTTTCCTAATAAATTATTTCAAGTATCGCACTCACGCTAACACTAACAAATACACCAGAAATTATATAACAGTCATGTATCAAAATCAATAGACATTTACTTGCACAAATTCATATATCAGTGTATGATTATAGAAACAATTTGTAAAATGCGATGTAGTAATTCGCATTAAAATACGTAAATTACGGAGGGGTTGTTATGAGTGAAATTGTGGAAAAAAGACGCTATAAGAGAGTTAAGGCAGATCTTACACTCAATGTTTCATCACTGTTTAAACAGGACAATGTAAAGATTAGCAACATTGATTCCCCTATAACAGTTATTAATATTTCCAAGAGCGGCATAGGATTCGAAGCCAAGAGCATTCTGCCTATAGATTTCTATTTCAATGCAGCTCTTCGCCTGGGAGATGAACAGGAAGATGTTCTTTACTGCGTTGTTAAAATTGTACGTTGCCAGCCTATTAAAGGCTCAGACTACTACTCTTACGGTTGCGAATTTGTAGGAATGGCTCCTGTCCTCAATTATATATTTGATGATTATGAAGCTGAGATTGAAGGAGAGTAATAATTGGAGTCACGATAGAAAATCACCACTGTATAAGTATAAACGGGGCAGAGCAATATTAGCTCTGTCCCGTTTATAAATTCCAACTACCGCAATTCTCAACATTAATTCATCCATCTGATTTATGAATATATCATATAAGTTACATCTTTAATAATTATCACATACCTGTTTTTCTTCATAACTGCTGTCAATTCACTCTAATAATCCCTTAGAATTCTCCATATTGCTAAATGCTTATAGACTCTATTAGTTATTACTTTTCAGCATTCCGCACACACATGATGTCTCATAAGATGGATGGACCTTACCACATCCTGCGCATTTCCAACCTCCTTTGGCAATTATATCCCTATTTCTATCCTCATCAGATATCAATACCCCTCTGTTGTTGTATTTCTGATCTGATTCTATAATAAACTTATCTCTTAAATCATGCACATCTGACATCATCTCACAAAAAGCAATCATTATTATTCCTGTAACATATTCAAAAAACATAATAAGAGCAACCACTAATAAATACAGAAGGAATAATCCGAAATTAAACTCCTTTTCATAATAGTTACCATAACCATAGTAACTATACATATTACTTATATTACTTACCACTGTTGCACCCTGTATAGAAAATATTATTCCAATAATTAGGGTAGCTATCATTACAATTACAACATACACCTTTACAATTGCATATGCCTTACTTCCTGCGTTCTCAAACATAATCTTTTCCTCCTTAGGCATCCATTTTTTATTACTCACTTATCTTTTGGGTGCACTTAAAGAAATGTCAATATTATATTTATTATCCATTAATACATATATGTCCTTCATTGTTGTAAAGGATTTTTTATCAAACATATAGTTAATTTCAGAATGATTAATTACATTACAACTTACAACACTAGAACGATTTTCCAACACATTTTCCCTGAAAAAATGTATTATCATAAGTTTCTAATTGCACCCATATAAGTGCAATTAGTATATCATTGTACTCAATATATGTCAATTAATAAACAATTCTCCTGACTATTACCCTTCATAAAACGCCTCTCCCTTTGCGCCTATTTAAGTGCATATTTATTATATTATTTCATCATAATAAGGTTAAATATTGTACGAGGAGTTAATATAATGAATATAGAATTCGAAAAACAGATAGGCGATAATATAAGAAGACTTCGCATATATCGAGAACTTACTCAAGAACAACTCTCTGCAAAACTTCAGACCATAGGAATTGATGTTACCCGGAGCGCTCTCGCTAAAATCGAGGTCGGTCAGAGGCATATATATCCTGATGAAATTAAGGGTATAAGAGATGTATTGGATGTACAATATGAGAATATTTTCCCTGAGAAATTACCTAATGATTTGTAATTAAATCATACTTTTTCTATTTTTAATTATATTTAAATTTTTAAAATTAATGCGGTAACTAACGAGCTTGTCCATAATTCTGCTCTATTAGTTACCGCAATAATTTTTTCATTATTATGCAAATGATTATCCCTTTAATATTATTCATCATGACATGGCATATACCGTGTTTTCATTTATAACTGAATCTCCGGCAATTCTATTTTCTTTAGCTGCAACAAAGGTAGAAGCTTTTATATGCACATCAGAAATTGTCTCAGGCATATCCTTCAGAGGTTCAATCACAAGTGCCTCCTTAGCTCCAAAGCAGTGAATCCTCTCGAAATTCAGATTCTTAAAGTACGGAATATCCTCTTTGTCGACGCCTTTTATCTCTTCATCCCTATTAAGAGAATTGAGAACATAGGACATTGTGAGTATTATAGCCTGTTCTTTAATATCTGTCATGTTGATATTTCTTACAGTGATACCTTCTACCACACCGCCTCTGCCAAGTGCACTCTTCATTCTTATGCCAACATCTGTTCCTAAGAATGTACAATCCTCAACAAGTACATTTCTTATGCTCCGGCTCATCTCACTTCCGATAACGAATCCGCCGTGCCCTTTATTAACAACACAATCGTGAATATATACATTTTCACAAGGTCCCTCAACCTGCCTTGCAACAGCATTTTTACCTGACTTTAGACATATTGCATCATCGCCTGTCTCAAATGTACAGTTGTGAATATGAACCTTATTGCAGGATTCAACATCAATTCCATCACCATTCTGCGCATAGTACGGATTACTTACTTTAACATTTCTTACTGTGAGGTCCGTACAGAAAAATGGATGAATATTCCATGCCGGTGAATTCATAAATGTCACGCCATCAAGCAGTACGCTCTTGCAGTGCCTTAAACTCACCATCACAGGTCTGTAGAAATCATAGTACTCCTTGGCTCTCTCCAATGCATTTTCCGCATTTAGCTGAATATTCTTTTCATTACCCTTAAATGCACTCTCAGACGGCATCCAGATTCCACCCTCTTTAGTATCAATGGTGTACCGGCTCTTTTCCATAAGCGCTTCCCACTGTCTTCTGGTTGTCTTAAACTGCTTAACCGGGCGCCAGAGTTCTCCGCTTCCATCTATTATTCCTTCGCCTGTAATACCAATATTAATCGCATTCTCTGCTGTAATTGGAGACTTTGCCCTTATACATTCCTGTCCCTCATAATTGGTAATTATGAGAGGATACTGGTCAATATCCTTTGAAAACTTCAGAATGGCGTTCTTCTCAATCCTGAACTCAACCTCACTCTTAATCTCAATTGGAGCAGTAAACCAGATTCCCTCCGGTATAACAACTGTTCCGCCGCCTTTTTCCGAAATATAGTTGATTGCCCTGTTAATGGCATCTGCATTGTTATCAGCATCTTCAATAGTATAACAATATGGTCTTGCACCATAGTTATTAACATAAACTACCCTGTCAACAAAGGCCGGCAGTTTAACATCAAAATCAGCCTTCTTCATGCCTATCTCCTTCTCAGTACATTTTACTTGTTAAGAAGTTCCTTTAGCAGGCTGTTAACCATTCCCGGATTAGCTTTTCCCTGCATTGCCTTCATAGTCTGGCCTACAAGAAATCCTATAGCCTTCTCCTTACCCGCTTTATAATCCGCTACAGATTGTGGATTTTCAGCGATTATCTTTTCAACAGTTGCCTTAAGAGCACCTTCATCATTAACCTGCTTCAAGCCCTTTTCTTCAACATATTTATCTACATCAATATCCTGAGTAAATATTGCTTCAAAAACCTGCTTTGCAGCATTACTGTTAATTGTACCCTCATCAGCCAGATTAATGATTCTTGCAAGACTCTTTGGAGAAAATGTGATATCCTCCGGATCCATTTCTTTTTCCTTAAGGATTCTCATAGTTTCAGCAATAAGCCAGTTAGAAACCTTCTTAGGCTTATTACAGATTGAGGTTGTCTCCTCAAAAATGTCCGCAAGCTTCTTGCTGTCAGTAATCATATTGATATCATAATCAGGAAGATCAAATTCTTCCTTGTATCTCTTCATCTTCTCATCCTTGAATTCCGGCTGCTTAGATTTTAACTCTTCCAGCCACTCATCGCTTATGTGGACAGGAACCAAATCAGGATCCGGGAAATATCTGTAATCCTGAGCATCTTCCTTGGAACGCATGGCATAAGAATATTCCTTATCATCGTTCCAACGCCTTGTTTCCTGAACAACCTTACCTCCGGACTCAATAATGTCAATCTGTCTTGCAGTCTCGGCCTTGATGGCTCTCTCAATTGCAGCAAATGAATTAAGGTTCTTGGTCTCAGTTCTTGTTCCAAATTCTTCCGTTCCCTTTTCCCTTACAGAAAGGTTAACATCTGCTCTCATAGAGCCTTCCTGAAGCTTACAGTCAGACGCTCCGAGGTACTGAATGGTATTTCTTAACTTTGTAAGATATGCGATAACCTCTTCTGCGCTTCTCATATCCGGTTCAGAAACTATTTCGATAAGAGGCACTCCCGATCTGTTAAAATCCACGAAAGAAACACCTTCCCATTCATCATGTATAAGCTTTCCCGCATCCTCTTCCATGTGAATTTCATGTATTCTTATAGATTTCTGTGTTCCATCCTCAAGCTTAACATCCACATGTCCGTCTCTGCATATTGGCAGATAAAGCTGTGAAATCTGATAATTCTGAGGGTTATCAGGATAAAAATAATTCTTTCTGTCAAACTTACAATCCTTTGTAATTGTACAATTGGTAGCCAGACCAACTGCTGCGGCGTATTCAACTACCTTTTTGTTAAGAACAGGAAGTGAACCCGGCATACCTGTACAAACAGGGCATGTATGGGAGTTAGGGGCTCCACCGAATTCTGTCGAGCATCCGCAAAAAATCTTTGTCTTTGTAGCAAGTTCAACATGAACTTCCAATCCAATGACTGTCTCGTATTCTTTAGCCATAACTCTACCTCCTATTCAAATTTTCCACGAGCCTGCTCATATGAGTAAGCTGCACGGATAACATTATTTTCTTTAAAACAATCGCCGATAATCTGAAGTCCTATAGGCAGACCATTCTTGTCCTTGCCACAAGGAACGCTCATTCCCGGAAGACCTGCAAGATTTACCGAAATAGTATATATATCACCAAGATACATTTTAATAGGGTCTGAAAGTGAAGAACCCAGCTTAGGTGCAGTAGTAGGTGCAACCGGTCCAAGTATCACATCATACTTTGAAAATGCTTCGTCAAATGCTTTCTTAATAAGAGCCTTTACCCTTAATGCCTTCAAATAATAAGCATCATAGTATCCTGAACTTAATACGAAAGAACCCAGCATAATTCTTCTCTTGACTTCCGGTCCAAAACCTTCCGAACGGGTCTTTTTATACATATTGTGAAGGCCCTCATAATCACTTGTTCTATAACCGTACTTAACGCCGTCAAATCTTTCAAGATTTGAGCTTGCCTCTGCTGCAGCTATTGTATAGTAAGTAGGAATAGCGTACTCAACAAGACTCAAATCAAACTCTTCAACTATGGCTCCTTTACTTTCCAGCACCTTAGCCGCGTCAAGAACAGCTTCTTTTACCTCAGGGTCAAGACCCTCTCCAAAATAATCTCTTGGTATTCCTATCTTAAGTCCCTTTACATCATCTACAAGTGCTTTTGTAAATGAAGTGTCCTCTCTCTTAACAGAAGTTGAATCTTTATCATCCTTGCCTGCAATAACTTCCATGATTGTTGCACAATCCGTAACATCTTTACATAACGGTCCAATCTGATCAAGGGATGAACCATAAGCCACAAGTCCATATCTTGAAACCGTACCGTAAGTCGGCTTCATGCCTACAACGCCGCAATAAGATGCAGGCTGTCTGATTGAACCGCCTGTATCAGAACCAAGAGCTGCAAAACACTCGTTGGCTGCCACTGCCGCTGCTGAACCTCCTGACGAACCTCCCGGAACATGCTGTGTATTTCTAGGATTTTTGGTAACGCCAAATGCACTTGTCTCTGTTGTAGAGCCCATGGCAAATTCATCCATGTTAGTCTTTCCAATAATAACAGCGCCTGCCTGAGTCAACCTGTTAACGGCATCTGCTGTATATGTTGGAACAAAATTTCCAAGTATCTTAGATGAACAGGTTGTTAACATTCCTTCCGTACACATGTTATCCTTAATTGCAAAAGGAACACCCGCCAAAGGTCCTGTAAGTTTACCTGCCTTTATATCCTCATCTGCCTTTTTTGCCGCCTCCAGTGCTTTTTCCTTATCAAATGTAACATAACAGTTAAGTTCATCCTCAGATTTTTCAATCTGGGCTATAACCGCTTCCATAGCCTCCGTTGCTGTGGTTTCACCTGACTTTATCTTATCAGCAAGTTCTACGGCTGTATAATCTAATAAACCCATACGCTAATCCTTTCTATGACTCAACAGTTTTAGGTACTATAAATCCTGAATCGTTGCTCTCCGGTGCATTGGCAAGTGTAGCTTTACTTCCGTCACCATTGGTAACAACATCTTCCCTCATTACATTATTCACAGGAAAAACATGGGACATAGGTTCAACACCTGATGTATCAAGTTCCCCGAGCTTATCAATATAATCAAGCATACTTGCCATATCCTTCTTGGCAGCTTCCTTTTCCGAGTCAGAAAGTTCAAGCTTGGCAAGGATTCCAACATATTCTATTGTCTCATCACTAATCACATTTGCCATAGTGCATCTCCTTAATTCAATAATTGTTTAACGGGTAACAGTGAAATCAATGCTTTCCTCTAGTCGCGAACCTTAATGTGAACTTCTCTCAACTGCTGCTCTGTTACTTCATTAGGTGCTCCGCACATAAGATCCTGCGCTGTACCGCTCATTGGGAACGGAATAACTTCACGTATATTTTCTTCATTTCTAAGAAGCATAATCATACGGTCAACACCCGGTGCCATACCTGCGTGTGGAGGTGCTCCAAACTGGAACGCATTGTAAAGGGCTCCGAATTTAGCTTTGAGAACTTCTTCATCATATCCTGCAATTTCAAATGCCTTAACCATAATCTGCATATCATGGTTACGGACAGCTCCTGATGACAGCTCGACACCGTTACAAACTATGTCATACTGATAAGCTAAAATATCAAGAGGGTCCTTTGTATTAAGCGCTTCAAGACCTCCCTGAGGCATTGAGAACGGATTATGTGTAAAGCCGATCTTCTTTGTCTCCGGATCCTTTTCATACATTGGGAAGTCGTTAACATAACAGAATCTGTATGCATTTTTCTCAATTAAGTCAAGTCTCTCACCTAATTCTGTACGAATCTGGCCGGCGAAAAATGCTGCTCTGTCCTCTTTATCTGCAATAAAGAAAATAGTGTCTCCTGCCTGAAGTCCGGCAAGTTCCCTGATTTCACCCTTAAGGTCATCAGGAATAAATTTATCAATTGGTCCCTTGTATGAAAGATCATCCAATACTTCAAGATAGCCAAGTCCACCCATACCAATTCCTGTAGCAAACTTAAGAAGCTTCTCATGCTGTCCCTTTGAGAGCTTAGCATGAACATTAATTGCTCTTACTGTCTTATTCTGGAACGGTTTGAAAGTACACTTATTGAAAAATTCAGATAAATCTATAATTCTGAGAGGGTTTCTAAGGTCCGGCTTATCAGAACCAAATTCAAGCATTGCCTGCTTATAGCTGATAATCGGATAAGGTGCCTTAGTTACTTCATACCCTTCCGGTGCAAACTTTTCAAATGTAGATGTAAGTACTTCCTCACCAACAGCAAATACCTCTTCCTGGGTAGCAAAGCTCATTTCAAAATCCAGCTGATAGAATTCTCCCGGTGAACGGTCTGCTCTGGCATCCTCATCTCTGAAACATGGTGCTATCTGGAAATACTTATCAAATCCCGAAACCATAAGGAGCTGCTTATACTGCTGTGGTGCCTGTGGAAGCGCATAAAATTTTCCCTTATACTTTCTTGAAGGCACAATATAATCTCTGGCACCCTCAGGAGATGATGCACACAGAATAGGAGTCTGAATTTCCAAAAATCCCATCTCTGTCATTTTCTGGCGAAGAAATGATATAACCTGTGATCTGAATATCATGTTATCTTTAACCTTAGGATTTCTAAGATCCAAATATCTGTATTTAAGTCTTACATCTTCTCTTACTTCCTTAGAAGTCTGAATTTCAAATGGGAGTTGCTGGTATACCTGTCCCAGAACAGTAATCTTCTTAGCCTCAAGCTCAATTGTTCCTGAAGGAATTTTTGGATTGTAGGTTTCCTCATCTCTCTGCTCCATGATTCCTTCTACAGATATACACTCTTCCTTGTGAATTCCTTCAAGAAGTGATGTGTCTCTTAAAACCACCTGAAGTACCCCATACATATCTCTTAAATCAATGAATGAAACTCCACCGTGGTCACGAATATTCTCAACCCATCCTGAAACCTTTAAAGTCTTTCCGATGTCGTTCTCACTTACATTCTGTAATGTTACATCTCTGTAAATATTTGCCATTTTAACAATGTTCTCCTTTCTTATTGCAAAAGCGTGGGCATCCTCACGAAGTGTTTTTTTATTTAACAGAAAATTCGGAGGAATTTCCTATTAAACAAAAAGAGTCCCGGAATACTCAACGTACTCCGGGACGAATAATACGAAATTATCCGCGGTACCACCCGCATTGAACAAATCGGACATCCGACTCATTCCCCTTTAATGTACTTAACGCGTACTACGTAATGACCTAGTCCCTGAAACAATATCAGAAATTCAACCATTCAACTCCGGAGTGTTCCTCTTATCAATTCCCTGCGTATGCTTTCAGTCGGCGGCATCGTCTTTCCTGTCAGGTTCCATGAAAAGAAGTCTCTTTCACAGTCTTTCTTTTATTCACATAAACGCATGATATCATAAGATTATTATTAAATCAAGAGATTGTCTTTATAAGATTTACATTATATTTTTTCATATAAATTTGATTAGAGTGGCAAAAGCCTATTATAATTACATGCCCTGACAAATTGCACAAAGATTGTTTAAAGTCATGCAAACAACTTTCTTTGTGCAATTTGCCGCTCGAGTTTTTTTAATAGACTTTTGACACCCTAATCAAATTTTAATTGCATAAAAAAAAATATATGTTATATTATAGGTCACGTGTAATTACAGCTTGCGTTTAATTATAATGTTATAATGTGTTGATTGGAGTTTTTCTATGAATAATTCTAACTTATATTGGTTTCGGAAAGGCTTAAACAATGGCATTCCCATTGCCTTAGGATATCTGGCTGTCTCCTTCACTTTAGGAATTGCTGCTAAAAATGCGGGACTTACCGCATTTCAAGGTGCGCTGGCAAGCGTTACATGCCATGCATCTGCCGGTGAATTCGCCGGTTTTACCTGTATCGCTGCTTTGTCCACATATGCGGAAATTGCAATTATGGAACTGATTATAAATGCAAGATATTTTCTTATGTCCTGTTCTTTAAGTCAAAAGCTTGACTCCGGTATGAAATTTTTCCATCGTTTAATTATGGGTCTGTTCGTTACAGACGAAATTTTTGGTCTCACAGTTTCCGTACCGGAAAAGCTGAACCCATTTTATATGTACGGGATTGCTGCAATAGCTTCCCCGGGATGGGTTTTAGGAACATATCTGGGAGTTTTGTTCGGTAATATCCTGCCTGTAAGCGTGGTAAGTGCCTTAAGTGTAGGTTTATACGGAATGTTTATTGCAATAATCATTCCACCATCACGAAAGAACCAGGTAATAGCAGGGCTTGTGGCTGTTTCCATGGCATTAAGCTGCATTGCATCCTACGCCCCGGTAGTACGTAACATAGCTTCAGGCACAAGAATAATAATCCTTACCGTTGTTATATCATTAACAGCAGCTATACTGTTCCCGGTTAAGGAATCAAGGAGTTAATTATGGCAAATAACATTTATATATACATATTAATAATGGCAGCGGTCACGTATCTGATACGTGTGCTGCCACTGACTCTTATTAGAAAAGAAATTAAAAATACTACTATCAAATCATTCCTGTATTATGTACCTTATGTAACACTTGCAGTAATGACATTTCCTGCAATACTCTCTGCCACTGACAGTGTAATTTCTGCCGGCGTTGCATTTGTTGTTGCCATACTCCTTGCATGGTTTAACAAAAGTTTATTTCAGGTTGCAGTGTTTAGCTGCCTGTCTGTATTCATTATTGAAATGATTATCTCATTTTTGCAGCTTTAACTAAATGTTTAGCCAACACTGATGTTGTCACTGAGCCAACGCCTCCGGGAACAGGAGTTGCCACAGAGGCAATATCCACAATACTGTCAAAATCCACATCACCGCAAAGATTTCCCTCTTCATCGGTATTTATTCCCACATCAATTACAACGGCACCTTCCGATACAAATTCCGGCTTAATCATCTTCGCCGAGCCTGCTGCTGCCACAAGAATCTGTGCATTTCTGCAGGTTCCAGCCATATCCTCAGTCTTTGTATGACATACGGTAACTGTAGCATTTTCTTTCATAAGAAGCATTGATACAGGCTTTCCTATAACCAGACTTCTTCCCACAACCGTAACTCTCTTGCCTTTAATGTCAATACCTGCAAAATGAAGCATTTCAATTACAGCCTCCGCAGTACATGGCGCATATCCCGTTTCATCACCGGCATATACCTTGGCAAGGTTAAGGGGAGAGATTCCATCAAGGTCCTTTCTTGGATCAATTCTGTTCTCCACCGCCTTCTCATCAAGATGTTTAGGAAGAGGTCTTAAAAGAAGAATTCCGTCTATATCCTGATTTTCGTTAATTTTATCAAACTCCTTCTGAAAGGTATCATTATCAATATCTCCCGGAAATGTATAGGAAGTACATCTTACTCCCACCTTTTCCATCTTCTTGGTTGCGCCTCTTTCATAACTGCAATCATCAGGTCTTTCACCAACCCTTATGATAGCCAGATGAGGAAGCGCCCCTTCTATATTCTTTATCTCTTCAACCAACTTTTCATTAATATCGTTGGCTACCGGTAAGCCTTTAAGTATTTCCATATTCTCTCCATTCCGCAGGCACTGTAGTGCCGAAGGAATCGCGAGCCAAATGTCAAATTTGGCTCTGCGATAAAAGCTATTTGTGGTGCCTGCGGCACAAATAGCCGTCTGAAAAAACTTTCATATAAGGTTTTTTCAGACTGTTCTCTCCATTCCGCAGCATTTAGCAAAGTGTTTTATGCATAACGAGTTTCTATCTTATATTGTCCATGACTTCATCATATACCTTATCAGCGAGCTCATTTCCTCTTATGACAAGTTCATCAGCTCTTGTGTTCATATCCTGTGCCACATCTTCATTTTTCATAAGTTTAGTATTGATATACACATTAAGGGATGCACCGTTAAGAGCTGCCTTCAGCATCTGTATCCCCACTCCTGCATCACTGATTGCGATTCTGCTGCCTATAATTGATATTCTGTCCATAAGCTCCATGGCTTCAACTATAATTTCCATCATAGCCAGGGGAGCCTCGCTGGCAACAACCAGTGCCTTCTCCATTACTTCATCTCTGTATTTCTTTTCCTCTTCGGTTTCTCTTGGAAGACCGTAAGCTTCTGACAAAGGTTTGAAGGCTTGCGCATCCTTATCCATGCACTCAGAAAGTCTGTCAGTTAGCACAGTTGCTTTTTTTATAGATTCCTCTATTTCTTCCTGATACTCTGCGTACTTCTTTTTTCCTGTGGTTAATGACAAAACCATATTCCCAAGGCTCATCCCCACTGCTGCCACATATCCGCTGGCTCCGCCGCCGCCGGGAACAGGTTCGCTTGATGAAAGTACATTAAGAAATTCTTTCATATTCATATCTGTCATCATAAATTTTTTTCTCCGTTTCTGTTTATATTTGTTATCCTGGGTAAAATTTTTATATAGATTAGGGTGGCAAAAGCCTCTTATAAGAACTTGAGTAGCAAATTGCACAAAAAAGATTGTTTAAATGACTTTTGTGCTGTGGAGATGAGACTCTAAAAATCGTGGAAGCCTTTGCTGAACACGATTTTTGCCCTAAGAGGCTCATCGGAACGGTTAGCACAATGGAATGCAAACAACTTTCTTTGTGCAATTTGCAAGGACATAGAATTATAAGGGGGCTTTTGCCACCCTAATCTTATAAATAATACTCTCTGCCTCAGATATCTATTGTTCCTGTGAAATTGGTTTCAGCAGGTCCTTCCAGAAATACCTTATTATCTTCCTGATTCCATGTAATTTTCAAATCTCCTCCCAGAAGATGAAGCGTTGCGGTGTTGTCGCAATATCCATTAAGAGCTGTAGCCACAAGGCTTGCACAAGCTCCGGTTCCGCAGGCAAGAGTCTCTCCGGAGCCTCTTTCCCATACACGCATCTTAAGATTATTTCTGTCAATCACCTGAATAAATTCTGTATTTATTCTCTCCGGAAATGCTTTGTGATTCTCAAAATAAGGTCCGATTTTTTCAATTTCAAACTTATCCATATCTACATTATTATCAAGATATACAATGGCATGAGGATTACCCATGGATACGCATGTAACACTATATGTCTGTCCCAAAACCTCAATTTCTTCCGATATTATCATCTCCCGGGCCTTGATAGCTGCGGTAACACTCTCAGGTATCTTTTTATCATTTCTGTATGATTTTAAAAGTGTCAAATCCACAGGAATTTCCTTGGCTTCCAGAATGGGAGAATCCATGTTTACTGTAACTGTTTCAACCTTTCCGTCACTGCCAAGATGAAGTTGAAGAATCTTAACTCCGGCAAGAGTATCAACAGTGAGCGTTGTTTTATTGGTAAGTCCGTTATCGTATACATATTTTCCGACACACCTTATTCCGTTTCCACACATTTGGCCCTGCGAGCCGTCTGCATTGTACATTTCCATATAAAAATCTGCTTTATCTGAAGATTTTATAAGTATCAATCCGTCACCGCCTATTCCAAAGTGTCTGTCGCTGACTTTTATTGATACCTCACTTGCGTTGGGAAGATCCTTCTTCGTACAATCCACATAAACATAATCATTCCCGATTCCATTCATTTTTGTGAAATTCATAACCCTCTCCTTTTTTTACGCTTAATGCCATGAAAAAATATTCCTGACAGGATACCCTCCCCATGAATGAGGCTACCTTTAGCTATTGAAAATGCCCAATATCATAGCCGCAGATTCAACCATGGTATTTCCGCTGTCCATGCTGCATTTTTGAATATATCTAAAGGCATCCTGCTCTGTCATATTGTTCCTATCCATAAGCAAATGCTTTGCGTCATCAATAACCTTTTGTTCCTCGGGACTCCTTTGTCTTGGTGTCGATCTTGCTTTTTTTCTTCTTCGGTACTGAGCCTGAAGCATCATCTCTATTGTTGAGATAAGATCATTCACTTTAATCGGCATTGCCGCACAGACGATTCCACTGTCCTGACAATCGCCCCACAAATTTTGTGATGCCACTAACAACATCTCAAAGCTTTTGGGCTTGTATTCATACAGTTCAGAGTACAACATATTATCTGATAGTTTGTATCCGCATATGATTATCCCGTCTGACAGGGCGTCGGCCTGATTAATTGTCTGAGCCCCACTTGTGCACGGTACTGCCACATCATATCCTCGTCGGACTAAAAGGTTTCTGACTGCTCTTGCTTCTTCCAGTTTAGGAAATGCAATAATTAGTGTAGCCATATTTACCTCTTTCTTATGTTTTGCCCTCTCAATCAGAACTTGTAAAGGTATTCATCAAGTTCCCACTGCTGTACCTGAACTTTATATTCATTCCACTCTTTTATCTTTGCTTCTGTATATTTCTCAACCACATGGTCTCCCAATACGCCGCAGATAAATTCATCCTTCTTAAGGCATTCAACTGCATCATAAAGATTTTCAGGAAGCGTATCTACTCCTGCCTCCTTAATTTCTTCATCCGTCATCTCAAATATATTTCTGTCTATGCTTTCCGGCACTTCCAGCTTATTCTTGATTCCGTCAAGACCGGCGGCAAGGCAGGTTGCAAGAACAAGATATGGATTAGCCGCAGGGTCCGGATTTCTTAACTCAACCCTTGTACCGTTACCCCTTGATGCAGGGATTCTGATAAGCGGACTTCTGTTAGTTGCAGACCAAGCAATATAAACAGGAGCTTCATATCCCGGAACCAGTCTCTTATAGGAATTAACCAGCGGATTGGTAATAACCGTCATTCCCTTTGCATGCTTTAGTAAGCCTGCAATAAAATGGTATGCGTCTTCTGACAAGCCCAGCTTATCGTTCTCATCTGCAAATATATTTTTTCCGTCTTGTGTTGCAAGGGACATATTAACATGCATACCCGAACCGTTAATACCAAATTTAGGCTTTGGCATAAATGTTGCATAAAGGCCATGCCTTTTAGCTATAGTCTTCACCGTAAGCTTAAATGTCATAATATTATCGGCTGTCTTTAAAGCTTCATCATATTTGAAATCTATCTCATGCTGTGCAGGTGCTACCTCATGGTGGGAGGCTTCAATTTCAAATCCCATATCCTCAAGGGTAAGTACCATATCACGTCTCACATTTTCCCCTAAATCGGTAGGTCCCAAATCAAAATAACCCGCCTTTTCATGAGTCAGCGTCGTAGGAAGTCCGTTATCATCCGTGTGGAACAGGAAAAATTCGCATTCCGGTCCTACTTCAAACGTATATCCCATCTGCTTTGCTTCATTTACCACCTTCTTAAGAATCCATCTCGGGTCTCCCTCAAAAGGATTGCCGTCCGGTGTATATACATCGCAAATGAGTCTTGCAACTTTACCCTGCTGTGGTCTCCAAGGGAATATGGCAAATGTATCAAGGTCTGGATACAGATACATATCCGATTCCTCAATCCTTACAAAGCCTTCAACGGATGAACCGTCAAACATACACTTATTATTTAACGCTTTTTCTAATTGACTTGAAGTTATAGCAACATTTTTCAAAACGCCGAACATATCCGTAAACTGGAGTCTGATAAACTCAACATCCTCTTCCTCAACCAGTCTGAATATGTCTTCTTTAGTATATTTTCCCATATAACACCTGTCCTTTCACAATATCAATATTATTGCCATACCAGATTGACAATATCTAATTAAATATACTACATTCTCTGTGCTTTTGTATATAACTTTTCGCTTTAGAAAATTAAATTATGCCATCATCCCCAATCCTTATTTGCTTTATAACTTGCGTTGTTGTATTATTAAAGAAATATATATGTTACCGGATATGTTGTCTGGCGTGGTACCCGGTGTGCTATCGGGCATGCTACGATAGGGCGTCAGGAAAAATAAAAAATGTTAAAGGATTGAATGTTTTATGAAATTAAAAATGTACAAAAAGATAACTTCCCTTATCATGGCATCTTTGATGTTATTTTCTGCACTGTGCTTTGGAGGATGCGGCTCACAAACTACCATCAATGAAGTTACCGGTGCTGCAGGTATTTCCCTTGAAGAAACATCTGCTCCATTGGAAACGGTACCACCAACTACTGCTGCCCCTGTGGAAATTAACATTATGATGATTGGGGATATGCTTATTCACGAAGGAGTTTACGGGAGCGGTCTGATGGCAGACGGCACCTACAACTTTGATCATCTTTTTACTAATATCGCTGATGATATTAAAGCATGCGATATTAAAATTCTTAATCAGGAAACTATCCTTGGAGGAACTGAACTGGGACTTTCTGCATATCCTTGTTTTAACAGTCCTCAGGAACTGGGAGATACAGAAGTACAATACGGCTTTAATGTAATCTGCAGTGCCTCTAATCACTCTTTGGATAAGGGGCTCAACGGTCTCAACAGGTGCATAGAGTACTGGAAGACCTCCCATCCTGAAGTTGCAGTTCTGGGTATTAATCAAACTGAAGAAGAGTACAATAATATATATGTGTATGAGAAGAATGGTTTTAAAGTTGCCATCCTTAATTATACTTATGGAACTAACGGAATTCCTATTCCTTCTTCTAATCCATACGCCGTTAATCTTCTTGATACCGAGAAAATAACCCAGGATGTAACCAAAGCTAAAGCCATTGCGGATATGGTTGTTGTATGTCCTCACTGGGGTACTGAAAATTATCTTAAAGTCTCAACTGCCCAGAAAGAATGGACAGATTTATTTTTAAAACTGGGGGTTGATGTTGTTATCGGAACTCATCCTCACGTTATTGAACCGGTGGAAGTTCTTACAGGAGAAGATGGTCATCAGATGCTTGTTTTCTACTCTTTAGGAAATTTTGTATCCAATCAGGATATGAAGGAAGAAATGATTGGCGGACTTGCAAACGTTACTCTGGTAAAAGACGGTTCTAATTGTTATATCAAGGAATACACCATGACCCCTGTGGTAACGCATTTATTGTACGGACGTTCAAAAATAACTACATATAAACTTAAGGATTACACGGAAAGCCTTGCTTCTTCCAGTGCAATCAGACGTTGTTCCGGCTGTTCAGACTTCTCTTTATCTTACTGTATATCTCTTTGCAGTTCGGTTCTTGGCGAAAAATTTAACACTGACACCTGCACATTACATGAGGTTTTAAAACAATAATACTGAAGATATTTTAAGCAGGTCATTAAGTGAGTCAAATAGTTCTTTACGGGGCATGGGTGCTTCTTTTTCTCCTCCCATGCCCCGTTTTGCTTGTTCTTTTACTCTTTCTTATGTCCTGACATCCCTCTTTCTGCAATACAAAAAATGGTGCGCAGTCAATTAAGACTGCACACCTATGAGGAAAAGAGTTATAAATCCCAAATAATATATAAATCACTCGATGTAAATCACTTGGAAGCTGCTGTAAGAGCAGCACCCAATGCACCCGCATACATAGTATCCAATTTAACTCTTACAATTTTTTCTCCCAGTATCTGTTCCAAAGCTTTAATCATACCTATGTTATTATTAACACCACCTGTAAATAGAATATCAGGCTCAAACCCTGTCCTTCTTAACAGATTACGAACTCTCCTTGCAGTTGCAAGATGAACACCATACGCTATATCCTCTTTCTTGGCTCCTGTGGCTCGAAGGGAAATTATCTCAGATTCTGCAAACACCACGCACTGAGAAGAAATATCGCAGGGTTTTTCAGATTTAACTGCCACCGGTCCCAGCTCATCAAGCTTTAGCTCTAATATTTGCGCAACTTTTTCAAGGAAACGTCCTGTTCCTGCTGCACATTTATCATTCATCACAAAATCGACCACTTTACCATCATAAGTATTAACCTTTATGGCTTTAGAATCCTGACCACCTATATCTATAACAGTTTTCGTCTTCACATTAAGATAATGTGCGCCAAGAGCATGACAGGTAATCTCAGTAACGGGATTAAACGGTATATTTCCAAAATCCATGGCGACACTGCCATATCCGGTTCCGACAATTCCAACAACTTCATCGGTGCTTATCCCCGATTCTTCAATCAACTTTTCAAACAACTCCTTTGCTGTTTGTTTACTGGATATCCCACTAAGCACCATCTGTGTATATAATTCTCCTTTATAAATAAGAACCGCTTTTGAGCCTCTTGACCCTATATCAATTCCAACAGCTGCTTTTTCCAGGTTATAATCTGCATACCTTGGATCAAATATTTCTTTGATTTTATATTTCATGTTTCCTCCAATTCTTTCAATTACGACAGAAATAGCTTTTAGAGTCTCAGAATCAGGAGAGCATCTCGATAAATGCTTTTATTCTTGTTAAAAGCTGACCTGTTGATTCCCCTATCAGTGGCGTTCCCTGAATTGCCAATGTAGGTATTCCCTGTTCACTTAGATAACGCCTTGAAATTTCTCTATTAATTGTGAAATTCGTACATCCCAGTGTGCCGTATATTAATACTCCATCTGATCCTGATTTCTTATATAAGTCCTCTTCTCTCTTGGCTGCATCCTCCATACTTGAATTATTGATATTTCCCATATTGTATTCAATAAACGACTCCAGAGGATCCTTTTCTTCATCATAATATCTGGAATCACTTCCGGCTATCGTCCATGCAACCACCACGCCACCTGAAACATCAAGAGCATTATATACCGAGAAATCTACTCCTCTGACTCCGGCCCATGTGAGTTTCACAAGCTTTTCGTTATATTCACCCTCCTTGAGATTTTCAAATTCTTCTATCAACTCATCCAGAATTTCCTCAAAAGCTTCCGGCTGACCATAATATCCTCCACGCCCGCTAATCATCATCATGGACGGCAGTGACTTCATATAAGATGGAAATTTCTTCTGAAATTCCATGATTTTATCCACTTTACTATGTATTCTGTTATCATCCTTCAAAACCTTTCTAAATCTGTCTTCATCGTAAGCCTTTCCATTAATCCAATAAAAAAGGTTTCTTATTTCATCTCTATATTTATCAACCACAAGCTTATATCTGTCTTTATCATCACCTGCAAATTTCTTAAGACCATCTATCCAGTAAGTTTCATAACCATATGTATCCATAAGCGACATCGCGCCAACATGGGGTTCACAAATATAATGCCCAAGGACTGACTTCTTTACAGGCTTATCCCTCAACATATACAACCCACCGATTTTAGATTTCAACATGGGACAGGTCTCTGGTGGAATCTGGAAGTATTTCTCTGCATTTTGAATATCTGTTGATGTTCCGAGTCTTGCCAAATCTGCTACGCTCAACGGAACACAGTCTGCCACATACATAAGAATCTGAGGGAAGAAATCCGTAAGCACTACCTGCTTTCCACCAGGCTCCGAAATCTGTTTTATTGCATTATCAAAATGATCACGAAATAAATCCAGCAATTTTCCCACAGCCTTGGAATGCCTGTGAACAACGTTTTTACTGTATTCAAGATAATCAAGCTGTTCTTTTATTTGAGATAAATCTGTAATACTCACTTTCTATCCCTCCTTTGCTGTAACAATTCAAGATATGCTTCCAATCTTGTTTTAATCTGTCCCTCATCTCCCTTTGAATAGTCACCTGACATGATGAGAAGTGGTATATTTTCACGATTGAAAGTATCTGTGTATTTTTTCTCCATAATTCCAAAACATGGACAAAATTTAATGTAGTACATAAGAACACCATCTACATCGTACTCCCTTGCCAAACCAACCGTTTCACTTATCATTTCTTCTCTTGAGGTCATACGTGAACATGGGGCTTTGTTGAGATATCCCTTTGCAAGTGCTTCATACACATCGTCTTCTTCATAATCAATCTTTAGTTTTAAGGCTTTCACACCGGTACAGTTATCCTCAACAACTATTTCCGCACCTAACTCTTCTATTATTTTGGTAAGTTTGGTATCACCTTCCGCAATGACTCCTCCTGATATCAAAAGTCTTATTCTCTGTTTATTTGATGGCTCCGCCTTCTCCAACTGCTCTAGCAGTTTGTCCAACTCAGCCAATAAAGTATCCGGTGACATAGTAAAATAGCCTGACATTATTTCTTGATACTGACTACTTGTAAGCAGAGGAGCACTTCCTTTTCTATACTCTGCTATAGCAAGAAGCTTACTTCTTATTTTTGTATACTTCTTTATATTTTCCCTAATAGTATCATCGCTTATGGTCTTTCCCGTGAGTTGTTCCAGATCCTTCTTAAAAGACTTAATTTCTGACGCCAAAAAAGATAATGAAGATTCATCTTTATTCTTTCTTGGCAAATTATATATTATTGCAGGAACATACAAGAAATTAAGTGCTTCTACTGCGGCTCTCATACATCCACAAGTATAAAATGTATATACCTTTTCCACTGCTTTGGCCAACTCACTCTCTCTTGAAAATGTGCCTATAATGCTCTTTGCATGGTCACAATACATACTCTGCGTCACCGTTTCAGCACTGATTATTTCCTCCTGTGTTCCTTTAGTGTAAATTCTTGTATAGGCCACATCCGCTGATGCCAGTATTTCCAACGGAGTGTATGTACATGTATAGGCCACATAAGCACTTTTTCCTGACGTGTGATTTACAAACTCCTTATACTCTCTCTCCTTCTCTTTTCTGAATGATGTTAAATCTATCGAAAAATCCTTGTCATCTTTCTTTACATTTATTTCTTTTTCTGAAACAGCCTGATTTCTGGCAAACTCTGCAGCAAACACGGACGCACCAAGAGCCCCTGCAAACACTGTATTAAGTTTGCTTTCCTCTATTTTGATACCAAGGAGTTCCTCAAAGGCTTTTTTCATTCCGATATTGTTAGATACTCCACCTGTAAAAAGTACATTTGACTCTATTCCAACCTTATTGAGTAGTCCTGTCACTCTCTTTGCAACTGCATAGTGGATGCCTGAAGCAATATTTTCCACCTTTTCTCCTCTTGCCCTCTGTGATACAACTTCTGATTCAGCAAATACAACACAGGTACTATCTATTTTTATAGATTTATCCGCTTTAAGAGAAACCTCCCCGATTTCTGTTACATCCAGTCCCAGCACTCCTGATATTTTCTCGAGAAAGCGGCCTGTTCCCGCAGCACATTTATCATTCATGGCAAATGTAATTACATCTCCATTTTCCGGATTTATCTGAATTGCCTTTGAATCCTGTCCACCGATATCAATGATTGTTCTAATATCCTCGGCAAGAAAATGTGCGCCCTTTCCATGACAGGCTATTTCAGTTATAAGTCTGTAGGGAATATCGCTAAAGTCCAGCGATACTCTTCCATATCCGGTTCCCACTATGAATTCAACATCTTTTCTTTCCAGTCCCGCTTGTCCTAATAATTCTCCCAGAAGGTTTTCAGCGGTCTCCTGCATATAGAAACCTGTGGGCATAATTGTTGTATATATATTTCCATCATTCAAAAGCACAGCTTTTGCCTGACGCGATCCAATATCTATACCAACAACTGTTCTGTCCGGAATATCATTTATAAATTGTTTCTGTAAAACTTCTTCTACTCTCATTCCAAACCTCTTAGCCATTAAATGTAATATTCAATATTTATATCTGTGTTTTCAAAAAATTCTCCATATATATCTCTTCTTATTCTTACAAAATCCGCGCTGCTTCTATCCCGTGGTTTTCCCAGCGGAACATCTATCAACCTCTTTATAACTCCAGGTCTGCTTGACATTATGGCAATTTTGTCGCTTAAGAAGATAGCCTCATCAATATCATGAGTAATAAGTAACATAGTTGTTCTGTGTTTTTTCCATATATCAAGAATCTCATTTTGCATATTAATTCTTGTCAAAGCATCCAATGCACCAAAAGGTTCATCCAGCAAGAGTACGGATGGATTGTTAATAAGAGTTCTTGCAATACTTACTCTTTGTTGCATACCCCCCGAAAGCTGTTTTGGAAGAGATTTCTCAAAGCCGTTAAGCTCAACCATATCTATATATTTTTTGATTCTTTCCGACTTCTCTTTTTTTGAAACTTTTTCATGAATTCCAAAGGCTATATTTTTTTCAACACTCTCCCATGGAAATAATCTGGATTCCTGAAATATCAAACCCGTATCAATTGACGGTGCTGTCACAAGCCTGTCCCCAATACGAACCTCTCCTTGGGTTGGTTTCTCCAGTCCCGCAATAATCTTAATTAATGTACTTTTACCGCATCCACTTGCCCCTACTATGCTCACGAACTCTCCGGCCTTTATCTCGAGGTCAATTCCTGACAATACATCAAGCATTCCATTAGGTTGCTTAAATGATTTCTTAAGGCCTTTTATTGTAATATCTTTTCCGTGTTCCATTCTTTTACCTCTCATCTAATATCAGCTTCCGGACTTATTGGAGTATCTCGAAAGCATACTATCCTGTATCCTCACAAGAATAATGTCAAGAATTAATCCAATAATCGCCACTGTTACAAGTCCTATATACATCATATCCGGTCTCTGAATTTCTCTCGCATACGAAATAATAAATCCGATACCGCTGGATGCACCTATCATCTCTGCTGCAACTATTGATTTCCATGACATACTGAAACCGCTTCTTAATCCTGTTACAATTGATGGAAATGCGGCAGGAATAATCACTTCCGTCACTGTGACAATCCAGTTCTTTTCAAGCTCTTTTGCCACCTCTACCAGTTTATAATCAACTCCCTTAATTCCATCCATCGTATTAATAAACACCGACCAGAAACAGCCTATGCTAACCAGCAATATTCTTGTTGTCTCTCCTGTTCCCAGCGAAAGGATACATATTGGAACCCAGGCTATAAGTGGAATTGATCTTAACAAACTTGTAGTTGCACTAAAAATTCGGCTTACCCATTTGCTGAGTCCCATAATTAAGCCCAGAATCAATCCTGCTAATGAGCCAAAGAAAAATCCCATAAAAAATCTATATGTACTGTCAATGAGATATTTTAAATACTTTCCGTTGCGTAAATATTTCCCCCAGCATTCTATCACTTCTTCAGGATATGAAAGAATTGATATATCAATCCATTCATTTACTCCTGCTATCTGCCACACCAAAAGAAATATCACCGGAAACAATGCAGGAACGATAAAATACAGTCCCTTTCCAAACACATTAATAAACTTTCTCATCCCATTCCTCCGATAAAACTATCAGTAATCAATGTCACTGCCAACAGTAAATCCTGCAAGTTTAAGATATTTTGTACTAACCATATCCTTCGCCTTTAACTGTTTCTTTAAAACATCTGACTCGTACAGCCACTGTGATGTATATTCTATAACCTCAGCATCCTTTGCATCCCACTGTACATTCCATACTTCTGCATCATATATTGCTGTTGCCTGTGCTTCAGTATATCCGCCTATTTCTACGATTTTTTTGATTGCCTCACTTCTGTTATTATTAATCCACAATCCTGTTTTCTGAATAACCTTCAACACTCTTGCAGCAAGTTCAGGATATTCAGAAAGAAAGTCTGTTCCTGCTGCGATAACATGTATACTTCGCGCTACGTCTTTATACTCTTTAATAACCTTAAAGCTGCCTAAATCTGCTCCTGTACCCGTATAACCTGCTGTTGCGTCGATTTTTCCATTTTTTAATGCAGCAATACTGTTTGCCGAAGAAAGGTTTACCACCTCCACATCATCAAGTGTAAGACCAACTGACTTTAATGACTGAATAAGCACTTTGTGACCGTTCGTTCCAAGAGTTATACCAACTTTCTTGCCTTTTAAGTCACTTAGTGAATTAATACCTGAATTCTGTGAAGTTACAATCTTATAACCTGCAGAATCATCACCTGAACGGCCTATAATCTGAAGTTTTTTCCCTCCGGTAATGGCTGCAATAATCGGTTGATCTCCATATATTCCAATATCAACAGAACCTGTTGACACACCATCTACAAAATCAGCTCCGTTATTAAGTCTCACCACTTCCACTTTAATACCGTCAGCCCCGAATTCTTCTTCCCAATATCCAAGTGCCTGCGCCAAATCATACTTAACAACGTCGTTTCCGGCACCAACTCTTATGGTGACGCCTGTATAATCTCTTGTTTGCTGTTCTTCAACCAAAGACGCTGAATCATTGTCTTTTTTCGTATTTCCGCACCCCACCAATGCAACTGCTGTCAATGCCAACACTGATGCCAATGAAACAACTCTTTTTGTTACTTCTTTTATTCTTAATCTCTTTTTGTACTTCATCTTACTTTCCTCCATTATTATCTTTTATTCGTATTCTTCAAAAAGTTCTATCTCTTCACCTGCAGGTCCTTCAATGAATGCCACCTTTATAGGTACTGGTTTTTCTGCCTTTATGACATTGTCCGTAACCTCTTTAGTAAATTTGACGCCACTATCCTTCAACTTCTCTGCAAGTTTTTCAATGTTTCTCACATCTAATGCAATATGAGTTATAGTTCCCTTACTTTTTTCTTCCGGTTCAGTTGACTGAGCCGCTATTTCAAGAGCTGTATTACCAGTGCTAAGAAGATATACCTCTCTCTGTCCATTTTTCCAATGTCTGATTGGTTCAAAATCAAACTGCTCTTTATAAAATAAAACTGTTCTTTCAAGTTGATTTTTATCTGTACAATGAATGTTAATATGATGTATTCCTCTTACAAGATCACTCATAGCAGACCTCCTCTTTATTATTGCAACAATAATTTTTACAATTACACATATCCACTTCCTCCATTCAGCTATAATTTTTGTGAACATGCTCTAGAATCATAGCTCACCTTTAACACAACACAAGTATAATAATGAGTTCTACTGTTTGTAAAATCAAAAATGTGAAATCGTTTTCTCGCTGTTTTTATCAATAGATTTATCGTTTTTTCAAATTTTCTTTGTCCAAAAAAGAACAGATTGTCAAAATATTTGATGATAAAATTGACTAATTTCTCTAAAAACCCCATTAAAAATGCGTATTTTTCATATTTCATAGATTTAATATTTTTTGAAATCGTTTTCACATGCCTACTTATATGTAAAAAAAATTAGTATTTAAATTTAAAAAAGTCTTATAATCCGGTTAAATTCCGGACTATAAGACTTTTTAACATTTTCCAGTAAACAAGCTAACAGGGCAATTCCATTTACACCTGTCAATCCTGATTTTTCCTATTTCAGCACGTCTTCAAAATTTATTTTTTCCAGCTCTTTCTTCAAATCAGACATGGATATTTTGTTTTTTCCGCTTATATTAATCCCTCTCAGGAAAGCAGCATATCTTTCCATTTAGTTCACTCCCTTCCCATGAAAAAATTTCTCATAAAAAATCCAATTATTATCGTCCTATTAAAACCCACACCGCCAATAAAATCATGAGAAATATAATATTTGAAGCTGTAAATATGCCAAAATATTTTCCTTTACTGTGAGGCATCTGTCCAACAACCTGACGATACGAAATCAAGCTTGCCATGGAAGCAATCAGAGTACCAAGTCCTCCTAGATTAGTGCCGATAATCAGAGCTTCCATGTTCTGTGTAAAACCGGAAAGCAACAATGCTGCAGGAACATTACTGGTTACCTGGGAAGCCATCACTGCTACCAAAACCTCCTGACCGGAAATTATTTCCCTAAGCCATGAAGAGAATATGGGAATTCGCCCAAGATTTCCGATAAAAATAAAGAAAGCCACAAAGGTTAAAAGGAGGGAATAATCCACTTTACATAATGTAATGCGGTCTACACATAAGGTACAAATCAACACAACAGCAAAAATTATTCCATAATGAACAATGTGAATGACAGCAAGGAGACAGCATGCAAATAAAATCCCATAGAGTACCACAATCTTTTTATTTCCCTGTCCTGACTGATGTTGTGCAATTGTAGGAAAAGATATCTTTTCCTTCTGTCCACGGCAGAGTAGAACAGCCCATACTACAAGCAGTACCGCCGAAACAAGTGTGTAAGGCAGCATCAAGCCTACAAACTCCATTATGCTAATTCCACTCCTACCATAAAGATATAAATTCTGGGGATTACCGATAGGTGTCAACATACTGCCAAGATTGGCTGCAACTGTCTGCATACACACAACAGGAAGGGCAAGTCTATGTTGTGTCTGTTCCCCCAGATTACCCAGTACGGCAAAGGTGAAAGGCACAAAAGTTAACAATGCCACATCATTTGTAATAAACATACTTCCAAAGAAACACAGTCCTACCAGCACAAGTACCAGCTGAAGAGTTCCCCCTGTGTGCTTAAACAGTGCCCGCCCCATCCGGTCAAACACCCCATGTCTTTTCAACCCTGCCATAACAGTCATAAGAGAAAATAATATTCCCAATGTACGAAAATCTATATAATCAATGTACCCCTCATCCGGATGCACCAAAAATGCGGATAAAACAGCAAGTATAATTGCAGCTATGAGTACAGATTCCTGTCGGATGAACTGCATAAATTTCATGGTGGAGGCTCCTTTCATCTTTATCTGTAATTAGACATTTGCGAAACGCAGCGATTTAACGCCTTACATTATGCAATTATACCACGCAACCGGCCACATCCACCACCATTTCTCTTTATTAAATTGTCTTGTATATTATTTCTTTAATTCACATATAATCTACTAATTAATGTATTAGTATGAACCACGGAGTTTTTCTATGAAATTCAATAACCGCAATTTTCTGAAAATTGCTTTAATCCTATGTTTCTTTCTTAGTATCTTTTCAATTTCTTTCTTTATCTATGTGAAGGAAAATGAGAAAAAATCTGATAATGCAAAAGACTGCGCCACTATCGGCGGAGGAAATATCAACGGGGACTGCACCGCCGGTAAGAAAAATTTACCAATTTACTGTGTTGATACAGATGAAAAAAAGGTTGCTATATCCTTTGATGCAGCCTGGGGAGATGAAGATACCCTACAAATTCTAGATATTCTTGATAAATATAATGTAAAGACCACATTTTTTATGACAGGAGGATGGGTGGACAGTTATCCTGATATGGTTAAAGAGATATATAGCAGAGGACACGATCTTGGAAATCACAGCCAGAATCACAAAGAAATGAGTAAGCTTTCTCCCGAACAGCAAAAAAAAGAAATTATGGCTGTTCATGACAGCATCATGCAGCTTACAGGTTACGACAGCTATTTATTCCGGCCTCCTTATGGTGACTACAATTCGACATTAATCACCACTTCCTACAGCTGCAACTACTATCCGGTACAGTGGTCCGTTGATTCCCTTGATTGGAAGGATTACGGGGTAGACAGCATAATAAAAACCGTTACCCAGCATAAAGCATTGGATAACGGCGCTATTATTCTTATGCACAACGGTGCCAAATTTACCGCTCAGGCATTGGAATCTGTTATCACAGGGCTTCAGTCCCAGGGATACGAGATTGTTCCTGTGTCACAACTTATAATTAAAGAAAATTTCCATATGGATCAAACCGGAAAACAAATAAAGGACTGAGTCTATTTATGCCGTGTTTTTCCTATCTCTCCGGTAAGAGAAATAAGAAGCCTCCTAATCATATTTCGACTTTCTCTGTCAAGAGATGTATACTGCATAAAAACTGATTTGGCACTTTTAAATATATCACTGTTTATTTCGGATAAATACTTGGCTCCGCTGGCTGTTATAATGTTAAACAAAGTATCTACAAATTCGGACCGCTGTTCCTTATCAATACTGTTTATCCATCTGCTCAGAGCCTTATTTAATCTGATACTGGCAGAGCTAAGCTTAGAAGCCTGTTGGAACCCGGCACCCATTACCTGCCATGACATGGCATCATGCTGCATAATTCCATGTTCATTGCTTTCAACTATAATATAATCATCATCATGTTCCAACAGCATACCCACAATGGAATGTTGTGGCACAATACTTTTGATTTTAGGCTTCATCTGAAGATACTCTTCACTTTCAATAACGCTTTTATCAAATCCCGGTCCGTCATTATTATATATACATTTAATTTTTCTTTTTATCTTGTTTTGGCAATAAACTGATGAGTATATAGCAAGATTTCCACCCTTTGAATGTCCTCCCACATATATATTGCCTCTAAGTTTATCGGCAGTCTTATTCAGGTATTCCACGGCACCCTTCTGGGAAGGAACCGGAGATATAAAACTCATATTAAAATCTTCTTTCCACCCCACCAGGGAGTCATCAGTTCCCCTAAAGGCAATGTAAGTGTTTTTATCATCCAACTTGATGTGAAACACCCCAAACTGCATCTCTATAATTTCATCAATATTATCGGCATAATTGGACAGCAACAGGTTCCTGAACCTTTTCGTTTTTGCTGCTTCTCTCATAAGGAAGGGTGCCTGCCATATAAATGACTTGGAATTCTTCAGTTCTTCCTCATCATTCATTTCAAAAAATATGCATGAAGCCTCCTCTAATGTTATGGATTCGCCGCTCTTTACCGAAGGTACTATATCTGTAAGATTCACATAGGATATTTCCGCAAGTATTAAATTGTCTATGTCGTTAAAAGGTACTTTATCAAATGTAAGGTCTCCACGCCAATTAAGATAATCAATAAGATTTGCCATAAATTAACACCCTCACTCTCTATATAGTTTATTATATCAAATTGATAAAGAAATATCCTCTTAATATTTTATAAAAATAGGCGTTTGCGAAACGTATTTTTGTTACTGAACGGATGTGCAATTATACTATATTGCACAACGTATAGTATTAAATCATAGAGTTTCGCAATCGACTATTTTCTAAAAAATCTGGCATTATCAAAATTTATCAAATTGGCACTATATAAAATACCAGTTTGTATCTAATATACATTTAACCTGAGATTATATCTTGGGGGAATTAAATATCAGCAGATATTTGGGAGGATAAAGTTATGTCAAATGAGAAAACAAATTTAAACAACAATATCAAATTTATAACAATAACCGCAGTGTTTATAGCCCTCACATACGTATTCACTGCATTTGTTAATATCAGGCTTCCTATCGCAGCCAACGGAGGACTTGTTCATCTTGGCAATGTACCTCTTTTCATCGGAGCCATTATATTTGGGAAAAAGACAGGCGCTATTGCAGGAGGTGTTGGAATGGGACTTTTTGATCTTCTTTCCGGATGGACACTCTGGGCTCCTTTTACATTTGTAATAGTTGCACTTATGGGATTTGCTGTTGGCGCAATCACAGAAAAGCACCACGGAATCGGATATGATGCATTAGCAATCGGTGTTGCCTGCATTATCAAAGTCGTAGGTTACTACATTGCAGAAATCGTTATTTACGGAAACTGGCTTGCTCCAATGGCATCTATACCGGGAAATCTGGTTCAGATTGGTGTTGCCGCTGTTATCGTACTTATTGTTGTAGAAAAATTAAGAGCCGTTGCACTTAAGGCAAGCATTGCATAAATGCAGCAGCCCATTGCAGAATGGAGATTTGTATGTATAAAATTATGACACCGGGGCCTACCCAGGTAAGTGAAAATGTGCGTATGGCACGAAGCAGAATATGCACCAATCCTGACCTTGACGTAGAGTTTGTACAATTTTACAAAAAAACCTGTGAGCTGATAAGCTCTCTTCTTTACACAAAAAATGAAGCTTTAATTCTGGATGGTGAGGGAATTCTTGGTCTTGAGGCAGCATGTGCTACTCTCACGGAACCGGGAGATAAGGTTCTGGTTCTTGATAACGGAATTTACGGAAAAGGGTTTGCTGACTTTGTAAGCCTTTACGGAGGTATTCCTACTGTCTATCATGATGACTATGAAAATACCCTGGATGTTTCCAAACTGGAAAAATTTCTGGAGGAAAATCACGATTTCAAGTATGCTACCGTTGTACACTGCGATACACCAAGCGGAGTAAAGAATGATATAAGCCGGATATGTCCTTTGCTTAAAAAATATAATATTCTCACTCTGGTGGATTCTGTATCTGCCATGTTTGGTGAAGAAGTTCGTGTTGACGACTATCAGATTGACGTTTTGTGCGGGGGTTCTCAAAAAGCTGTTTCAGCGCCTCCGGGACTTACATTTGTTGTTGTAAGCGATGATGCAAAGAAAGCTTTTCACAACCGCAAAACACCTGTTGCTTCATTTTATGCCAATCTTAATATATTTGACGGATATTATGAATCAAAATGGTTTCCTTACACTATGCCTATAAGTGATATATATGGGCTTGCACAGGCATTTGAGAATATTAAGGCTGACAAGGATATGATTAAGCGCCACGAAAAGATTGGTAATGCCACAAGAAAAGCATTGGTTGATGCGGGATTAAAGCTTCACCTTAAGAGTGGTTTCTGTAACACTGTCACAGTATTTGATGTTCCGGAAAATGTAAGTGCAGACCAGATTCTTGAAGGGATGAAATCCGGCGGAATCATGCTTGCAGGTTCTTTTGACTTCCTTGCAGGAAAAGTTATCCGCATCGGACATATGGGTGCGAATTGTAATGTGGAAGATATGCAGGAAACTCTTGCTCTTCTTGACAAAGTATTAAATAATCTTGGAGTTTCCCTTAATGGAAATCTTGAAGAACTGTTTTTAGAAAATATATAAAAAAGGAAAAAGAGGGTCAGACCCCATAAAATTTTTATAAACTTTTTCAAAGAAAAGTTTATAAAAATTTTATGGGGTCTGACCCTTCAATCCCTTCAATTATAATCTTTCAAATATTTTTGTTCCCCTGTTCTTCAGCCAGAAGAATAACAATATTGCAAGAAGGGCGAAAAAGCCACATATCATAGAAAGATAAGCAACAGAACTTACAGCTCCGTCCATTATAAGGTATACTATTGCAAAGATTATAACAATAGCCCACCCTCCAAACAGCGTAATAAGAACGCTAAAGGACTGCTTAATTGGAACAACCTCATTTGTCCAGTTAAGGTTAGGTGTCTTAAGGTTCATAAAAAGACCGAACATTGCCATATCAACAATAAATATTGCAACTGTAACAGGTATCAATATTAAAAATTCAACAGAAGGTTTGGTAACAACCAATGCGCATGCTGTCATAAAAGCTGCAGGAGGCACGGTCAGAAGCAAATGCAGCTTCATCTTTGCCTTTAATACCTGCCATGCTGACACAGGAAACACCTGTAAAATCCATATATTTTTACCTTCAAGGGATACCGATGGTGCCGAAATATCATTGGTTGATACAACAATACACAAAGCTGCTGTTACAATAAGGGGAACCATCTGTCCTATTCCATCAAAAGGCATAGATATAATTCTTCTGATTGTATCGCATTTAACAATAAGTGCCACTCCGGCAACAATCATTAGAATAATACCAAGTCCACAATTCATTATATAATTAGGACTTCCTGTAAAACGCTTGAGTTCTTTTTTAAGCAGCGCTGTCTCAGGTTTTGCAGATTTAACCATCCCCTCATTATATTTAACCTTGGCAGCGCCTTTGTTGGTGGTAGCCAATCTGATAAATCCTCGTGACAATACAATGTAAACAATCCCAAAAAGTGCGAGAATTATTCCTGTAAATATCAGCATAGATATGGCATTTCCTTCTGCCGCCATTGCCATGTGATAAAAAGGAAACAAAATATTTTTCACCCCATCTGCTATCCCTTGAGCATTAGCAATTAAATCTCCCAGAATTTTATATGCTCTCATATATATATAATAATAACCTGCAATAAATGCCAGAGATAAAAATACCGTAACAAAACTTTTATTTTTCACCTTAGCGCTTATTAGTGCCACTACCCATCCAAGGATACAAGACAAAGTAAGAACAAAAATAGACATCTCAAATGGAATGATGATACTGAATACAATTCCCGGCAGACTTACGTCTACATATCTAAACCACACAATTAAGGCCGGAATCATTACTATAAGCTCATAGATAAGCCCAAGCATATAGACACCTGATAATCTCATCATGATTATTTTGGACGTGGGAATAGGCATAGACAACAGTAAATCATTATCCTTTGCCTGATAAAGCGACGTGAATGTACTAAATACACTTCCAAATACTCCCATCAAAATGGCTGACAAACTTATCATTACAAAATATAACCAGCCATATCCCATTTTGCTTAATGGATTGCACATGGCGTCCGCCATTTCATAAAACATGCACCCCAGCATACCATAAACTCCCAGACACAGAACGATGTACGCAAGCAATCCTGTTCCTGTACGTTTCTTACCATTTTTCCGGTTAAAATACACCCATGAAAAAGTCTCCATCATCTGCTTTTTTAATAATGTTTTTGTCATTGTTTATCCTCCAATTCCAAAAAAACACTTTCCAGCGACGTGTCACCCTTAACCTCTTCCATGGTTCCGTAACGAATCAGCTTACCGTCCTTAATAATAGCGATTTTATCACAAAGTTTTTCCGCTACCTCAAGTACATGTGTGGAGAAGAAAATGGCGCCTCCGTTATCACACATTTCCCGCATCAGTTCTTTTAACAAATGACTTGCCTTAGGGTCAAGACCTACAAAAGGTTCATCCATAATGATTAACTTTGGTTCATGAATTAATGCAGAAATAATAGCCAGCTTCTGCTTCATTCCATGGGAATAAGCAGATACCGGCTGAGCCAAATCACTTGTCAGTTCCAGCATATCCGAATATTTGTGAATACGATCCTTGCGCTCCTTTGCATCCACTCCAAAAATATCTGCAACAAAATTTAAAAACTGGATTCCCGACATATATTCATATATATCCGGGTTATCAGGAATGTAAGCAATCTTTGATTTACACAAGAGAGGATTACTCTTAATTGATGTGCCGTCAATATAGATTTCTCCATTATCAAACTGCAGAATACCACAGCAGGCCTTCAGTGTGGTTGTCTTACCCGCGCCGTTATGACCTATAAATCCATAAATCTCCCCCGGAAGAATATGAAGGGACAAATCATCCACTGCCTTCTTATTCCCGTATGTTTTTGTCAAATTTTCTATTCTTAACATCTTTTCCTCCATTCCGAAGTTTTTATTAAAATCAATGTATAAAGGGTGTTATATAAAAATATATTAAGATAATGTATTAATATTCAAAAAAACGAATACAGAATATTTCTAACTCTTATCTTTTTTACCGGCTTTAATAATTGCCGAAAAAACTTCCGTCATCATGCGGCTGATATCTTCCATGGTATACGTGTATATTTTCTGCATATAAAGGGACGCGAAACCGTAGGCATAAACCGACATATGATTATACAAATTTCTAGCCTCCTCAGGACTCATCCCGTAACTTTTCTCTATGGCGTCCTGAATTATTGGATAATTGTCATCATTTTGAGGAAGAAAATGTGTAAATTCATCCTTACTTTTGTTTTCTGACAGAAATATAATCTTGAAAAGCTCCGGTTCATCTTTTGCAAACTGAATATATTTCATTCCTGCCCCTTTAAATGACGGCATTTCCTTCAGTCCCTCACTTATATAGCCGTTATACAAATCCTTCGCCTTTGCTAAAACAGACTCCTGTATTTCCTCAATAGAATTAAACGCCACAAATATAGGTCCTGTTGAAATTCCAAGATATTTTGCCAGGTTTCGGGCACTCAGTGATGAGGCTCCTTTTTCTCTCACAATATTGAAAGCACCATCAATTATCTGTTCTTTAGAATACTTTGCTTTTGGTGGCATATTGTATTCTCCTTTCCTGCACCGTTTCATCACATATGAAATTTTTCATAACGCACGTTATATAACGCCCGTTATTATTTTATAATCATTTAAACTATATGTCAATGTATATTACAAAAAGCCCTTAGAACCAATCCTTAAGATTGATTCCAAGGGTCTTTAACATAATTATATTAATGCGGATAACAGGAATCGAACCTGCACGGGGTTCCCCACTAGAACCTAAATCTAGCGCGTCTGCCAGTTCCGCCATATCCGCAAGCGTGTTAATGCTAACACATTTTGCCTTTTCAGTCAAATTCTTTAAATATCTGTTCTGCCCGTTCTCTCCAGCTATGTTTATTGTGGCACAGATTATAGGCATTATCTGCAATAGATTGCAGTTTATCCGGCGATTCAAGTAAATTTTTTACCCTGTCTGTCATTTGACTCACAACTTTTTCGTCGTAACCGGATTTTTCATAATCTCTCAACATTTTTAAATCATAGAGTATTATGCTATGGTCATCCTTAAACAACTCTTCAATCATCTCAGAACTATCAGTCAAGGAAACCGCTCCGTTGAGACAACTGTTTAAAATTCTGTCATGAATTCCTCTCTTAAACCACGGCATAATATTAAGAGATATCTTTGACTGACTTATCATATCCAGACATTTTCCGGAATTTACCCCTCCGTTTTCAATAATATTTTCCGGATGTTTCAAGTTCATCATATTAAATCCCGCACCGTATGTGTGAATCTTAATACCTGAATCTGCCAAAGCCTTTACTGCCAGTTCCCTGTAATGAAATCTCACCGCCAAATCCACATACATCATGTTAGGCATACATTCTCTTAGCTGTAAATCCGTTATATGCGGAAATTGTTCTTTAAGACATTCCATGGCAAGTTCATCTATTGTTTTATCAGGATTGTGGATTAGCCTTTCCAATGCATTTTCATAAAAATCAATATACTCCTGTTCCATATTATTCAGATGTTTCCGAAGTATTCTTTTGGGTGTAAAATTTCCGGTAAAAATAACATCTATAGGGCGTTCCTTTATTGCCATATAAGGACTGTCAATTGATATTCTGCCCTCCAGATTCAGCTCAGTTCCACCTAAAGGAACAAACATCACATTTTCCACCTCCGGAAAAAAGCGCTTCATATAATCAACATGTTGTCTGTCTATATCTATCTGATAATAATTCTTCGGTCTCATAGCTATGTATTTGTGATAATAAAGGGGATGATCAACCACCATGTTATAAACCTTAACATTTGCATAGTCCCAGAAATTCCATTTTGTATTTTCCGGTATTACATTGTCATATCCTTGATACAGGCCCTTCTCCCCTGCAATTCCCTCAAAATTAAATGTAAATGTAATAAATTCATCTTCTTTATTTTTTTCATAATAATCCATCAGACTGTGAAAACTAATCTCTTCAAGCAGCAGATTATACCATATCACGTTATATCCCTGTTCTGTAAGATAACTACTTATTTCAACACTGAAGAATTCCAGGGTCTCAACACCACCCCTGAACATAATTACATTTTTCATAACATCTCCAAATCACTGCCATAACTGAAACGTGCGCATCTTCAAAGAGTATTTCTAATTTAATTAGGAAATTCGAAGGAATTCCTATTAAATTAGAAAAGTCCACATCAGAATCAGTCATCAAATCATAAATCATATTTCAATGCATGACTTAATGATGCTGATTCAATAATGTGGACCCAATCATATTTAAAATTTACTTAAGTTTAACAGCTGTACCTGCCACAAGAATTTCTGCACCACCCTGTACAATCGATGTAGATGAAAATCTTACGTTGACAATTGCATCTGCTCCATACTGCTGAGCCTGACCTACCATGTAAGAAATAGCCTGATCTTTTGCCTGAACCATAAGCTCTGTATATGATCTCATTTCACCGCCCACCATATTTTTAAATGATGCTCCGATATCCTTTCCAATATTCTTACACATGATGCAGCTTCCTGTTACAAGACCAATTACATCATATTCTTTTCCTGGGATGTTTTCAGTGTTTACAACTATCATTTTAACCTCCATTCCTGCACTTATCTTTTGTGCACACAAACATCGCAAAGATTATTAAGTTTTTCTCTGCAATCACTATTTATATTAACATAATTTATATTATTTGTTAATATCCGCAAATATCTCATCAAGAGCTGATGTGTCTAACTGTTCTGCCCTTCCGGCATCAACAAGCGCTGCGACTCCCGGGTCAATAGGAAGCTTGGCAATTTTCTCAATTCCAAGATTATCTGCTACCTCCTGGATTTTGCTCTTTCCGTATATATAATGAATATTTCCGCAATCAGGGCATTTATAATATGACATATTTTCTACAAGGCCTATTACAGGGATGTCCATCATTTTAGCCATATTGACAGCTTTTTCCACTATCATTGACACCAGATCCTGAGGTGATGTTACAACTACAATACCATCTACCGGAATTGACTGGAATATAGTCAATGGAACATCTCCTGTTCCCGGAGGGCAGTCAATAAACATACAGTCCGTATCTCCCCATTCAACATTTTCCCAGAATTGTTTTACTGCGCCTGCAATTACAGGACCTCTCCAAATAACAGGATCCGTGTCTTTATCAAGAAGATAATTAAGTGACATTGTTTTTATCCCACTGCGGGTCTCTATAGGATATATAACAGTTCCTTCCTCATTACAGCTTGCTTTACCTGAAATTCCGAAAGACTTGGGAATCGACGGTCCTGTTATATCCGCATCCATAACAGATGTTTTTAATCCTGATTTCATCGCTTTTACAGCCAGCATAGATGTAACAAGTGATTTTCCGACACCACCTTTACCACTGACAACAGCTATTACTTTTTTTACGTTTCGATTACAATCATTGCGTATTTCCTTAGGTTCTGTACGATTTTCACATTCAGAGCCACAGCTTGAACAATTATGTGTACATTCTTCGCTCATTTTGTTACCTCATTTCTGCGTATACACGCCTGCTTATATATGGACTTAACCCATCACGTGATAATTATAACCTAAAGCGACCGATTATAAAACAAAAATTTAATGAGGGAATTAATGGGGAATTAATGGGGTCAGACCCCATTAATTTTTTATAAAAAATTCATCCACAAGTTTGCCTGCGTTGGTATGTTTAAGATATACAATATTGAATTCATGTTTATCGCGCCATCCGTCTACCGTAAAGTAACTAAACTCTTTCTCATCTTTTGTAATAGATTTATATCCAAATGTTATTCCGATATTTTCTTTTATAAGCTCACGAATAACTTCAAAACTACTTACCGTCACAAGATTATCAAATATTTCTAATGAATATCCGCTTTCTTCAAGCTCTCCCTGAAAAAATTTCCTTGTACCTGACCCCTCCTCCCTCACTATTAGTCTTTCTTGTTTTAATCTGTCCACCGTAATTCGCTTTCCCGCAAACGGATGAGAACTGTTACAAATACCTGTATATTTTTCTTCCCGAAAAAGTCTGTAATCATATCTTTCTTTGCAAAACATCCCTTCTACCAGGATAAAATCCAGCATATTATCATTAAGCATATTTACCAGCGAATCTGTATTATCCACCATAAGTTTTAATTTCCTTTTACTTTCTTTCAGGTATTTTGCAACCCATTCGCCGATTACATACTCTCCAATCGTCTTTGTTACACCTACTCTTAATTCCCTTATATCCTCCTGCTTCATTACATTTTCCAATTCTTTGTAGTTGTTCATCAATGATCTTGAATAATCGAGAAAAATTTGTCCTTTTTCAGTAATTGACAGTTTCCGTCCATCATAATTAAAAAGTTTTACATTATATTCCTGTTCCAGTGATTGAATTTGTTTCGTGACGGCCGGCTGTGTAATATGTAATATTTCCGAAGCTGCTCTGTAGTTTAAGGTTTCGCATAATGTTATAAATGTATTTATTTTAGCATCCATTTTTCTCCCCAATACATTTTAATAAATTTTAGTTATCAGTTAATAATAATTAATAATTTTATTTTATTATAAAATATTGATATTGTAAATGCATAAGATATTTAATGTTCACTTTAAGGAAACAGGAGGAAAATCCTATGCTCCTGCAAGAGCAGTCGCATTTTCCTTCGGAAAACAAGGAGGATATATTCATGAACTTTGTCAAAAAAAATTGGAAAGGACTTTTACTATGCTTATGTATTGCAATCCCATCTTGGTTTCTGGGAAAAGCATTTCCAATAGTAGGTGGTGCTGTTATTGCAATAATTTCAGGCATGATTGTCACTTTATTTATAAAAAACAAGACCTCATTTGAATCAGGTATTAAATTTTCTTCCAAAAAAATTCTTCAATGGGCGGTGATTCTTTTAGGATTCGGATTAAATCTAAATGTAATTCTTCAAACCGGTAAACAATCATTACCTATCATTATCAGTACAATAGCCACTTCTCTTATCGTGTCATTTATACTATGCAAACTTATGCACATCCCGGGGAAAATATCCACTCTGGTAGGTGTAGGATCATCAATCTGTGGCGGCTCGGCCATTGCCGCTACTGCTCCGGTAATTGATGCCGATGATGAAGAGGTTGCACAATCAATATCCGTAATATTTTTCTTTAACGTATTGGCAGCAATCTTTTTCCCGACATTAGGAAAGCTTCTTGGTTTTGCCCCAACCGGTGACGCCTTTGGAATATTTGCCGGAACAGCAATTAATGATACCTCCTCTGTAACTGCTGCCGCTGCTACTTGGGACAATATGTATAATTTAGGCTCACAGACCCTTGACACCGCTGTTACAGTTAAACTTACAAGGACACTTGCCATAATTCCTATAACTTTAGTGTTGGCTTTTGTGAGAATCAAAAAGGAAAAAAACAGTAATAATCAAAAGAAAGTTCCTTTAAAACAAATCTTCCCAACCTTTATACTATATTTTATTGCCGCATCAATAATAACAACAATTGCGGTATCCTTCGGTGTTGACGCAGCTGTTTTTAATCCAATCAAAGAAGTCAGCAAATTCTTTATAGTCCTTGCAATGGCTGCAATAGGCTTAAATACAAATATAATAAAACTTGTAAAAACAGGCGGAAAGCCTATATTCATGGGATTATGCTGCTGGGTTGCAATAACCTGCGTAAGTCTTCTTATGCAGTCAATGCTTGGGATATGGTAACTCTATTTCAAAATAAATACTCATAATATAAAAAAGTTTATAAAAATTTAATGGGGTCAGACCCCATTAAATTTTTATAAACTTTCCTTTTACACATCCCAAAAAAGTTCATCTAATGTTTTATCAAGCGCCTTACACAACGCAATACATAGTCTGATAGTGGGGTTATAATCGCCTTTCTCTATTGCATTTATAGTCTGTCTTGACACTCCAACGATATCTGCCAATTCCTGCTGCGACAAATCTTTTGCTGCTCTTGCAGACTTGAGGTTTAAATTTTTCATTCTCTTTTCCCTCCCTGTCTACTCTTATTCTTTGTTTCTCTTCTCAATTGCTAATTTTATCATAATTGCAACTCCCATTACAAAAAATGTTATTCCTATTATTAAATTTGCAACTGATTCAAACTCAATTCTTCCATCAATAAACAATCCCTTTTCCAGAACATTTATAACACCCACAAATAAATTTACCGCAGCTACAAATGCCCATATCCAAATACATTTATACAAACTATTCTTATATCTCATTCCCCAAAATGCATCATTCTTAATGCAATAAATTTCAAAAACGACAATACCGATACACACTATCGCCAGTGTTGCTACAGATGGTGACACCACCGGATTCTCTACAATTTCCAAATAACATAAATAAATAAAATTAGCTGCTACTACCGTAAAAAAACCGTAACAATATCCTTTACCTTTTATAAGCTGCTGCCGTTCATCGTATTCGTCCCTGCTATTATTACTTTTTAACATGTATAAGATTATCCCTATAACACATACAACTAAAAATACTACTAATAATAATTTAAACATATTACCCCTCCATTCCAGTACATCTGCTCATCTAGATATCTACTTCTTTCATTAAATAATAATTTACATAATGTAAAATATATCTTACACATCCATATTATTCGCTACTTTACAATTTGTCAAGTATATTTTACATAAAAATCAAACAAAATGCCTTAGCACTTTCCTATCAGAAAATCAAGTTTATTCCTTGATTCCAACAAAAAATTGCTAAGGCTGTATTTAATCTCTTACTAAAGTTTTATTTTAATTGTGGAAAATGCAACCACAACTATCCCTACTGTAAAAATTGTAAAATCAATCCAACAGTTTATATGAAGTATCCAAGCCACAATACTGTACAGCAAAAATGCCAGAGCAAACACTCCAAATCTTATAAGATGTTTTAGTGCATACAAACATCTTCTTTCCCTGCCAGCTGTTACTGCCTCCTCAAAACTTATACCAGTATACCAGTATACATTTTGAGTAAGATAAATAATTAACGTGAGTATAGCAATTGCAATGGAACACCCATTAAGCTCCAGTCTCATCATCGTGCCAATACTAAATGGAAGTATGCTTAAGCCCACTTCCAAAACACACAGCAAAACTAACCATACTACGAATAATACATAACTTTTCTTCATACATTTTGTTCCTTCTCAATCTACTCCCTCACTTAATATCCAGCTTTGGTGGAATATCAAGTTCTTTAGGCACCGGGGAACCATTCTTCTTCCTTTGTCTAACACACTCAGTCAGCAAATACTCTATCTGACCATTAACAGAACGGAAGTCATCCTCTGCCCAGGATGCAATGGCATTATACAAACTCTCTGACAACCTGAGTGGTACTTGTTTTTTACCGCTATCTGCCATCTTTAATATAGACTTCCCGAATTAACAATAGGCTGGGCATCCCTATTTCCGCATAAAACTACCAGAAGATTTGAAACCATAGCTGCTTTACGCTCTTCATCCAATTCAACCACCTGTTTCTCAGACAATCTGTCCAAAGCCATTTCTACCATACCCACAGCTCCATCCACAATCATCTTACGGGCGTCAATAATAGCAGATGCCTGCTGACGCTGTAACATAACAGCCGCAATTTCAGGTGCGTAGGCAAGATATGTAATTCTCGCCTCAAGAATCTCAAGTCCGGCTTCTGCTACCTTTTCCTGAATCTCACTTCTGATTCTTTCTGCAACCACTTCACTGGAACCACGAAGACTACCCTCATCAGCAACTCCGTCACCTGTTGTATCAATATTTTCTGCTACATCATAAGGATAAATCCTTACAATATTACGAAGTGCACTGTCACACTGAAGGGAGAGGTACTCTTTATAATTATCAACATTAAATACAGCCTTGGCTGTATCAGTAACCCTCCACATTACAGCAATCCCAATCTCTACGGGATTACCAAGACAATCATTAATCTTCTGACGACTGTTATTGAGAGTCATAATCTTAAGAGACACCTTCTTATTCACAGTTGTTGAAGTTGTAGCACCATTGGCAGAAATCTGTACCTTTGCTTCTCCGCTGACATCTCCGCTCTGGTTAAGCTTAGTTCCTGCTGCAGGGTTAACAGCGGTACAAAATGGATTTACATAATAAAATCCTTCTTCTTTTAAAGTTCCCACATATTTTCCAAAAAGTGTAAGCACTAATGCCTCCTGTGGTTTCAACACTTTAAGACCTAAGAAGAATATCCATCCAAAGGATGCATATGCAATACCAATTACCAAAACAACGACTCCTACTGCAATTCCTGCCTGGCTTTTATCTGTGTTAACGTCTATAGTTACAGCACCTAAAATAATAGCTGCAACTGATACAATATAAAGCAGAATCAGTCCAAGCATCACCGCCATTCCATTCTTATTTTTTCTTAAAACCTTCTCTTCCATAATAACCTCCATTCCGAGAATGTAATTATTCTTATCTGTGACATTCTTGACACAAATAGCTGTGTGAAAAACCGCTTCATCAGCACGATTTTTCACAACATAACCTCTGTTGATATTTTGATGATATCATTTTGATATCATATTGTCAACATGAAAAGTTTATTATATCTCTTTTTTACTGTGTAACTTTGTTCCAACAACTAATGATACAATGATTACAGCCATTGATACTACCAGTGAACTTACAATAATTGAATTACTGCAATTAATAACCTGTACTGATGAAAGGCAGTTTTCCAACCAATAGTCATTAAACTTTACATTTTGGATATTCAAAAAAGAATCAGCTAAGGTAAGCACAAGTGAAACCATAGAAGGACCCACAATTATTAAAGCAATACTTGAACCAAGTTTGCCAACAATAATGGATATTAAAAAATACAAAGAGTTATATGCGACGATTAGTAACATTTGAAGCAATAACGAACTTGCAAATGTGCTATTCTCAACAGCTTCTCCCTTAAACAGTGCATTTGATACAAATACACACATCAATAAAGATGTTATCACAATAATCAATGCAGAAACTGTAGAAACAATGTATTTGGACATATATACTACATTTCTGGAATATCCCTTAGCATATATATTCTTAATGGTGCCACCAGAAAAATCTTCAGTAACAAATATAGCTGTAAAAATACCAATAATCAGCGTCAACATGGCATTGTTTGTAAATTTCAAACTGTATGAAGCAGCATCATACAGCACTCCCGTGGTGTCGGATACAGATTTAAGTATCAAAGCATTAAGCACTGCCAGTACAGAAGCGATAATAATACAATTATAAAACGATTTCGTCTTACGAAGTTTTCTTAATTCAAAGTTAATTAATTTGTTCATTTTCCAATCCTCTCTATAAAATAATTTTCAAATCCATTGTAATCAAACGACAACTCATTGACAGTTATTCTTTCCTTTACTAGCAAAGAATTAATCACTCCTCTGTCTTCAATGTGCTCTGTCAAATAAATATTGTGCTCATCACAGGTGATGCTGTCCGTATAATAGTTGTTATCTTTTAGAACAGATATTGCCTTCTCCACATCATCAACGTTAATTGTAAGCTTATTTTTACATCTTTCCATTAAAGCTTTTGCAGAAATTTCTTCGACTAATTTACCGTCAGCTATTATTCCATATGTTGTTGTAATCTTGGATAATTCATCCAAAAGATGTGAAGATATTAATATCGTTACGCCCGAATCATGCAAAGCGATTAATGTGTCTCTTATCTCTTTTATGGCAACCGGATCCAGTCCGTTAATTGGCTCATCCAATATAAGAAGTTCCGGATTCCCCAACAAAGCAATGGCTATACCAAGTCGTTGCTTCATTCCAAGAGAGAAATTACCAGCCTTTCTTTTGCCAGTATTATCAAGATTTACAGTTTGCAAAATCTTTCTTATTTCGTCCTCGGTTCCTCCGTATATTAGTGAAAACTGTTTTAAATTCTCATAAGCGGTAAAATTTTGATATATACCCGGCGCTTCTATCAATGAACCAATTTTCTTGCGCCCCTTGTTTAAATTCTCACTTCCAAACAATGATATATCCCCAGATGTTTTGTTAATCATCCCCAATATTAACTTCATTGTTGTGGTTTTTCCGGCACCATTTTTACCAATAAACCCGTATATATCACCTTTTTTAATATGTATTGATACATTATTCACAGCGAGTCTTCCCGGAAATTGTTTTGTCAGATTTCGTGTTTCTAAAATGTACTCCATATAGCAACCCCTTTACAAAAATTATTATTATGATAAAATAGAAAGAAACATTTGTTCCTTTATGATTTCATAGTATCATTAGAATTTTGCAAATGTAAAGCTGGAGTTGTTTAGTCATTTCTTAGAGGAACAAAAGAAATGGAAGTGTATCTTTATGAGACATAAAAATCAGTCAAATGAGTTTATAAAGACCTGTATCGCTACTGCATATATCAATTTGTTGTACGAAAAACCTAAGGAGGACATAACTGTCACTGAAATATGTCAAAAGTCCGGATTTGGAAGAACAACCTACTACCGACATTTTTCAAATGATAAGAATGAGCTTATAATATATATAGCCAAGCGGAAATGGGATGAGTATAAATCACAGAATGCGGAAGCAGTCAAAGCCGACGAAGGATTTCAACTTCTTACGCACATTTACAATAAAAAACGTTTTATGCTTATGCTTAAGGAACAGAAACTAATCGAATTATTATTCAGAATACTCTTTGAGATATATGGAATACAGGAAACCGAAAATCCCATCTTAAGATATGGAAAAGATATATTTGTGGGCATGTATTTTGGTGTGATTTATGATTGGATTATACAAGGCTGCATTGACACACCTATGGATATAAAGAACAAGATTGAACAGGGATTCGCCATAGCACTGGCTAAGGAAAAATAATCAAAACGAAGTCCAAATTAAAAAAGTTTATAAAAATTTAATGGGGTCTGACCCCATTAAATTTTTATAAACTATCCTCTACATCCTACACATATACAATAAGTACTTCGCCGAAGCTTGTGTTTCCTGTTATGTTGACAACCGGGCCGTCTAATGACACAGCTCCGCGGTTTTCTTCTTTTATGTCTGCCGCAAATACTCCTATATTAGTTTTAACACACCATGTTTTTGGTACGAACAAGGTAATCTGTCCAAAGCTGTTATTTACTGTTATCTGAACAGGCGGATTTACAATAACCGCTCCATCAAAATACACTTTCATCTCTCCAAAAGAGTTATGAAGCTCACCACCCTTAAAATCAACGGCATTTATATATTTTGCAGTGGCTCCAAAACGGTTTGTGCAAAAAACATTTCCATTTTCATCCTTATCCACAACCTGCTGATATTTTCCGGTTTCATTTACATTATCGTAAGCTTCCCATTTGTTATTTTTCTTATGTTTCTTAGGAAATAAAATATTAAATCCACATGTAAGAAATATCACAATAACCGCTATCATCCATATGGAAATATCCGGAAGACCAATCACATCATCAAACACCAGCCAGGCAAGACCCAGTGAGAAAAATATTCCCCCAAAACTTCTGTTGGCAATTCCTCCGATAAATATTGCGGCACATATAATTCCCATTACAACTGTGCCTACTCCCACATTTGCCTCTATGAGTCCCATCTGATTAAGAAGCAAAAATACTGCTGCGCCTATCAGCGCCAATCCCCAAAATATTCTTTCTGACTTTTTCATTTTTCATACCTCTTTTCTTCTAATTTTTCTTTTAAAACCTTGTAATAAATTCTGGATACATATATCTGCTTGTGGGTACCCGAAAATTCAATGGCACTTGAGGCTGATATATTCCTCTTTATGGAAAATATCTTCTCTGTATTCACAATAGCTGATTTAGATATCCTTATAAATGATGAAGGTAATATCTCCTCTAACTGATACAATTTCTTCCTTGTTTCATATACATCTTTAGCTGTATGAGCATATACCGAAGAATCATCTGTCTCAAAAAATAATATTTCACTGAGGTTTATGTAGTACTCTGTATCATCCTTGAACAGCACCAATTGACTTAATCTGTTAATCTCTTCATTTAACAGTTGCTGATACCTAAGAATCTGAGGTGTCAGTTCTTTGCATCTTATAACTATCTCCTCCTCAAGACTTTCCTCCATCTCAATTCGTATCTTCACTACATCACCCCTTCCTTGATGTCATTATATTATCTACATTAAAAATGTAAATAGATTTTCGGTAACAGGTAAATAATTTGAAGCAAGTGGTAAAAAAAAGCGCTGTATCGGCACACCAATTTATCCTTAATGAAAATCAGTGCATCAATACAAGCGCTTATGAAAATTCATTTAATTGTCACATACTATACCCAATTCCCCAGGCACCACAAATAGCCCTATGAATTGTAAATTACATCTCGATACTTACATCTCCCTCTTTGAATTTGAGATAATCGTATAACCTTGCAGCATCCAAGAGTTCTACAGGATCCAAATCATCATCAGATTCATACTGCTCTGAAAGCTGTGCCAATTCTTCATTGCTGAGTGAATTAACATATTTCCTTAGTTCAGGTATTGTCATCTTATAAATTTCTTCCATACTTTTCATATCTTTTTCCTCTTTTCTTTCAAAACATATTAAATAATCCAAAACATGACAACTGTACCATATAATATAACCTTATTCACACAATTCATCAATGAAAAATCCATATAAAACATATAATTTCCATTAAAATTTTATAAACAAATTCTACTCTTTAATCATATTTTTGCAGCTTATATATGTGATTACAAAGTAACCTCCGTATATCAAAAGCAGTATTGCTCCGGTGGTTAATATGGAACTGATTACCGACCCGGTTCCAATAAAATCAAAAAGCAGGTTAGAAAATTTAATTCCAAATACAGAATGCACTATTGCCAAAAACAACGGAAAGACAAAAAACAGAGAGGTCTGCTTGAGTATGGATGAATTAATCTGGCTTTCATCCGCGCCAAGCTTTTTAAGTACCCTATACCTTTCCACATTATCAGCACTCTCAGACAACTCCTTCAACGCCAGGATTGCAGCTCCCGAGATCAAGAAAACAAGTCCGATATATAATCCAATAAATGCAAATATTGCACCTAAACCTACACTTGCCTCCTTTATATCTATTTTTGTGTTCACCGACAATATTTTAAATTTACCCTTTGCTATTGAATCTATCTTTGTCTCTATCTCCTCTATTGCTTCTTTGGTATCTGCCTTATAATTAGCCACCAGTAATTCCTGTGTACAGGTTGATTCATCAACAATATCATCAGACACTACAATAATTCCCGTATTAATGTGATTTCCCGCCATCGTCACAAATCCGTTCTTGCATTCCTTATACTTTGGAGATAATTCCTTTCCGTAAACATTAATTGTCTCATTGCGTGAAAGCCCAATATTCCTTATTTTAATAATATTTTCGTAATCGGCGATTACAATATACTGATTTTCATCCAATTGATAAGTATCTTTACCATAAATTTCGGCCACCTTATTGTAATCACTAATCTTCATTATGGTTTCAGGATAATATACCTGTAAAAATGCTATATTCGCCTCAATCTCATCAATATAACCGGATATTGTATCATAAAATGTAAGCTCTTCCGTTTCATACATCTTTACATCTGCATATTCCTTTAAATCAGATTCCAATCCGTATCCGTTCTGAAGATAAATATCCCAAATAGAATGTCCCGCCTCATTAATTTCTTCCGCCGAATACCCATTTGCATCTGTTACAATAGTTCCCGGCATCGCCTTTTGGATATTAAGGTCTGCAGGAGCCAGCTCTTTTAAATTGCGGTTCATGGAATTACGCACATTGATTCCCACAGCCAACACACAAATTGTAACAAACAACATGAGACATATAATAGTCATGGATAACACATTTGTATTAATCCTGCTGCTCATCTGTCTGTATACAAAGCTGTTAAGTCCCTTATAATACACACTCTTAACAGAATGGATGACCCAAAACAATAATCCCGACAAAGACCAGAAAAATAAAAATGTTCCCACGCACCCCAATGCAATATACATCAAAAATTCATAAGAGGTATCTATATCATAAAAACAATATGCCACTCTGTAATACGCTACCCCAAGCAGCACTGCAGATACAGCAAATACAATCATACAAACAATGGGATTCTTAAGCTTAATCCTTTCGGATTTTCTGCTCCCCTGCAAAAGGTCAATAAGTCTGCATTTGTTAATAATAAATGTATTAAACAAAATAACAACAACATAAATAATTGCAAAATAAAGAATTGTTTTGCTGCAGGCTTCCCCGGAAAATACAAATCTGTACTGTTCCATATCCGCATCAAACATATTTGCCACAAAAAGGCTTGTAAGCTGTGATAATCCTACTCCGCAAAGCAGTCCTACCGCCAGTGAAATTAAGCCTATCAACAGTGTCTCAAAGAAAAGAATCAATGATACCTTTCTCTTTCCCATTCCAAGAAGTAAATATAACGCGAATTCTTTATTTCTTCTTTTCATAAGAAATCGGCTTGCATAAATCACCAGAAATCCCAGCACAAAAGCAACAAACACACTTACAGCCGATAACATATTGCATAAGAGTTTTACAATTTCTCTGGTATCTGAAGATATTGAAAGCATGGCAGTCTGTGAATCAATGGCATTGAATATATAAAATAATGCGACGCCAAGAATCAGCGTAAAGAAATACACTGCATAATCTTTCATACTTTTTCGTATATTGGAAAGTGATAATTTAAAGAGCATCTGTCAAGTCACCTCCCAACAGAGAAACCACATCTATAATCTTATCAAAGAATTCTTTTCTGCTGTCATCACCTCTAACTATTTCATTAAAGACTTTACCGTCCTTAATAAATAACACTCTGCCGGCATAACTTGCTGTAAAGGAATCGTGTGTAACCATAAGTATGGTTGCCTTTATCTCCCTGTTTAATGCTGAAAATCTTTCAAGAAGCAGCTTTGCTGACCTTGAATCCAAAGCTCCCGTTGGTTCATCTGCCAGTATGAGCTTTGGATTGGTTATGATGGCTCTTGCCGATGCTACCCGCTGCTTTTGTCCTCCCGACATCTGATATGGATATTTATCCAGAACCTCTGTAATATCAAGCTGCTGTGAAACTTTTTTAACTGCCGAATCAATCAGGGATGATGATACATTTTGTATTGATAATGCTAAAGCTATATTTTCATAAGCTGTGAGTGTATCCAATAAATTAAAGTCCTGGAATATAAAGCCAAGCTGCTCTCTTCTGAATTTATTCAGTGCGTTCCCTCTGAGTTTTGTAACTTCCTCGTTCCCTACATATATATGACCGCTTGTAACCTTATCAATGGTTGATATGCAGTTTAATAATGTGGTCTTTCCGCTTCCCGACGCTCCCATAATTGCAACAAACTCTCCCTGATTCACCTCAAAAGAGATATCATCTATTGCCTTGGTAAGACTTGACCTGTTTCCATAATATTTTTCAATCTGTTGAATTTTTAAAATAGTATCTGAATTCATTTTTTAGCCCTAACTCCTTTCCATATTTAATCAGGCATTTGTTTAACTGCAATGTTATTCTAAGCCGGATTAATATTTCAGTCGCAAATCTAATATTACAAAACATTACATCTTTGTAACATTGGATTAATTTACAGGCTCATAAAATTTATCTGCGGCAAATGTTATAGTAACCTCTGTATACACATCCCTCTCCGATTCTATAATAATCCTGTGTCCCATTCGGTCACATAACCCTTTCACAATATACAGACCCATTCCTGTAGATTTAGCACTTTTTCTTCCATTGATTCCCGTAAAAGATTTATTAAATACTCTTGAAATATCCCCGGAAGGAATCCCTATTCCGTTATCCCTGATATGCAGGGACACTTCATTTTCGTCTGCTGTGGAATATATCTCTATCCCGGATTTCACATCTTCCCTGTCATCTTTCATATATTTAATGCTGTTGCTTACAATCTGATTAATTATAAACTCAAGCCATTTACCGTCTGTCTTAACACATCTGTCCACATCATGTACCTTAAACTCTATATCACTTTCCAGAAGCATGTCTTTATTTTTCAAAGCCACTTTATTTACTACAGATTTCAATGAGATATCACTGAAGAGATAATCCGCCTCAGCATTTTCCGCCCTTACATAATACAAAATCCTGTCTGCATAATCATCTAATCTGTTTATCTGACGAATATATTTTTTATCAATTACATCCCTGTCATTGTGGCACATCAAGGCAAGACTTGAAATAGGCAGTTTTATCTCATGAACCCACATCTCGGTAAATTCCCTGAAATCCAGTTCTTTCCTTTCATACATTTTCACATGTTCCGTCATGGATTTGTCAATTTCATACATTTGTTCATAAATAAGCCTTCCTTCATAAAACGAAGGACATTTCAAAGTTTCCAACACAAGATACTTCTTATCCATTCTGTCTGTGTTGCAAATCAATTCATCATAAAATGTCTTTCTTCTGAAATAATCCCACAAAAATCCTGATATCATGAACAATACTGCCATTATTATCTCTGCAACAATTAGCTCAAAAGGACATCTAAATGCATATAACAAACTCCAGGTTATGAATACAAATGATATGAAAAGCAGAATTTTTACCAACTGGTCTTTTAAATACATTTTCAATTTCATATAAGACAATACCCCTGTTTCTTTCTGGTTTCTATTACATTTTCATACCCGAAATCGTTAAGCTTTGTGCGCAGTCTGCTGATATTTACAGTGAGGGCATTATCATTCACATATTCATTGTTATCCCATAATGCAGTCATCAATTCGTCTCTTGACACGATTTTATTTCTATTGTTCAGCAAGATGTTAAATATTATCATTTCATTTTTGGTAAGAATAAGCTCCTCATCCCCTTTACTTATTGTCCCTTTACTTAAATTAACCTTGGAATCCCTGTAACACAGATTATTACTGCTGCCGGAGGCTCTCTTAAGTATGGCTGAAATCCTGAGAAGAAGTATTGTGGGATTATATGGTTTTGTAATATAATCGTCGGCTCCGTAACTCATGGAAAGCACTTCATCGCTTTCGGAAGTTCTGCTTGTAACCATTATTACAGGCATATCAGATTCTTTCCTCAATTCCCGCAAAAGTATTTCTCCGTTAAGTTCGGGTATATTAATATCAAGAAGGAGCAAATCAGCATCTGACTGAAGTATTTGTCTTTTTACCTGCTTAAATTCCCTGATGTAATCCGCTTCATATCCTTCTTTCATAAGTAAATCCACAAGTTCACTGCATATAGCTTTTTCATCTTCAACAATTAATATTTTACTCACTCTACACAAATCCTTTCAAAAACGTGGGCCGCCGGGCGCACCATAACAATAGGACCGCCGCAATAAATAACATTTAATGCGACAGCCCTATTATACTCTCCTGTTAAAGCAAATCAATCATATCCCCTGACAGTTTTAGTATTTCTTCCATGGACACGTCTGCCACATAAGAGGAAAGCTGTTCCATCATTTCCTCCAGTTCCTTAGGGATTTCATATCCTTCCAGTTCCTTCATGCCATTATCAATTCCGTCCAGATCGAATTCATTAACCGCATCTCTCATCACCATGAGGATTTCCTTTATCTGACCATTAGATACATTTTTCTTATCTTTTATTTCCTCTTTAGCAAAAGGTTTCAAAATATCTTTATAGCTATTGAAAAATTCCAATACAGAAGGTGTCTTCTTGGTTATAGTTTCAACATCTCCCGCATTTCCCAGTTTCTCCAGGTCATAAAACTCCTCAGAAAGCTTTTTCGCACCAATCATTCTTGCAGAACTTTTTAGTGCGTGTACCTCTATTGTAAAATCTTTTATAGCCCCTTCCTCAAGACATTGTTTCACCTTTGCAGTCTTCTGGTCTATGAGTTTGAAAAAATCGGACATAAGACTTCTATGCAGATTCTCTGAGCCGCAGTTCATAATGCCTTCTTCCATGTCTATGCCTTCAATCTTCTTGCTCTGAACATCCGCATTTTGAACATTCACATTTTCCGGAACATCATTTTTCACAGACGTATCTGTGCTCTCCAAAGCTTCATTTTTTCCGGATTCTTCTGTAGCCTTTTCAATAATTTTTTCCTTCGGAAGCCATTGTCTCAATACAGAAAGTACCTGTTTTGTCTTCATTGGCTTTGAGACAAATCCATTCATCTTACTGTTCATGAACAGTTCTTTGGCCTCCTCCGTAGCATTAGCCGAAAGAGCAATTATCGGAATATTTTCATAATATTCTTTCCTGTGGAAATAGTCTCCACACATATTTCTTATGGTGAGGGTAGCTTCAATACCATCCATTATAGGCATCATATGATCCATGAATATAATATCATAGTCATTAGTCTTTAACAGTTCCACTGCCTCTTTTCCGTTCTCAGCAGTTTCAATCTGCATATGTATAGGTTCAAAAAGTCCTTTAAACACCTTAAGATTCATTTCGCTGTCGTCAACCACAAGTACTTTTGCATCCGGAGCTTCAAACTCATCCTGGCTCTGATTATCCTCCTTGACTATGGCATGATCAAGCACTCCCTGAGGTATCGTAAAGAAGAATTTACTTCCTTCTCCATAAACACTTTCCACCTGAATATTGCCTTTCATAAGCTTGATTAATTGTCTACAGATGGCAAGTCCTAAGCCGGTACCCTCTTTTTTATGGTTTTTCTTAGTATCTACCTGCTGATAAGAACCAAAGAGTTTTCCTAAATCTTCTTTCTTTATTCCCTGGCCTGTATCCTGTACGCAAAATGTGATGTATACTTTATCATCTTCCTTTCTGTCCACAGTGGCAGCAACTCTTACAAAACCTTCCTCTGTAAATTTAATGGCATTGTTAACAAGATTAATAAGTACCTGTCTTATTCTCTTCTCATCTCCGCTGAGACCCTCCGGTATCTGTTCATCAATATCATATATCATCTTTACCGGTTTCTTTCCTATTCTTGTGGTGAACACAATATCCAGTTCCTTCAGCAGATTTCTAAGATCATAGTCATCCTCAACAATCTCCATTTTCCCTGATTCTATCTTTGAGAAGTCAAGAATATCATTAATTATTGAAAGAAGAGCATTTCCGGAATACCTTATATTTTCCAGATATTCCTCAGTCTCCTCATCGAAACCTTTCCTTAATAAAATTTCTGTCATTCCCACAATGGCATTCATTGGTGTACGGATTTCATGGGACATATTTGATAAAAATGCCGACTTGGAATTATTGGCTTTTTCAGCAATCTCTTTCTGCTTTTTTAACTCCAATGTATAAGTCATATTCTCTGTCATGTCCGTGAGGACGTACATATTGCCTCTGTATATTTCTCCCTGGTAAAGAGGTTTCACAGAAGGACGATAAATAGCTTTATCCCTATATACACTTTCCTTTTCAGAAATCAACTCATCAAGGCGGGTAACTATTTCCTGCTTATTTGCAGCAATGTTGGGATATATCTTGGCCATGGGTTCATTATAATAGATAACTTCATTAACATCATTGACAGCAATAATTCCGTCTGCAAGATTATCTATGGCATAATCCTTAACCATAACAAGTGCATCTAAAAGCTTATACTTAAACATTGCTATACAAAAGAAAACAGCACACAACATATAAGCAAAAGCCGTTGTATCATATCCCTTTGTAACCCCTGATAAAAACAATAAAAATCCGACTATAATTGAAACCACTGATGCCAGTGAGTAAAAATACTGACGTCTTATTTCCTTTATTTTTTCTTTAATCATAGATTTGATAAGGACTACTGCTGAAACAATAAAATACACAATCAGCATAATCATATACAGATTATATGCAACACCATGCCCATACACATTATGAGGGAATAAACCTTCCTCTGTGTATGTAATACTTGTATAGAATAAGGTGTTATATCTACAGCTCAAAACCAATGCCAGAATAGATGTGTGAACAACCAGCAGTATAAACATAACAACCTTATGAATTCTGACTTTACAAATATTACATATAAACAGAAAGAATGATACAGGGATAAATACCTTTCCCATATATGCAATCTGTGTTCCCTGAAGTGCTATTTCACTGTTAGCTGCCGTCATTTCAATAAGATAGCCCAGACTATTAACCAATGTGGCAATACAGTACAGAAAAAGGTATGACTGAGCCCGGGTTCTCCATTTTGCAAATAAATATACACAACCCACAAACAACACCAGTACGTTTATAAATTGTAATAAAATAAGCGCCTCTCTCATAATCAACTCTCCCTCATTATCTTCTCAATTTCAGGTCTCAAGCTCAAAAACACATCAGCAAGTATGGGTTCAAAGTCCTCTCCTCTTCCCTCTTCAATTATAGAAAAGGCCTTGTCCAACGGCATGGCATCCCTATACACACGTTTTGCGGATACTGCATCGAACACATCCACCACCGCCATAATCCTTGCACAAAGAGGAATGTCAAAGCCTCCTATTCCTTCGGGATATCCCTTGCTGTTCCATTTTTCATGATGATATCTTGCCACTTCATAGGCCATTTTATTGAAATCCTCGTTACCTGTATTCCAGAAAGTTTCTTTTATGATTCTTCCACCGTTCTCTGCGTGAGTCTTCATAATCTCATACTCATCTTCGGTAAGCCTGCCCGGTTTTTTTAATATATCATCAGGAACACCTATTTTACCAACGTCATGCATTGGCGCCGCCATTTTCAAATTTTCAATAAATTTCTCTGTCAGTGCATCACTGTAAATGTCTCTTTTTTTCAATTCTTCCGCAAGTAATACAGCATACTGGCTCGTTCTTCTTATATGTCCTCCTGTACTGTCATCACGATTTTCAACCATGGTTGCAAATCCCATTACCATTTCATGATGATAAACCTTCAATTCCTCCGCAGCCTTTTTCTGGCTCATTATCATATAGGAGGCTCTGTTTGTAATAAGAATAAAAATTGCAACGAGACAAATCATGCCCATTACTTTAGGTACAAGACTGTATACTATAAGTTCCGTTACATTATTAAAATTAAGATCCGGAAGATTATTTATTACAACTGATATTAGATTTCCTGCTACAATAGAAATAACCGAACCCACCACAGCAACTATATTCAGTTTCTTTGAAAAATACAAAACTGCAACAGCCATAGGAAGAACATATATTATAATTACATGATATGTTAAAGTTGTACTCAGCACTCCAACAAATATACATAAATCTATAATATACACATATTTAAGAAAACTTCCTTCAGAATGGAATACACTGTTTAACAGTGTGGGAATCCAAAGAAAAACTGAACCTATAATATATGTTATTGTCATTGCCTTAATATCAATGATAAAAATATTTAGCAAATCCAATATATATATTGCTGAAAATACATAAAAAGTTATTCTTAATACTTTAGCCGATTTTTCATTGGCAAATTTCTCATTGTCGCTTATAACTTCCGGCATTTATATCCCCTCTCTTTATCTTTTGACAAATTGCTAATTTATACTAATACTTCCCATAGGAAGATTATTGAATTCATACTCCGAATAATCAATATTATATTCTTTTTTTATTGTATTCTGATATAACGTGCCATCATAATTCAGCTGGCTTATCATATCATCGGTATAACCCTCTTTTTTAAGATTTTTAGCAACAAGTTCAACATATTTAGCGACCAATTTCTTCCTTAAACACACATCTTCAACAGCTTCCCTTGTTATTGTTGTGTTTTTCTTGGCTTTTTCCGACAAACCCTCATAGAAGTCACTGGCCTGTTCCTTTGCCTCTGCTATTTCCTTGTCATTCAGACTTACATCCTTTTTGTAAGCTTCCTGCTCCATAATATAATCATAAATACACAATTCCCTGACAAGCTTCCTTGCATAATCTCTGGTAAATACACTATTCATTGAATTGCTGAAATGCGTGTTCCAGAATTCTGTAGGATCGTTAGGATTATACGCCACAGCCATCTCATTAATGGTATTTTCCACATCTATGATGTAATAGCATGTATCATACAGAGTTATCTTTTTATCATCAATTGTAATGACCTGTTTATCCAGCCTTTCACTAAACACGTATTTCATTGATTTCTCTCTCATAATAATCATTGATAACAACAGAATAATTACGACAATAAATATAATAATAGGAATAACAACAAACTTTATTTTATTAGCTTTTAACCTGGAATTCATTACCATTGCACCTTCATTTCATTACTTTTCACGATAAAATATATATTCATTATATATTAATCCTCACTTATGGGCAACTTGTTTAGAAAGAAAATAATTAAATAATGCTTGTAATCATTTTTAATCTCTATTATACTTACCACGTGAAGCAAAGGCGCTTTTACCATCATAGTGGTAAAAGTGCCTTTTTTTGTAAAAACACACAGAAACGGAGAATATCATGAGTATATTTGACATTGTAGGACCGGTCATGGTTGGACCATCCAGTTCACACACAGCCGGTGCTGTAAGAATCGGTTTAATTGCCCGGAAACTTCTTGGCGAAGATGTGAAAAGCGCTGATATCTTACTGTATGGTTCTTTTCTTGCCACAGGAAAAGGTCACGGTACCCAGAAAGCACTGGTTGCAGGACTTTTGGGCATGAAACCCGATGATTATAACATTCCTGATAGTTTAGAAATTGCTAAAGAGAAAAATGTTTCCGTTACATTTGGCGAAGCTAACTTAAGAGATGCCCACCCTAACACCGCAGAGCTTATCCTTACCGGAATTAATGGACGGAAGCTTGATGTTACAGGTGAATCTCTGGGAGGCTCCCGAATAAACATTTCAAAAATTGACGGAATTGAAACCAATTTTTCCGGAGAAAATCCAACATTAATTGTACACAATCTTGACCAGCCGGGACACGTATCCGAAGTAACATCCATGCTGGCACATAAATCTGTAAACATCGCATCCATGCAGCTGTACCGCTCCAACAGAGGCGGCAATGCCGTAATGGTGGTTGAATGTGACCAGGAAGTTCCTGAGGATGGAATAAAATGGCTGGAGCATGTGGAAGGCGTAATTAAAGTAACCTATTTAGGTTTATTATAATTTAATTAAAAACCGGAGGGTAGTTATGATTATCTATCATAAAATAAGCGACATTATAAATATCTGTCATGAACAAAACCTTAAGTTCTGGGAAGTTGTAATTTTAGGTGATATGGATGAAAGAATGGTCATGCGAAACGAGTCCTACGAAACCATGAAAGAAATGTATCTGGCAATGAAAAATGCTGACGAAAACTACGACAAGAATCTTAAATCACCAAGCAACAAAGCCGGTGGCGACGGTGAGAAAATGCGCATTTATAATACGACAGGAAAAAATCTGTGCAGCAGTTTCACAGGTCTTGCCATGGAAAAAGCAATAAAAATGGGAGAATCCAATGCATGCATGAAAAGAATAGTTGCGGCACCCACCGCAGGAGCATGTGGAGTAATTCCGGCAGTTCTTCTAAGCTATCAGGAGAAATTTAATGAAAATATTGATTGTATGGTAGAGTCAATGTTTGTGGCTGCCGGCATCGGAAAAGTTATCGCCGAAAACGCCTACATTGCCGGCGCATCCGGAGGATGTCAGGCAGAAATAGGAACTGCCAGCGCTATGGCTTCGGGAGCATTAGCATATTTACAGGGTGCAGATGAGGAAACCATTGCCAACGCTATGGCATTTGCATTAAAGAATATGTTGGGACTTGCCTGCGACCCCGTAGGAGGCCTTGTGGAAGTTCCATGTATTAAAAGAAATGTAGCAGGGGCTGTAAATGCCATATCAAGCGCTCAGATTGCCATGGCGGGAATAAAAAGTGCAATCACTCCTGACGATGTGATTGACAGTATGAGAAGAATCGGTGATTCTCTCCCTAAATGCTTAAAAGAAACCAGCGAAGGAGGTCTCGCCACATCAAACTCCGCCCGGAGTTACTACTCATGAAAATAACATTAAGGATGTGGGGCGCAAGACCCACTATATACCTTGAGGGGCCCCTCTTCCATAAATAAGAGTAATGCCCCTCAAAAGTTTATGCTTATAAAACTAGGATATTCTGCTTCTGATAATTATATAATCGATTATTAACATTACAGGGAATAAGAGTATACACCATACTGATTCCCTTACGCACTCTATCATACACATTCTCACCAGCATTTTCCTGTCAGCTCCTGTTTGTTTTAGAATTGCCAGTCTATTCCTGTATCTGTCCATTCTGTTTAATACAACCACAACACTCACCAAAATATAAACAATACCTGCTACTATGGCAGAAAAGCCGTACAACATGACAGACTCTATCGTCCTTGCTTTCAGTAGATCCTTCTCCTCTGAAAATGTACTGTAAGAAAAGCCTGCCTGTCCCAGGTATGATGCAACTATATTTCCTGTGGCTGAAAATGTTGACTGCAAATTATATGTCACACTAACCTGATTAGGCAAAAACTTTAATGTTGCTTCTTCCGGAAGTGTGTCTATTTTCAAATATGACTTAGTCAACTCATTCTGATGCTCAACTGCCTCCCTGCCCAATTCCGTAGAAGCAAGCATTGTGTATTGCCCGAACTCAGGTATATACTCCCTGAATGCATCTTTTATCTCATCTGTAAGAGTTATTACCTTTACAACTCTGGTTGTGGCTGCCGGAACAAGATAATACTCATTTAACATTTTATTCATAAACATAAAATATGCCATTACTTTATATATCCTGTTATCATCATCATCCACTGTTGTAGTGTTGTTTAGCAAAGCATTACAGAAAGCTTCAATTTTATCCAAATCACGTATATACGCTAGGTGTGAATTTTTTCCGTTGTATTTCTTCAACAAATTAATGAATTCTTCTTTTGTAAAAAGAGCTGCATAATAGTTTTCACACGGAAGGAGAGTATACCCCCTTCCATCAATTAATTCCTGCTTTTGTTCCTCACTTGCAGATGAATACACGGTATTTAGAAAAAGTTCCTGCACCGCATTTGAATATTCACTCTCACTTCCATTCAAACGATACCCCGTGAAATTATGAAAAATTTGGCTGTAATAGTTGGAAAGCTTAAGTGTAATACCATCCTTCATGGAATCATCATAGTTACCCAAATTATTTGAATCCTTAAATACTACAGATATATTTCCCGCCTTAAATTCATCATAATCTATTTCTGTACCTTCTGAGTATCTGTTTAACAATTCATAAAGTGTATCATCTAAATCCACATACTCCGAAGCAAATAAATACTTTCCATAATCTCCGGATTTAAAGTTATCACTTGTGTATTCATAGTAATCGCTACCCAGATTTTCCAAATCCATATTGTCCCATGACCAACTGCGCCCGGTTTCATAATACCCATAGGAGACCTTAGCAACTCCATCAATATTCTTCAAATTATTTACCATATCGTTGCTAATGCCGTTATAAATATATGTTTTCCCACATTTTATTTTGTTTTTCCATTCAATCTGGCCTATATTATCAAAATCGTTACTATCGTCAATATCCTTATCTGACTTTATATTTTCATACTTTTCCCTGCCGGATGAGTAGCTCTTATTCTCTTTTATCTTCTCCTCATCCCGGACATAATAGAAGAAATATGATGTAGACTTATCCTCTGTTCCGAAACCTATCAAATCAATACTTGAATTGTTTTCTTCATATGCTTTATATGCTGAAGAAACGCTGATAATACAGAATACCATTACTACTGCCATTACCAGGGCAAATATCCTGATAAAGCAATTTACAAACACACCGTTAGATTTAATAAGTCTCTTGGATGTTTCCCCTATAAAATTTTTTACAGACAGAGTTCTTTTAAATGAATAAAATTTTCTTATTTTTGTATTTTGCTTATTCTTTGGTTTACTTATCACAACATTTGCAATACTGCTTATCACAATAGCTATTATCAAAGTAATAAACGTTTTTATATATGTTCCCGTTCCCACACTGAAGAATTTTATTCTTCCGCCGGCAATAACTGTTTCACATATAATTTTTCCTGCACATATTGCAAATGCAGCTCCTGCAAGGGCAGAAACCACAATAATAATCAGATTTTCCAACAAATAAATGGATAACAGCTGTACTTTATCCGCCCCTAATTGTCTCTGAATATTTCGTATATCTTTTCTTGATTTATTATAGGAAAGCATTTGATAGGTTATGGATGATACCCCAATAACCATTATAAGAACATACATGTACTGGTAAATATATTGATTACCCCACGGTTTTATCTCATATACAGAGTTATTAAAACGGCCTACATTTTTTATATTTGTTTCTTCACATATCCTATTATATATTGGGGTATAGTCATCCTCACGAATATAGGACTTTAACGGATAGCAGTATACTGTCGTCAGAGAATCGGTAATATTACTTAACTCCTCTTGGCTCACCAATATCCCCGGAATTTGTTTTCCATCAACCCACACATTGGTATAGCTTGTTAAAATTCCTGACAATATGTAGGTCTTTTTTGAATAGCCGGTATCACTTCCTGAATCTTTTACTATTAAATCAATACTGTCCCCAATATTATAGCCTTGATTTAGCTTAAGAAGAGTATTCCAATCAACAGCAATCTCATTGTTTTCTTTTGGAAGCTGTCCCTGTTCCACCGTAATACTATTCTTTTTTATGAAAGAATCGGACATAATTCCTATCTTAAGTCCTGTTTTTTCCCCGTATTCATCATATATTTCATTAACAACCTTAGCGGTTACTGATTTTTCAAGATATGGAAATGAGGCTAATTTTTCATTTTCATAATCTCCACCTCTTATATCCATCACAAACCAATCGCCAAAATGTTTCTTTGCATTGGCAACCTGCCATTGATACATATTTTCCTGTAATAAAAGTATTCCTGTGACAAACACAAAAGAAAGGAATACAGCAAATGACATTTTAAGAATATTTCTCCATCTTCTACCCAAACCTTTTAAAGTAAGAAAAAATAATTTACTGTTCATAGCCTACCCTCCTATCACCGTTCCATCAACGATAGTAAGGATTCTGTCTGCATATTCCGCCATCTGCTTGTCATGTGTAACCATAACTATGGTCTGCTGATATTTTAAGGATGCCATGGACAACATCTTGGCTACAACTTCAGCACTGCCTGCATCAAGGTTTCCTGTAGGTTCATCTGCAAACACAACACTGGGATGTGTAACCATCGCTCTTGCAATGGCAACTCTCTGCTGTTCTCCCCCTGACATCTGACTCGGAAATTTATCTCTGCAATGTTCTATTTCCAAGGATTCTAATAATTCTCCCACTTCTTCTTTATCCGGATTTTTATGATCCAGCACTAAGGGTAAAATTATATTTTCATATGCCGTATATTCCGGTATTAAACTGTAATTCTGGTAAATAAAGCCTATATTTTTTCTTCTGAATTCAGATAATTTTTTATCCTTTAACCCCTGAATCTCAACCTCATTAATATACACCTTGCCCTCGTCAGGTTTATCCATTGTCCCAAGTATTCTCAATAAGGTTGATTTACCTGAGCCACTCTTTCCTATAATAGCTGTAAATTCTCCCTTTTTGATTAATACATTACATTTTTTTAATGCCTCAACCTTAACCTGACCTGTAATATAAGTTCTGGAAATGCCATCAGCCCTTAAAATTTCATCCATAAATTGTCGCCTCCTCATATTAATCTCTTTTCTTTGCATTAAAGATTTATGTTGATTTAACTATATAAGAAACAGCTTACACAAAACTTACATATAAGATAAAATTTTAAGATAATGTTTTTCCCCATTTACTTTTTAATTTATATATAGGTAATATCACTTTGAATTCTGCCCCACCGTGTTCTTCACTGTTACCTGCCTTAATTCTTCCGTTATGCGCTTCAATAATAAGTTTGGACAGATTAAGTCCTATACCAAAACGAAAGTCTCCCTGTCCCCCACCGGTCTCAAAACGGCTGAAAATATTATTATAATTTTCAATTGAAATACCATCTCCGTTGTCAGAAACAGTAATTTCGCATGAATCATTTTTTCCGATAACGTCTACATATACCCTTCCTCCATCTATATCCTTTATATAGCTGCCACAATTGTCCAGTATATTAACAAATGCCTCTATTAACCAACCTTCATCAGCAAAAATATGTATTCTGTCATCATTAAAATTCGTCACCACGTTCTTAGCATCTACAGTGCAATTATTAATACTCTCTGTCAGCATAGAATCAATTTCAATTTCGTCGTCAGCCAGAATCACCTTTCCCGATTCAATCCGGCTTATATCCAGCAAGTCTTTTATAAAAGCTTTTATCTTGAAGGTATTTTTCGTACAAATGTCAATCATCTCTTCATAGTGTTTACATTTTTCTTTAAAAGCACTGATATTATCCACATCATCTACCGACATAGATTCCCCTGTTATTTCCACCAGCCATTCCTTCAACATATCAAGCTTCATCGCTATCACAGACAGAGGTGTCTTTATCTGATGGGCAATATTTTCCGTAAAATCCTGCATTTTCTTGTATTGCTTTTCATTATACTTCCTCTCATTGTCTATACGCACCTTTAAGTCATTGTTGTCATTAATAATCTCCTCAACCTGTACGTATAGGGCTTTCCTTCCTATCCTGTAGCAGTTGTACAAACCCACTCCCAATAATGTAACCATTATTATTGTGAGTACAGCAAAGGCATACACTTCACCATTTATTCTTGAGGCATATAAAAACCCTCCGCTTCCGTATCCTGACTGTTGCATAGCTGACAGTCCGGCCTCTATATTAGAAGAACTTATATCAAGATTTAAGAAATGTGATACTGCATTTTTACCCATAGTCTCACTGTCCAAATATATTGAACCGCACAAAGCTTTTTCTTTCGCCCTGAAATAACCTACTACTCCTGCTATAACCGCGAAATTCACAAAAATAATACTTAAAAGAATAACAGTCTGATTTCGTCTGAATCTTTTTAATTCCATCTGTACTTTTTCCATATTCCCCATACTCATATTAATCTAACCACCTATATCCTACATTTCTTATTGTTTCTATGTACTGCTTCTGTCCTTCTGTGTATGTGCCTAATTTGGCCTTTATTCTGCTTATGGCAACTGTCAGGGTATTATATTCAACAAAATTCCCCTGTTCATCCCAAATCCGTTGAAATATACTCTCTCTTCGCACCACTTTTCCTTTATTTTCAATTAATAATTTTATTATCTCAAATTCCTTTGTTGAGATATTTAACTCCTTTCCATTCTTTACAACCTTATATTGGTCAAAATGTATCTCCAAATCACCTTTACTATAACTACTTCCAACATTAAATTTACTTCGCCTTATATTGGCAGCGATTCTCGACAGAAGCTCCGCAGTCTTAAAGGGCTTTGTAATATAATCATCCCCTCCTATATCAAGCCCCTTTACAACTGATTCTTCATCATCATAGGAGGTAAGAAAAATGACGGGAGTATTATTTGACTTTCTGATATATTTACACACATCAAATCCACTGCCATCCGGAAGCTTGACATCCAATATAAAAAGCTCTACCTCTGAGCATTCTGTTTCCACTTCTCTCTTCAATACTGTATTGTTTTTCGAATCCCATGTTCTGTAGAAATCTGCCACATCAGTTACCGTGACTGCCTCATACCCTTTATTTACCAGAATTTCTTTTAGACTTTCACCTATTTCCCTGTCATCCTCTAAAATTAAAATCATAATCTCTGTTCCCCCCATCTATTAATTCAAACTAATCTTATATTATTCTTATATTAATACATACGAAAGGTTTATAAAACAAAAAAACACACTACTTAAGTATACCGCTTAAATAGTGTGTTTCTTTTTTAATGAGCCCACCGGGGTTCGAACCCGGGACACCTAGATTAAAAGGTTTACTATCATTTGATTTTATTATATGTGTATGTTAATATTTTCCTGGAGTGCTACTCTTAAACGGTAGGCGGTTAGTCTTGAACCTTCTTAGAAGGGAGGTGATAGACATGGTAACTTATTCAGATATGTTTACATATACTCTTGTATTATGTGCTATTGTAACACTTGTTGTTACTATTTGTTTTAAGTCAAAAAAATAACCGCCCCTGTCTGGTAAACAAAGCGGTTATTCTTTAATCCTTTATAACTAGGCTAGCCGTCTATCGGTAGCACTCTTTTTTGTACCTGTATATTAACATTCTTATGCTTCATTGTCAAATCTTATGTTTATTTATCCTCTATTATTTTATTATTGTTCTGTTCTTCTACTATTTTAATTATTTCATCTAATTCTTTTTGTTCAAATTCTACTTCTTTAATAAGCTTATGAATTGGATTTCTCCCTGTTTTTTTTATTGATTCAATTATATTTTTTCCTTTTTTCGTTGATAAGTTAACTCTTAAGCATGCATTAAAATATAATTCATTATCAATAATTTCACATGATTGGCTAACTGCATACATTTCTTGTCCATTTTCATTTTTAAGCAAGGAATAATTACTAGTTCCTTTTCCTACTATATTTTTTGAATTTTTTCTTTTGTTGAACAATTTATTTAGTGATTTTTTTTCGCTGCTTATCATATTAAGCTCCTTTTTTTTTAGAATTTTTTTTTGCCAGTACCTATTAACCAGTCAAGTGAAACCTCATAAAAATCTGCTAATTTTCCAAGTGTTTCAATGTCAGGTTCTGTTCTTCCTAGTTCATAATTTGCTAATGTTGAGTTTGGAATATTTAAGTTTAATGCTGCGTCTATTTGAGAATATCCTGCACTTTTTCTAGCTTCGCGTATTTTTTTTATAAATATTTCTTTATACATATAAACCTCTTTTTTTTTATAATAACAAACCTTAAAAAAAATATTTGCTAATACAGCAATTTTTTGTTGACATATCGCTTATTTTTTCTTAATATTTAAGTGTATTTAATTTGCTAAAATAGCAAAATATTTAATTTAAAGGTTAGCCAGCTAGGCAATAACTTATATATTCTGTTTCCCTTTTATAATCGAAACACCGGGTTTCCGGTGTCGTTAATGGGTTAGCCGCCATTAGCCTGATGATGATAGGCCAGAAAGGATATTTATATGGGTGAATTTATTATTGTATTAAGTGTAGGTAAGCCTTATGACATTGCTCCGGAGAGTGGTGTTGGTGAACATGTCACAGGTTGTACAATGCAGTATGTTGCAGCTCAGGATATTTCAGCAAAGTATTTTGATGAAGATACCGGTACAGTTGGTTATGCTCCTCTTAAGGAACGTATGCCAGTTGAGTTTTATGAGAGTGCAAAAAGCAATGGACTTCCTGCGCTTGCTAAAGTTGTCTACGGTATGAAGTCTTCTGGAGGTAAACAGACTTTGTACATCAAAGGCTTAGACTTTGTATCTGCAAGTAAGACAAAATAGTTATTACTTATTTATGGGGTTGCTACTTTTTGCGTTAGGCAAGAATGCAATCTTATCGGTAGTAATAACCCCACATGACATTACTACAGGATTAGCTACTCCGGGGATAACTCCTCCCCGGGTAGTATGCCTTGTATATTTACTTAGCTGCATGATGTAGATGCGTGCAGTTATTAAGTATGGAAGGAAGATGATAAATATGTCTTTAGGTTTACTTTCTCAAATTGGATTTATTGCAGCCGTCGTCCTCTGGGGCACTATATTTGTTGTATTTGTTGTCATTCGTGTTCGCACTATGATACAGCGTCGCAAGTATAGTGTGAAGCAGGCTGGCGATGTTTCAACTTCTTATAAGAGTAAAGGTCTGCATTAACTAAAAGGGGGTATGTGCCTTTGCTTTATGTGTGTGCCCCCGCCCAGATATTAGATGTTACATTCTCATGCATACATATATGTATATATTTTATGTTTGGATTTTGTAGTCGTCGCCTCTGTGGGAAAGTGTAAAACCCGATATCTTTGAACACTGTTGGAAAGTTGTTGGAAGAATGTTGGGAATTTTAATTGTCAACGAGCTTTCAACAATTTTTCAATGGTGTTCAATCGGGTTTTGCACTTTTCCATAGAGGTAAATCGGTAGTGGCGGGGGCACACACATACTCGTAGGCTGTCACATACTCCCGGAGAGACAAGAAACGTTTAGGGGGAATTTCATGAAGTTTTTAAAAATCGTCATGCTGGTTTTGGCAATGGCATTCACATTTATACTTGTTTCTGTTGAGTCAAAAGCGGAAACACAAACTCAAACAGAGATAACTAATGACGTTTCAAATGATCCTGACCTTGAAGAAACCGAGATATCATCAAGTAATTTTGAGAAAGCATATTTAATTATACTTTTATCCGGTATTGTTGGTTGTCTTGTAGCTTTAGGTATGTGGCTAATGTGGAGGTAAAACATGACTTCTGCAGCATTAAATGAATTAGTATTAACCGGCTTTATGTTTGGTTTCTGGCTTACAAATTTCTCATGTCTTGTTGGCTTTGTTGCAAAGAAATTATTTTATTTTGTTGTTTCGTTTATGAGGTAGTATATAGCAGCTTCGGCTGTTTATATAAATAAATTTTACGGGAGGTTAATTCCATGGAAGGTTCAACAGCATTATCATCAGGTATTATTTCAGCAATAACTGATGGATGTACAAAAGTAGTTAATGGAGCTACAGAGGGAGTTTCTGCAATTCTTCCTCTTGGTATGGAAGTTATGGCTCTTACCCTTGGTATTAGGATTGCTATAGGCTTCTTCCGTTCACTTGCTCACTAATCATTATTGAGTAAGTCCGGCACCAGGCTAATCAGATGATTAGTCTGTTTGTAAATTAGTTTGTGGGATTATTTATATAGATAGGAGTTAAAACAATGGGTTATATATTATTGCTGCTCTTTTTTTTAATATGGCTTAATGTCCGGAAGATAAGGAAAGCAATTTCCTTTTTGGCAAAAGAGCAAGGGTATCCGGCTAGCTTAAGAACTCAGATTCTTGATATCATAACGGA
>JBJEMF010000098.1:0-2493 GCA_051879535.1 Lachnospira sp. | reverse complement strand
TCTTACATCCCTCCTTATTCAGAAGGGCCAGCCGCCTACCGTTATGGTAGCACCTATCTCTTTTGAGACTTCTTTATCTTATCATATTTCTTTACGTTATTCAAGAACAATTGTTCGATACCTAGGGTTGTTTCACGAATGCTCTCGTAATCTATTGTCGATCCCCATCTGCATATTGGGATCCAGCTCCTAACACTTACTACTTCTTTTTTACTGAAAAATGCACAAAAATCCCCCTTTCACCTATGTTAACTTTTTTAATTATGTTATAATGCATTTATCAGAGGTGCGATATTCCTCTGAACACATATTTTTCTATCAGAGTCAGGTCATCATTGAATTGGTCGCGCATTTCAGTTGGGCCTGATTCTGCTTTTTCTTGAAGAATGGCAATACGAAGCAGATTATAGGCTATTCTTCTTATGACAGCCAGATTATTCTTGCCTTTTTTTGCCGAAGATCTGTCCTCTCTGAAAAGGTCGTCCAATACATGATGCAGACCATTTTCTATTTTCCAGTGATCTCTTTTGATTTCCAGGGTTTCCCGTGCTGACATTCTTCTGCTGGAGATCAGTCCCACCTGATGAATGTCGTCTGTAAGATTGTCCCCAGTCGTAATCCTAGGCCTTCTGACAGTTCCATTTTTTATGAAATCTTCATAAGTAGGAGTTATATCTTTCCCATCCTTATCTTTCTCCATCGGAATCCTTACCTGCTCAAGCCATCCTACAGTTTTTATTTCTTTCTGTTTTTTACAAAGGGTAATCAGATCTGTGTTATGGCAAATCTGCATTGTCCTGTATTCCATTCGGCTTCGATTCTTTTCGCTTGTTTTATAAACATCATATGAATCCATCTGTTTTTCATATATCACGGCTTGACCGGGATTTGCAGATATCCGTTCCTTTTCCTTTCCCAGTTCCACAAACATTTCTTTTGTTTCCTGATATGTTAATGGATTCCCTTTCTTCACTGTCAGAAGATAATCAGCTTTCTTTTCATTGATGGTATCCATGACAGATTGGGCCGTTCCGATTGCATCTATCGTAACAAGACTTCCTTGGATATTTAACAGCTTCAACAGTTTTGGAATAGCTGTAATCTCATTTTCCTTTTCCGTAATCGGAAGCTGTGCTATTACAAGAGCCGTAGCAGTATCCATTGCATTCAGGATATATGGTGCCTGTTTGTTCCTGATCTTTTCCGTACTTCCACGTAATGCTTTTCCATCTATTGCTATGTTTATTCCCTTCATATTTAGGATTCCCGTCATCCACTCTATAAATGCCAGACAAAAAATTTCTTCATCGATATTCCCGAGAATCCTTGATACTGTTGCTGGTGATGCGATCCCGTTCTTAAGCTCCAGATGCTGTCTTAAAAAATCTATATGATTCTCACACCATTTCAGACATCTGCGGACGGAATCCCTTCCCGCCAGATAACCGGCTACAAGATAAGTCAGAATCTCTGCATGATCATGCTTTGTTTTCCTTCCACATCTCGGATCTATTACCATACGCATGTAATAGATCAGTCCCTTTGCGTCTTTATTTATACTCCAATGATACAGAAATCTTTTTCAACAGCCTCATCTGTTCATCTGTAATTTCAGAAACAAAGGCATGGCTCTCTATATAAACAAGATAGACGGTTTTTAGAATTTCAAGACTGTTGAATTCCACACCGTACTTTTTATAAAACCTTCGCGAGAGCATCCCTGCCTGACTGGCAACAGAAAAAGACAGTTCATCTTCTCCTTTGACGTCCATGTCCATGGCAAGATATGATTCTGGTGATGACTTCATAATCATGCATGCTAATTTATCTTCCCATCCTTCACCGACTGCTTTTTTCCAGTCATCTGGGCAGGAATCCCATACTGCTTTGGAAAATCCATACTCTTTTACCTTAATAGATGTCGTGGCAAGCTGTTGTCTTTTACGCTCTATAATTCCGTCCGGAGTAATAATGCCTATATATGTATCAACTGGTTGAGGATATTTTTTGCCCGGTACTCTTTTTGAGGTTCTTTTATAGAGGTAGTAGGTATTTCCTACCTTTTTTACAGTGGTTCCTTTTATTCGTTGTTGTTGCACCCATTCTGGATATACTGTTTCGTTCTTCATATAAAGTCCTCCTTTCATGTAGAGTATAATATACCCATACTATAATTCTATTATACCTCTACATAAGGAAAAAGACCAGAAAATCTGCAATTTTGTATAGCTGCAGATTTTCCAGTCTTTTCAAGTACTTCTTACGTATTCACTTTTCATTCATGAAACAACCCTATTGGAAATAGAGCGCCGGGAAGTAAAAAATTAATGGGAGCGAAAGTTGAGTTTTACGTGCAAATCTGTAATTATCTTGTTTTAGACCGTAGTGGTTGGGGAGTATTACGTGCCGTTTTACAATTATCTTGCTATATGCCGTAGTATTTGGGAAGTATTACGTGCTGTTTTACAATTGTCTTGTTATATGCCGTAGTAT
>JBJEMF010000097.1:0-34218 GCA_051879535.1 Lachnospira sp. | reverse complement strand
TGGGGTCTGACCCCCTTTTCCCTTTTTTTCCTTTTTAACATTTATTGTAAAAACCTCAAAAAAATGCTATCATTTTAACAAACAATTCGTGAAGGAGTGATATATATGCGTAGGAGGAATTTTTGCAGGTCATTTTTATCTGCTCTGCTGGTCATAATGTTTATTTTGACTTCAATGACTACCAGCATTCTCATGAGCAGACAACAAATTCTGGCAGCGGCCGATTCGGAAAATAAAAAAGAATCATCTATGATTGATACAATTTTAAATCTTATAGGAGAAAAGGGATCATCTATTATAAAAGATAATTTACCTACCGTTGGTGATTTTCTTTGTGCTCAGATTTTCGACGAATTCGGAATTGACTACACAGACAGTTATACTAAAGAGATTAAGGAAATCAATGTACAGCTTGCTCAGATTAATACCAAACTGACTCAAATAGCTGAGAATTTGAACAAACAGACATCACAAGATACAATGATAGATTTCTATAGTTCTCTCAGAGTTTTTTCTAATACTGTTTATCCAATATATACGGGATATAACGATTTGTTGATAGAAGAAAAAAGCAAAAAAATTTCATCAGAGGATGCCCAAAAATTAGAAACAGCTTTTTATAATGAACATCTAAAGAACATCGTATTTGGTTCTGCATTATCAACAGGTGATTTGTATACACAACTTAAGAATTTATTGGATCTGGTGGTATTACCAAATCCAACAACTAAAAATCTCTCACTTATGCAGCATTACAATATTACATATGAGCATATGTGGGCATTTGACACTCAGTCATTTGCACCCAAAAAAGAATTTCTAAAATATGTATCTGCAACTATCATGGAAGGCTTGACTCTTTATGCTTTTCAAAATTCTTATGAGTCCAGTCATTCTCTTTCACCTACAGTTTATAAAGAAAGATGGAAATTAATATCATTATCTGCTAAAGATGCTCTTGATTACCTCCAGAAAGAAATCAAAGCCGTTGAAGCAGAAGAAAAATTACGTGAAGATACCAATACAGCATTTCATTATTCAACAGGTATTGAATTATCCAGAGATATGTATGTAAACAAATTCTACGATAAATCAAGTCGATTTATGTATGCTTCAAGTAGAAGTTCAAGCAGACAGGGCAATACCCGTTTTGTTGTTATAAAGGGATTAAACAACAACAGTTTTATTGATACAATTTATAATGAATATAATCAATATAAGGTAAATTATAATAAAGGCAATGATTTTAAAATATCTGATTTCTTAAAATCAGCAGGATTCAAATGTTCCGACTGGAATGCTAATTTATATAGATATCAGTATATGAAGTCAGAAGGATCAACTTTTACTAATGAATATTACAGATTCTACACCTCATATCTTTCTTCCAATGATGCTACTAATAATGTGGCTGACTGGGGCTATTTAAAGTATAAGGTGTTTGGTTCTCCTACACCTTGTTATAATGATTCAAGATACAATAGTTATATGGCATTTGTTAATAAAGATGGTGTTTTAGTCGGAAACTACGATACAATTTACAATGATAATGGAAACACTACCGTAGATGCAATCTATTCAATGATTCGTAATGGCTGTGTTGGTTCCTCTTCAAACTATGGTAAGGTAAGATAAAGCGTCTGCGGAATGGAGATTAGTATGAAAAAAAGAATAATAATGATTATCGGATTTATTGCTATTATTGTGGTTATCCTCACTGTTGTTATTTTTAATATGAGGGGCAATAAGTCCTCAGAGGAGTCCTTAGTATTTTGCAGTGCTGCATACGATGCCGGTTATGGTGAATATGGTTCTTTCTCAATTTCCATAACGGATGGTGCAGTGTTTTCAACAAGCTTCAAGGATTTAAGCAAATTTGAACTGGGTGGTGCATTTTCCGGCATGAAGGTTGAGGATGTAAGATATGATGAAGTTGATAATGTTGTTGTGTTTACTTTATCCGGTGATTTACAGGAAGGTGATTGCGGAACAGTTGAGGGTAAAGGAATCGTTCAAAACAAAAGAGTAAAGGTTGATATTCCAATTGAAATTGCACAAGCAGCTTCTAACGATGTAATAAATGATAACTCCCCTACTAACCAAATTGAAATAACTCTGCAATCAGCATGTTTTAAGGATAATCTTTCAACAGATGATTTTATTTTAAGCGGTGCTGCAAGTGATATGAAGATTGAATCTGTTATTAGTGAAGCTTCCAAGGGAGACGATGGCGAAACCCTTCTGTCACAAAAAGCAATACTGACATTGTCCGGATACTCAACAGGCAGTGATTATGCCTATGTCAAGGTTTTAGAGAGTGCGACCACCTACAATAAGGAGCTCGACTTGGTAATAACAACAGACTTTAAGGGTGCGTATATTTTAAATGACCATGTTGATACTTATACCCTTTCTGATGTTGTTCATATTAAAGCTGATGATATCACATTTAATAACAATTTGAGCAAAGAGGATTTTTCTTTAGAGGGATGTCTTAAGGATTATGCTACAATAAAAAATGTTGAATACATCAACAACTCTTTGATTGAACTCCAATTAGACTTTCCTTATGCTTATAATAACGCTACTCATGAAATAGGTTATATTATTCTTAATGCTGATACGAATTCCCTGAAACAAGAATTAACTTGTTCAACAATAGTTGTATCGCCTGAAATCAAATCTGATATACAAATCAACGAAAAGAATATAACAATCAATTTAACAATGGACCACGAAGAGTTTAATTCTATTACTACTGATCAATTTAATTTATATTACTCTAATGGAAATCCGGTTAACATTACAGGAACAAATATTGAAAAAAATGACAATAATATTATTATTTCATTTACAATTCCGGAAGGATGCAAAGGTGTACTTTATTATGAATTAAGGGATGCTTACGACATCTTCAATTCGAAGGGAAACACTGAAAATATTATGATAAAATCTTATTTATATGTATAACGTTAGGAAGGGGTCAGACCCCATAAAAATTTTATAAACTTTTTGCAAAAAAGTTTATAAATTTTTAATGGGGTCTGACCCCCTCTCTGCCAAATAATAAATCGCCAATAGTTGGCCGGTTGTCCGAATCATCCTTAGGTTCAGACTCTTTCTCAGCCTTGGCGATTCTTTTACGTATCTGTTCCATACGTTGATCAAGAGTTTCTATTTGTTGCGCACAATCGCTTAGTTCCTTTGCAAGAATAGCGGCTTCATTATCCGGAATGTTTTTTTTGTATCTGAGTTTATGTTCCACACTTGCCCAAAAATCCATTGCTATAGTTCTTAACTGAACCTCTACTTTCATCTGTTTCTTTTCATTTTTTAAAAATATAGGAACTTCCACAATAAGATGAAGGCTTCTGTAGCCACTTGGCTTCGGATTTTTAATGTAGTCTTTCCTTTCAATCAATGTAATATCATCCTGTTGCAACAGGCAGTCTGCAAGAAGATATATATCCTCAGGAAATGAGCATATAACCCGGACACCTGCTATATCCCGAATATTTTCTTCTATTGCGGAAATTGTAAAGGGAAGATTCTTTTTATTGGCCTTCACAAGAATACCCTCAACTGACTTAATTCTGGTTTTAATGGATTCAATGGGATTTCTGTCATACTGAAGGGAAAATTGTTCATTAAGAACTTTAAACTTCGTCTCAACCTCCATAATTGCACATTTGTAATACGCCATCAGCTCATTGAAAGGCATGGTATTCTCATTTATAAATTTAAAGAAATCGTCTGTTATGAGATTTTGTCTTATAAACTTTTTGCTTTCATGACGTATAAATTCATCAAGTCCTGACAGCACTTTAGGTTCTTTTATTTTCTGTATATTAACTAATTCATTTTGCATAAGTTTTCTCCTCTACATACACGCTAAGTTTATTAAAAGCTCGGTTATCTTTTCCATTGACTGAACGCAGCAATATTCGTATCGTCCGTGATAATTATGTCCGCCGGTGCATATATTAGGGCAGGGAAGCCCCATAAAAGAAAGTCTCGCACCGTCCGTTCCGCCGCGAATAGGCTGGATTTTAGGAGTTATCCCCAGTTCTGTCATGCATTTGGATACGTTATCAACCAGGAACATTACCGGTTCGATTTTTTCTTTCATGTTGTAATACTGGTCGTGGAGTTCAACCCTGACACATTTTCTTCCAACCATCTCATTAATCCGGTTAGCCGCTTTAATCATATTATCTTTTCTCTTCTCAAAAATTTTTCTGTCATGGTCTCGTATAATATATTTAAGCTGTGCTGATTCCACACATCCCTTCATTTCAGTCAGATGATAAAATCCCTGATAATCCTGCGTATACTCAGGTCTTTCCTCCTTAGGAAGCAGTGAGTCATATAAAAATGATAATTGTGATGCGTTAATCATCTTGCCTTTAGCCTCTCCGGGATGCACATTTTGCCCGGTAAATGTTACTTTGGCTGATGCTGCATTGAAATTTTCATATTCCAGTTCCCCAATACCACCGCCGTCTACTGTGTACCCATAGTCGGCGTTAATTCTGTTTAAGTCAATGTGATCCACACCGGCGCCTATCTCTTCATCAGGAGTAAATACTATGGCTATCTTTCCATGCTTTATTTCAGGATGATTTATAAGATATGATGCCATTGACATAATCTCAGAAATACCTGCTTTATCATCAGCTCCAAGAAGGCTTGTTCCGTCGGTGGTTATAAGATCCTGTCCAATATAATCTCTTAATTCCGGGAATTCATTAGGAGACAGAAATATATCTTTTTTAACTCCTTCATCATCCGATACACATCCCAGAAAAATATCCTTACCATCATAGTTTCTTACAATCTGTGGATTAACATTTTTTCCGTTCATTTCCGGAGAAGTATCCATATGAGCTATAAATGCCACCGTTTTTCCATAAAAATACTTATCACGGGATTTAGAATCTTCATTCGGACTGCATGTGGATGGAATAAAACCATAGACATAAGCATACTGTTCGTCATAATACACATCCTTGGCACCTATATCCTTTAATTCCTGATACAACATCTTTGCCAGATGATGTTGTCCGGATGTACTTGGAAATGTGTCTGAATTATCATCAGAGCATGTATCTACCTTTACATATCTTAAAAATCTGTCAATTACTCCGGTGTCCATAAATACTGCCTCCGTATATTTTATTGTTCTATTTTAAAATTTAATTTGTCTTTATTTTAACACATTTGCATACCCTAAACAAATAAATAATAAATATTAATAGTTACTGTTCGCACCTTACGCCGGATTGTAAATATGCCTATGTGTAATATAGATAAACAATTACGTGAAACATTAGGCAGTATTCCCACGTTTTTCGAGCATAGCTACTGTGCTCGCAGCATGTTTGAGCCATTTATGGCGAGTTTGCGAAGAGCACAGTTGATAGGCGGCGCAGAAAAATGAAGAATACAACGTGTTTCACGGAATTGTTTATCTATATTGCAACATTAGCCATTGTTTATAATAATCCGGCGTAGGGTGCGAACAGTAACTATTAATAAAGTTATTAATATTATTAACATTTTCTTATTCTTTTATGGTAAACTAACAATATATGTCAAAGATGCAAAAGGATTCAGAGAGGATAATCTTATGTTCAATAAAAATAAAACTGAAAAAAACGGTTTAAGCATTATAATTGTGGGCTGTGGTAAGGTTGGAGCCACCCTTGTTCAACAGTTGAGTATGGAGGGGCATGACATTACGGTAATCGATAAAAATCCTGAACGTATACAAAATATTACCAATCTGTATGATGTCATGGGACTGGTTGGAAACGGAGCCAGTTTCAGCACTCAGCTTGAAGCAGGGATTTCTAAGGCAGACTTGATTATTGCTGTTACCGGGTCTGATGAGCTTAATCTTTTGTGTTGCACCCTGGCAAAGCAGGTTGGAGATAACTGTGCTGCCATTGCAAGAGTTCGTACTCCTGATTACAGCGAGGAGGTAAATTATTTAAGAGAGAAACTGGGACTTGCCATGATTATTAATCCCGAGCTTGAGGCTGCAAGAGAAGCTGCCAGAATTCTCTATCTTCCTACCGCTTTGGAGGTAAACTCTTTTGCCCACGGACAGGCTGAACTTGTTAAGTTTAAGATTCCGGAAGGAAATAAGATAGATGGAATCACTATTGCCAATCTGGGACAAAATATTACCAACGACATACTTATCTGTGCGGTAGAAAGAGACAACGAGGTTTATATTCCCACCGGAGATTTTAAGCTATCAGCAGGTGATGTAATATCCTTTGTGGCACAAAGATATTACGCCAGAAAGTTCCTCACCACCATTGGGCTTGCTACAAAACGTGTTAAGGATACACTTATTGTAGGAGGCAGCAAAGCTGCGTATTATCTGGCAAAAGAGCTTATAAATGTAGGTATTGATGTAAAGATTATTGAGCAGGATAAAAAAAGATGTGAAATTTTAAGTGTTCTCCTTCCTAAAGCTATTATAATCAACGGGGACGGAACCAATCCTGATATTCTTAAGGAGGAAGGAATAGCCACTGCCGAATCCTTCATTGCCCTTACAGGAATTGACGAAGAAAATATTCTCCTCACTCTGCATGTAAGGCAGGTTTCAAAGGCAAAGGTGATTACCAAAATAAATCGTATTGGGTTTAAAGAGGTTATTAACCGACTGGATCTGGGTAGCCTTGTTTACCCTAAATATATCACCTCTGAGGCAATAATAGCTTATGTAAGAGCTAAGAAAAATTCTATGGGAAGCAATATTGAAACCCTCTACCATATGTTTGACCAGCGTGTGGAGGCAATAGAATTTATAGTTGAAGAATCTTCTAAGGTTACGGGGGTTCCCCTTAGAGATCTTAAGCTTAAGAAAAATGTTCTTATTTCATTTATTAACAGAAACGGACAGATTATCATACCAACCGGTAATGACAGTATTCTTATTGGAGATACGGTAATGATTGTCACTAAACATTTTGGTTTTAATGATCTTAAAGAAATTGCTGAATAAGGATTGATTTTAATTATGAATAGTTCGATGATTAGATACATTTTAGGTAATATATTGAAGGTTGAGGGGCTATTGCTCCTTCTTCCTTGTTTAATTGCAGTTATATATCAGGAGCCGGAGGGCCTGTGCTATTTTATAACCGCCCTTGTAAGTATGCTTCTGGGATTTCTTATCACTATAAAAAAACCTAAAGAATATATTATATATCTAAAGGAAGGATGCATAGCTACTGCACTTAGCTGGATTATTATGGGTGTGGTAGGATGCATTCCATTTTTGCTTACAAAAGAAATACCTTCCTTCGTGGATGCATTATTTGAGACGGTTTCAGGATTTACAACTACCGGAGCCAGCGTGCTTCCTGAAGTTGAGACACTTTCTCACTGTTCCCTCTTATGGCGAAGTTTTACGCATTGGATTGGTGGAATGGGAGTTTTGGTATTTCTTATAGCTATTATTCCTTTAAGTGGTGGTTCCAATATTAACCTGATGCGAGCAGAAAGCCCAGGACCATCAGTAGGAAAGCTTGTTCCTAAGGTTAAACATACTGCAAGAATTCTTTATATTATTTATTTTGCACTTACACTTCTGGAATTCATTATTCTGGTAGTTGTTAAAATGCCTGTGTTTGATGCCCTTAACACGGCCTTTGCCACAGCGGGAACAGGTGGATTCGGAATTAAAAATGACAGCATTATGGGGTATTCTGTAACAATCCAATGGGTAATAACTATCTTTATGATTTTGTTCGGTGTTAATTTTAATGCATACTATCTCTTAATCTTTGGCAGCATTAAAAAAGCATTTTCCATGGAAGAAGTTAAAGTATATTTCGGAATTATTATTGCTGCCACCGGAATAATAACTGTGAATATACTTTCATTATGCAATAATGTATGGGATGCAATAACAAAGTCCGCCTTTCAGGTTGGTTCAATAATAACCACTACCGGATTTTCAACTGCTGATTTCGATTTGTGGCCACAAACATCCCGTGCCGTACTTGTTATTCTTATGTTTGTGGGTGCCTGTGCAGGAAGTACGGGTGGTGGAATTAAGGTCTCAAGATTTATTATTCTTGCAAAGACAATGTTTAAGGAGCTTAATGCATATATACATCCGAGAAGTATCAAGAAGCTTAATGTGGATGGAAAACCTGTTGAACATGATGTGGTACGTTCGGTAAATGTTTACATCGTAACATTTATTATAATTTTTGTAGCATCATTTTTATTGATATCTTTCGAGAATAATGATTTGGAAACTAATTTTACGGCTGTGGCCGCAACCATTAATAATATCGGACCGGGACTTAACCTTGTAGGTCCAACCTCCAACTTTGGACATTTCGGAATATTTTCCAAGATTGTGTTAATATTCGATATGTTGGCGGGACGTCTTGAACTGTTTCCAATGTTAATACTTTTCCATCCGGGAGCATGGAAGGAAGGTTTTAAGAAAAAGTAGTACACTGTGTTACTTATTTTTGATTTTTTTGTTTTTTAAAACGTCGGTTCTTATATACTTAAATGTGTAATCCTCCCCTTTTTCTGCCAGCATTTCAAGCAGTTTATGAAGAAGTGCGGCTGTTTCGGGATGAATTACATAATGACCTATACCCCTGAGATAATAGTTAAGAGCATCTGCATCTGTATACTTATCTTTATTGTATATTTTGCTGGCAGCTACTCTGTCGCAAAACATTTCAACAACATATTTTGTGGGCATCTTCATTCCTGCCAGAGCTCTGTTATCGCCTTTAGCGGGGTAGTCTATCCAATATTCATAATGGTGTTTATTTCTTCCCTTATGATGTAGCCATGCGGCAGAATACCCTTTATCCTCTCTTTGGGCATTGTTAGGGCTTCTGTTCCCCTGAAAGTAGATAACACCCGGAATAAATTCCGTGGGAGAAAACTTCGATAAGTCATGAAGAATTCCCTGTTTATACAAACCTACCTTGAAGCAGTGCTTCATTACCATCATTTTATGTGCATTTACTGTACTTAAATGTCCTATAAAATTATGACATATTTTGCCGAATGTCATAGCTCTCTCCATTTCTGCCATTTATAGCGCATATAAAGATTATTTTTCTTTATTAAATATACTGCCATTTTAGTAAATTGATTAATTATTTTCAAGTTCTTTCATTATCTCAATTTTTTTGTTTCCATTTACAAGGCTGCTGCTTAGTCTGATATAATCGTCAGATTGGTGTTCCAGCAAAAACATGGAAGAATCTTTTCCCATGGTCAGCCCTGTTATAAGAACTAGAAGCTCAGTCCACTCCAGATTTTCCTCAACAAATTTTATACTGTTATTAATTTTATCCAGTATTGAATCTTCCAGTTCATCTGCCTTATTCGCTTCGGATAGAAATTTTTCTTTCTCAGCCTTATATTCATTGGAATTCTTATCGCTGAAATTCTCTTTGATTTCTCTATATAAGTCATCTACGGATTTTCTCACTTTTTTTCCTTGAGCAAGTTTAAGTGAAAGGGAATCAAGAATAAGATGAACCAGAGCAATTCGTTCATCATATTGGGCATTTTCTATACGCCTGTAAACTTCCGAAGATACATTATTGTTAAGAATATCATCAACCTTATAGTCATCTTTATATTTATTATAAAGTTCATAGTAGGCACTGAAATCTTCTGCTACATCATCATTCTGGAGATACTCCCGGATGGTTTCGTAAGTGAAAGGTATGGAAAGTTCCTCATAAGTCCGGCACAATGCACCAAGATCTTCCCATCCTCTTGCTGTGACGAAGGAAATGCCTTCTGCTTCTGCCTCAATTTTGTAGAAATTTCCCGGTCTGATATCAAGATAACTTAGTATCGCTCCGTGTATATTCTTTTTCGTTGCATATTCTTTCCAGACATTAAGATTTGCTTCAATATCAATCTTCCTTACACGGTCAAGAGTAACCATATCAAACTCTCTGACAGAACGATTATATTCCGGAGGATTTCCTGCCGCTACAATAATCCACCCTTTAGGTATTTTCTGGTTGCCAAATGTTTTGCACTGCAAAAACTGAAGCATTGTAGGGATGAGAGTCTCTGAAACACAGTTGATTTCATCTATAAAAAGAATACCCTCTTTCTTGCCTTCATCCCGTATAGCATTGTAAACGCCGGCAATAATTTCACTCATGGTATACCGGGTAACGGAATAACTATGTCCGTCGTACTCTTCACTGGCTATCATAGGAAGTCCCACCGCACTTTGTCTTGTGTGATGGGTGATGGTATAAGAAACAAGACCAATATTACATTCTGTGGCAATTTGTTCCATTATCTGTGTTTTGCCTATTCCGGGAGGTCCCATAAGCAGTATGGGACGCTGTCTTACCTCGGGAATTTTATATTTGCCTTTCTCATCCTTTAAAAGATAGGCTTTTACAGTATTTATAATTTCCTTTTTTGCCTCTGATATATTCATATTTCTTCTCCAATCATATATTTATCTACCTGAAATTTTATTGCCCAAGGAGGAACTTTATCTTTGTCATAGTCTGACAGGTAAACAAATGCAGTTTTATATTCAGGCATTTTTGAGGGATAAGTACCTTTTCCGTCAGTAAAATATAATACTCCTCCCACATTTTTAAGCATATTATTTTCAATTAATTCGTTAATGTAGACAAATGCAGGTCTAAAGTCAGTATTTCCGCCGCCTTTTAATTCAAAACTGTCAAACATTTTTCCTATTTCATCAAGGGAAGTTACTTCAATATCCTGTCTTACTTTATCATCACATTGAATTATATGGAGTCTGCAGGTTTTAAAAAACATATTATCGGTGGACAGTATATTAAAAGTTTCTTCTAAAAATCTTTTAACAAGTTCACCACTGGTGGAATAACTGGTATCAACTACAATAACAAAATCCGCAATTTTTCTGGATTCCCTGGTTTCAAGGGGTTCTATCAGGGGAAGATTGCCGTATAATCTCAGTCCGAAAGTGTAAGATGAAAGATCAAATTCTTCAGGATCAATGCTTAGTTCCTCCCGGATTCTTGTGAAACGCCTCAAAAATTCCCTGTAATTCATACGGTTTTTTCTGGCTGCCATGACAGAAGCTATCATATTAAGCTCTCCGTTATCATCACTGTTTTGTCTGTCACGGGAAAGCTGTAACTGCCGTGCCCTCTTCTCCCACTGTTTCTGCGTATCGTTAGGTATCTCTACAGGTGAGGGATTATCAGATTTATCTTTGGGCCAATAAGTATGATCATCTGTATAAAATTCATTATTAAGTTCATCAAGGCTATAATTTTCTTTTAAAAGAAACTCGTATATCTGGGATGGTGACATTACATTTTCATTACCAAGCCTGTTGTATAAACATGTTCTCATATATGAAAGAATACGTTTTGTAGATGGTTTATCAAGTTCGTCAATGATACGTTCCACAAATATATCACAAGAAATGTTCCATAAAGATATATCCCTGTTTCCCCTTAGCCATAAATGTGCATACAGACAATGAAATACCGTGTGAAGATAAGCTCTTACCAAAAATCTGTCATTTTTTTTAAACAGGTTAATTAAGTTAGCCGGATTATAATAAATGTATGCTCCGTCAGTTGACCACAGATGAACCTGTTGGCTGCTTATAGGCACAAGGGCAGAGAGTGAATTGTCCATAAATGTAAAATCCATATACAATTCACTCTTTACGTATTCTAATATTTTTATTCCCATGTCCGCTTCCCATTCTGTCTGGGTCTTAATATGTGTCATAGCAATCTCCGCATAGTCTACAGTTCGTATCTTGATGAACCTGGTTTGTTAGTTTTCCCGGAAAGCATTTTTGCACTTCCCACAGTCCATCCTGAATTTACAGCTTCCCGGATTCCTACCCGGAAATCATCAACATCAAGTATATGACTATTACACAGGAAATCAAGGGAATTCAGGTCTTTGTTTCCACAGATAAGTTTAAGTACTTCCGGGGCATTTCTTTTAAGGAAATTCTTATATATTAACTTTGATTGTTCCTTGAGCCCCACAGGTACTGACAATCTTCCTATCGCCATCCTGTAAAGTGTTGTGACACTTTCTAATGCTTCTGCACTTACAAATATATCATCATATTTCTCAACATCAACAACTCCGTCATTAAAGCATTGTCTGGCTCTGTACCCTTCTCCTTCCACATTCATGGCAAATATATGGGCAGGTCCGATTTCTTCATAACTTTCTGTATATTCAGGATAATAAAAATGTCCGATTTCTTCAAAATCATCATCTTCCCCATCTGATATAAAATGAGTTGCAATTCCTTTATTCAGCTGGCTGAGAAGAAATTTTAAACCTGTTTTGTCTTTAATCTGAGCTCTCATATAAATATCTGTAAGATTTTTACAATTCATGAAAGCATCATTGTTGATTTCACGTAAATTTTTACCCACATGAAGCTCATTCATATGCTTACAATTGTAAAATGCATAGCTTTCCAGAACGTGTACACTATCAGGAAGAAATACTTTCTCTATATAATCTCCGCAAAGTTCGGCTAAAGGATAATCCCCGCCGCTACAGAGAATATCACTGCCTTCCTCTTTGTACGCCCCTTTAAGTCTGTTGCTTTGGGAGAAACAATATGCCCCTATGATGCCCACGTTGGTGTTGTTTATCTTTTTCGGAATAATCACCTCAGGAGAATTTCCGTAAACACGAAGTATTCTGATGTAATCTTCATTCAAAGAAAGGGAACTGTAATCGTTCCCTTTAACTTTGTCGTATACAAATTTGTAAACATATTTATTATTATCTTTTATTGTTACAATATCTTCTACCATAATACTTATATCCAAATAAATTATTCATTTATAAAAGTATGGAGTGAGTAAGAAATATCCAGATTATCAATATTATTTGTATCATTAAATTTATTCTTTACCCTCTCTGCAATAATGTCTCCGCTTTCCGGTTCAGCGTCCATTAAAAGAACCATATATTGATGGCTTACAACCTTAGTTCCTACATCAGATGCCCTAAGGGATACATTTACTGCCGATTCAAGATATTTCATGGCAATATCCATCTCTTCCTCGGAAATATCTGCGTTATTGTTTCTGTCTATGGATAACAAAAGCATTTGAACCGGTTTGTTATTTCTTCCCACATATCTTTTTACAAAATCATATATTTTCTGGAATTCTCCGTAAGTAACATTCAGAGCGCCGGATGTATTGTCAATTCTGCTTTCAATCATTTTTCTTACATTATCAAAATTATCTACGGCATTTTTCCTGTCACGTTTATCTTTGCTTTCCTGATAAATGTGGTAAGAATTTTTTCCGTTGTTTTTTATGTAATAGAGCGCCTTATCTGCATTTCTGTAGAGACTTCTGAAATCCATGCTTTCATCTGCAAATGCGATTCCAACGGAAACTGATACCTCATCTGCAAATTCGGTAAGTTTGGTTTTTTCAATAATATCAGAAAGTATATTCTCCGCCTTTTTTGCAACCTCAGCATCATTTTCCATATTCGGGAAATAGACAACAAATTCGTCTCCTCCTATACGGCAGATAACATCTTCCTCAGAGGAGTTATCTTTCAAAGAATCAGAAAATATTTGTAATACATGGTCTCCTGCAAGATGTCCGTATGTATCGTTAATATGCTTAAAGTCATCTAAATCCATCATAAACAGAGCTCCAAGCTTACCTGATGATATATAACTGTTTATCTTATCCTCAGAATATGCTCTGTTATTAAGTCCTGTAAGACTGTCTTTCCGAGCCATATCAAATGATTTTTCAGCCAGAAGGGTCTTGTTCATTAATTCCGTTTCTAAATTATGTCTTAAATCATACAAATCCAATATTCTGTTTACTCTCACAGCAACAATCTTAGGGATAAAAGGTTTAACAATGAAATCATCCCCTCCAATTGCCAGACACTGAATTTCAACATCAGGATTGCTGTCGCCGGTTAAAAATATTACGGGAATGTTCTTCCATGAATCATTTTTCTTTATAATCTTAGTAGCATCTATTCCACTCATTCCGTTCATAACTATATCCATAATAATTAAATCCGGAGTGAATTTTTCCAACGAAGACAAAGCGTCCTCTGCGGACTCACAGGTTGTGACTTTATACATAGGCTCAAGAGCATATTTTACCATCATAAGATTCAAATTATCATCATCTACAACAAGAATATGTTTCATAAATTTTCATCTCCTGCATATAAAAACACACACAATTTCAAGCAACCATAAACAACACTTCCTGAATCATATAGTGTCGTTTCTTCATTATATCACATAATGCTTCGAAATTGTGTGTTTTTTTTATTTAATGTAGTATGGCAATTACAATTATACCAAGTATGATTCTATAAATTCCAAATGGTTTGAAGTCATGTTTTTTAATGTAGTCCATAAGGAACTTGATAACCAGTATAGAAACTAAAAATGCCACAGCGGTAGCAGTTAAAAGAACGGCAATCTGTCCTCCTGTAATTACAGCTTCCGCGCTGACAGCAAATTTAACAATCTTTAAAAGGCTGGCACCAAACATTACAGGTACAGCTAAAAAGAAAGTAAATTCAGCAGCAATTTCCCTTGAAAGGCCGATAACAAGACCGCCGATAATTGTGGCACCGGATCTGGAAGTACCCGGGAATATGGCAGCAATAAGCTGGAATAATCCAATAAGAATGGCATCCTTATAAGAAATTTCATCGATTGAGTTAACCCTTGCTTTAACATTTTTTCCTTTAATGCTTTCAACAAGGATAAATATTATACCCACCACGATAAGGGCTATTGCAACAGGAATAGGATGATAAAATAATTCATCAATTTTATCATCAAAAATTAATCCCACAACAGCGGCAGGGATGCATGCCACAATTATTTTTAACCACATTGCAAGGGAACCGGGTTTAAATACACTGTGAGAATCATTTTTTTTCTTACTTGTAAAGGGCCACAGTTTATTCCAGAAAAGAACTACAACCGCCAGGATTGCTCCGAACTGGATAACAACCTCAAACATCTGCCAGAATTCTTCCGGTTCAATTTTGACAAACTGGTTTAACAGAATCATGTGTCCGGTACTGCTGATAGGCAGCCATTCGGTGATACCTTCAACAATTCCAAATAATATTGCCTTTAAAATTTCAATCATTTCTTTGCGTTTCCTTCCCGCTAATTATTATTATTATTCATAATGGATTCATCAAAGAAATATTCCTGAGAATTGATTTTTTCCTCGTCCTTACCAACACCTTTTTTATAGTAGTTGCCATCACCCCGCATAACTCTGGCTTTTACATTGTCAGAAAGCATTACAGAAAACATTTTAAGAATTCTTGCTTTAAGAGTTTCATCATAAACAGGCGTTGCAACTTCAACTCTCTTTACTGTATTTCTTGTCATAAAGTCAGCGGATGAGATAAATACCTTTGCTCTTGTACTGTCACCAAATATATATATTCTTGAATGCTCAAGATATCTTCCTACGATACTGATTATATTGATATTCTCGGTATATCCTTCTATTCCGCCAATAAGACAGCTTATACCTCTGATTATCATATCAATCTTTACACCTGCCATAGAAGCCTCAACAAGTTTTTCTATGATAACCTTATCCGTAAGGGAATTTATCTTAATTCCTATGTATGCGGATTCTTTATTCCGTGCACGATTAATTTCTTCATCAATATACTCAATAATCTTATTCTGTAAGCACTTAGGTGCAACAAGCAAATGGTTGGTATTCTCAACCACATTACCCATACATAAATCATTAAACACCATTGAAGTCTCTTTTGCAATATCATTATTGCATGTAAATAATGAAAGGTCTGTGTATAACTTGGCAGTTTTCTCGTTAAAGTTACCTGTTCCGATATGTGTGAGATGCTTTACTTCATCTTGGTATTTATAGGTTATCATGCACAATTTGGAATGAACTTTAAGGTGATCCAGTCCGTAAATAATCCTGCATCCGGCTTCCTCCAGACGTCTTGACCACTCAATATTATTTTCTTCATCAAATCTTGCCCTCAGTTCCACAAGTACCACAACTTCTTTTCCGTTCTCTGCTGCGTCTATAAGAGCCTCTACAATCTGGGAATTTTTTGCAACCCGGTATAAAGTCATTTTTATGGAAATTACTCTGTCATCGTTTCCGGCTTCATTGAGAAGCTTAATTAACGGATGCATACTCTCGTATGGATATGAGAGAAGTAAATCCTTTTCCATAATCTGATCCATAATAGGTCTGTTATTATCCAGTGTTTTTGTATTCTGGGGAATCCGCCTTTCAAAGAAAAGCTCCCTGTTGCTCCTTAAATCATCCTGTATTTTTGAAACAAAAGAAAGTTCCAGAGGTGATTCAGAGTAAAATACCTGTTCTTTTTTTAGTCCCAGTTCTTTACATAATGTGGAAATGACTTTATCGTCCAGAACTCTGGTATATTCCAGTTTAACAGGGCATAGTTTTCTTCTCTCTTTAATCAGTTTTTCCATAGTATCCCTGTAATCCATCTCCTCATCATAGAAGGCCTCATCTACGTCAATATCAGCATTTCGTATTATTCTGATAAGAGATTTACTTTTAACACTGAATTTTTTGAATATTACGGGAAGAAAATGAAGAATAAGCTCCTCTACCAGCATATACTTGTGTTTGTCTGACGGAATTGGAATAAGCCTTTTAAATACTCCGTTGCTGCAGGGAACTACACCAATCTTTTCGTTATTCTTTGAATTAAGCAGTGCAACAGCGTATATTTCCTTGTTTTTCAGAAACGGGAAAGGATGTTTTTTTCCGATAACCTGAGGAGACAGAATTGGAAGAATAGAATTCATAAAATATTTTTCAAGATATACGGCATCTGCATATTCAACATCATTAAAATTAATGATTTTAACTCCATGGTTCTCAAAATTATACATTAACTGTGCATATATTTTATCTTTTTTGTTAAGAAGTGACCTTGTAGAGTCAAATATGGCTTTAAGCTGATCGGATGCAGACATTCCCGTTTTATTATCAAAGCCTGCATTTTTATCTTTTTTATTAGATTTAGCCAGAAGCATCTGGTCATATAAAGAACCTACCCTTACCATATAGAACTCATCAAGATTACTGTTAAAGATAGATGCGAATGAAAGTCTTTCGCATAAAGGTACGGTGTTGTCTGCCGCTTCATCTATAACTCTTTCGTTAAATTTAAGCCAGGATAATTCTCTGTTGGCAAAATATGGTTTTCTGATATATTCTTTTTCATTAGTTACCGCTTTACTCATAGTATCTGTATGCCCCTTTCTTTTTTTGATAAAATTTATAATCCAACGCATATACCCATCGCCTTTGCCTGTGTAATAATTCCTGATTCAGGATCAACCATTTTTGTCTTCCCGGCTACTTCACTGAGGGGAACCTTGTCTATCTGGTTATTTTTTACGCAGACCATATATCCGAACTCCTTATTTATAATCAGTTGTGCAGCCTTCGAACCCAGTCTTGTTGCCAGAACACGGTCATAAGCACACGGACTTCCGCCTCTCTGCACATGTCCCGGAACTGTTACTCTGACTTCCTGTCCGGTTTTCTGCATTATTCCTGCACCAATTCGGTAAGCAGCAGATGGATAATGTTCTCTTTTTCTTATTTCTTTTAGTTCTTTTTTTGTAAATTCCAATTCTTCTTTGGAAATGACTCCTTCGGCAACAGCTATGATGGTAAAATGTTTCCCTTCTTTTGTACGTTTATCTATAGCCTCTACAATCTTGTCAATTTCGTATGGGATTTCAGGAATCAAAATAATATCGGCACCACCTGCCATTCCTGCAAAAAGGGTTAACCAGCCTGTTTTATGTCCCATAAGTTCCACAATAAAAACTCTGCTGTGGGATGCAGCTGTTGTATGGATACAGTCAATGGTATTGGTTGCTATATCTACGGCAGACTGAAAACCAAAGCTGACGTCAGTTCCAACAATATCGTTATCTATTGTTTTTGGAAGAGTTACAATATTTAAGCCTTCCTTGCTTAGAAGGTTAGCCGTTTTGTGAGTTCCGTTACCACCTAGAATCACAAGGGCATCCAGATTCAGTTTTTTATAATTTTTTTTCATACAGGAAATCTTATCTTTTCCTTCTTCATCAGGTTCGTTAATATATTTAAAGGGAAGTCTTGAGGTACCGATAATTGTTCCTCCTTCTGTCAATATCCCTGAAAAATCATTAACATTCATCAGCTTGTAATTATTATTAATAAGCCCCTTATATCCGTCTAAAAAACCGTAAATTTCCACATCAGGTATACAGTTGTATAAACTCTTTGCAACTCCTCTCATGGCTGCATTAAGAGCCTGACAGTCACCACCACTGGTTAACATTCCAATTTTCATCATGCCATACCTCAACTTTTTCTTTCTACAAATGCCCACAATATGCACATTTTTACTGTGTTTTATGCAAACTTTTGCAACTCATAATTTACGCCGTCAATGTAAAATCCACTAGCTGTTTTATGTAAAATCAATGTAAAGCATTTATGAGAAATGTAATGAATGTAACAAATGCATAAATTTATAATTAAATTCTTTATTACCTGTTACCACTGTTAAAAATGAAAGATTTATGATAGACTACTTGGGGTTTGTAAAATATGTGCAGGTTTGCCCATGGATTAAGAAGGAGATTTTTATTATGACAAGAAAAGAAATGAATGAGATAAAATCTCAATTTTCAATAGATGATTGCGGAATTCTTAAACTTTGCGGATGTTATGTTGACGGAGAGAAGAATAAGGTGACTAAAATTAACGAAACTTTTCTTAATCTTCCTGAGGAAGAAAGACATAAATATTTTGACATTTTCAAAAAGACGCTTTCAGGTACTCCCGGAAAAAATCTGATTGATATGAAGTTTACAACAGATTCGTACAGTGATGAGGGAGCCAGATCTTTTTTAATTAAATTAAGAGACAGCGGATTAAAGGATGAAGCCATATTAGATGAGTTTTACGATAAAGTAATAAGCAGTTATTATTATCCCGGAAATTACATAATCCTTTTGATTAATCAGATCTACGATATCCCATCTGTTACAACGGATAACATTGAGATGGAGGATGGCTCAGAGGAAGTATACAGTTATATTTTATGTAGTATATGTCATGTTACATTATCAAAGCCGGGGCTTGGATACTTTGAGGAAGAAAATGCTTTTCACAACCGTGTTCAAAGCCATATGATTGATGTTCCGGATATTGGATTTTTGTTTCCTTCTTTTTCTGGCAGAAGTGCTGATGAGGATCAGACTTTATTTTACAGTAAAGATGCGGATGATTTTCAACAGAATTTTCTTAATACGGTTCTAGACTGTGAGATTCCTCTTCCGGCAGGACATCAAAAGGAAACTTTCAATACTCTGGTTACGGAAACTCTTGGGGATGAATGTGACTATGAAACTATAAAAAATATACATGATAACCTCAATGAAATTATCGATGAACATAAAGCTGTATCTTGTGCACCTGTAATGCTTGATAAAACGGAAGTTAAGGAACTTCTGGAAAAAAGCGGTGTACAGGAAGAAAAGCTTGCTGATTTTGAGGAACATTTTGAAATGGCAGCCGGGGAGGAAGGAAAGCTGGTTGCTTCTAATATTGCTGCTACAAGAAAATTTGAGGTTAAAACTCCTGATGTAGTTGTAAAGGTAAATCCGGATAAGACAGATCTCGTGGAGACAAGAATCATTGACGGAAGGCAATGCCTTGTAATACAGATAGATGAAAGACTTGAGGTTAACGGTATATCCGTCAACCCCCACACAGGAGAGGTTATAGAAAGAAATAATTTATAAAAATTTAATAAAAATTTAATGGGGTCTGACCCCATTAAATTTTTATTAAATAACATACTGGTCTACCAAAAGTTCATTTTGCCATTCCAAAAGGTCTGCAAGGGTTATGCCCTCTAGTACTTCATTGATGGCATCATCAAGCTTTTCCCATATTCTTACACTGACGCAGGTATCTTTGTTGGCACAGGGAGAGCCATTCTCGCCAACACAGTCAACCGGTGACATACTGCCCTCTGTAACCTTTAAAATCTGTCCAACTGTATAATGCTGAGGAACGTCATACAACAGATATCCTCCTTTAGCACCCCTTATACTTTTAACAAAAGACGCTTTGTTAAGTACAGAAACTATTTGTTCCAGATATTTTTCTGATATATTCTGTCTCTTTGCAATATCCTTTATCTTGATTGGTTCACCGTTATCGTATGTTGCCAAGTCAAGCATCAGTTTTAATGCATATCTTCCTCTGGTTGAAATTCTCATAACCTGCCTCCAAAAACATTCCCACTTACTTACTATGATTTATAATGAAATATACATTTTCTCCATTGTTTTGTCAAATGCAGTGCTTGATGGTTTTGTTACATTGCCGGATTTACATGAACCATAATGTGTTTAACTTTTGGAAAATTTTTCTCTATGTCATCATGCACAGACTCGGCAATATTATGTGCTTCCCGTAATGTGTATGATGCATCTGCCTGAATCTCTATATCAACATAAATTTTATTCCCGAATATGCGTGTTTGAAGCAAATCAATGCCTAATACATTTTCGTTTTTCATTACAAAATCATAAATCTGCTTTTCGGTTTCCTCATCACATGAACGGTCCACCATTTTGTCTATAGCATCTTTAAAAATGTCAAATGCTGCTTTTGCAATAAACAGGAATATTACCAGACTTGCAATGGAATCCATTATAGGAACCCCAAGTCTTGCTCCCACAATTCCTATTAAAGCACCAATTGAAGAAAATGCGTCTGAACGATGATGCCATGCATCTGCCATCAATGCACCGGAATCAATTTTCTTTGCATAGTGTCTTGTATACCAGTACATTCCTTCCTTACTTAAAATTGATATTATTGCGGCAATCAATGCTAATATTCCCGGTACCTGTAAGGAGCTGTAATTACCTTGTAAAATCTTATTAAGAGCTTCTGTGCCAATACCAAGACCTGTGATAAAAAGTACCATTGACAGAATAATAGCTGCTACACATTCCAGCCGCTCATGACCGTAAGGATGTTCCTTGTCGGGTTCCTTTGATGCAAGCTTGATACCGATGATAACCACAATTGTACTGAATACATCAGATGCCGAGTGAACGGCATCACTAATCATGGCACTGGAGTGGGCTATAATTCCTGCAAAAAGTTTAATTAATGACAGCAATACATTTCCTATGATGGTAATTAGTGAAACTCTGTTTGCAACTCTTTGAAAATCATTTTCTGTGACAGCTTCCTTTTTTGTAGTTATTTTGTTTTTTTCCATATCAGTTACCTCCAATATTTAAGATAGCTCTATGGCACTAAATATATGTGGGAGTTTCAAGCGAACAGCTTATTGAAAAGAAAATAAAAAAACACCCACGAATCAGTAATAGCAACTACTGTCCCGTGGATGAAATAAACCACTGTCACATAAGTGACCCGACTCCATGACATGTTGTCACGGTCTGCTCAGTTTGTACTGTAGATTTATATGCAGTGCAAAGAGTTCTTGTAGCTTATCATATGCATAAATGCTTGTCAAGGTTGAAATTGTTTTCTTAATTGGAGAATTTTTGCTTCAATCTTTTTTATTATATTAATGAATTCATCATCCGATTTTCCTGTAGGGTCGTCTAATCCCCAATTATCATCAAATTCCTGTCCGATGAAAGGGCAACCTACATTGCATCCCATGGAAATTGCAATGTCAACTTTCGGAATTTCTGATATAAGTTTACTGTGCTGTCCATTTGCTTCCATATCAATACCATAAATTTCCTTCATCAGCCTGACAGCATCCTGATTAATCTGAGGTTTTGTTTCTGTTCCGGCAGAATAACTTTCAAATATATCAGATGCTAAATGTTTTCCCAGTGCTTCGGCAATCTGGCTTCGACAGGAATTATGCACACAGATAAATGCTACTTTTTTCTTTCCCATTATTTAAAACCATCCTTCTAACAGCCAAGCTTTTTTAAGAGTTCCTCCACCTGGGCTGCTTTTAATACTTTACCCATAGATACAACCTGTTCATTTACAACAATAGCAGGCATACTCATAACACCATAACTCATTACTTTTTCCATATCTGTGATATACTCAACTTCTGCATCCAGATTCATGTCTGCCACCGCTTTTTTTACATTTTCATGTTGCTCATGGCAGGACTTACATCCGGCACCTAAAACCTTAATATGACACCCATTTCCTCCACATGCACAACAGCCCTCTGAAGCGACAAAAGTTTTTTCTTCACTAACTGGTCCGTTACATCCACATGCCGGTTCCTCTTCCGTTTTCTTACCAAATCCAAATAATCCCATGTTCGTAATCTCCTTTTCTTTTTATTAATATGTGATATTTTTATATCCTTAAATAATCAAATACTGTATTGCATTAAAGAAGTATCCCACAACAATAATTCCAACTGTACAAATTGCTATAAATACACCTAACAACTTTGGTTTTATGGCTTTTTTAAGCATAATCATAGATGGCAGACTAAGCGTTGTAACACCCATCATAAAGGAAAGAACAACACCCAGATTCGCGCCCTTTGCAAGCAAAGCTTCTGCAATTGGAATACACCCAAAGATATCTGCATACATTGGCACACCGGCAATTGTTGCAATAATGACGCCAAATGGATTTCCATTTCCAAGGAATCTAACAATCAAATCTTGTGGAATCCAGTTATGAATAACTGCTCCGATACCTACACCTATCAGGATATATGGAAACACTTTTCTAAATGTCCCAGCCACTTGTTCCGCAGAATATTTCAAACGGTCTTTCACTGTAAGTTCCTCCTGTGGCACATCAATCTGTTTGGTATTTCTGATGAATTCTTCCACCTGATTTTCAAGATGCAGTTTTTCAATTAATGTTCCGCCTGCTACCGCTATCACGAGGCCAAGGATCACATAAATAATTGCCACTTTACCACCAAAGATACTCATTAGAAGTACCAGTGAGCCAAGATCCACCATTGGAGACGAAATAAGGAAAGAGAAGGTTACTCCGAGGGGAAGTCCGGCACTTGTAAATCCGATAAAGAGCGGGATTGATGAGCAGGAGCAAAATGGTGTTACTGTTCCAAGTAATGCTGCAATCATATTAGCACCAATTCCATGAAACTTTCCAAGAATCTTCTTTGTTCTTTCCGGTGGAAAGTAACTTTGAATGTAACTTATGATAAAAATCAATATACAAAGTAAAAACACAATCTTTATCACATCATAGATAAAAAACAGGATGCTTCCACCAAGTCTTCCTGTTGTATCTAATCCTAATGCAGTTAATAATTTTCCAATTAAGACACTTAGCCATTTCATTCCCAGTATTTGTTCTTCAACAAACTTCCATATCATTGACAATCACACCCCTCCTTTGTACAGGACATACTTTCTATAAATTTTTTAAATTCCTTAAGTGTTGAACAATTCAAAGAATAATGGTGCCATTTGCCTTCTTTTCTGTCATTCACAAGTTTGCAGTCACATAAGATTTTCATGTGATGGGATAATGTGGGCTGTGTGATTTCAAAAGCCTCCAGCAGCTTACAACCACATTTTTCACCATCAGATAACATTTGTACAATCTGCAGTCTGTTAGAATCTCCAAGTGCTTTACTTATTGCAGCTATATCACCTATATCCATAACTATAACCTCACATTTATTATTATCTATGTATAAAAATAGCATACACATAGACAAATGTCAATGTGTATGCTGATTAGCGTAACGGATTTAATTTCTTAAAGGCAATCTCTTATAATTTTAATACATGTCTCGTACCCAAGAATACTGCTGTTGAGGCACAAAGCATAATTTTTTGCATTACCCCATTTCCGGTCAGTATAGTATTCATAATTGATAGCTCTCTTTTTATCTATTTTTTTCTGTAGCATAATTGCTTCCTTCTGGGATTTTCCGTACAATTCCATAATCCGCCTGCTTTTTTCAGATTCGTTTCCGTGAATAAATACATTTATTACGTCATCTCTGTCCCGTAAAATGTAGTCAGCGCATCTTCCAACTATAACACAATTACCCTCTTTCGCATTGTCACATATTATTTCTTTCTGGGTCTTAAAAATGAGGTCATCAATGGAACTGCCTTGTGTATCCCGTCCTACGAATGAATAAGAGAAAATATTATTTGCAGGGGCATATTCGCCTCGTTGGGAAATATATTTTTCCGACAAACCAGTTCCTTTTGCAACCTGTTGAATAATTTCTTTATCATAAAAGGAGTATCCCATTTCTTTTGCCAGTACTTCACCAATATAACGTCCGCCGCTTCCAAATTCTCTGCTTATTGTAATAATCTTCTTCATACTTCTAATTTCCTTCCTGTATTATATGAGAAAAATCCGGTTCTTTAGCAAGAAGAGGAATCTTCCTGCAAATTTGATATAATTTTTTTATTAATTCTCATCATAAATATGGTTGCTATGATACATGATAAAATTTCAGCAATTATAAATGTAGTCCAGACTACCCATACCATGGATGGATTTTTTTGGGCCATTAGAGAAAATCCCCATGCCACAGGCAGCACAAAAATAAATTGTCTTAAAACAGAAATTATCAGAGATTCCAATCCGCCGTCCAGAGCCTGAAATATTCCCTGATAAGCAATATTTATTCCTGCAAATAAGAAACTTAAGGATATAATTCTCATTGCACTTGTACAAAGAATATTGGTTTCTCCGGATAATCCGAATAGCGAAGAGAAAGGTACAGCAAATATTTCAATAACAGTCATTCCAATAATCATGATAATAACGGTGTATATCAGTCCGTATTTAATACCTTCTTTTACTCTGGATTTGCTTCGCATGCCATGATTGAATGAAATAATAGGTGTAATTGCATCCCTAAGACCAAAAGCAGCAAATAATATAAACTGCTGAATTTTATAGTATAAACCATAGGCTGTCACTGCGGATTCACTGATATTTCCCAGTATAATATTCATTCCGTAAGTCATTACAGACATTAACGCCTGTGCAATAATAGCCGGAAGTCCGATGGAATATATTGATTTGATAATTTTTATATTTGGCTTTAAATATCGTAAATTATTGGTAATTTCCCTATTCTGTTTTAAATGGAATAATAATCCCAGCAAAGCTGATGCAATCTGTCCAATCACTGTGGCAAATGCGGCACCTGAAACTCCCATGGCAGGAAAAACAAACCATCCGTAAATAAGTATAGGGTCAAGTATAATATTGATAACGGCTCCTGCAATTTGGGCAATTGTGGAATAAAATGAGTGGCCTGTGGCCTGCAGTAATTTTTCAAATATGGAAAAAAACACTATACCAATTGATGCTGTGCAGCATATTCTTAAGTATGTAACTACCATATTCTTAATTTCCGGATTATTGGTTTGCGTTGAAGCATATATATCAACACCCCACACCCCAAATATAAAGTAAAATATGAAAATTACAATGGCTAAAAACATAGAATTACCTGCTACTTTGCTGGCTTTTTCATAGTCACCCTGTCCTATGCTTTTGGATAGAAGTGCATTTGTTCCCACACCTGTACCAATTCCTATTGCCACCATAAGCATTTGAACAGGAAATGCAAGAGTAAGGGCATTTAAAGCCATTTCTCCATTATGGGGCATATTAGAAACAAATGCACTGTCTACAATGTTGTATACCGCCTGAAGCATCATGGAAAGTATCATTGGAATACCCATTGACAGCATCAGCCTGCTAACCTTTACTGTTCCTAATTTGTTAATTGTTACTTCTTCGTTCATATTAATAACCATGCCTTTCAGTAACCTGCACCCTTGGGTAGCAGTCACAAATTTGTGTGTAAACGCAAAAAAAGACGTAAATCCAGAAATCTGGATTTACGCCTTTGAGCTACACGACAAAAGTATGGTAACAAATTTTTTTGATTTATGTCAAACTGTTTTTTTAAAATTTTTCAAATCCTTCTTCAAAAATGTGATTATATAATAAGTCTGATTATACAATTATCCTATTGAATTAAAGGAAGAGCCTGATAATAAGCTGCTTAAATCTTGTGTATTGGAAGAGGAATTATATATTCCCGACATACTTTTTTGGACACTTAAGGCTTTTGAGACAATTGCATTGCAGTCATCAGCCTGTGATTTTACGTTACTAAGGAGTCCGGAACCCTCTCCGAATATTTTCTTTAAAGAGTCAGTATCCGCATTTGACAGTTTATCCGAATCGACAGTCAGTCTTCCATCCTCTTCCACACTTATTCCCACAGACATAAGCATTTCCTTATTCTCAGTCATTGCTTTATCCAGTTCAGTCTTAAATTGCGACTTTAATGCTGCGTTGGCTGAACTCATGTTGGAAACAAATGTGTTATATGCACTGACAAAATTTTTAACTGCTGTTGTAATATTTTCTCTGCTGTAGGATTCGTGGCTTTCATTCCATAACGCTTCGTTTTGCAGGAATGTGATGGAATCCGTTACATTTGTTGCGGCATTGGAAACCTTTTCATATTTTGAATTGGCAGAACCTGATACATCAATTCCTGTCACCTGTTTGATTCTGTTCTGGTATCGTTGTGTATTAGTGTCAATTATGGATTTAAATACCTCATCAGCTTTACTTCCGGAATTTCCGTTTAACATATCCAGTAAAGTTGAGCGGTTTGTTATATTGTTTATGCTCATGTACCGGCACCTCTTCTCTTGTTTGTCTTTATTTCTTTTATTGTATCGGCATAATGGGCAGTATAATTTATTAAAAACCTATAAAAAAATCAAAGAATATATTAAAAAGTTTTGAAAAATGTGATAGAAATATCTGTGGACCAAAAATGTGGAGGTAGACAAATGATTGTTGATAATAAGGATTCAGAAAAAAAGCTGGGTACAGAACCGGTATTAAAGCTAATTCTTAGCATGGGTATTCCAACCTTTATTGCTCAGTTAATAAATATGCTATATAACATTGTGGACAGAATTTATATAGGACATATTCCGGGAAGCGGAGCGGATGCCCTTACAGGGGTTGGACTTTGTCTTCCTATAATTACATTTCTCTCAGCTTTCAGTTATTTTGCGGCTGCAGGAGGTGCACCATTAGCCTCTATTGAACTTGGAAAAGGGAATATTAAGAAAGCAGAAAAAATCATGAACAACTGTATATTTCTTCTTGTTGTTTTCTCTTTTTCATTAATGATAGTTTTCTATATATTTAAGAAACCTTTTTTGTATTCATTTGGTGCCAGTGACAGGACATATCCTTATGCAGATGCGTATATAAGTATTTACCTTGCAGGTACAATATTTGTTATGATGGCCATGGGACTTAATATGTTTATAACTGCCCAGGGAAGGTCAAAGACAGCAATGATTTCTGTATTGATAGGTGCATTGCTTAATATATGTCTTGATCCCCTGTTTATTTTTGTATTAAATATGGGAATAAGAGGCGCTGCCATTGCAACCATTATCTCCCAGTTTGCAAGTTCCCTTTTTGTAATAATTTTTCTTGCTTCGAAAAGAAGCGTGTTAAGAATTAATTTAAGCATGATGAAACCTGATTTTAAACAAATAGGAAGCATTATGGCACTGGGAATATCGCCTTTTATAATGCAGGCAACGGAAAGCCTGATATCAATTGTGTTTAACAGTGGCATGCTAAAATACGGAAATGATTTGTATGTGGGCTCCATTACAATAATGCAAAGCGTGCTGCAATTAATTCTGGTACCAATGAGTGGATTTTCTCAGGGAGTTCAGCCTGTTATAAGTTATAATTACGGAGCAGGCAATTATGAGAGAGTTAAGAAGACCTGTACAATTTTAATTACAATTACAACTGTAAGTTCTTTGATTTTATCCCTTGTAGCCATATGCTTTCCGGGAACGGCAGCGGGAATATTTACTACGGATAAGGAGCTAATTGAGATTTGCAGACGGATGATGCCAATCTTTCTTGCAGGTATAACAATTTTCGGTCTGCAGTGCGGCTGCCAGCAGTCCTTCCTGGCACTGGGACAGGCTAAGAAGTCATTATTTTTTGCATTATTCAGAAAAGTGATTTTACTTATTCCTTTGGCGCTGATACTGCCGGCTGTTACAAATTCTGTTATTGGAATATATATTTCGGAACCTATAAGTGATGCGGTTTCTGCAGTGACATGTATTTTAACGTTTTTGCTTTCATTTAATAAAATAATGACGGGCAATCCAGGTCATAAATAAATTTTATGGGAATACCAATATTATCTTCTGTTATAATCATAGCGTCCTTATAATTGATTTTTTTTATGGTGCCTGTGTATGTTACGTAGGCACCACCTTTCTTTTTTTCATCAGGTTTAAAATATGTTATGTTCACGGAAGGTTTATTGGAACCTTTATTCTGTTCCATTATCATGGCCAGTTTTCTGTCTAATATATTCTTCTCATCCTCATTAAGCTCTGCAAAATCTTCCGTCAGTCTCCCCGCTTCAGTGACTTCATCTTCGTATCCTGTAAGAGCCGCAAAGGGTGCAAACTGGGCAGCTCTGTTTAGCATTGACATCCGGGGATGTTTTTTGGATGTGGGATGGGAAAGATTTATTATATCATTGTACTTATTGCTCTCGTTCATATATTATGCCTTATGTCCGCCTATCTGGGCATTCCTTTCAATAGTTGTTCCGCCTTCTTTAAGATTCATCCCTTTTATAATTGCATTTTTACCATACTTTTTTTTAATTGAAAGCATTGCTTCCTGTGCTTTTCTTTCTTTTTCTATGGAGAATTCTTTCTCCTTTTGGGAGTTTTCTGTTATATCATTACCTTGTTCATTCATCCCCATATATGAGAAAATGTCCATCTGATGGTACACATTTTTCTTCTTTGCCTCATTTTCATTCATTGTATGATTGGCTTCTATGGTGATACGTCTCACAAGAAGGTCAGGATTAATTATTCTGTCAAATAATTTCATAACCCCATCCATTATTATTCTGCCTGAGGATGTTATTGCATTCAGATTTTGAGTTCCGTGGGCGTGCTTGGGAATCTTCCTTCCGTAATTATCCGTTACAATTTCTCCGGTGTATTTTGAGCGTATATCAGGATTTGTGAGATTTTCAATATCATAACCTATTGTTAAGACTATCTGGTCTGTGACCAGTCCTTTTTCCATTAGGTCATATACAAGCAAATCTGTCATTTCCTGTACAATGAGTCTTGTTTTTTCACAGTCATAGGGACAGTGTAGAACCTGACCCTGACTTATACTGGTATTTTCAGGTTTATATTTTTTAATTTCCTCCAGGGTACAGGGCTCAAATCCCCATGCATGGTCAATGAGCAGTTCCGCATTTACTCCAAACATATCGTAAAGCAGATCTTCGTTATAAAAATCTGTTGGAGCACCAATGGAACATCTGGCGATATCTCCCATAGTCATTAATCCAACCTTTTCCAGCTTCTTTGCATATCCCTTTCCCAGTCTCCAGAAATCAGTGAGAGGCCTGTGATTCCATAACAGTTTTCTGTAAAACATTTCGTCCAATTGGGCAATCCTCACTCCATCGCTGTCGGCCTCCACATGTTTTGCAACGATATCCATGGCAATTTTGCACAGATAAAGGTTGGTTCCTATACCTGCTGTTGCAGTAATCTTTGTTGAATCCAATACATCATGAATAATTGTTGCTGCCAGTTCTCTTGCTGTCATTTTATAGGTTTTCAGGTAATGGGTAACATCCATAAATACTTCGTCTATGGAATATACATGTATATCTTCGGGAGCCACATATTTAAGATAAATATTGTATATTTTCGTACTGTACTGCATGTATAACGCCATTCTTGGAACTGCTGCTATATAATCAAGCTCCATGGAAGGATTTTCCTTAAGAACATTATCATCTATGGATTTTCCGGTAAAAGTATGATTGGGTGCATTATATTTTCTTACTGCATTAACTTCCTTTACCTTCTGGACAACCTGAAAGAGTCTGGCTCTCCCGGGTATTCCGTAAGCCTTCAAGGAAGGGGATACTGCCAGACAAATAGTCTTTTCTGTTCTTGATGCATCAGCCACTACAAGGTTGGTGGTCATTGGATCTAACTTTCTTTCATTACATTCCACTGATGCGTAAAATGATTTTAAATCTATGGCTATATATGTTCTGCTGTTATCTGGAATAAAATAATTATTTTCCATAGCTTCAACTCCGTTATATTATTCCGGGTCATTCTTTAAAAGATACGCTACAGCAGACAGTGCTGCTACATTTCCTTGTCCTGCAGCTTTAATATACTGATATGGTTTTCCTGCAATATCTCCACACGCAAATAATCCCGGAATTGATGTTTCCATATTAAGATTAACCGGAACATGATTGTCCACCAGTTCAAGTCCCGGAACCAGCTGGTCTGCGGCAACCGCATCCCTCAATATAAATATGCCGTTTACTTTATGTTCACCATTTCCTGTTACAAGTGATTCAACCATATTGCTTCCCTTTATTGAAACAGGAGTTTCTTCAACAATACGGAGATTTTTCATATTCTTTGGTCTGTCTTTACTCATTGGAAAATATTCAACATGTTCAACTATGTCCGCCAGATATTCGGCTTCCATGCAGGCTTCCTCATTATAACCTATTACAGCTATATCTTTCCCTCTATACAACATTCCGTCACAGGTGGCACAGTAACTTACGCCTTTTCCGATAAAATCTTTTTCCCCATCAAGAACTCTGTTCATTACCACTCCTGTGGCAAGAATTACAGTGGTTGCCTCATAGGCCTCATTGGCTGTCTGAATCACAAAATATTTTCCGATGTTGAATATTGTATTAACTTTCTTCTCTGTAATTGTAATATCAAGAGAGTCAAGATGATTCTTCAGCTTGTCAGACAATTCCTTGCCGGATATGGAAGGAAATCCGGGATAATTAAGAATTTCTGCTGCTTTACTCATTTTTTCACTTATATCGTTTCCCAATAATAGAATTTTTTTGTTTCGAACCTTTGCTGTAATTGCTGATGATATACCGGCAGGTCCTGTTCCAATAACAGCTATATCATATCTTTCCATACTTTTCTCCTCTCAGGTATAAATATTTTCAGGTAACTGTTCACACCCCCCAGCCAGATTATTATAAGCCATGTTTAATGTTGTAATATAGATAAACAATTCTATGAAACGTTAGGCAGTATTCCCACGTTTTTCGAGCATAGCTACTGTGCTCGCAGCATGTTTGAGCCATTTATGGCGAGTTTGCGAAGAGCACAGTTGATAGGCGGCGAAGAAAAACGAAGAATACAACGTGTTTCAAGGAATTGTTTATCTATATCACACATAGGCATGTTTACAATCTGGCTGGGTGTGAACAGTAACATTTGCAATAAAGCGACAACATAATTTGATAACTACTTGCAATTTATGACAATATTCTTATACAATAATACCATAAGTTATGTTTCCAAGTATAGAAACAATTTATACTATAATTATTAAAATACTGAATATAATTAGGTAATTGCAGAACCTCTTGTTTCAGGCAGGGCTGTTTTAAATATTTTTTTCACAACATCCCCTAAAATCAAGGCTTCGCAGTTATCTGATGTATAAATAGTAGGAAAGGAGTTTTTTTACATTATGTATCAATGTCCTAATTGTGGCGGGGCTTTAAAGTTTGATATTCAAAGTCAGTCAATCAAATGTGTACAATGTTCGTCATCTTTTGATCCATATTCATTTGATAAGACTACTGATGCCGAAGTATCTGATGAATATCAGGTCACAAAGTTTACCTGCCCTCAATGCGGAGGTGAAATTGTAAGTACTGATAATACTGCTGCTAATTTCTGTAGTTTTTGCGGAGCTTCAACTATCCTCATGCAGAATCTCTCCAATGAGAAGAAACCTAAATATATTATTCCATTTACAAGAACCAAAGAGGATTGCAAAGCTGAGTATAAAAAGACGATGAAGCACGCAATATTTGCTCCTAAGGAATTAAGGGATCCATCCTATATTGATGGTTTCAGAGGTATTTATATTCCTTACTGGGCTTATTATGTAAAGCAGCAGGGACACATAAGTTTCAGTGCGAAAAAGAGTGAACGTCACGGAGACTATATTTATACTGATAACTATCGTGTTGAAGGAGACCTTAATTGTCATTATAAAGGACTTACCCATGATGCATCATCATCATTTGACGATAATATAAGTGAAAGAATTGCACCTTATGATGTAAAGAACATGAAAGCTTTTAATCCTTCATTTCTTTCAGGATTTTATGCAGATACTGCTGATGTTCCCTCAGATATCTATATAAATGAGTCAGTGGATTTTGCCAATCAGGAATCAGCGGGATATGTAAACAGGAGTGCATCATCAGGTAAAATGGATGTTTCAGGCACCAATACAGCTGTATCCAGATTATCACATGTTGACAGTATAGACAGTTCCCTGTTTCCTGTGTGGTTTTTATCTTACAGAAGAAAAAATCGTGTGGCTTATGCTACGGTAAACGGACAGACAGGAAAGGTTGCAGCGGATATTCCTATTGATGTGGGAAAATTCACTATATTTTCCCTTATACTGGCGCTTCCTATTTATCTGCTCCTTAATCTGTTCTTTACATTCAAGCCAACCAATGCGTTGCTTCTTGTTTCTTTCATCGCCTTAGTTGGACTTATTGTTCACTATTTTGAGCTGAGAAGTATAGTTAAAAGAGATCAGAATTCCGATGATAAGGGACTTAATTATCAAAAGACGGGAACTTCTTATGTAAATAATAATTCTTTTATAAGCATAAATAAGCAGGGGAAAAGTAATAACAATGGAAAATCAAAATCATCATCACTTGTAGGTATTGTTATAGGCTGTGTAATAGGCTGTATACTTTTGCCGTTTCTTTCAATATTTATTGAAAACAGAACTAATGGAATTATATCTGCAATTATTGCTGCAATATCTTTGCTTATGGGAATTTTTTGCGGTAATGAGCTTAAAAAAATTGATTTGGGTAAACCGAAGTTTCCGGGATATCTTGGTGCTGTGGCAGCTAATATTATTACTTTATTGATAACTGTTATTGCACCTGCTGATGATGAATTTTATTATGTGGCTCTTGTAGTATCAATTGTCTTTATGTTTATGACACTTATTGATCTTATAAAGTACTTTAATGTACTTGCCACAAGAAAGCTTCCTCAGTTTACAAATTACAGAGGAGGTGATGATCGTGCGTAAAGGTACTCGTAAATTATCTACATTTATAAATCTGTCTTTGACATTACTTTTTGCTTTAATATTAATAATTTCAGGGTTTAACGGTGTCAGTGATGTTAATGCGGATACCCGGACAACAGGACAGAATGGTTATAAGATTATAATAGATGATGGAGCTAATCTTCTTACAGATGCTGAAGAAAAAGAACTTCTCACAATAATGAATGATATAACCGTATATGGTAACGTAGCATTTGTCACCACGTCATATAATAATTTATCAGCTTCATCTTATGCCACTAATTATTTTTCTGCTGAGTTTGGACATGGAAATAATGGTGCACTGTTCCTTATTGATATGGATAACAGAGAAATCTATTTAAAATGTGGTGGTAAGATTGCAGATGTTGTTACTTCATCATATTGTGACAGTATAACGGATAATACATACAGATATGCAAAGTCTGCTGACTATTTTCAGTGTGCTTATAAGTCCTTTGAGCAGGTATATAAACTTATGGCAGGTCAGAAAATTGCCCAGCCTATGAAGTATATCTGTAATGCCTTCATTGCATTGGCATTTGCCGTTTTATTGAATTATTTTATTGCAAAAGCTTTTAATCGGGCAAGAATGCCAAAGAGTACAGAAATTCTGTCAGGAGCTTTTGTAAGTCAGGAATTTAAGAATAAAAAAGTTCATTTTATCAATCAGACGAAAACCTACTCGCCTCAATCATCAAGTTCCGGTGGAAGCAGCGGAGGCGGCGGAGGCGGTGGAGGAGGCGGCGGCTCCTCTTCCGGTGGCGGTCACAGCTTCTAGGTTGAGATTCAGCTCATAGATTAAAATTATAGAGTTTGTTTAGAACCAATATGAAAAAATACGGCAACCCTTTTATAA
>JBJEMF010000096.1:0-2536 GCA_051879535.1 Lachnospira sp. | reverse complement strand
CTAAGAAAAGAAGTTCCGTCAAGATCGGTAAATGAAATTATCTATATCTTAGAACATGAAGGCTATGCACCTGTTGGTTCACTTAAGCGGTCAACTCTGCAGAGACATCTCTTTGATGCAGGATATGGAAAAGTCCATATGAAGAAGTATACAGATCCTTTAAGGGTTACTTCAGCCAAGAGATTCTGCATGCCGCACAGAATGATGATGGTACAGGCTGACATAAAGTATGGACCAGGTCTTATCTATACCGATAACGGCAAGAATAAGACAGCCTACTTGTCTACAGTCATTGATGATCATTCAAGATTCATACTTTCATCCATTTGGTTTGACAAACAGGATGAGGGCTGTGTAAGAGAAGTGTTCAGAGCTTCAATACTGAGGTATGGAAAGTTTGACAAGGGCTATGTCGATAATGGCAAACAATATGTAGCCAAACAGCTTGAAACCACTCTTTCAAGGCTTGGCATAAAGCTAAGACATGCCCCTGTAAGGTCAGGGAAATCCAAGGGGGTTATAGAAAGGTTTCATCAGACAGTTGATCAGTTTATTGCCGAACTGAGACTTGAAAGACCAAAGACTCTGGAGGAAATAAATACTGCCTGGGTTTCCTTCTATGAGGAGTACTACCATAATAAGCCCCATGAAGGCATTGCCGAATACTACAGAAGCTATGATAAGGAAGTACCGCCAGAGGGCATCAGCCCAAAGAAGGAATGGAATAAGGATTCAAGACATCTGCAGTTCTTTGATGTAGATACAGTAGCTGAAGCCTTCAGGTATCATGAAAAAAGAAAAGTAGACAAGGATGGCTTTATTCAGTTTAAGGGTGAAAGATATGAAGCTGGTGAAGCATATGAAGATCAGTATGTAGAGATCAGCTATGATCCTGGAAACACTGATGATATCAGGGTGATTATCAAAGGAAAGGAATCATTTAATATTCATAAATGTGGTCCTATACCTAAGCAGTGCGACTATAAGCCCAAAAAGGAAGTAAAGGATAGTGATAAGGAAGCTAAGCCTTCAAGACTTCTTAATATCACCAGAAATGAACATAGAAAGTCGATAGAGAAAACAGCCAGCGCCATAAACTTTTCTGAATATGCATATGGAAAGGAGAATCAGTAATAATGTATGAAGAATATTTTGGAATGAGTAATACACCATTTGTAAGAAACCTTCCGGCCAGCTGTCTATATGAATCCTCATCCATGAAGGATGGTCTTGGAAGACTTAAGTACGCCGCTGACAGACAGTTGTTTGCCGTAGTGTGTTCGCCAGCGGGATGTGGCAAATCAACGCTTTTAAGAAAGTTTAATGATACTTTAAGTAAAGACAGGTATCTTGTGCTTTATATCTCTGATTCAAAGCTTACTCCCAAGTGGCTTTACAGAAGTCTATTGGATCAGCTTGGAATTGAGTCAAGCTTCTATAGAGGAGACTCTAAAAGACTCTTGCAGAAACAGATTGAAATCATAAGAGAAAAAGAGAAAAGAAAGGTGGTATGTATTCTTGATGAAGCTCATCTTTTAGAGAAGGAAACACTTGAAGAATTCAGATTCCTTCTTAATTCCAACTATGACTCGGAAAGCCAGATGTGCCTGATACTGGCTGGACAGACAGAGTTATGGGAACAGAAGCTCAGATTTAAAAAGTATGCAGCCATTACTCAAAGAATTGACATAAATATCTCACTTTCCCCATTAAGCAGAGCGGAATGTTCGGAATACATTGACACTCATATGAAGTATGCCGGCTGCAGCACACCAATATTCACCGATAAGGCAGTTGATGAAATATATAAGACCTCTGGTGGCATTGAAAGACTTGTCAACAAGGTATGTGACAAGTCACTTATGTACGCTGCCCAACAGAACCTGAGACTTATTGATGACCATATCATCAGCACCATCAGGGAACATGAAACAATCATGATTGGAGAATAGAATGGACAGCTATATACCCTTTGAAACAATTATTAATGAAGATGGCTTCAGCTATCATTTGATTTATGGGAAACATCTTTACGGCTATTATCTTGTCATACCTGACTGGAATATAGGCTGTGAGATGTCTCACTACAATGATGTCTTCTGGAATAAAGAATCGCTTATGAAAGCCGGATTAAGTCCAAAAGAAGCATCAGTTATATCTGTACGAATTAAAGAACTTATAGAAAGGAAGAATTGAAGAAAATGAAAATTACTGTTAATGAACTGCGCTGTCTGGTTGAATATATTTATGGCAAGCATTCGGACGAGTATGAAGAAAACAGGTGGTACCTCAGAAGGATAAACAATACTTTGAGTGACATAAAAGAAAAAATGGAAGAATCCGATGTTGAATTAGCTACACAGCCACCTGTAACTGAACTTGATGATCTGCCATTTTAAAACCATGGTATTACTATAGTACTTTACTAACAAACAAAGGTTTCCAAACATAATAGGAAACCTTTTATTAAGCCAATTCACTGACAAATATCATATCAGACAATGACAATTTAACATGTCAGATTTATGACAAAATG
>JBJEMF010000095.1:0-91587 GCA_051879535.1 Lachnospira sp. | reverse complement strand
GGATAGAAAATTTTTATTTTTTCAATTGTCTACTTGACGGGGAGCAGTTCAATCCAAACCCTGTCGCCCCTTTTAAAATCACATAAATATACCGGTAAAAATAAAATATAGAATTTTACTTTACAACTCTTACCTTTATAACACCCTCAATAGATGAAAGCTTTGAAATAACATCTTCTGAAGCTGATGAAGCAATATCAATAAGTGAATATGCATAATCGCCTCTTGACTTATTAGCCATTTCCTCGATATTAACACCTGTCTCTCCAAATACGCTTGTAATCTTAGAGATAATATCAGGTACATTTTTATGGCATATAGCTACTCTTCCTGCTGTAGAACATATTCCGCAGTCACATGCAGGATAATTAACAGAATTAATGATATTACCGTTCTCTATGTAATTTCTTAATTCCTTTACTGCCATTATTGCACAGTTATCCTCTGCCTCTTCAGTAGATGCACCAAGATGAGGAAGTACGATAACGCCTTCTTTTCCCACTGTAGTTGTATTAGGGAAATCAGTTACATATCTTGAAACTTTTCCTGATTTTATAGCATCAAGAATAGCCGGTTCATCAACAAGGATATCTCTTGCACAGTTAATAATTACTGTACCCTTTTTCATAATGTCAAAAGCAGCCTTGTTAATCATTCCCTTTGTGCTGTCAAGAGCAGGCACATGAATTGTGATGTAATCACATTCTCTGTAAATATCCTCAACATTTACAATATGCTTAACTTTACTTGAAAGATTCCATGCTGCATTTACAGAAAGATACGGATCATATCCGTATACTTCCATTCCAAGTGAAATTGCTGCATTGGCAACCAACTGTCCGATAGCTCCAAGTCCAATAACTCCAAGCTTCTTACCAAGGATTTCTCTACCGGCAAATGCTTTTTTTGCCTTTTCTGTTGATTTTGCAATATCAGCATCATCCTTGTTATCATCAACCCATTTTACAGCTCCGATAATATCTCTTGAAGCTATAAGCATAGCCATAATAACATGTTCCTTTACGGCATTGGCATTGGCACCAGGTGTGTTAAATACAACAACACCTGACTCAGCACACTTATCAAGAGGAATATTATTAACTCCGGCACCGGCTCTTGCAATTGCAAGAAGGTTATCTGACAACTCCATGTCATGCATCTTTGCACTTCTTACAAGTACAGCCTGAGCCTCTTCAAAAGATGCATTAGTATTGTAATCACTTGAAAAAAGATCTAGACCAACAGAAGCAATATTATTAAGACAATTAACGTTTATCATTACGCATTCTCCTTCTCAAAATTTCTCATGAATTCAACCAGTTTTTCAACGCCTTCGATTGGCATTGCATTGTAAATAGAAGCTCTCATACCGCCAACGCTTCTGTGACCCTTAAGGTTAACAAAACCGGCCTTTGTTGCTTCTTCAACAAACTTGGCATCAAGTTCCTTATCTCCTGTTACAAAAGGCACGTTCATAAGCGAACGGTCTTCCTTAACAACAGTTCCCTTAAAGAGCTTTGATTCATCAAGGAAATCATAAAGAATCTTAGCTTTCTTCTCGTTGTGTTCCTTCATTGCCTGAAGTCCACCCATCTTCTTAATCCACTTAAATACCTTACCGCAGATATAGATATTGTAGCATGGTGGTGTATTATATAAAGAATCAGCATCTGCCTGTGTCTTCCACTTTAACATAGTTGGTGTTCCTTCAAGAACATCATCTGTAATAAGATCTTCTCTGATAATAGCGATTACAACACCAGCTGGTCCGATATTCTTCTGAACACCGCCGTATACCACACCGTACTTTGTCACATCAATTGGTTCTGAAAGGAAACATGATGATACATCTGATACAAGAATGTGTCCCTTTGTGTTAGGGAGTGTCTTAAACTTTGTACCATAAATTGTATTATTCTCGCAGATATATACATAATCTGCATCTTCAGGAATATCCAGATCAGAACAATCAGGGATATATGAAAATGTCTTGTCTTCGGAAGAAGCTACTGCAACCGCCTCACCATAGATTTGAGCTTCTTTGTAAGCCTTCTTTGCCCACTGACCTGTAATTATGTAAGCAGCCTTCTTATTCTTCATAAGGTTCATAGGAACCTCTGCGAAAAACTGTGAGGCACCACCCTGAAGGAATAATACCTTATAATTATCAGGAATATTCATAAGTTCCCTTAAATCAGCTTCAGCTTCTTTAATGATATTATCGTACACCTTGGAACGATGACTCATCTCCATTACTGACTGACCACTTCCCTGATAATCCATCATTTCTTCTGCTGCTTCTCTTAATACCTCTTCAGGTAATACAGCCGGACCTGCACTAAAGTTATAAACTCTTGCCACTTTCTCTTCCTCCTAAACATATCGTTTTACATTTTATGGATTAATTCCATTAAATGCCATTTTATGCCATTGACAAAACTATGTCAACGTAAAACAGGGTTATTAATAATAATATGTATTTCTTATTTTATATGACCCTCAACGGCAAATTATATTAACAAATTTTCATTAAAAATTTTTATTATGAATTTTTCTTATTAAGATCGTCCCTGTCAAAAGCTTCTGAAATAGCTGCTCCGGGAGAAACCATAGGGAACACCTTATCATCCTTACATATATCACATTCAATGACACAAGGAATATTAAGTTCAATCGCCTCTTTGAGAGCTTTTTCAAACTCATCTATCTGTGTTACCCTGTATGCCTTAGCTCCCATACCCTCAGATACTTTCACAAAATCCACACAGTCATCAAGAACCGTTGCCGAATATCTCTTTCCATAGAAAAGATCCTGCCACTGACGAACCATACCCAGTACGTGATTGTTAAAAATGATTTCAATAATAGGGATATTATAACGTGTCGCTGTAGCAAGCTCGTTCATATTCATACGGAAGCAGCCGTCTCCTGCTATGTTAATAACAGTCTTATCTCTTACTCCCACCTTAGCTCCGATACATGCGCCAAGACCATAACCCATTGTTCCAAGTCCGCCTGATGTTAAAAGTGTTCTTGGACTCTTATAAATGTAATGCTGTGCAGCCCACATCTGATGCTGTCCTACATCTGTTGTAATTATTGCATTTCCCTCAGTAATTTCATAAATTTTTTCCATTATAAGAGGTCCGTTAAGAACATCTCTGCTGTATTTCATCGGGAATTTTTCTGCATAATCTCTTATGTGTCCACACCATTCACTGTGATCCATCTGTTCAAGTTTGGCATTTACCCTTTTTAAAATTTCAAGAGCATCCCCAACTACATAGGCATCTGCGTGAATGTTCTTGTTAATTTCAGCCGCATCCACATCAAAATGAAGAATCTTTGCATTTTTAGCAAATTTCTTAGCATTACCTGTAACACGATCTGAGAACCTTGCACCTATGGCTATAAGTAAATCACATTCTGAAACTCCGAAATTAGATGCTTTGGTTCCATGCATACCAACCATTCCGGTATAATGAGGGTCTGAACCGTCAAATGCACCCTTACCCATAAGTGAGTCACACACAGGAGCGTCAACTTTTGCCACAAATCTTCTGAGTTCTTCCGAAGCATCTGATGCAATTACTCCACCGCCTACAAAAATATATGGCTTCTTCGATTTCTTAATAAGAGATACTGCTACTTCAACATCCTCTTCAGTGATTGTCTCCGTAACTCTCTCTATTGGCTTTGGAGTTTCTTTGATATAATCACACTCATTTGCAGTTACATCCTTTGTTACATCCACAAGAACAGGACCCGGACGGCCTTCCTTTGCGATTCTAAATGCTCTTCTTATTGTATCTGCAAGTTCATTAATATCCTTAACAATGAAGCTGTGCTTTGTGACAGGCATTGTCACACCTGCAATATCCACCTCCTGAAAGCTGTCCCTGCCAAGAAGAGGAACTGTTACATTACATGTAATAGCTACAAGCGGAACAGAATCCATCATTGCAGTTGCTATACCCGTAACAAGGTTAGTCGCTCCCGGACCGGATGTGGCAAAACACACGCCCACCTTTCCTGTTGCTCTGGCATAGCCATCAGCAGCATGAGAAGCCCCCTGTTCATGAGAAGTAAGTATATGTGTAATTTCATCTGAATGCTTGTAAAGTGCATCATACACATTAAGAATTGCTCCACCCGGATATCCGAATACAGTATCAACACCCTGTTCTTTTAAACATTCAACAATTATTTCTGAACCATTTAAAATCATGAGTCCATTCTTCCTTTCTTAATTTCATCTTTTTAAATCCCTGCAAAGGTTACATTTTTACTCTGCAAATATGTATATTGTATTTTAAACATTTTTAATTTATCTCAGGAGTTTTTAATATAGCTCCCCTGTTACCTGAAGTAACCATCGATGCGTATCTTCTAAGATATCCTGTTGTTACCTTAGGTTCTCTTGGCTGCCACTTAGCCTTTCTTTGTGCAAGTACTTCATCAGAAACCTTAAGTTCAAGCTTAAACTCCGGAATATTTATACTGATAATATCTCCCTCTTCAACTAATGCAATCGGTCCACCAACTGCAGCTTCAGGAGAAACGTGTCCGATTGATGCTCCACGGCTTGCTCCTGAAAATCTTCCGTCAGTAATAAGAGCTACTGTAGAACCAAGTCCCATACCTGCAATTGCAGATGTAGGATTAAGCATTTCTCTCATTCCAGGTCCGCCCTTAGGTCCTTCATATCTGATAACTACAACATCGCCGTCAACAATCTTTCCGCCCTTAATAGCTGCAATAGCATCTTCTTCACAATCAAATACTCTTGCAGGTCCTTCATGAACAAGCATCTCAGGAGCTACAGCAGAACGCTTTACAACAGAACCGTCAGGTGCAAGGTTTCCTGAAAGTACAGCAAGACCACCTGTTGCACTATATGGATTATCCAAAGGTCTGATTACCTCAGGATTAAGATTCTTGGCATCTTTAATATTTTCACCTATTGTCTTTCCTGTTACTGTCATGCAGTCTCTGTTGAGAAGTCCTGCATCATCAAGTTCCTTCATTACAGCATATACGCCGCCGGCTTCATTGAGATCTTCCATATATGTAGGACCGGCAGGAGCCAGATGACAAAGGTTAGGTGTCTTTTCATTTATCTCATTAGCAAACTTAATATCAAAATCAAAACCAACTTCATGGGCAATTGCAGGAAGATGAAGCATTGAATTGGTAGAACATCCCAGAGCCATGTCTACAGTTAATGCGTTAAGAATTGCATCCTTTGTCATAATATCTCTAGGTCTGATATCTTTCTTTAACAATTCCATTACAGCCATACCTGCATGCTTTGCAAGTTTAATTCTCTCTGAATAAACAGCAGGAATTGTACCGTTGCCGCGAAGTCCCATGCCAAGAGCTTCTGTTAAACAGTTCATTGAATTAGCTGTGTACATACCTGAACATGAACCGCATGTAGGACATACCTTTTCCTCGTATTCCCTAACCTGTTCTTCCGTCATAGTACCTGCAGCATAAGAACCTACCGCCTCAAACATTGAAGAAAGACTTCTCTTACGTCCGTTAACATGACCTGCAAGCATTGGTCCACCGCTGACAAATACTGTAGGAACATTTATTCTGGCTGCTGCCATAAGAAGTCCCGGTACATTCTTGTCACAGTTTGGCACCATAACCAACGCATCAAACTGATGTGCAAGAGCCATACACTCTGTAGAATCTGCAATTAAATCTCTTGTAACAAGTGAATACTTCATACCCACATGTCCCATAGCAATACCATCACATACCGCAATTGCCGGGAATACTACAGGAACTCCTCCTGCTTCAGCAACTCCAAGTTTAACGGCATTAACAATCTTATCCAGATTCATGTGTCCCGGAACGATTTCATTATATGAACTTACAATACCAACCATTGGTTTCTTCATTTCTTCTTCCGTAAAGCCCAACGCATTGAACAATGAACGATGTGGGGCCTGTTGCATTCCTGTTTTTACATTATCACTCTTCATACTTATCTCCATTTCTTATGTTTATATTTTTAATATTTATATTTTAAATGTGAAAATATTACAGCATTACACTCTTGCAGCTATAAGACTTCCCATTTCATCAGTTCCTACCTGTGTACAGCCCTCTGACTGTATATCCACGGTTCTGTAACCTTCCTTAAGCACCGAAGCAACCGCTGCTTCAACAGCATCAGCTTCCTTATCAAGATCAAGGGAATAACGAAGCATCATTGCTGCACTTAAAATTGTGGCAATAGGATTGGCAATATTCTTACCTGCTATATCCGGTGCTGAACCATGACTTGGTTCATATAATCCCAGCTTAGTTCTTCCTAAACTTGCACTTGATAACATTCCGATTGAACCTGTAATCATACTGGCTTCATCAGAAAGAATATCTCCAAACATATTCTCTGTAAGAATTACATCAAACTGTCCCGGATTCATGACAAGCTGCATTGCACAGTTATCTACAAGCATATCTGAAACTTCAACTTCCGGATAATCTTTTGCCACTTCATGGACTACTTTTCTCCACAGTCTTGAAGAATCAAGCACATTTGCCTTATCAACGCTTGTAACCTTCTTTCTTCGTTTCATGGCTATTTCAAAGCCCTTAATAGCAATTCTTCTTATCTCTTCCTCGTTATATGTAAGAGTATCCACCGCTGTCATAAGCCCGTTGACTTCTTCCGTGTGTCTTTCACCAAAATAAAGGCCACCGGTAAGTTCTCTCATAATCACCATATCAAAACCATCACCTATGATTTCCTGTTTCAATGGGCAGGCTGCCTTTAATTCGTTATATAAATAAGCCGGACGAATGTTTGCAAAAAGTTCAAGATCCTTACGAATCTTTAACAATCCGGCTTCCGGTCTAAGATTAGGAGCTACATCATACCACTTGGAATTACCCACATTACCGCCAACAGCACCCAAGAGCACTGCATCCGATGACTTTGCAACAGCAACCGCTTCATCTGTAAGAGGCACTCCATACTCATCAATTGAGCATCCTCCCATCAAAATCTTAGAATAATTAAATTTGTGTCCGTACTTTTCTGCAACCGCATCCAGCACTTTTACTGCTTCTGTTACAATTTCCGGTCCAATTCCGTCACCCGGGATTAAAGTAATCTTACAATCCATTATACTCCACCTATCTTTCCATCTGACTTAAAATCTGAAAGTCTTTTTTCCCACTTTCAGACTATCGAGAAACATTTTACTCTATTAATTGTGTTTTTTCAAGTAAATTAGTCGGAATATTAGGATGTAAAAAACCTATTTTAATTTTACATCCTAATATTCCTATTAATTAAAAAAACTGCTCCCTAAGATATATGCATTAAACTCTCTGCATAAACTTAATGGAACAGTTCCCTTTTTAGATATAATATAAAATATTGGTTATGATTCTGTTGAAGCTGATGCCTTCTCAACCTGTGCAATTGCCTTCTTCTGCATAGTAATTCGGCAATTCTTGTTATTACCAAACTCAACGATAACATCATCTTCTGTTATATCAAGAATTACACCATAAAATCCGCTTGTTGTAAGAACATAATCACCTATTTCCATAGAATCAAGAAGTGCCTGCTGTTCTTTCTGCTGCTTCTTCTGTGGTCTGATTGCAAAGAAATACATAAGTGCAACTAATGCAACAACATAAACAATCAATGCGCCTGTCTGTGCCATAATAAAATCCTCCTAGAATAAACATGTGCCTAACGCACTAAGTAATAATATACTAATTTGCATTTTCTGTCTATCAAAATACTTCAATTTAAGAAAAATATTATTTTTTACACCTAATCTTATGTTGTTTTTACGGACGAAAGATGAAACAGACACAATACAAATGAATCCATAATAATAATTTCTGTTCAATGCATTAACAATGAGTGTTCTCCATAAATAATTCTCTATATTGTTTCTCCGTATTACCATGCTCACCAGGAATCATTCTCCCTTTTTTCAAGAAAAGAACCTCATCGCTTACTGCATCAACAAAATCCAATATATGACTTGAAACAATCACAATACTCTTTCTTTGTTTTGCTTCTATTATCTTATTCTTTAGCGTAATAAGCCCAGTCGTATCTATTCCGTTTGTTGGTTCATCCAATACTATTAACTGTGGATTCCCTATAAACGATGCTATAAGACCAACTTTCTTTTTCATTCCTAACGAACAATCTTCTATTGCAGTATTTGCAACATCTAAAAGTTCATAATCTTTCAATATATTTTGTATATCCTCTCTATAGTGATTATGATATTTAATCTCACAATACATAGATAAGAACTGCAAAATTGTATTCCTATTATATTCATTAGGATAAAAATCCAGTGCGTATCCAATATTCTTTTTGCATTCTCTGGATTTTGTGCTAATTCCATCTAATTGAATATATCCTTTTTGAAACTCACTTATTCCTACCAACATCTTTATTAATGTTGTTTTCCCCGCTCCATTGGGACCTACCAATGCATACACTTTACCTTCTTCAAATGTATAGGTGAAATCAAATATTCCTTTTCCGGTCTTATATTTTTTAGTAACATTTTTAACATCCAACATACTTTATCCACGCTTTCTTCCCCTTAACATACCCGTTGATACATATAATCACATTTGTCAATGGTATCATAATTAACCACATTACAAAGAAAGTCAAAACCTGTTCATGCTTTGCATAATATTTTCTTAAATCAAAATATTTCCCCGCATAAAACATCGTCCATCCAAACACACAGGAAACAGCATATATAAATATAATAACTATTCCCCAATCAATATGATGTTTTATGATGGAACAGATTAAGTAAAATAATACATCCGGAACAATTAACAAACATGAGGCTACTATTTTTTTTATCAGAAATTGATTATACTGCTCTCCAAGCAACACATACCACCTTCTATTATTTTCCGCATCTTCCCTAAATACATATTCAACACTTAAACTTGTCATAAATATAACAATCAAACTCATAATCATAAATGCTTTCCAATAGTTCAATATATTTATACCTATTAATAAGTATATTATAAACACTATTATCAGCGGCAGAATATATTTAAGTGATGTAACAACCGGGGTGAGGTTCCTTCCTATATAACCATTAGTATATCTATTACCGATTCTTATTCTTCTCTTAAAAACAATCCTTGGAATAATACTAAAAGTCAAATCGCATATTAAATTATCATATGTAAAAGCTGTCTTATATATAATTATTGCAATCAGTAGATTAGCACAACAAATATAAGGATTTTTTGATAATATGCCATCCATTATATTAATTATTTCATTATTCAAAATAATATGTATAAAATCCACTATTGAATTGCTATGTAATAATAAGGTAATACTATTGATTATTATTGTTCCTATTACGATACTAAACGCGACAACAAATGCTTTGCCTAAAATATCTGTCTTATATCTCGCCCTAAATATCAACAAAATAGTGTTCACTAAAAAGAAAAATATATTTATTAACATTACTGGAATTAGTAAAATATTAGCCTCCCCTGCTCCCACTGTTGCAAGATATATATATATGATTATTGTAGGCATATTATTTGATATAAGTTTTCTTTCGATCTGCCATTCTCGCATCCCTAGCAATTTATAGAACACATAACTATTCTCATAATATTTGTTAGTTGCATTAAATGCATATATAATCCATAATGCAACTATCCCTAGACGAATTACTATTGATATTTCGTTCCATTTGTCGCCATAATAATATCTAAAAAAAGCATTTACAAAAACTGTAAAAATCAAAATCAGAAAATATATCAAAATATTCTTTTTATTTATTTTTGTCATTACAACATTATCCGCTCACTTTCAAATATTTTTGCCAATATCTTGATTAAGATAATAGTCAAAAGCATGTTAATTGCGATTGTTATTATGCAATTAATTACATTCAATCTAAATGAAAACAATGCGTTCATGCATTGAGAACTATTATATAACGGAATTAAATATAACCATCTATTATTTGCTAGGCCATCAGGGACATACATTCCTGATATTCCTATAAGCCCAATAAATATTGTCATCGGTGCTAATGTAGTTGATGCTTCCTTTGTCGAATTAGAGAGTGCTGCTACGATTGCAGTAAACGAAATCATAACTAATACTGTAGATATAACTATAATTAACAACCAGCAATAATCAGCAACCTCATAATATGATGTATTTATGTTTGCCCCCTGTCCTTCCATTAAATATGGTAAAGCAAGCATTACACCTATGAAACTAGATATTCCACTGAGTAAAACTATAATTCCCAAACTTACAATCTTACCTAATGCTATATTACTCCTCTTAATTGGGGTAACAAGTAATGTGGCAATTGTTCCCCTGTCTTTTTCTCCTGCAATTGCATCAGGTGCTATTGATGTACATGTATTAAATAATAACATCATTAACATTAGAGGTAATAGCATTGATATAAATTGTCCCGTATTATCCTTATCTGTTGCAAGGTCATACTCCTTATTCCCGTTATTAATATCAAAAACATTACTAATGCTATCTTCAAATCCACTTAACATTGATGATAACATAATATATGCTTCATTTGATTGTGTGTTTTTGGAATTATAATACATTTCTATATTTTGAACCTTAACATTAATATAAGTTTCCATATCTGGTGGGAATATGACCAATAAATCATATTTTCCTTCTTTTACACTTTTTATAGCATTATCTGTGTCATCTACATTTGTAACTTCATATTTTTCACTATCCAATATACTATTCATAAAAGTAGGCATATTTTCTATTTGTATTTTGTATATATAATCATCTGATGTATTGAACACCGTATTCACTAATATTCCTACAACAGAATACATAACAAATAACATTATCCCAGGTAATACAATTGTCGTAAAAAATAATCTTTTATCGCCTAATACTCTGTGCAATTCCTTTTTAGCAATCGCTATAGCACTATTTCTCATCCTGCCCTACCTCTTTAAAATATATACTAAAAAAAACATCCTCTAATTTTTCATTTTCGGTTATAAAATCAATCATATGATTTTCATATACCATTTTCCCATTAATAATAATTCCAACTCTATCAGCTATTTTCTCAACAAGGTTAAAAATATGTGTTGACAAAATAAGTGTTTTTCCTTCTTTTTTTAATTTTAACAAATAATCAACAACCATCTTTTCAGTAATTACATCAAGTCCATTAGTAGGTTCATCAAAAATTATTATATCCGGGTCATGTACTAAAGATATGGCTATTGATACTTTTTGTTTCATACCTGTTGATAAATCCTCAACTTTAACCTCTGCAAATTTATCTATCCCAAATATTTTGAAAATATTTTTTTTCCTAATACCTTTTATGTTTGTCGGTATACCATATAAATCTGAAAAAAAATCATATAAATAATTAGGTGTAAAAAAACCATCTAGTTTTAATTCACTTGTTAGAAAACCTATTTGAGTTCTTGCTACATCTGGTTCATCCTTTACACTAATACCATTTATGATGCAATCTCCGTCATCAGGTTTCATTAATGTAGCTAATATTCGTAATGCGGTTGTTTTCCCGGCTCCATTAGGTCCTAATAGAGCATATGCCTCGCCTTTCATTACTTTAAAGCTCAAACCGTCCAATGCTATTTTTTCCTTACATTTTTCATTTTTCTGCTGTTTCTTTGAAAGTTTAAATTTTTTTCTTATGTTATCTACACATATTATTTCATTTTCCACTTTCTTTTCCCATCCACTTCTACTTATTCTATAATATTATGAAAAAAGGAGACAATTTAATTGTCTCCTTTCAGAACAGTATATACTTATTTAATATACATCTGTCACATTTGCTAAGATAAGAATTACAACTATAATTCCACCTACAACAATCTTTCCTAACATATTATTCCCTCCACTTCAATTTTATTTTCAAGCCATATTACGACTCGAACAAATATATGATAGCAAATATGTATACATAGGTCAACAAATATTATCTTGTGTATCATAAAACTAGAAAAATATTATTTTTTATCGTAGGTTTTTAAAAGGTATAACCTTTCATCTTTAAAGTTCTTATAGTTGCCCTCTTCAATAGCTCCTCTTATATCTTCCATAAGATGATTGTAAAAATACAGATTATGAAGAACACATAGTCTCATACCCAGCATTTCTTTTGCTTTAAGCAAATGTCTTATATAAGCTCTTGAATAATTACGGCAAGATGGACAATTACAACCTTCTTCTATTGGTGATGAGTCCTTTTCATATTGGGCATTAAAAAGATTTATCTTTCCCAGTTTGGTGTACACATGACCGTGACGTCCGTTTCGTGACGGATACACACAATCAAAGAAATCCACACCTCTGTCTACCGCCTCCAGTATATTGGCAGGAGTACCGACTCCCATAAGGTAGGTAGGCTTGTCCTTAGGCAGATAAGGAACCACCTCATCCAGAATATGATACATTTCCTCATGGGATTCACCTACAGCAAGGCCTCCAACTGCATATCCCGGCAAATCAAGTTCTGAAATTCTTTTCGCATGATCAATTCTGATATCCGGGTAAATAGCTCCCTGATTAATACCAAAAAGCATCTGTTCCCTGTTTACCGTATCCTCTAAAGAATTAAGTCTCATCATTTCCGCCTTGCATCTGTGAAGCCAGCGGGTGGTTCTGTCAACGGAATTTTGAATATACTTCCTGTCAGCCTTAGCCGGTGCACACTCATCAAATGCCATAGCAATAGTGGAACCAAGATTTGACTGAATCTGCATACTCTCCTCAGGTCCCATAAAAATTTTGTGTCCGTCAATATGAGACTGGAATGTAACTCCCTCTTCTTTGATTTTTCTTAATCCTGCAAGGGAAAATACCTGAAATCCACCTGAGTCAGTGAGAATCGGTTTGTTCCAGTTCATAAATTTATGAAGACCACCCATCTGCTTAATAAGTTTATCTCCCGGTCTTACATGCAAATGATATGTGTTGGAAAGCTCTATCTGCGTTCCGATCTCATTAAGATCCGTAGTGGATACAGCTCCTTTAATTGCTGCAACTGTACCTACATTCATAAAAACCGGCGTCTGAACAGTTCCATGAACAGTTGTAAACTCTGCTCTTTTAGCTCTGCCGTCTGTTTTTAACACTTTATACATTCTATTTCTCCATTCCTGCGATTTTACATAGATTATCTTTTATAAAAATCCACAATTCTGTCTATACGTGATGTCATATTGCCAAATATTAAATCTACAAGAGTCAGAGCTGCCATAGATTCCACTACAACTACAGCTCTTGGAACAATCATAGGATCATGGCGCCCTTTAATGGAAACCTCAATATCTTCCCCTGATTTATTGACAGTTTTCTGAACCGACGATATTGATGGTGTAGGCTTTACTGCCGCCCTGAAAATTATATCTGAACCATCACTCATGCCTCCCAGGACACCTCCGCTATGGTTTGTTTCCTTAGTAACCTTTCCGTCTTTCATCACAAAGCTGTCATTGTTAATTCTGCCTGTAACTTTTGATGCTTCAAATCCATCTCCGATTTCAAAAGCTTTTACAGCTCCAATAGACATAATTGCCTTGGCAAGATTAGCATCAAGCTTCTCAAATACAGGGTCACCGATTCCCGTCATTACGTTAGATATAACGCATTCAATAATACCTCCCACTGAGTCTCCCTCTTTCATCTTCTGAGACGCAAACTCAGCCACTTTCTCTGCCGCTGTTGCATCCGGCATATTGAAAGCATTATTTTCTTTTTCCTCCATATTGAATCTGTTGTAATCAATACTTATACCACCAATCTCCTTAGCATAAGCATTAACTTTAATACCCAGAGCATCAAGAATTTTAAGTGCAATAGCACCCGCTGCCACTCTGCCTATAGTTTCTCTTCCGGAGCTTCTTCCGCCCCCTCTGTAATCTCTGAAACCATATTTTTCATCAAATGTATAATCTGCATGTCCCGGTCTGTAATACCCTGCAATTTCCGAATAATCAGATGAACGCTGGGTCTTGTTGTACACTACCATGGATATAGGTGTACCTGTGGTCTTTCCTTCAAACACTCCCGACAAAATAGCAACTTCGTCATCTTCCTTACGTTGTGTTGTGAATTTAGACTGTCCCGGTTTTCTTTTGTTAAGCTGTATTTGAATATCCTCCGGAGTCAGACTGATACCTGCCGGACATCCGTCAACGACTACTCCCACACCTTCTCCATGGGATTCTCCCCATGTCATAATTTTAAATATATTTCCAAATGTAGAACCTGCTGCCATAGCTGTATAATTCCTTTCATTCTCTTATTTGTTGGAATAAACAATTAAGATAATATCAGATTTATCGGATTGTTTCAATTAATTAGACTTTTAAAAGAGCTTTTATTTATTCTATATCAAAAACATGTCCGGATATACCTGGTCAGATTTCATCTAACAGCCACTCCGCTATATCATACACTGTGATTCCTTCATATGTGTATTTCGGATGTTTCGTTCTTGCAATAATTATCTTTGGATAAGCATCCTTTATTTGTAACAGTGGAGCATACTCCCTCTCAAAAGTTTCTTGATTAGATATATTATCACTAACCTGAATATATATTTTCTCACTTCCCCGTTGTGCTACAAAATCTATTTCTTTCTGATAAAGCTTTCCGACGTAAACTTCATAGCCCCTACGCAAAAGCTCCACACATACGATATTTTCATACACTCGTCCGTAATCCATATTACGACTTCCTAAAATAGCGTAGCGCATTCCTGTATCGCACATATAAAACTTATCCGACGTTTCTAAATATTTTTTACCTTTTATATCGTATCTCTTGATATCATAAAATATAAATGCATTACATAGATACTTAATATATTTTCCTATTGTCACATGATTTGTTGGTACTTCATTCGCTGTCAAAATATCACTTACTCTGTTGGGTGAAGTCAAGTTGCTTATATTGTCCATCAAAAACTCGCTCAACTGACGAAGCACCTGCGTATCAGGCAAGTTGTATTTTTGTACCAAATCTCTATTAACAATGGTTTCATACACTTCTTTAATATAAGTTATTCTATCCAAATCAGTATTATATGCATACGAACCTGCAAAACCGCCTTTAATAGTATAGTCTTCAAATAGTTTGTCTTTGTCGCCTTCACCATTATAATATTCACAATACTCCTTAAAACTAAATGGAAACATATGAATTTCAATATATCTTCCGGTGAACAGTGTTGCCAAATCAGCGCTGAGCAAAAACGCATTAGAACCGGTTATATAAATATCATATTTGTTTTTAGAATATAAGCTGTTAATCGCCAGCTCAAAGTTCGGACACAACTGTACTTCATCAACAAACAGATAATTGTTCTTTCCCTCATCGTACCTATCTTCGACATACTTGTGCAAAGCGTGATATTCTTTTATTTCTTCATATTCCAAATCCATGAAATCAATAAAAATAATATTAGCATCCTCAAAATTACTTTTTAAATAGTCTATATATGCTTGCATTAAGTTGGATTTTCCTGAACGTCTTATACCAGTAATAATCTTTATATCCGGCGTGTCCTTTAATGCCTTAATTCTTTCTAAATATCTTTCCCTTTCAATTGTTTTCATGTTTCCACCACTTTCGAAACTTGATTTTTTTTACATTCTTGAAACTATATGTATTATAACACCAAATTTATAATTTATTCAACTTTTCACTTTCGAAACTTAAATTTTTTTATATTTTTGAAAGTACTCAACAAATTATTAAAAAAAGACAGCACAAAAGCATTTCTGCCTTCTATGCTGTCTTTCCGCCTTTATGTGGCGATATGATTAATCAATCATGTTTCATTGTATAATTAAATTTTGATTATACAGGATAAGACTTTGTTTCTGTGTCAGCCTTAGCCGGGTCAACCTTAGTCTGCTGTGCTTCTCTGTATTTGAAGAACTCTGTTGCAACCTGTGGGAACAATGCATAAGAAAGCACATCCTCATCCTGCTGCTTGTACTGCTGAACTATAGGATCATTTTCAAATTTCTCCAGCTGTGGTTCAATTAAATCAGCAGGTCTGCATGTGATAGGCTCCTTATCACCAATAGCCTTTTTCTGAACCTCAGGATTAAACGGCTTAACTGTCTGACCGAACTCTCCTGCAAGAACCTTCTTAGATTCCTTGGTAATCATCTTATATCTCTCACCCTGTAATACATTAAGAACAGCCTGAGTACCAACGATCTGTGATGAAGGAGTAACAAGAGGTGGCTCACCATAGTCCTTACGAACTCTAGGAATTTCCTCAAGAACTGCCTGATACTTATCTTCTGCTCCTGCTTCCTTAAGCTGTGATACAAGATTTGAAAGCATACCACCAGGTACCTGATACAATAATGTTTTAATATTAACACCAAGAACCTTAGTATTCATAAGTCCGCTCTTTAATGCTTCCTCTCGCATTGGCTGGAAGTAATTAGCAATCTCAGCAAGCAGGTTCTGATCAAGACCTGTATCATAAGGAGTTCCCTTAAATGTCTCAACCATAACTTCTGTTGCAGGCTGTGATGTTCCCATTGAAAATGGTGACATTGCAGTATCAATAATATCAGCACCTGCCTCAACAGATTTCAAATAGGTCATTGATGCAACACCTGATGTATAGTGTGTATGCATCTGAATTGGAAGAGATGAACCTTCCTTAAGAGCCTGTACCAGCTCTGTTGCCTTATAAGGAACTAAAAGTCCTGCCATATCTTTAATACATATTGAGTCAGCACCCATATCCTCAATTCTCTTGGCTGTCTCTTTCCAGTAATCAAGTGTATAGGCATCTCCCAGAGTATAAGAAAGTGCAATCTGTGCATGAGCATTAGGATTTTCTTTCTTTACCATCTTAACTGCATTAACAGCAGTCTGAAGATTTCTTAAATCATTAAAACAGTCGAAGATACGAATAATATCAATACCATTGGCAATTGACTTCTGAACAAAGTACTCTACAACGTCATCTGAATAATGATTATATCCTAAAATGTTCTGACCTCTGAAAAGCATCTGTAACTTTGTATTCTTGAAACCATCTCTTAATTTACGAAGTCTTTCCCATGGGTCTTCTTTTAAGAAACGAAGTGAAGCATCAAATGTAGCACCACCCCAGCATTCTACTGAATGATAACCAACCTTATCCATCTTATCAATAATAGGCAGCATCTGTTCTGTTGTCATTCTTGTAGCAATAAGAGACTGATGAGCATCACGCAAAACTGTTTCTGTAATCTTTAAAGGTTTTTTAACCTGTTCTGCCATAACAATAACCCTCCATATAATAATCTAAATAAGCATATCTGCAAAGCAAACAGCCTTCTTTATACTTAAATCTACGTAATATTTACATAACTCCAAACATGGCCATAAATGTACCCGCAGCTACCGCTGTACCTATAACACCGGCAACATTTGGTCCCATGGCATGCATCAGAAGGAAGTTAGAAGGGTCTGCTTCCTGTCCAACCTTCTGTGAAACTCTCGCCGCCATAGGTACTGCTGATACACCTGCTGAACCAATAAGCGGATTAACCTTTCCATGAGTTGCCTTGCACATAATCTTACCGAACAATACACCTGCCGCCGTACCGAACATAAACGCAATAAGTCCAAGGGCAACAATTTTAAGTGTATCTAAGTTCAAGAATGCCTCAGCACTTGTTGTAGCTCCAACTGATGTTCCCAGAATAATAACTACAATGTACATAAGAGCATTTGATGCTGTCTCAGCAAGCTGTTTAACAACACCACTTTCCTTGAAGAGATTACCAAGCATAAGCATACCAACCAATGGTGCTGTTGTAGGAAGAATCATAACTACAACGATTGTAACTACAACAGGGAAGAGAATCTTCTCAAGCTTAGAAACAGGTCTTAACTGCTCCATCTTAATTTCTCTTTCCTTCTTAGTTGTCAATGCCTTCATGATAGGTGGCTGAATAATAGGAACAAGTGACATGTATGAATATGCTGCCACAGCAATTGGTCCCATGTACTTAGTCTGTCCCAGCTTACCTGCCAAGAAGATTGATGTAGGGCCATCTGCACCACCGATAATTGAAATAGCAGCAGCGGCTTTATCCGGGAATCCCATAAATATAGCCATAATATAAGCTGCAAAAATACCGAACTGTGCTGCTGCTCCTAAAAGGAAACTCTTAGGGTTAGCAATAAGAGGACCAAAATCCGTCATAGCACCTACACCTAAGAAAATAAGTGAAGGCAATATGCTCCATTCATCCAGTAAATAGAAATAATGTAATAAACCTCCAACACCGTTACTTGAATCTTCAATAGTTAACATTATGTCAGGATAAAGATTTACAAGTAACATACCAAAGGAAATAGGTACTAAAAGCAGAGGTTCATATCCTTTTTTAACTGCTAAATAAAGGAAAAATAACGCAACCAGAACCATAAGGTAGTTACCCCAGGTTAAACCGAAAAATGCAGTCTGGTGTACGAGGTTTCCTAATGTTGACATTATATAACTCATTTTATACCTCCGTATGTTGTTTCATAGAACTGTCTGTTTAAAACAAATCTAGTTTAATGAAACTAATACCTTACCTGATTCTACGGAATCACCTGCTGCACACTCTACTGTTGCAACTGTTCCATCCTGAGGAGCTGAAATTTCATTTTCCATTTTCATGGCCTCAAGGACAATTAAAACATCACCCTTCTTAACTGCCTGTCCTGCAGACACATTCACCTTAAGAATCTTTCCAGGCATTGGTGCATTAACCTTAACTGCGCCCTGTGCTCCTGATGGCGCTGCTGCTGCCTTTGGAGCTGCTTTAGGTGCTGCTGCCTTAGCTGCCGGTGCTGCTGTTGCTGTACTTCCTGTACCCTCTTCTACTGTAACATCATATACGTTACCATTAACTGTAATTGTATAATTTTTCATGATTATCTCCTCCTATTATTGACCTTTCTGATTGATCGAACTACAAGTCCGTCTGAAGACGTTCCTTCGTAAGCTGCAATGGCAGCTGTTATAACCGCTATAAGTTCAAGATCATCAGCTTCCTGCTCCTCATTAGAAACAATCTGTGCTATTGCATTATCCACACCCTGGGAAGCTGTTGTATCCTCTTTCTTTCCCTTAGCCTCTAACTTATTAACGTACTTGAAAAGGGAAATAATAAATGAAATAAATATTAATACAACAAATACCGTACCCATACCAATGAGGGTATTAACAAGAGCCTTGTTCATCTTCTCTGCTGTTGTATACTTTGGATTAATTGCTCCGCTGACAAGTTCATAATCGTCATCAATTACAAACTCAAACACACAGCTCTCTCTGTCTGAATAAACAACTTCCAGTGATATTGTACATAACTCACCTGTTTCGGTACTCACCTCAATTGTTATATCCTTTTTAATTTCCTTAAGAGTTCCCAACTCGTCTCTTGTACTGTTCCAACTGTTGTAAAATTCTATTGTCTTAACGTTCATGCCGTCAGGATTAACAACATATTCCTTACCATTGACAGCATCCAGTCCCTTAGCATTCTCTGCATCTGATATAATCTTATCCGAACTGTTTTTATCCAGATAAGTAATCATATCAACCGCCCATTCTTTTAACTGAGTTTCTTTTTCAGTTACTTCCTGATTCTTCTTTTCCTGTTTCGCAGTTGAAGAAGAAATAGTTCCGTTAGATGTATCACAGGCAGTCAGTCCAAACACGCAGGTTAACATGCAGAAGAACAATAAGAATTTTTTAATACTAAACTTCTTCATATAATCACCTCTTTATTAAACTGTTCCGTGTTTCTTATCTGGACGAACCTCTCTTTTATTAAATAACATTTCAAATGCGGCAGCTATATACTTTCTTGTATCTTCCGGATTGATTATTGTATCTACATATCCTCTTGCTGCAGCCTGTTCAACACTTGACTGTAATTTAGCATATTCTGAAGCCTTTTCAGATATCATTGACGAAACATCTGAAGCATTGGAAATCTCATCTGCATACATAATCTTTGCTGCAAGAGAAGAATCCATCATTCCAATACTTGCTGATGGCCATGCATAAGTCATATCTGCACCGATAGCCTTAGAATTCATTGCTACATAAGCACTTCCGTATGCTTCACCTGTAATGACATTAACCTTAGCAACGTCTGCATTGGCAAATGCATAAACAAGTTTAGCGCTTGCATTGGCAATTCCTTTCTCTGCTCTCACTGATGCTTCAAATCCCTTAACATTAGTAAGTGTAAGAAGTGGAATGTCAAATGCATTACAGAAATTAACAAACTCAGCCGCCTTATATGAACCGGCAACGCTAAGAACTGCATCAAATTCTTCTGCCTTCTCACCGTTCTCGTCATAAAGGGCTGTTCTGTTAGCAACGGCACCAATTGTAACTCCGTCAATCTGAATAAATCCTGTTACCATTTCCTTAGCATATTCAGCCTTTGTCTCAATAAATAAACCATCATCTGATATATCTGAAAGTGCAAGAGCAGGGTCAGAAATCTCAGCCTGAAGATCTGAGCATACTCTGTTAAGATCATCTGTGGCTTCTGCCATAGGTGCTCCCTCTTCATTATTGGAAGGAAGGACTGAAACAAGCTGTCTTATGCCGTTGGCAATTGTCTCTTCATCTCCTACAAAATCAGCCACTCCTGCTTCTGCCATAAATTTAGCACTTGCTGTATCAAGCTTAGACTCGTTATTTCCCTCTAACGCATTAGGGCTGTTTACGAATAATTTACCATTCTTTTCTTCTACAAAGGTAAAATCTGAAAGTTCTGCCAAAACCGCAAGACCACCACCGCAATTTCCGTAAACTGCTGTAATTTGTGGAACAACTCCTGATGCCAAAGACATTTTCTTATAGATTTCACCAAAACCGTTAAGGGCATCTGTTGCCTCCTGAAGTCTTAAACCTGCGCAGTCGATAAGACCAATCACAGGAGCCCCCATCTTTACCGCCATATCATAAAGACCAGCAATTTTCTTTGCATGCATCTCACCGATAGAACCGTTCATAACGGCTGCGTCCTGACTATAAACATACACAAGATTTCCGTTAATTACGCCATATCCCGTAATAACGCCATCAGATGAAGCTTTCTTTTCCTGAATGTTGAAATCTGTAGATCTAGCTGTAACTGCTGCTCCAATTTCAACAAAGCTGCTATCATCAAGAATAGATTCAATTCTTGATAATGCCTGTGTTGTATTACTCATTACCGAGACCTCCTCTTTGTTAAATGTTGCTGACTTTAATGTTACACAAACCAATCCGCCTCATAGGATTGCCTTCTCACATATATAAAAACAACTCCGTTTATTTTATAACAATATATTCCAAAAAACAAGGGGTTTTATTGTAAGAAATAGAGGTGAAACCCCTTATTTTACTTACTTTTTTCGTTAAATTTGCACATACATTTAATTTACTTAATCAATCCCTTGTTTCGAACACTATGGCAATACCACTGTTAACTGTTATAACTGCTTCGTCCTCTTTAATCTCATTACTTTGGCACAGACTTACCCCCTGCACAACCTCTTTGTTATGAAGTAAATATTTTGTTCCCTCCAGTGTTACATTTATGGAAGAAGTCAGCGGAACTAACGAAATAAAATGACCGAACTGTCTGTCTTTTCCTATTTTGTAGCTGCCTGTTTTTTCCCCAAGCATATATATTTTGTTGTGACTGTCTACAATCTGACAGTTAATTCCTGCATCATAGGCAGCTTTCAGATTACCCACATTTGTAAATGTATGATCCATTCTTGTTCCTGTGGCTCCCAGTATATCTATATCCGTAGCTTTATTTTTAATAGCGGTCATTATGGCAAGATGGGTGTCCGTATAATCCTTTTCCCGGGGAAATGTCTCAATTTCCGTTTCTTTTTTATATTCTTCCAGTACATTTTTATCAACGGAGTCGTAATCACCCAAAATATAATCCACTTTCACTCCCAATTTTGCAGCATGAACAAGTCCGCTGTCTGCCGCTATACAAAAATCATATTTGTTGTTCTCTATATATTGGGATGCCCATGATATATCCACACTTCCGCCTGTTATAATTAAAAATTTTTTCATAAAACTCCATTTCTGCCCGTCTTTCGGGCTTATAAAATATATTGTTACTGTTCACACCCCGGCCAGATTATTATAAACATTATTTAATGTTGCAATATAGATAAACAATTCTATGAAACGTTAGGCAGTATTCCCACGTTTTTCGAGCATAGCTACTGTGCTCGTAGCATGTTTGAGCCATTTATGGCGAGTTTGCAAAGAGCACAGTTGATAGGCGGCGCAGAAAAACGTAGAATACAACGTGTTTCATGGAATTGTTTATCTATATTACACATATGCATGATTACAATCTGGCCGGGGGTGTGAACAGTAACAATATATTTGCATTATACTACTTTGTTCTTTATTTTTTCACATTTATATTTTATAATAACAGTCAAACTTTGAAAACACAGATTATTCTTAAGTTTTACAACATCAACCCGGAAAGGAACAGTTTTATGATTGAACAGGAATTAAAAGACTTGGAAAACGAAAAATCAGAAAAGACAATATTGGAAGATGAAAAGTCAGAAGACACAACATCTGAGAACACAAAAGACGATGCAGTAAATCCTCTTCTTATGCACTCATCTAATTTATATGAAAGCAGTGAGGATAAATATAAGGACAATCTTTCCTCTGCCATTACATTTTTTGTATGCGGCGCAGTGGGAATTATCCTGCTTGTACTTAACTTTATTGGAATCATTAAGATTGTATCAAAGGACAATTCTTCATTTATATTGGTTAATGTAGTCCTTGGAATCCTCTTTATAGGATTTATATTTATTGGATTCTGGTCACTTAAGTACTCAAAGAAAATAAAAGCTTCAGTAGCCCAGGAAGATAATGAAGCTAAGAAAATATTAGAATGGCTCCGTAACAACATCACCGAAGCTGATATCGAAAATTCTTATGACAACGATATCGCCGAGGAGATGAAATACTTTAACCGAAGTGAATATGTAAAAAATGCCATAACGGAAGAATTTGACGAAATTGATGACAGACTGGCAGATTCAATAACTGATACATATTTGGAAGAAATTTTTTAAAAATAAGAGAGAGAGAGGGGGTCAGACCCCATAAAATTTTTATAAACTTTTCTCGAAAAAGTTTATAAAAATTTTATGGGGTCTGACCCCCTCTCTCATCATTTCAACGCATTTTCAAGGCTGTATCTTGCCTCATCCATAAGTTTACTCAATTCCGCATTCATATTTTCAGGCTTATTTTTAGCCACAAGTTTTCTTAAGGCGGCAGTTTTCTCTTTCACGTCCTTTTTCTTTTCCTTTGTCCACTCTTTCTTATTTCTGCTAAGTTCGCCCTCAGCTCTTCTCAAGACATTTTCAGCTTCTATTCTTGACTGGACATAACCAGCGTTCTGTTCATCCTGTTTTTCGTAAACACTGGCTTCCCACTTTGCTCTTTCGATTTCCTCTTCAGTCATATTGGAACTTGATGTTATGGTTATGGACTGCTCTCTTCCAGTACCTAAATCTTTAGCGGATACATTTACAATTCCATTCGCATCTATGTCAAAGGTTACCTCTATCTGCGGTACTCCCGCCATAGCCCTTTTTATACCGTTAAGCTTAAAATTTCCAAGCATCTTATTATCTTTTGTAAACTTTCTCTCACCCTGAAACACCTTAATATCAACAGAGGTCTGGAAATTACCCGCTGTGGTAAATACCTGACTATGACGAGTAGGTATTGTAGTATTACGTTCAATAAGCCTGCTGGCAATTCCACCCACAGTCTCAATAGAAAGGGACATTGGTGTAACATCCATGAGAATAAGTTCTGATGCTGCAGAACCGGGTATAAGCTGATTTCCCAGCTTTCCACCCTGAACGGCAGCCCCCAGCGCCACACATTCATCCGGATTAAGATTTCTTGAAGGTTCTTTCCCCATAATCTGTCTTACCTTATCAGCTACAGCAGGAATTCTTGTTGAACCTCCCACCAAAAGTACCATTCCAATATCACCCTTTGAAAGTCCTGCATCTCTTAACGCATTTTCCACAGGGGTTATTGTTCTGTCAATCAAATCTGCTGTCAATTCGTTAAACTGCTGTCTTGATATGGAAGTATCCATATGATGAGGTCCATTCTTTCCCATAGCTATAAATGGAAGATTAATATTGGCACTAAGAGATGTAGAAAGCTCCTTTTTAGCCTTTTCTGCCTCTTCCCTTAATCTCTGCATAGCTGCCACATCCTTGGCAAGATTAATTCCGTCACTTTCCTTGAACTGCTGAACAAGATAATTTACGATTCTGTCATCGAAGTCATCCCCACCAAGATGATTATCTCCAGCCGTTGCCAAAACCTCTATAACATTGTCACCTATTTCAATTACAGAGACATCAAATGTTCCTCCTCCAAGGTCATAAACTAAAATTTTCTGAGGCTGTCCATTATCAAGTCCGTAAGCCAATGCCGCACTGGTAGGCTCGTTAATTATTCTCAATACATTAAGGCCTGCGATTTTACCTGCATCCTTGGTTGCCTGTCTCTGGGCATCATTAAAATAAGCCGGCACAGTAATAACTGCATCTGTAACCTCTTCTCCCAGGAAGCTCTCTGCATCCCCTTTAAGCTTCATAAGAATATATGCTGAAATCTCCTGGGGTGTATAACTTTTTCCGTCTATCTTTTTTCTGTAATCCGTTCCCATATGTCTCTTAATAGAGAAAATGGTTCTGTCAGCATTTACTGAGGCCTGCCTCTTAGCCACATTCCCAACCAGTCTTTCCTTATTCTTTGAAAATGCTACAACAGAAGGCGTAGTTCTGTATCCTTCACTATTAGTTATAACAGTAGGTGAATTCCCCTCCATTACAGCCACGCAGCTGTTAGTTGTCCCCAAATCAATACCGATTACTTTACTCATAAATCCTCCGAAAGAATTACGGACATGTGTTAATGCCCTGTTTTTACATTCTTAAAAGCAAATTTTCCGCTTTTAACTCACTAATAAACAGTTTAACACATTTGTAGCAAATATCTATTAATAAAGAACTAATAAATTTAAAAATTTATATAAAATCTTTTTATCCACTCTCATAACCTGTTATTTATAGGAATGAGGCAGACGCGCCCTGATTACCTTCCGTTTAAGCATATTCCCGTCAAATGGAATCAATGGATAGACATAACTTTTTCCTGTTATTGTGCTGTTACATAATACCATGAGAACTGAAATTATTATTCCTGCAACAAATCCATAAATACCGAATATCTGTGTAAGAATAAGGGTTACAACCCGTAAGAACTTAAGAGCATATCCCATTTCAAAATTTGTCTGGGCATAGGTACCCACCGACACAACAGCCATATAAAGCAAAGATTCCGGGTTAAACCATCCTGACTGAACAGCATATTCCCCCACCACAATACCGGCTACAATACTTAATGGTGTTGATAACATCGTAGGCGTGTTAACCGCTGCCAGCTTCAGACCGTCAACCGCCAGTTCAAGAATCAGTAATTGCAGAATAAGGGGTACAGTTATATCATCCGTTACCAATATAAATTTCATCCATTCGGGAACCCATGACGGATTGTTAACAAGCAGCAGCCATAATGGTGTCAGTATCCATGTAATAACAGTAAATAAAAATCTGGATAATCTCAAATAAGTCCCTACCACCGGAGCAAAATTGTAATCATCTGCCTCTTCTGTTATATCAAATATGGATGAAGGAATAATCATAACCGCAGGGGAATTATCTACCAATATGACTATATTTCCATCAAGAATAGCTGCTGATGCAGTATCCGGTCTTTCGGAATATTTGAATTTCGGAAAAGGATTTATCCATTTCTTAGTAAACAGACATTCCGCAAGGCTTTCAATATTCATTGTCAAAGCCTCAACCTCAATGGAATTTATAAGTTCCTTCATTCTGGATAAAAGTTGTTTATCCACTTTATCTTCTATATAACAGACAGCAACATCGGACCTGGATCTTTTTCCCACTCCGAACATTTCCATGCAGAATTTAGGGTCCCTGATTCTTCTCCTTAATAATGCCGCATTTGACACAAGGGTTTCCACGAATCCATCCCTTGAACCTCTAAGCACCCTGTCCTTCCAAGGCTCGGAAACAGACCGCATGGGATATGTCCTGCAATCAATGAGTATACACTCATCAAATCCATCTACCGTCATAACAAATACACCTGATAAAAATTGTGTTATAACCTGTTCTATATGTCCATTTTTTTCAATTTCCGTATAGGGCATTCCCTTCTTTAAAAATGTGTCAATATCTTTAAGATCCTGCTCTTTTAAGGAATAGAAAAACTGCATAAGCTTTTCCACCATATCTTCCTGAATAAATCCGTCAATAAAAAAGAGACCTGCTTCACGTCCTGCAATTATGACTTCTCTCTCCAGAATATCAAAATTACAATCAACATTAAAACAGGTTTCCAGCTTTGTAATATTATCCTTTGCTGATGTTGTAAAATCACTCATCCTGATAATCCTCTCTATGCATACATTGTCACTAGATAGGGTTACCTGAATTTGTTTTTTTATAACTATTTTCAAGTTTTCTTTTACATTTTGATTAGGGGGGGCAGAAACCCATTTAAAAAAACTTGAGCAGAAAATTACACAAAAAATTTACCACTCAAATTTTTCAAAACAGGTTTTTAAAACCCTAATCAAATTTTGTAAATGCATGAAAAAACACCGGTGCTACAGGTATGCCTGCAACACCGGTGTTCTATTTACCTATTGTAAGTCAGTTTGTATTACATAAATTACTTATATAATTCTACTAACTTTAACAGATGCTGATATCTTGCATTAGCAGCCTTTTCTGATTCAGCAAAGAGTTTCTCTGCTCTCTCAGGGAATGGCTTAACAAGTCTTGTATATCTAGCCTCATTATTAAGGAAATCCTGGTATGAACCATCACCTTCCTTAGATGTTAATGTAAATGGATTCTTTCCTTCAGCCTTTAATGCAGGATTGAATGAGAAGAGATTCCAATATCCAGACTTAACAGCAGCCTTCATCTCATCCTGGCAGTGGTTCATTCCACCCTTAGCGATACCATGAAGTTCACATGGAGCGTAGCCAATTATTAATGATGGTCCGTTGTAAGCTTCAGCTTCCTTGATAGCCTTTAATGCCTGAGCTGGGTTAGCTCCAAGAGCAATCTGAGCTACGTAAACATAACCATAACTCATAGCGATTTCAGAAAGTGACTTCTTTCCAATTTCCTTACCTGCAGCAGCGAACTGACAAACCTCACCGATATTAGATGCCTTAGATGCCTGTCCACCTGTATTAGAATACATTTCTGTATCAAATACCATAACGTTTACATTCTCACCTGAAGCAAGTACATGGTCAAGTCCACCGAAACCGATATCGTATGCCCATCCGTCACCACCGAAGATCCATACAGACTTCTTAGCGAGGTAATTCTTCTTCTCAAGAACTTCCTTAGACTTCTCGCATCCTGCTGCAGCAGCCTTCTCTAATTCAGCTACCAATACATCTGTTGCAGGAGTATTAGCCTTTGTATCATCCTTTGTCTCAAGGAACTTATCAACAGCATCCTTTAATTCCTGTGATGCCTTGTCTGATGCAGCAATTTCTTTAACCTTTTCAATTGCCTGATCACGAAGAACCTTCTGTCCAAGGTACATACCAAAACCATGTTCTGCATTATCCTCGAACAATGAGTTAGCCCATGCAGGTCCCTTTAATGAATCCTTGTTAACTGTATATGGTGATGTAGCAGCAGGACCACCCCAGATTGAAGAACAACCTGTTGCATTTGAAATGTACATCTGCTCACCAAATAACTGTGTAATTAATCTAGCATAAGATGTTTCTGCACAACCTGCACATGATCCTGAGAATTCAAGAAGTGGCTGGTTATACTGTGAACCGATTGGTGTATCAACAAGTGCCGGCTTAATATCCTTCTTACCAACATTTTCAACAAGGTAATCAAATACAGGCTGCTCCTGTGACTGTGATTCCTGAGGAACCATCTTAAGAGCTTCTCCTGCCTTAGGACATACAGTTACACACTCGCCGCATCCCATACAATCTAATGGAGATACTGACATTGTATATTTCATTGTTGTATCTGTTGCATGCTTAGAATCTGCAAGCTTAATCTGTGAAGGTGCTGCATTTACCTCTTCTGCACTAAGGATGAATGGTCTGATAGTTGCATGTGAACATACAAATGCACAACTGTTACACTGAGCACAGCTTGCTGCATCCCATTCAGGAACCATAACGGCTGTTCCTCTCTTTTCATAAGCAGATGCACCTGTCTCGAACTGACCATCAGCAATATCCTTAAATGCTGAAACAGGAAGGCTGTCACCATCCATAAGTCCGATAGGGTCAAGAAGTTCATTAACCATCTTAACTGTAGCAGGACGGCCTTTTCTTTCAACTACCTTCTTCTCATCAGTAGCAGTTGCCCAGTCTGCAGGTATCTCTACCTTATGTACTGCATCAACACCGGCATCAATAGCCTTGTAGTTCATCTCTACTACTGCGTCACCCTTCTTGCTGTATGACTTCTTAGCTGCAGCTTTCATATACTCAACTGCCTCATCGATAGGCATAACGTTTGCAAGCTTGAAGAATGCTGACTGAAGGATTGTGTTAGTTCTCTTACCCATACCGATTTCAATCGCCTTATCAATAGCGTTGATTGTGTAAAGCTGGATATTATTCTTAGCAATATACTGCTTAGCTTCAGCAGGCATATGCTGGTTAAGTTCTTCGTCAGACCACTGACAGTTAATCATAAAGATTCCGCCCGGCTTAACATCCTGAACCATCTTGTAACCCTTTATTACATATGAAGGATTATGGCAGGCTACAAAGTCAGCCTGATTTATGTAGTATGGACTCTTGATTGGATTATCACCAAATCTTAAGTGGCTGATTGTAATACCACCTGTCTTCTTTGAGTCATACTGGAAGTATGCCTGAATATATTTATCTGTGTGGTCACCGATAATCTTTGTAGAGTTCTTGTTAGCACCTACTGTACCATCACCACCAAGACCCCAGAACTTACATTCAACAGTACCAGGTGCTGATGTAATAGGAGCCGGCTTAACCTCTGGAAGTGAAAGGTTAGTAACATCATCCACAATACCGATTGTGAATCTGCTCTTTGGTTCATCCTTCTCTAATTCTTTGTAAACTGCAAATACAGATGAAGGAGGAGTATCCTTAGAACCTAAACCATAACGGCCACCTGTAACAACGATATCATTCAATCCTGCTTCACGAAGTGTTGCAACAACATCAAGGTAAAGAGGTTCACCTAATGAACCAGGCTCCTTTGTTCTGTCAAGTACTGCAATCTTCTTAACTGTCTTAGGGAGAACCTTAAGAATAGCCTCTGAAGACCATGGACGATAAAGTCTTACCTTGATAAGACCTACCTTCTCACCCTTAGCTGTTAAGTAATCAATAACTTCTTCTGCAACGTCATTGATAGAACCCATTGCAACGATTACTCTGTCTGCATCAGGTGCACCATAGTAGTTAAATAAATCATAATTAGTACCAAGCTTTTCATTTACCTTCTTCATGTACTTCTCAACTACAGCAGGCAATGCCTCGTATGCTGAGTTACATGCCTCACGATGCTGGAAGAATACATCTCCGTTCTCATGAGAGCCACGCATAGCCGGCTTATTAGGATTGAGGGCATGTGCACGGAAAGCTTCAACTGCATCCATTGGGCACATTTCCTTAAGATCTTCATAATCCCACTTCTCAATCTTCTGAATTTCATGAGATGTACGGAAACCATCAAAGAAGTTAATGAAAGGAACCTTACCCTCTAATGCTGCAAGATGTGCAACAGGGCTTAAATCCATAACTTCCTGTGGATTAGTTTCAGCAAGCATCGCAAAACCTGTCTGACGACAAGCATAAACATCGCTGTGATCACCGAAAATGTTAAGTGACTGTGTAGCTACTGTACGGGCAGATACATCGAATACGCAAGGAAGCTGTTCACCTGCAATCTTGTACATATTAGGGATCATAAGTAAAAGACCCTGTGAAGCAGTAAATGTTGTTGTAAGAGCACCGGCTGCTAATGAACCATGCACTGTACCGGCTGCACCGGCCTCAGACTGCATCTCTGATACCTTTACTGTGTTTCCAAAAATATTCTTTCTTCCTGCTGCTGACCACTGGTCAACAACGTCTGCCATTGGGCTGGAAGGTGTGATAGGATAGATACCTGCTACTTCTGTGTACGCATAAGCAACATGAGCAGCGGCTGTATTACCATCCATTGACTGTTTTTCTCTAGCCATTATTAAATTTACCTCCTAATCGAAATACGAGATTATAATCTCTGTTACGTAATATTTTAGTATTATTCCATAAAAAAGTAAAGGCATTATTAAAAAAGCCTATACAAATTTTATATAAAATAATTTTGAAAAGCGGTTAATTTTTTATTAATTCTGTAATATAATAATTAACCGAAAAAATATTGCAGAGGTGAACTGAATAATGAGTACAAAAGACGCATTTTTAAACTTTGTTAAAAATCATGCCGTCGTTCTTTCAATATTTGGAATTACGCTTGTTTCATTTATTATTATTATTATAATAACGTCTGTAATCGGTAACCGTATAATCATAACACTTAACGGCGATTCTGAAGAGACGATTGAATATGGAGAAAACTATTACGAAAACGGGGCCTCAGCTACCTATAAAGGTCTGTTTGGCTCTTCCAACGAAGAGCTGTCAGTTTATGAAACCGGCACTGTAGACGAAAAATGTCTGGGCTCTTACAGCATAACTTACAAAGCCCGTAAAGGAATATTTTCTTCCAGCAAAAAAAGAGAAGTAAGGATAGTGGATACCACCGCTCCCACCATCACTCTCCTTACAAAAGAAGGTCACTACACAAATCCCGGTGAAAAATACATCGAGGAAGGTTATATTGCCACCGACAATTATGATGGTGACATTACGGATAAAGTAAAAAGAGTTGAGAATAATGATGTTATTACATATTCGGTTTCAGATTCTTCCGGAAATGAAAGAATTGTAACAAGAACCATTATTTATAATGATGGTATTCCTCCAAAGCTTACATTAAACGGAAGTTCCAACATATCCATCAATGCGGGGGACAGCTATAATGAACCGGGGTATACCTCCCTGGATGATGAAGATGGAGATCTTACCGACCAGGTATCTGTTTCCGGAAATGTTGATACCTACAGAGCAGGTACATATACTCTTGTGTACTCCTCAAAGGATAAATATGGAAACGAATCTGTTATGGAAAGAACCGTAACTGTCAACCCCATAAAACAGGCGGACACAGTTTCCACCTCAGGTAAAATAGTCTATCTTACATTTGATGATGGTCCCGGTGCATACACGCAGCAGCTTTTGGATACTTTGGCAAAATATAATGTTAAGGTTACATTTTTTGTAACAAATATGAATGATGCCTACAGCGATCTGTTAGCCAAGGAGGCAGCGGCAGGCCATACAGTGGCAATACACAGTGCTTCCCACAACTATTCACAGATATACTCAAGCAGGGAGTCATATTTTTCAGATTTAAATGCAATGTCATCCATCATAGAAGCAAAGACAGGAATCAAGCCTAAACTTATAAGATTCCCGGGAGGAAGTTCCAATACCGTAAGCAAGAAATATTGCAAAGGTATAATGTCCTCTCTGGTAAAGGATGTCACAGACCAGGGATACAGATATTATGACTGGAATGTATCCAGCGGCGATGCCGGAGGGACAATAAGTTCAGAACAGGTTTTTAAAAATGTTATCAACGGAATACAAAAAAATGATGTTTCCGTGGTTTTACAGCATGACACAAAAAGTTTCAGTGTTAATGCGGTGGAAAGTATTATTGTCTGGGGGTTGTCCAACGGATACACCTTCCTTCCCCTTACGCCATCCACTCCTGAAGTTCATCACAGTGTAAGTAATTAACAAACAGCATAAGTAATTAGCAAAATACCGGCATACTGTGAACATTACCACAGTACGCCGGCATTTTTTATTTTGTAATCATTGATGATACTGTATAAAACCGAAGGGCTATTTAGTCATCCTCTCCCTGAAGAGCATCGTATCCGGTCTCACCTGTACGAACCTTAACAACATCTTCAACGTCATATACAAATATCTTACCATCTCCGATATGTCCTGTATAAAGGACTTTTCTTGCTGCATTAATTACATCCATTACAGGAACCTTAGAAATTACCATTTCAACCTGAACCTTAGGAAGTAACTGCATTTCCATCTGAACTCCTCTGTAGTACTCAGGAGCACCCTTTTGAGCACCACATCCAAGTACCTGTGTAACTGTCATACCTGTTACACCTATATCGTTCATTGCCTTCTTTAACTTGTCGAACTTCTCCTGCTTCATAAGAATTTCAACCTTAGTAATCTTGTTCTCTGAAGGATCTGCAGAAGTCTTAACAAGAGCAGGAACTGAAGTCTCTACAGGCTCAGAACCGATTGTCTCATATACATCATCGTCTGAGAATGAAGCTCCTGTGTTTGTACCAAATTCAAATCCGGCATAAGCACTTGTAAGACCATGTTCCATAACATCGAGACCTCTAACTTCCTCTTCTCTTGAAGCTCTAAGACCAATTGTTGCCTTGATAACAAGGAATACAATAACCATACATACTGCTGCCCATGCTGCAACTGTAATAAATCCGATAAACTGAAGTCCTAACTGTTCAAATCCACCACCGTAGAAAAGACCCTGTGACTTTATAGTACCGCCTTCAACAGCAATTGCATATCCAGGTGCTGTCTCTGTTGCAAATAAACCTACAGCAAGTGTTCCCCAGATACCATTCATCATATGTACAGCAACGGCACCAACCGGGTCATCAATATGTAACTTGTAATCAAGAAGCCATACGCCAAATACAACAAGTAAACCTGCTACGATACCGATTATAGCTGCACCGAAACAATCTGTAACATCACAAGGTGCTGTGATAGCAACAAGACCTGCCAAAGATGCGTTAAGACACATAGAAACATCAGGCTTTCCATACTTAATCCATGTAAATATCATACATGTAACGGTTGCAACAGCAGGAGCAACTGTAGTTGTAAGGAATACAGAGCCTAAATCCTCAACAGATGTACAAGCAGCACCGTTGAATCCATACCAGCCTAACCAGAGAATGAATACACCAAGTGCACCGAGTGGAATACTGTGTCCAGGGAAAGCATTAACTTTAATAATCTTTCCATTTTCATCCTTAACAAACTTACCGATACGAGGTCCAAGTATCTTAGCACCAATAAGAGCTGCAATACCACCAACCATATGAATTGCACAAGAACCTGCAAAATCATGGAATCCAAGCTGAGCTAACCAGCCGCCACCCCAGATCCAGTGTGCTTCAATAGGATATACAAGACCTGAAATAATAGCTGAATAAATACAATATGATAAGAATTTTGTTCTCTCAGCCATAGCACCTGAAACAATAGTTGCCGTAGTTGCACAGAACACTAAGTTAAATACAAATCCTGAAAAATCAAAATCTGCATAAGCTGTGAAGATATCAAATCCAGGCTTTCCGATAAAACCTACTAAATCTTCACCTAACAATAAACTAAAACCTATAAGTATGAACATTACTGTACCAATACAGAAGTCCATAAGGTTTTTCATAATAATATTACCTGCATTCTTTGCTCTGGTGAAACCTGTTTCTACCATAGCAAAACCTGCCTGCATCCAGAATACTAATGCAGCGCCGATAAGAAACCATACTCCAAAAAGCTGTTCGCCGCTTGCCGATTCAACTATGCTTGTAATTTCTTCAACTGACATAACCTTTTCCTCCCTTTGATAATTGAATTCGTTGAACTGCTAAATTCATTATTTTTTTATAATCTGATAAAGGTGATCAGGCTTTATCAGACATGCAATAAACGATTATACATTTTTAAGAAAATAAAAAAGACGCGTACCCTTAATTAAATTAAGAATACACGCCTTTGTGCTTTCGTTTATTGACTTATGCTGTTTATTATACCTATATAATTTTATAATTATTGAAAAAATCGGACATATTTTATCAATTTTTTATTATCATTTTATAATTAATTAAAATAATTCCAATAATGAATATTAATGTTGTATTATTTATTCTGATACGTTACTGAAAATAAGCTCATTCATCAACTCATGACGATATTCCTTATCATCTGCCGCACGCCTTGCATCATCAACTCTTCCCAGCGCAAATAATTTATTCATAAGTAAAGCAACGGTCTCCTCTCCGCGCTGAATTCCTCGATTTTCAATTCTATCTAACACTTCACACATATTGCTCGGACCTCCTCCCACACTATCATTATACGCTTCCTCGAACCTATTGTCACCTGTCATTACACTAAGGAGCTGCAATGTCTCCTGCACATGAGTAAACTCAAAAGGTTCAGGTATGTAATCATTGCTTTTTCGCTTCTGAACAAAATAATCAGCTATTATTCTAAAGTCGCTTGTGAATAATTGAACCTGCTCTTTGGTCAGATATGCAATTTCAAACAGGTTAATCTTATAATCATTAACATACGGTACAAACTTTTCAGGTATTTGCAATCTATCCAATAATCTGACAGGCTTATCCCAACGATGTTCATACCCAAAATATAACACCAAAGTAATTACCGGATATCTAGCTGATGACCTATTATCCTTTAATAACTGAGATCTATATTCTGCACCATCATATCCAATAACCCTGAGTGGCATATCAGCATCTGAATAAGTCTGATTCTCAAAGCCAACACATGCAACTCTTATATTCTCCTTCTTCCATCGTTTCGCCACATCCCTCTCTATTTCATGTATCTTACCATCTGCCTTATAATTCATCCTAGGTACCTGTTCTTCAAGTTCGTTAGCAGACACAACTTTCTCTCCATTAAATAAAAGCACATTAACAATATCAGAAAAAACATCATTATAAGCTTCAAGAATCTTTTCTGTAGCATCTTTACTTCCCAAAATATTTCCGCCTCGCTATATTAATATTAATTATATATAAATAATATTATACAAATAGCATTTTGTCAATAATTTATTTATAATATATATTATTAATATATCTCATTCTTCTCATATTATTAATACTCTTTCTATATTGCTATTTATCAAAAAAATCATGTTCCAGCACATATTTAAACTGCGAGTCCGGGTAAACTACTACATAAAACTTGTCCCCCACCTCTGTATTTTCATACATCTTTTCATCAATTTCTGTGTATTTAGGAACACCATTTAAGTGATATGCAATCTTGCATTCGCTAACCTTTCTGTTTCGTGAATAAGACATGTCCCCAATATCATTCTTAGAAATAATATCCTTTGTTTTCCCTTCGCACACAACCTCATACAATTTGTACTTACCTCTAATTCTGATTTTATCAAAAAAAGCAATTAAAAGAATCACTACAAATGCCAATCCTGTCTTCATGCCTTCAGCTAAGTTACCCCTAAAATATTCTACTATTGTGGGTATAAGAAATAATATTAATAAAATAACTACAAAAACAGCCATTGTTTTTCTCATATGTTTGTCAATTTTTAAACACATTGACATTGTCAACGGTATCTCCCGTTCATTGGTAACATTATTATTTTCCAAAATTCTTTTTTCCTCTCTACTACTTATTTTGTTTTGGCTATTACAAAACATCTTAATAATACCAGTATTTTCCAAATAAAGAAGGGTACATTATATTATCAATCTGAATACATTCTGGTTATAATCGCACAAACTGTCATTGCAACTATAAAAAAACCAAAAATTAAGTAAAATTCAAGATTACCCTGTTCTTCTTTTTTATTATAAATGCGTCCATTCTCGCTATCATATAAGAGTTCGCATTGTTTACCATAATCTCTATTAATGTGATATTCTTTTTCTTCTCCATTAATCATATATCTATAAACATATACTGTTTCATCAAATGAGTGCAGATAAAATATAATCATTTATACTATCCATAATTATTCCTCTTCCGTATCGATTTTTAAAATAAGAAGACATTAACCCATCATCTAAAGCCGGTAGAATTCCGGTCCCCTTATTTCAAATAAAGAACATCAGTCCTGTTAAAAATATACCTGCAATAACAAGCATTGCTCCTATAAGGTAACCTCTGAATCTCCTATTTGCGATAATAATATTATTACTCTTACCATTATTGGTCACATAATCATCTTTCTGATTAATATATACCTTTATTTCTGAACCTACAGGATATTTTCTTTGAAGTGGTCCATTACTGGCAACTTTTTCTGCAATTCGTGTTACTTGTTGACCTTGAAACATATATGTAACATACATGCACAAGTCATGTGAAACTGTTTTTGATGAATTACTTGAAAAATCAAAAAAATCTTTCCATTCGTAGGCTGTAACTCTTGCATAAACAAGATTTCGGCGGTTACATATACGGTGATTTTCTGTTATGTTAAACATACCGGCTATAATACATGGAATACCTATTATAAATACACCAAATAGCTTAATCATGAGTTTTACAGGCATATCTAATACAAGAATGGATAATAATATAAAACCTAATAAAATAAATCCAAGTCCCACTGCAATAAAACCATAATCCCCGGGAGACAGCTTACAATATTTCATTAATATATACTTACCATCTTCTATCCTGAACTTATACTTACTCCCCACATTCAACATTGTATAATTTTCATATTCAATAACATTTCCGCTATCATCTTCACACACAAATATTTTCTCTTTATTATCTCTTCCTGTTAGTTCTGCGTAATCAGTTAAATCTTTCAAAGAATAACTTTTAATTGTAAATTCCTTATAATTACCACTTTTTAATGCCTTCTTATCTTTTCTATGATCTTTTAAGCCTACCCATGCCATCAATAAGATTGGAATTCCAAACAAAAACGGAAAGACAACCAGCATAATAATTTCAATCCCCATTTTTTATCTCCTCTCTCGTATCTAATAAACGTAAGCCACTCCATAATTAACAGTTAAATTAGAAACTACACCGTTAACATCCTTTGGTTCAAATGGCGTACACCACAATGTTAATATCACTGCTGCAGTAATAATTCCAATACATAGCCCTTTCTGTGCGCCCCATAACTCAATTAACTTTTTCATTTCCCTTTTTCTCCTCTACTTCGTTTTTTGTTTTGGCTATTACAAAACATCCTAATAATACCAGTATTTTCCAAAACATTCAACTTTTCGCCAATTTCCGCATCACGTTATCAATTGAAAAAATCGGACATATTTTATTGACTTTTTTTATTTTTCATTTATTATATACATTATAATCTTACTAAGACAGGTATAGTTTTGAAATTACCTGACTAAAGGAAAAAGTAAAAGGAAGGTACATTTTTATGACAAATAATTTAATACAGCCCTTAATATTCAATATACCTAAGAATAATTTTAACGAAACCTTTGTCAACACGCCTGCAGAAATGTATATTTATGAATTTTCATCTGACAAAAAATCCGATATTACCATATCCCTTATACCAAGCCCTTATAATGAATGGATTATCGGCTACAACACTTCGAATAAGCAGGCCTGTTTCTATTGTATAGGCGCTGTCACAAAGCTCACCACCGTGAAAGTCAAATCCTTTGAAAATTATTTTTGTGTGCGTTTCGGTGATAAAGGATGCTATTTTAATAATAACGTGCCTGATGATACATATCCTGTTAACATGCTTAACAACGTATTTGATTATTCCCCGGAAGAAGATTCCTTTGAATACAAATTAATAAACAGTTTCAGAACTGTAAAATCATTTAAAGAACGATTGAGATTATTCAATGAATTTTTAAAAGACAGCAAAGCATACATAAAGGTTCCTTCAAATGTTACTACCATAACGGATATTATCAAGAAACATAAGGGAAACATTACTATATCCTTAATCGCAGAGCAATTAGGCTATTCAGAAAGACACATTTCAAGAATATTTAACAGTGTATACGGTTTTTCCACAAAGGATTACTGTAAATACATAAGATTCCAGAATACATTATCTGAGATAATTTCCAATCCAAGCCGTGAAAACAGTGAATTCATGGCTAATACAGGTTATTCCGACCAGGCTCACTTCCAGCGTGAATTTAAGTCTTTTACCGGAATGACTCCAAAACAGTTCATAAAACAATATAAAAATCAGTGATACATTTTATAATTAAGAGCGCAAAGATTCATTACAATTACCTACTAAATCATGCATTTTATTTGATTTAGTAGGTAATTTGCTTGCATTTTTCAACTCTGGTACAACTTTAGTATACACATTTACCCACTAAAATGTTTTTAAAATCGCATTTAGTGGGTAATTTGCTTGTATTATTCAGCTCCGGTACAACTTTAGTATACACATTTACCCACTAAAATGTTTTTGAAAACAAATTTAGTGGGTAATTCATGAAATTATTCTTCTAAAATTCCTCTTTTTTACCCACTAAATCAACAAAAATTTCTAACTAGTAGGTAATGACAAAAACTTCATCTTTCAATAGTGACAGTTTGCCTAATTTAAGTTTCAACCACTTCTGGTATATGTTGCACCATTCCAAGGTACGGAAATTTCCCTTTTCCTTCCAGCTTAATCCATTAAAAAATCAGCCATTACCCTGTTGCTTATATCCATTCCTCTTTTTGTGAGGAATATATTGTCATCTGAAATCTCCAAAAGTCCGTTTCTTTCATTTTCTTTTATAACATCCCCAAACACATCCATTATATCCCTTTTAAATGTTGTGTTGAATTTATCTATACTAACCCCTTTGGTTTTTCTAAGTCCCAGAAACATAAATTCCGACATGGCGTCGTTTTTCGTGAGCATTTCCACATTTTCCCGTATATCAGCGATTTTGTGTGTATCCCCACATAAAGGCATTTCCAGACATTTAATATATTTTCCCATATCGGTTATATTGCTGAACCTTATGTTGTCATAAAGACTTGCAGCGCCTATTCCAAATCCAAGATAATTGCCTCTTTCCCAGTATTTCACATTATGTCTGCACTCATATCCCGGCAGGGCATAATTGGATATTTCATACTGCTCATATCCTGCTTCCTTTAACAAACTGCCTGTAAATGCATATATTTCCCTGTCAGTATCTTCATCCGGAACTTCAGGAAATTCCCCTATATGGTCAAATAGGTATGTTCCTTCCTCCAAAATCAAGCTGTAGACAGATATATGCTCCGGATTATATGAGACAGCTCTCTTTAATACCTGAGAAAAGGACTTAAAGCTTTGTCCCGGAAGGGAAGCCATAATATCTACATTGATATTGTTAAAGCCTGCTTTCCTTGCAGCCTGAAAGCTTTCCTCAAATTGCTTAAGATTATGTATCCTTCCAAGCATCTTTAATTCATCATCATCGGTGGACTGCAGGCCGAAGCTTATCCTGTTTATTCCGCATTTTCTGTAACCGGCTACCTTGTCATAATCCAGAGTCCCCGGATTACACTCTATGGTAATCTCAGCATCATCCCTAATATTATATTCTCCGGCTATTGCTGCCATTATATCATCAATCAGGGATGAATCCAGTACAGAGGGAGTGCCTCCTCCAAAAAATATGGAGGAAACCTCATCTTCTTTGCCCTCTTTGACACTTTTAATTTCATTCATGAGAGCATTCACATAACTCTTTTTTGTATTGTCGTCAGCAGGGGCTGACAGAAAATCACAGTATACACATTTGTGCATACAAAAAGGGATATGTATATATATCCCCAATTGCTTTTTATTATTCATCATCTAACTTTAACACACTCATGAATGCCTTCTGTGGTATCTCTACATTACCAATCTGACGCATTCTCTTCTTTCCTTCCTTCTGTTTCTCAAGAAGCTTCTTCTTACGGGAAATATCACCGCCATAACACTTTGCAAGTACGTCTTTTCTAAGAGCTTTAACAGTTTCTCTTGCAATTACCCTGCTGCCTATTGCAGCCTGAATAGGTATCTCAAAAAGCTGTCTCGGAATCTCAGCTTTAAGCTTCTCACACATTTTTCTGCCTCGCTCTTCTGCACTTCCGGCAAATACTATAAAGGATAACGCATCAACTTCCTCTTTATTGATAAGTATATCAAGTTTAACAAGATTTGATTTCACATATCCCTTCATCTCGTAATCAAAGGAAGCATATCCTCTGGAACGGGATTTTAAAGCATCAAAAAAATCATATATTATCTCATTGAGAGGCAGGTCATACTTTAAGAGTGCTCTTGTCTGCTCAATATATTCCATACCGTTGTATATACCCCGTCGTTCCTGACAAAGTTTCATAATAGGGCCAACAAATTCTGTGGTAACCATTATCTCCGCACTTACCATTGGTTCTTCCATATAATCTATCTCGGAAGGGTCAGGCATATTGGATGGATTGGTAAGATCAATAACTTCCCCATTGGTCTTATGAATCTTATAGATAACTCCCGGTGCTGTAGTGACAAGATCAAGATTATACTCTCTCTCCAATCTCTCCTGAATAATTTCCAGATGAAGAAGTCCTAAGAATCCGCATCTGAAACCAAATCCCAAAGCAATAGAGGTCTCAGGCTCAAACTGAAGAGAAGCATCATTAAGCTGCAGCTTTTCCAAAGCTTCCCTTAAATCCTGATATTTTGCTCCATCAGCAGGATATAATCCGCAGTAAACCATTGGATTAACCTTTTTATAGCCCGGAAGCGGCTTATCAACAGGTCTGTCATTATCTGTCACAGTATCACCCACACGGGTATCCTGCACATTTTTTATGCTGGCTGTGATATATCCAACCATTCCGGCCGTGAGCTCTTCGCAGGGAATAAACTGTCCTGCTCCGAAATATCCCACTTCCACAACCTCTTCAACAGCCCCTGTGGCCATCATTCTAATTCTGGTGCCTTTCTTTACGGTACCTTCCACTATCCTGACAAATATAATTACACCCTTATATGCATCATATAAAGAATCAAATATAAGTGCTGACAAAGGATTCTTCTCGTCCCCTTTAGGTGCAGGTATCTTTGAAACAATCTGTTCCAACACTTCCTCAATATTGATACCGTTCTTTGCAGATATAAGAGGGGCATCCTGAGCCTCAATCCCGATAACATCCTCTATCTCATCAATTACTCTCTGAGGTTCGGCACTTGGAAGGTCTATCTTATTAATTACAGGGAACACGTCCAGGTCATGATCCAGTGCCAAATAAACATTTGCCAAGGTCTGTGCCTCTATTCCCTGTGCCGCATCAACAACCAGAATAGCCCCATCACAGGCTGCAAGCGCTCTGGACACTTCATAATTAAAATCCACATGTCCCGGAGTATCTATTAAATTAAATATATACTCCTCACCATTTTTAGCCGTATAGACAGTTCTTACCGTCTGAGCCTTAATTGTGATACCTCTTTCTCTTTCAAGGTCCATATTGTCAAGAACCTGTTCCTGCATTTCACGGCTTGTAAGAAGTCCTGTTTTTTCAATAATTCTGTCTGCAAGAGTTGATTTTCCATGATCAATATGGGCTATTATACAAAAATTCCTTATATTTTCCTGATTAACTTTAGCCATTGATATAACCTGCCTGTCCCAAGTACTTTATAATTCCATCGGAAATTGCTTTTGCTGTCTGTTCCTTGTTGGTTGTTATCATCTCATTATCCTTTGTGCTGTACATGTTTCCAAGATTCACAATACAGCTTGCTCCTGTACTGTGCTGGTTAAGATAATAATTCTGTTTATCACTGTCCGGGGTTCCTGTATTAACACCGCTGTTTACCGCTCCCGTACCTTCAAGTTCCGATAATATTGTTGTTGCAAGGCTCTGTGAATTAGCCGGAGAATTGGTATGAATCCAGCCTTCCGCCCCGTAGCTTTTTCCACTCTTCAAGGAATAATCCCTGTGAATTGAAACAAGACACACTGCCTTTCCTGTATTACACAATTTGGCTCTTGTCTCATAATTAACACTTGTATCGGTAGTTCTTGTCATTATAACCTGAATCCCGGAATTAGTGAGGTTGCTTTCCACAAGTTTTGCCATTTCAAGCACCTGATCCTTCTCATAAGATGTTCCGTTATATTGTCCTGTGTCTGAGCCGCCGTGAGGAGCATCAATACATACAACCGCAGAACTCTTTACTGTAGTTGACTCTTCCTCTGTATTATCCTCTGAATAATCCTCCTCTGAGATATCAGATTCATATTTTGCTGAAGCCAGAAGACTTCCAAACACTTTGCCGTAATCCAAATAAATCATAACGGAAACAATAACCACTGCAATCAATGTAGCAATTCCAAAAATATAATCCAGTCTTACCACATCTTTCTTTTTGCCTTTTTTACCTTTTCCGTTACCTGAATTATTCTCAACTACTTTTCTTTTTCTGGTTTTTTCAACCTCATCAAACTCTAATATATCTATATCATCTTCTCTTCTTCTCATAGTACCCTCCATTTCGCAGACACATTTCTGCATAAATCATACAGATAACCGCACAAGACTATATTTCCCACAATTAACTGATATAATTTTATAGCATAAAAATACGTATACTATTGTCTAAAATGACGGGTAAAATGTCAAGTAAAATGATTATAAAAAATCAGCAGCTTCTTACCATTTCCTTTTTAAGCCTTTTTATTATCTTTTTTTCCAATCTTGATATATATGACTGTGATATTCCCAGCATATCCGCCACTTCTTTCTGGGTCATTTCCTCCCCGTCCTCATTGCTTAAACCATATCTCAAATCCACTATTACCCGTTCTCTCTCAGGAAGGTTTCCAATAGCCTTTTTTAAAGCCTTTCGCTCCACTTCCGTTTCAAGATCCTTATAACATACATCGTCATCTGTTCCCAGAATATCCGATAAAAGAAGCTCGTTACCGTCCCAATCCACATTAAGCGGCTCATCTATAGACACTTCTGCCTTAATCTTGCTGTTTCTTCTAAGGTACATAAGAATCTCATTTTCAATACATCTGGATGCGTATGTAGCCAATTTTATATTTTTATCCCTGTCATAGGAATTGATAGCTTTAATCAATCCTATTGTACCGATTGATATAAGGTCCTCCACTCCTACACCTGTATTGTCAAACTTCTTGGCAATATAAACTACCAGTCTCAAATTATGTTCAATAAGCGTTTTTTTCGCCTCATTATCATTCTCCGTACCAAGCATCATAAGAGTTTCATTTTCCTGCTCAGTCTCCAGAGGCGCCGGCAATATTTCAGCTCCTCCTATATAATGAACATCATTCTGTCCTAACATATAAAAATTTCTAAATGAAGGTACCATTTTAAACTGAAAATGGTCCGCCACACCAACCTTTAACACCATATCTTCCTCTCTTTCTCTATATCATTTTCCCATTTATGAGCGCATGATATCCACCATCGGAAGAAATATTTACCTCCGACAGCCCTATCAACACATTTTTATAAGCTTTAGAATCTTCTGCCCTCTTTATGTACATATAATCTGCAGTAATTACTTCCATTAATCCCCCTTTAGTTGAAACTGTATTATAGGGAATAAAATGAAACTTTATGTTTTCGTAATTATTTATCTCACTAAGGATGTTACTAAAGTACATTTTTTCAAATACATTTACAGGTTTATTGTATATAGGATCAACAAGTGTATTTCCCGTGTCTATAATTCCCCTGGTACATATATGTTCATTTCCGATAACCACTTCTAAATCACAATTCACTAGGGTGTCCCTCTTTGTGGTATTTATGTAATTACAAAGCAACATAAGAAATGTGATGCTTATCAATAAAAACAATAAAAACTGCCTGTTTTTTAACATGAAGCCGTAAATCACATAGCCTGTATAAGTGTTATATACAAGCAGATGTATTCCCCCTCCTATAAACACGGCAATGGAAATCATTAAAATCATGCCCTTTAGTATATGTCCAATATATTTTCTGAAAACAAAACTGTTACCTTCACACGCATTTTTACCCCTGATGCATATTATAAGCACCATCAAAAACGTTATTATTATGTATGTGCATAGATTAACTAACAGCTTATACCTGTCCGGAATTAATACTGCTGCAACAGACCAGACGGCTCCCAATGTGGTAGAAAGAAGCAATCTCATAACCGATGCGTGGTAGTGCATCAAATGGTTAAGGATTGTAAGAACCATTAAGTCCATGCAGAAATTAACCGCAAACAGAACATCTAAATAAATTACAATCAGCAACACCTCCTGTCTAATTAAGTATAGACACCGGAGGTCGCAAAATTTGTCAAAAGAGAATGTCGAAAGAATAAAATTAAAAAAAGGAAAAAAGGGGTCAGACCCCATAAAAATTTTATAAACTTTTCCACGAAAAGTTTATAAAAATTTTATGGGGTCTGACCCCTTAAAATTATGTAAAAAAAAATTACTTCTTAGTCTTCTGTAAAAATGTTGGAATAGTAATTCCTTTTTCCTTAACACTAGGTGAAACCGGTGTTGGCTGCTTAAGTCCCGGAAGAGGAGCTGAAGAAACAGCTTGTCCCGATGTTGCTGTTGATGATGATACAGTTGACTGTGATGCAGGCTGATATGAATATGATGGTCTGGCTGCATTTGCTGCTGCCTGTGCCTTTGGTGAGAACTTCGCCATGGCATTATTGACATTAATATCCTCAAGACCTGTTGCAATTACAGTGATTGTAGCTGTATCTGTTGCACTCTCATCATACATCGCACCAAATATAATATTAGCATTCTCACCTGCAAGATCCTGTACATAGCTTGCAGCTTCGTTAGCTTCAATAAGACTGATATCACCTGAAATATTGATAATAACATGAGAAGCCCCTTCAATTGTTGTCTCAAGAAGAGGACTTGTAACTGCCTGCTTAACTGCCTCAATCGCCTTATCATCCCCTGTGGCTGTACCAATACCTATATGAGCAACTCCCTTATCAATCATTACTGTCTTAATATCCGCAAAGTCAAGATTAATAAGACCCGGAACATTAATAAGATCAGTAATTCCCTGAACTGCCTGCTGAAGCACCTCATCAGCCTTCTTTAAAGCATCCGGCATTGTTGTTCTTCTGTCCACAATCTCAAGAAGTCTGTCGTTAGGAATAACAATAAGTGTATCTACGCTATCTTTAAGCTTTTCAATACCATGCTCTGCATTGGTCATACGAGTCTTAGCTTCAAACTTAAAAGGCTTTGTTACTACACCAACAGTAAGGATACCAAGTTCTTTGGAAATTCTTGCAACAACCGGTGCAGCACCTGTACCGGTTCCGCCACCCATACCACATGTTACAAATACCATATCAGCGCCCTTAATAGCCTGTGTAAGTTCCTCAACATTCTCCTCTGCTGCCTTCTCACCGATTTCAGGCTGAGCACCTGCTCCCAATCCCTTAGTAAGCTTTTCTCCAATCTGAATAACAGTCGGTGCCTTACATAACTGAAGTGCCTGACTATCTGTGTTGATTCCAATAAACTCAACACCACTTATATTTTCATCTATCATTCTATTAACAGCATTGTTACCAGCTCCGCCGACGCCCACAACGATTATCTTAGCTGATGATTCTGATTCATTAGTCATTATCTCTAACAAGGTTGTTGCCTCCTTAACTCTCATATCAATTTAAACTACTCACTATCATATAATTTTTTGTCAAAAATATCAACCAATTTTTAAATTTTCTTAAATTTCTTAATTTTCTTTCTTAAAAATTATGGATGAATTATTCCCCGTGTAATCTTCCATATGTAAAGTTCCCTTAAGTCCTGTAAGCTCAGGCTGTATCTGTTTTAATTCAAACAGCTTGTCCGTATAATCCGTACTGCTTCCAAGACACACTTTAACATCTCCCATATAGAGTATTACGTTAAGAGAACTATCAAAATATACTTTATTCACCCCCAGCTCATATTTATCAAAGCTCTGGGTAAGGTCCAGTATCTGCTGAAAAATACTGTCATCCCCCACCTCAAGCTTGGAATTAAGCACAATAGAATCAAAACGAAGTCCCAATATTTCCGGAACTCCCTGATATAATTCCGTTGAACTTTCAACCACAATTCCATCCTTATCAAAATACATATTGCATCCCATGTATTTTATATAGCCAACAATAGCCTTTTCATAAACAGTTATATAGAATCTGTCAGGCCAGTCCACTTCAACATCATACTTTTCAATGAAAGGTATTGTTTTGTTCTTATTTCCCACTGCGCTGAAAATTACAGCATTAGGTGTGGATGTACCGAATATTTTTTCAGTCATCTGCTCATCACTGTAATGCTCATTCCCCACATAAGTGATTTCAGTAACATTAAATTCAAAATATATAACCCCTGCAGCTGCCACCAGCAATATCACAAGAATTACCGGTATCAGCCACAGCTTCTTTTTTCTTTTCTTTTTTACTGTCATCTTACTATCTTTCCAACCTGATCTGACTACTTATATTAAGCACAATTCCCAGTTCTGCCAAAAGGAAAACAGAGGCAGTTCCTCCATAACTTATAAAAGGAAGCGTTACACCTGTATTTGGAAATACATTTGTAACAACCGCAATATTAATTATAACCTGAATTGCTATATGGGCAAACACTCCCACTGCAAGAAGTGAGCCGAACAAATCCGGTGCATTCTGGGAAATATGTATAATACGCCACAAAAGTATAACAAACATTACAATTACACAGGCAGCTCCGAAAAGTCCCAGTTCTTCACATATAATTGAAAAAATCATATCATTTTGTGACTCCGGTATAAAACCTAACTTCTGCAGGCTCTTGCCTAGACCTTTTCCGAAAAGACCTCCCGAGCCAATTGCATATAATCCCTGAACGGTCTGATAACCTTTGCCGTCTATATATTTTTCCGGGTTAAGCCATACGAGAAAACGTGTCAATCTGAAATTATTGAAAGTACGTCCTGAATTAACCACATTGGTAAGCCAGGTATAAAATGCCAGAAATGCCGCACTCAAGGCCGCAGTAATGGCAACATATATCTTATATCCCGGATATGCCACAAAGGTTATGATTACTGCAATACCGCATACAATAATAGCACTACTCAGATTAGATGTACAAAAGAGTATGGCTGCTGCCGGCAGAACTCCTACTCCTAAGAAAATTCGTACTACCCTCCTGAATTTCTTAATATTTGTTCCCGCATTACAAACCTTAGCGGAACAGAATATAATAACTGCTATCTTTACCAGCTCAGCAGGCTGAAAGCTGACAGGCCCTATATATATCCATCTCTTGGCGCCATTAACTTCCCTTCCTATAAAGGGAACCAGCAGTATTATGATAAAGGAAATAATAAATATAAAAGGCGAAAGTTTCAGCAGACGATGATAATCAAAAAATCTCGCTATAAAAAACATGACTGCCATTCCCAAAATGGTAAACATCAGCTGTCTCTTAAAATAATATTCCGGGTCACCAAGCTCTATCTGGGCAGTATAGGAACTTGTGCTGTAAATCATTGTAAGCCCGAAACCCACAATAAATATCAATACGAACAAAAGACTGTAATCAAAATAAAATCCCGTCTCTTTTCTTTTTTTCTTCCCCATATAACAACTCCATTTTATAAATTATTAACAAGCTCCTTAAATATATTGCCTCTTTGTTCATAATTATCAAACATCCCCCAGCTTGCACATGCAGGGGAAAGCAATACTGCATCCCCTTTCTGCGCATGGGATGCACATACAGACACTACCTCTTCCATAGAATCTGCAAATATAATATTATCAAATCCGTATTTTTTGCAGGTATCAGCTATCTTCTGACTTGTCTGCCCTATAAGAACAAGGAGTTTTACCTTATCTTTAAATGCCTTAACATAGAGGTCAAATTCAGAACCCTTGTCATAACCTCCCCCAATAAGAATGGTAGGTCTTACCATGGCCTCAATAGCCTTAACGGCTGCTTCCGGATTAGTTCCCTTGGAATCATTGTAATACCACACATCATTTTTAGTGGCTACATATTCAATTCTATGTTCCACAGCCTTAAAACATTTTACCTGCTCTATAATAATATCATCAGGTATACCTGCCGCTTTAGTCATGGCTATGGTTGCACATACATTTTCATAATTATGCTTTCCTAAAAGATTCATTTCATGGACATTAAGCATATCCTGTTCTTTAACGCCATCAGTGTACTTAATCATATCTCCGTCCACATAGGCACCTACATCAGGCTTTCTTTCGCTTGAAAACCATACCACTCCTGCATTGCAGTTTTTACCAAATTCTGACAGATATTCATCTTCGAGATTAAGAACACACACTTCGGACTTATTCTGGTTTTCTGCAATTCTCTCTTTCGTATGAGCGTAACATTCCATTGTATGATGCCTGTTCAAATGATCCGGTGTAATATTGAGGATTGCACTGACACAAGGGTGGAAATTATCCACGGTTTCAAGCTGAAAGCTGCTTATTTCAGCCACGGTAAAAGAATCCTTGTCAGTATTTAATACTTCTCCCGTATATGAATTACCAATATTGCCCACAACAAATGTCTTTTCATTGTATGCCTTAACAATCTGTCCCACAAGTGCAGTGGTAGTTGTCTTTCCATTAGTTCCGGTAATTGCAATAACCTTACCTGCCTCATAATTATAGGCAAGTTCAATTTCCCCCCAGACCAAAACATTCGCTTCTTTAAATCTAACTACAAGAGGACTGTCAATAGGTACACCCGGACTTATAACCAGAAGATCAATGCTTTTTACAAGTTCATCCGAAATCTCTCCTATTACAATCTGAGCCTTGTTATTTCCCAACTTTCCTGCTATATCCTCTTTACTAAGCTTTTCGTTGCCATCATAAAGAATACATTCAGCTCCCACCTTATTCAATAAATCTACAGCACCGATACCGCTTATTCCGGTGCCTGCAACCATAACCTTTTTACCTTTAAGATCCATATATACTTCCAATCTGCCCCTGACGTGGCTTTCTGTTATTGTATTTAAACATACCTATAGCTATTCTACTCTACCGATGGGTAGATTTCAAGGTAAGGTAAAATATTTGCAAATAGTTCTTTTATCACAGGGGCTGCTATGGTTCCTCCGTAATATATTCCCTCAGGCTCGTCAATAAGACACATGGCAATAACCTTAGGGTCTTCCACACTGGAAAATCCGATAAAGGAAGATATATATTTTCCCGAACCTCTTGGCAGTTTCTGGGAAGTCGCCGTCTTGCCCCCAATTGAATACCCTTCAATATATGCTTTTATTCCTCCGCCTTCTTCTACTACCTGACGTAAAATATCTTTCATGGTGTCACTTGTCTCTTTATCAATGACACTTTCAGTAGTGGAATACTCAAATTCCATATATGTGGAATTTTCATTGTCACAGGTCTTTACCGCAAAATGAGGTGTAACAAGATTCCCACCGTTAACAATGGCTGCTGCGGCTCTCAACATCTGCATTGGAGTTATCTGGAAGGATTGGCCAAAGGACATTGTGGCAAGCTCCACCTCCCCTACATTTTCCTTATTATGGATAATAGTAGACGCCTCTCCCGACAGGTCAATTCCTGTTTTGGAGAGTAATCCCAGTTTCTCCATATAAACATAAAAATTATCAACCCCAACTCTTCTTCCCGCTGGTGTTAAATTAATACCACATTTTCTGTACTGCCTCATACACTTCTTTGTCTATGACAGCCTGATGATGATTCTCCACCACCTGCCACTTGCTTTCATCAAGCCTTTTTACCCGCTTTTCGGATTTCATATCTGTCTCATATTTTCCGTATATCATATCCCCGGTGTAGCATCTGTTTTTCAAAATGGAATATAATGTTCCTAACTGCCACATCACTTTATTATTATCACTAAAATCGCTGCATGAAGTCTTTCTCATACGCAGGAATTCTCCCGGAGTTGGCACCATATTAATATCAAGGTCATATTTTATTTCTTTTACCGATTTCCCCTTCAACCTTTCTCCAAAGATATATTGTACAATGTATGCTTCAGGCAGGGATGGGACAATAGTAAATTCATTTTGTCCCGACATTTTTTTATAACCGAAGGGCACAGATGGAATTGCATATATTCCCTTATCTTTTCTTGTCTTTAGAGAAGTTCTGGTTTTCAAAGATACATCCCTGACATAATAGTCTGCAACAATTCCTTTAAAACACAACTCCATATCCAAAGATTTATCATTGTCTCCGTAATATCTGTCAGATATTGATATAAGCTTAACCTTATAGTAAGGGAAAAATTTTTCCACAAGTGTGCCAAGGGTAATGTAATCCCTTGACAATCTGGAGAAATCCTTTACTACCACCATATAAATAAGCCCCCGCTTAACATCCTCCAGCATTTTTTCAAATGATGGCCGTTTACTTACCGCCCCGGACCATCCGTCATCCACATACTCTCTGTACCTGACCTTATCTTTATTGCCGTCTTTATTTTCAATCTTATCAAGTCCGTTTTTTTCAATGTATTCCCGCACCAGTAATCTCTGATTTTGGATACTGTTACTTTCATCCTCTATCTCATCTTTCACTGAAACTCTTAGATATGACGCAATATACATAATAAAATCCGGATATTTCCATGCCTCCTATTTTAATGACATCTTATATACGATATTAACTTTTCCCTGAGGATACACTTCTACTTTCTCAATTAAACTTTCAAGGAATCTTAATATTTTTTCTTCATAATTAAACAGCTTATCCGTGTCTGATTTTTTCAAATTATAGAAAAAATTTTTTTCCCTGTTGATACTTTCTTCTGTTTTGTTTTTATATGCTTTTATTTTCTCAATCATTTGTTCTTCTTCCCGGCATCTTCTGTCTGTTTCATGTCTTATTTCTTCAAATTGCTCCTTCTCAATAAGCCCCCTTCTGTATTTACAATAATTTTCCACATTCATTCTTTTAAGATATTCCAGATTATTCTCTTTATTTCTTATTGTCTTATAAAATCTTTTCTCATTTTCTTCTTTGCAGCAGGATATAACTTCTTCTATAATTTCACTGTCCATAAGATTATTTAGTTCTGACATGGCAGCTTTTATAATAATATCCCTGTTAACATGAACCGGCTCATGAACATTAGAACAGCTGTAAGAAAATGTCTGTCTTGATTTTTTATAATAACAGCTTTTATGAAGCTGTCTGTTACATATCCCACATTTAATGGGAATTGGGCTTTTGCTTCTCTCTTTGTTTATGTCTTTGCTTCTCTCCCTTTTTTCACCGCTGTAACCTCCCACAATCCTTTTAATAACAGTACTGTTCCAGTATTTTAATTCTTCAGAAGGTTTAACATAAACGTGTCCGTATCTTGAATAATCTCCGGGAGTATGAATGCCACGGGAATGCAGCATTTTAATTATGTCTCTGAAACTTTCCCCTTCCCCATACATTCTTTTAATCAAATCCACCACAGACCTGCATTCTTCATCATTATATCCGTAGGGTATCCTTCCGTCACATCTTACGCCCTTTTCTCTAAGGATTTTCTTGGCACTTTCCACTTTAACTGCCACATCCTTTGCATATAATTCGTTGACAATTCCGGTTATCCCTAAGAACATGCTGTCATTATCAATATTATCCCTTCCTGTATCCAAGTTCTCCGATATTGATATTATCCGGCAATTGTACTCTTTTGTAACTGTTTTTACATAATCGTAGGATTCAATATAGTTTCTTCCCAATCTGGACATATCCTTTACAATAACGCAATCAATTATCCCCCTTTTTATGTCCTCGATCATGCTGTTAAACCCGGGTCTTTGAAAATTACTGCCGCTGTAACCCGAATCAGTATATTTCCTGATAACAGCCATCTTTTCACAATCCGGCTGTTGATTCATTTTACGAATATAACTTTTGGCGGTGTCAATCTGGTTGGTTATTGAGTCACATTTTTTATCCTGATTTACTGAGAGTCTTGCATATATTCCGGTCTTGTACATCTGAATTTAATTACCACTCTGTTATCTTTATATATAATTATGTCATCCACCAGACTTATTATTAATGCTTTGTTCAGCGAAGTTATTTTTTCCGTAGTTTTATAACTATCCCCGCTTCTATAAGCATCCAATTCTTTTTTTAACTTTGTCTTCTTATCCAGTATGTTCTTTATCAGTATGTTATTTCCTTTAACTGCGTTTAGATACAGAGACTTTTTCTCATTGAGACTTTGTTTTATTTCTTCACCCCAATCTTCGTCAATATTTTTCTTCCTAATATCATCATCAACACATTTTAATATATTTTCAATTTCAGGAATTTCCCGGTTTAATACCTGATTGAAATTCTCAAACGCCCCCACATCTATTTTATCAATATATTCCTTAACCTCATTGATTGATTTTTCTTTAAAGTCATTTCCCGTCTTATTGAAAAAAACAGACATGAAATATCTGTTCAGCACTGATAACAATATGTGATTCAAATCTTGTAAATCTATGGATATCCTGTGATTTTCACTCTTAGCCGTACAATTTCTGCACGCAAAAAAAATGCAGTTTTCTTTATTATTCCTGCATTTTCTATACATTCTTCCACCACATTCTCCACAGGAAAAGATTCCGGAAAATATGTCTTTTCCATCATTATCCTTACCCTTTCTTAAATGCATCTTAATGGATTTTTCCGCTGTGTCAAACACTCTTGGAGAAATAATTTCCTCGTGGGTATTATATGCTTTTATCCATTTATCGGGAGATATAATTCTTCTTTCCTTCATCTTATAACTTATTTTACTTGTCTTAAGCTGAAATAAATCCCCTGTATAAATATGGTTTAAAATTATTCTTTTTACCGCCATTGATGTCCATTCTCCGGCTTTCATTGTTGCAAAGGAAGTAGTATACCTGCTTCCTGTAAGCATTTTGTAGTTAAAAGGGGAAAGAACACCGAAGCTGTTCAATATCCCTGCAATATTAAGGCAGCTGTTTCCGTAAATTCTGCTGTAAAAAATCATTTTCACAATTTCAGCAGGATAATCATCAACCACAAGTTTATTATGATTTACGCTGTCTTTCTTATACCCGTAAACGCAAAAAGATGAGACGTTATATCCCATCTGCCTTTTCACATTCAGGTTAGTTCTTACCTTCACGCTTATATCTCTGCTGTAACTGTCATTTATAAAATTCTTAACAGGTATCATAAGTCCTGCTTTTACCGAATCATCATAAAGACTGTCAATATTATCATTGACAGCAATAAACCTTATATTTTTGGAGGGGAAAATCCTTTGTATCAACCTTCCCGACTCTATATAATTACGTCCGAATCTGGATAAATCTTTTACTATGACACAATTAACATTTTTTAAGTTAATGTCTTCCATCATCCTGTTAAATCCGGGTCTGTCAAATGTGGTTCCGGAATAACCGTCATCCACATATATATCATAAATTTCTATATCCTGACAGGACAATACATAGCCCTTGAGAATTGTTTCCTGTCCCATGATACTGTCACTGAAAAAAGCTTTGCCCTGTCTTACCTCTTCGTCATCCTTGGATATTCTTAAATAGAGAGCTGCCTTATACATCACAGTCATCCAGCGCCCTGATTTGCAGGTCAATGTAGTCACGCAGCACTTGTCTTAATGTATAATTTCCTTCTGACCACACAGATGTAACCTGATACTTTCCCACAAAAATCACATCTTCATTTTCTTTAACAGTACAATCCTTTGCAATATCCCGGTTAACCACTTCTTCCATGATACAATCCCGCTAAATATTTTGTATTATTATATTCACATCAAAATGTATATATGAAAAGGTTACATTTCCCATTCCTCAGAAAAATTTTTTCTTTTTGAAATACATAATTTCCAAAATAACAATAACAACCGCAATGGCTATCACAGTTATATAACCGTACTTCCATTGCAGCTCAGGCATATATGCAAAATTCATTCCATACCACCCTGTCAAAAGCGTCAAAGGAAGAAACAAGGTTGTGACAACCGTAAGCATACACATTATCTTATTCTGTTTAGCATCCTGTTGAGACTGATATAACTCCCTCAATTGAAGAACATTTTCTCTTAAAAGATTTACATGATTCTGAAGACGTTCTGTGCGAAGAGTGAACCTGTTCCATAACTCTGTATTATCGTAATTGGAAATAAGGTCATGAGACTGTATTAAATCTCCAATAGCTGTAAGTTCAGCATAATATGCATTAAACTCAGAAAACTTCTGACGGTATTTTGTGAGCTTGGAAAAAAATTTCTCCGGAATTTCATGGAGCAGTCCCTCCTCCATAATTTCCATTTCTTTTTCCAAATGGGACAGATATAAAATATCATCCTCTATCATCTGCTCAAGAATCTGCAACAAAACATAATCGGGAGATTTTAACTCCTGCAGCTTTCCCATCTGCTTTTTAATCCACCTTTTCAATTCACCTGTATCGTCAATCAGGTAAAGTTTATCTTCCCTGATATAGAATCCAAAAGTAATCAGAGGATTGCGCTGCTCACTTTTCTGTGGCACACGTATTGTTCCCAGTATGCACTCTTTAAATATCTCCATCTTGCAGTAACGTACAGCATTAAGACTATTAGTGAATTCATTAAGATGGGGAAATTTATTATTTTGTCTTTTAAACTCCTCCAAATCCATTATATTGAGAATGGATTCATTTTCAGGTATAACCATTATCTCCTTATACCATCCCGTCTGATATATATTTTTTAAGTGAATTTACAGCCTGAGCACCATCGGCTGCCGCCGTAATAACCTGACGCAACTGTTTTGTCCGTACATCCCCTGCTGCATACAATCCTTTGCAACTGGTTTCACAGGTTTCACCGGCTATAATATATCCTTTTTCATCCAGATTGCACAGTTCTTTAACTGCCTCTGTAACAGGCTTCATTCCCACAGCCTCAAAAACACCGTCTGTTTCTATTGTCCTTCCATCCTCAAGGAGAATTCTGTCAACCTTCTTATCCCCCTCAATTCCAATAATCCTGGCATTAGTAACGAATTCCACATTGCTTTTGGATTTAAGTTTTTCCACCGTAGACTGGGCTCCCCTGAACGTATCCCGCCTGTGAACAAGATAAACCTTATTACATATATCCGAAAGATATAATGCATCATCCAGGGCAACATCTCCCCCACCTGCTACAACAACTGTCTTTCCGTTGTAAAAAGCCCCGTCACAGACAGCACAAAATGAAATTCCTTTTCCGATAAATTTCTCTTCTCCTGGAACCTCCAAATGTCTGTTAACACAACCTGCGGCATAAACAACAGTTTTAGAAGTTATAATTCCATTGTCCCCGGTCTTAACACAAAATAGTCCGTTTTCTTCTTTACTTACAGATATAACTTCATCTTCAATAAAATTTACATCCATACTTACAGCATGATTTCTGAAAGCCTCACCCAGATCATATCCGCTTAATCCCATCATACCCAGGTAATTATCCACTTTACTGCTGTAAGCTATCTGTCCTGTTCCTTCATATTCTTTCTCTACCACCGCTAATGACAGATTAGATCTCTTGGCATATATTGATGCGCTTAGGCCTGCCGGCCCGCTTCCAATAATCAAAACATCTAACATATGGTAAGTTCTTCCTTTGTTGAAATATCACCTTCAATATGAAAAGAATTAAGGTCAGGATTACTGTCATCCATAAGTGAAAGAATCATATAACTTGCTTTACTGTCATAGGCAAGTCTCTTATCCTCCTCAGAAGGTCTTGATGGCGATTCCGGATGAGAATGCCAATTGCCAAGGGGTACCAGCCCGCTGTTTCGCATATCTTTAACTGCATCAAGCTGTTCCTTAGGATCAAGTGTAAAATGTTCATTTGAATGATCTATGTTGGAAAGTACATACACCTTTTTTACAATCTTATTACCATCTTCAATTGTTCCCGCAATAAGTCCGCATGCCTCCTGTGGCACACACATTCTTGCATGGGCAAGAATAGTTGTATAATCAGCTTTTGACATTGTAATCATTATATTTACTCATCTCCAATCCCATAAATTTATATTTTAGTGCTTGTCCGGACATTCAGCCTGTTCATAATCAATAAGTTCGGTTATTGTAGGATGACTTCCGCATACTGCACATCCATCTGTGTTGCTTGGAAGTTTAATCTTATGAAATTCCTGATTAATAGCATCATAAGTAAGAAGATATCCTGTCAGAAGTTTACCTACTCCAAGAATATACTTAATTGCCTCCATTGCCTGAAGACTTCCGATAACTCCACCCATGGCACCTATGACACCTGCCTGTTTACATGTAGGAACTGCATCCTTTGGTGGTGGATTCTTAAACACACAACGATAGCATGGACCTTCTCCCGGAACATAAGTCATAAGCTGTCCCTTAAACCTGATAATTCCTGCATGTGAAAATGGTTTCTTTGCCATAACACAGGCATCATTTATAAGGAACTTAGCCGGAAAATTATCTGTTCCGTCAATGATAAAATCATAATCTGCAATTAAATCCATAATATTCTCGCTTGTAACAAATTCCCTGTAAGTGTTTACAGTTACATCAGGATTCATGGCATTCATGGTTTCTTTGGCAGATTTTACTTTAGCCTTGCCTACATCAGATGTCTGATGGATAATCTGACGCTGAAGATTGCTTAAATCTACCTCATCGGCATCAACAATACCAATAGTTCCCACTCCGGCAGCTGCCAGATACATTGCTGCAGGTGCTCCTAAGCCACCCGCTCCGATTATAAGGACTTTGGCATTAAGAAGCTTTCTTTGTCCCTTAGCGCCAACCTCTTTCAAAATAATGTGTCTTGAATAACGTTCAATCTGTTCATCAGAAAGTGCCATATTACTGTCCCCCTCCCATGAAATATAAGAATTCCACTGTATCTCCATCCTTTAAAACAAGAGTTTCCTTCTCCTCTGATGATACAAATTCTTCATTTATTGAGACGGTTACATACTCAGGAGTTTCAACATTCTCCAACTCAATAAGCTCCGGAAGTGTTAACCCGTCCTTTACTTCCTTCTTTGTTCCTGAAACTGTAATCTGCATAAATATTATCCTCCGTTTTATAAATTTTAATGTATTATTTTTTTATGATTTATTCCTGATTATTCAGTGAATTCTCAATCCATTCTGTCAGTTCTGACTTCTTCTTGGCACCTGTCTGCCTTGAAATCTCTGCCCCCTTGTTAAATATAACAATTGTAGGCACAGAAGTTACTTCATATTCCTCTGCAAGTTGGGCATCAAAGTTAATATTAACCTTATACACATTGAGTTTTCCTTCATTATCATCCTCAATATCTCCTATAACAGGAGACATTTTCTTGCAAGGCACACAACTATCCGAATAAAAATCAATAATTACAGGTAAATCACTGTTTAAAACCTTATCCGTAAAATTTTCTTTATTTACTCTCTCTGCCATAACCGATTCCTTTCTTCCACTTAGTATCTTCAAAATTCATACGATTTTATTCACAAATTGCAAATGATGGATTATTTACTCCTCCACCTTTTTTACAATAAGATCGTATGTACCATCTTCGTTATTAACCAGTTTGAGTATCTGATGTCCCTCTTCCTTTATGCTTCTTGGAACATTCTGTACAGGTTCACCGTCATTCATACGAATGGCAATAACCTCTCCATCCTCTATTTCATCAATGGCAACTTTTGCCTTAACAAAAGTTAAAGGGCAAACCTTATCTGTAATATCGCATGTCTCATCAATATTAATTCCTGCTATTTCCATACACTACCTCTTTCCCACGCCTTATGTAATTATCCTTTATTCATCTGATGATTAATCGGCGTTTATTGTTTATTATAAGCTTTCTTAATTCTTTCCCTGAATTCATCCTCTCCCACACGCTGGAGTAATGTTCTGAATCTTTCACCGGATTTTGCATATTCACCAAAGAAATCAATGGCTGCATCCGTAACTCTGAAAAGTGTCTCCTCGTCAGTGATAAGAGGAAGTATCTGCTCTCCCTTGTAGATGTGATTACCAAATGTTCCTCCAAAGGAAACAAGATACCCGCTCTTTCCTTCCCATGCATCTGTAGGACAGGATTTAACACAACGTCCGCAATTATTACATTTGCTTCTGTCTATTGTAACCTCTGTTCCCTGACATTTAACAGCTCCTTCACGACAGGCCTTCTCACACACACCGCAATTTATACATTTGTCGGCTATCCATGTAACTTCCATGCCTCCCTTGATTCCCACATCATTTTCTTCTGCCTTAAGACAATTATTCTGACATCCTGTTACTCCAAACTTAAACTTATGAGGAAGTTCCTTTCCGAAATAATGTTCATCAAGTTTTTTCGCCAGACTGTATGTATCAATACAGCCGCTTGGACATATCTCTGAGCCCTGACAGGCTGTTACGGTTCTGACTCTTGGCCCGCATACTCCCGGTTTAACGCCTCCCTTAGCAAGTTCTTCCCTTACCTTTTCAATATCCTGAAAATTAATAAACGGAATCTCAATACCCTGACGTGATGTCATGTGGACATATCCTTTTCCATATTTTTCAGCTACTTCAGCTACTTTCTTAATATTTTCAGCGGTTAGATTACCACCGACCACCTGAAGTCTCAATGAGAAAAAGCCTTTCTGCTTTTGTCTCATAAATCCTCCTTTTTTAAGTGCTGCATAATCAATCTCTGCCATAATATTTTTCCTCCATTGTAAATATATTTCTATTATGCTCCTTACTCATTGGCTTTATTAATCGCCTGAGTAAAATCCTCAATCAAATCCTTAACATCCTCAATTCCCACGCTTATTCTAATCAGGTCATCGTACACACCTGCTGTTCTTTTCTCTTCCTCAGTACTATGAACATTCAGTGTTGATTCAGGATGAATAACCAGTGTCTTGGTATCTCCTATATTGGAAACGATTAGAGGTATCTTAAGCTCATTAATAATCTTAAATGCCTTCTCTTTGCTGCCAGTCCTTATAGTGATAATTCCACCGAAATTATCTCCAAACTGCTTTACTGCTATATCATGCCACGGACTGGTTACAAGTCCCGGATAATTCACTTCAATATCCTTATATGTTTCATCAATGTAAGACGCAAGACTGTAGGCATTCTTGCAGATTCTTTCCATACGCAGTCCCAGCGTTTCCATTCCAATGCTGTTATAAAATGCATTTTGTGGGGAAAGACATGCTCCCGTATTTCTGAACAGACCGTTTCTTAACTTTGCCGTATATGCGTATGGACCAAACTTCTTAAACTCTTTCATTCCGGGATATTTATCTTCATCCCACTTAAATTTTCCTCCATCTGTTATAACACCGCTTATACCATTGCTGTTTCCGTTGATATATTTGGAAGTGGAATTCACTACCACGTCAGCTCCCAATGAAAGCGGCTTCACAAGATAGGCAGTTGCAACAGTATTATCAACAATAAGCGGAACCCCCTTACTGTGTGCAAGCTCTGACAATGCTTTAATATCCGTAACATCAAGTCTTGGATTACCTATTGTTTCAGCAAAATACAGCCTTGTATGTTCATTGGTAGCAGCCTCAAATTCCTCCAGATTATTATTTTCCACATATTTGGTTGTAATTCCGAAGGCTTCCATATCCCTGAACAAATCTATACTCCCGCCATAAAGACTTGCACTTGATACGATTTCATCTCCTGCTCTTAATATATTGGAAAATGCATTATACAATGCAGCCATTCCCGACGCACATGCGATACTGGCAACACCACCTTCAAGCTTTGTCATTCTCTGTTCAAATGCATCAATGGTGGGATTGCTTATTCTTGTATATGAATATCCCGGTGCCTGATTATGAAAAATCTTCTCAAGCTCCTCTGCTGAATTGTGTTCAAAAGCACTTGACTGAAATATAGGTGTCAATGTTGCACCACTCTTTCTGTCACCTCTGAACTCTCCATGTAACAGTGATGTGTTAAATCTCATAGCTGCTCTCCATTCCAATGTATTGTCTCTAAAACCATCGGACAGTGTAAAACTCATTTCTCTACTATCCTATCGTTTTAGTATGTAATTCATAATACTACATTTCCAGAATTTGTCAATGTAATTATGGAAAGTTTTATAAATTGTTATCATTGAACATTTTTATTTATCCATTTATAATGTTCATATTACTTTTTCAGAGGGGTTATTAAATGAAAAAACAAAGGACAGAATCAGAAAACGAATTCAAAAAAGCACCAAAGAATCACAATAAATCCATAATCATATTGTTAGTAATACTGCTTGTTTTAATCAGCATTGCAGACCTTTTTGCGGGAAGCGTTTATATTGCTCCCGGTGAAATAATAAAAAGTCTTATTAACCATGACACATCCACCGTTGCCGGACTTTTATTATTTAATGTCCGTCTTCCAAGAATGTTTGCTGCTTTATTCGCAGGCATGGGGCTTGCCTGTGCAGGAATAATTCTTCAGAGTGTGATGAATAATGCTCTTGCCAGCCCCAATACAATAGGTGTTAACTCCGGAGCGGGTTTTGCCGTCATGTTATGTCTTATGATAACAGGTGGTCAGACAACCTACACTTCCCTGTTTGCATTTGCAGGCTCTCTTATCACAACATTATTTATATACCTTTTGGCATATATGTCTGACAGTTCCAGAACAACTATAATTCTTGCCGGAATCACCGTATCTTCATTTTTAAGTTCGGGAATAAATACCATAAAACTGCTGGACTCAGATATAACCATTAACATAACAACATTTTTAATAGGTTCTTTAGCCGGTGTTACATGGAAATCCATAATGATTCCGGGAATTGCCATAACCATTTCTGTTATTATATCCATGCTTTTTTCTACCCATCTTAATATATTAAGTTTCGGAGATGCCACAGCAAGAAGTCTTGGATTAAATGTTAACGTGTCCAGGTTTATGTTCCTTACATTATCAAGTATAATGGCAGGCTGTGTTGTAAGCTTCGCAGGGCTTCTGGGGTTTGTTGGGCTTATTGTTCCACACATAGCAAGAAAACTTTTTGGCAACGATGCAAGAATAACTATGCCATGCAGTGCATTACTTGGAGGAATTTTTGTAATACTGTGTGATTTGACAGCACGTATTGTGGCCGCTCCTTATGAGCTTCCTGCAGGTATTATTATGTCCTTTATCGGAGGACCGTTCTTTATGTATCTGTTACTGAAAAAGAAAGGTGGTAGAAGGGTCAATGCTTAAATTCAATGATATTTCAATAGCTTTCAATAAAAAAAATATACTGAATAATATTTCCTTCACCGCTAATGAAGGATGCATCACGACTATTATAGGCCCTAACGGATGCGGAAAATCAACTCTTATTTCCTGTCTTAATGAAAGCGGGCACATTGTTTCCGGTGAAGTCTACTTAAACGATGTTGATATCAAAGAATTAAAACCTAAAGAAAGAGCTAAGAAACTGGCAATATTGCCACAGATTCGTAATACAATACCTGCACTTCCATCAAAGGTTCTTGTAGAGCACGGACGTTTTCCTCATCTGGGATTTTCAAGAAAAAAGACAAAAGAAGATATGCGTATAGTTGATGAGGTAATGGATTTCACCAACACAACACCATACGCTCACCAGTACACGGATACTCTGTCAGGTGGCGTAAGACAACGTGTGTTTTTTGCCATGACCCTTGCACAGGACTGTGATATCATTGTGCTGGATGAACCAACCACATACCTGGATATACGAAGCCAGCAGGACTTTTACCGGATGCTTCTCACATTAAGAGAACAAAATAAGACAATTCTCATTGTTCTTCACGATATCGCAGCAGCCTTGTCCATTTCCGACAAAATAATTGTCATGGATAATGGTCATGTACTTTTTGACGGCAATCCTAAGGATTGTCTGAGCAGCCATATAATTGAAGATGTATTCCATACAGAAATTAAAACCTTCAGCGACAAAGACGGAACCTATTATGTATTTACATAAAAAAGAGCGTCGCTTTAATCAGTGTGTCAAACGCCCGTTATAATTTTATGTCATGGCAAATTGCAAAGAAAGATTGTTTAAATGACTTTTGTGCTGTGGAGATGAGACTCTAAAAATCGTGGAAGCCTTTGCTGAACACGATTTTGCCCTAAGAGGCTCATCGGAACGGTTAGCACAATGGAATTTAAACAATCTTTTTTGTGCAATTAGCCACAGAAGTTTTTTATAATGGGCGTTTAACACACTAATCTATCAGTTCCAGATTTCATCCCTGAATACAATCTTACGATACGTTTCAAAGCTAATCCACTTATTGAAAAATTCTCCTTTCAGTCCACCTTCTGAAGCGTAGAGTTCCTTCATGAAGGTATCCAGCTCTTCCTGGCTGTTAACTTTCACTGCAAATCCTCGTCCGTTAATTACAGGTACGTTATTGTACTTATATTCTTTTAGATCTGTAAGAGCAACAACCTTGCTGTCTCTTATTGTAACTGCAACCTTATCTCTTAAAACAACAATATCAAAGTTTTCCGGATATGAATAGCTTTCTCCCTTAACAGGAATCTCATCCCCGATGGTATATGTTTTTCCTGATGGTCTCTGCTTTGTAATTGTCATACTGTCAAGATTATAGTAGAACTCTTCAAAGATATCTCCCTTGGCCTTTAAACTGCCGTATACAAATGCAGCCTTTAAATCCTTGCTGTCATCCACGCTTGACCTCTCAACAACTCCGCAGGCGGAAGTCATATTAGTTATTCTGTCAATAAGAATAAGTTCCCCCAGTGTCTTATGTCTTGTAAATTCATCAAGAACTATCTCTTCCTGAAGAGAAATATCGCAGACAGCTATTTCATTTTTCTTTAAGGTACTTACAGGAACAAACTCCCCTGTATTTACATCAATCTTGTATTGAATATTCTTCAAAATTCCCGGTATCTGCTTTGTTCCAATCTTTACAAGATAATCCTTACCTTCCGTAAGTTCTCCGTCATCCATCCAGAGTATTGTAGCAGTAAATGACTTACTTAAAGGAAGAGCTGTACCTCCGGCAAGCACACAGCCTCTTGATACATCCACTTCTTTGTCAAGCTGAATGGTAACCGGTTGTCCCTTAAATGCCTCTTTTGACACTTTATCTCCCACAAGAATGCTCTTTACATGTGCATGCTCATTACTTGGGAGAGCCTTAATCTCGTCCCCTATTCTTACGACACCTGATTCAATCTGTCCCTGAAAACCTCTAAAGGTGTGGTCCGGACGGCATACTCTCTGAACAGGCATATAAAAGCCTTCTTCCTGGTGCTTTTCCGATACATCTATCTCCTCCAGATAAGGAAGTAAGGCCTTTCCCTCATACCAAGGTATATTGTCAGACTTCTTTGTAACATTATCTCCCTCTGTGGCAGATACAGGAATTATGTATATACTTGCAAGATTAAGTTCTTCAGATAATTCCTTAATCTGGTGGGATATTTCTTCAAATCTGTCCTTGTCATATCCTACCAGGTCCATCTTATTAACCGCAAAGACAAAATATTTAATGCCCATCAGTGCGCATATTCTGGCATGTCTTCTTGTCTGGACTAAAACTCCCTGCTTTGCATCAATAAGAATTACCGCAAGGTCTGCAAAAGATGCACCAACCGCCATATTTCTTGTATACTCTTCATGTCCCGGTGTGTCGGCAACAATAAAACTTCTCTTGTCTGTTGTGAAATAACGGTAAGCAACATCAATGGTAATTCCCTGCTCTCTTTCAGCCATAAGACCATCAAGAAGTAATGAATAATCTATTGCTCCACCACGGCTTCCAACTTTACTGTCAAGTTCCAAAGCTTTCTCCTGATCTGCATAAAGAAGCTTGGAATCATATAAAATATGTCCGATAAGTGTTGATTTTCCGTCATCAACGCTTCCGCATGTAATAAATTTTAATAATCCGCTCATCTTAGAAGTATCCCTCCCTCTTTCTTCTTTCCATACTGCCGGCAGCTTCATTGTCGATTACTCTCGTTGTTCTCTCTGAAGAAACGGCACTTAATGTTTCATCGATAATTTCATCCAGAGTATGAGCAGTTGACTCAATACCTCCCGTGAGAGGATAGCATCCCAATGTACGGAACCTCACACTCTTCATCTCAACCTTCTCTCCCGGATTAAGTTTCATTCTGTCATCATCAACCATAATATACATTCCGTCACGATACACAACCGGTCTTACCGCTGCATAATATAACGGAACAATATCTATATTTTCTCTCTTTATGTACTGCCATATATCCGTCTCTGTCCAGTTAGAGATTGGGAATACTCTTATGCTCTCCCCCTTATTAATCTTGGAGTTGTAAAGCTTCCACATCTCAGGTCTCTGATTCTTTGGGTCCCATGCATGATTTTCATTTCTAAATGAGAAAATTCTTTCCTTGGCTCTGGACTTTTCCTCATCTCTTCTGCCTCCGCCAAATGCAGCAGTAAAACCATATTTATTAAGGGCCTGCTTCAATGCCTGGGTCTTCATAATATCCGTATAGGCTGAACCATGATCAAAAGGATTAATTCCCTGTCTGACTCCGTCTTCGTTAATATACTCCAGCATTTCAATTCCCAGTTTCTTAGCTGTGTCATCCCTGAATTTAATCATTTCCTTAAACTTCCATGTTGTATTAACATGAAGAAAAGGAAAAGGTGGTTTCTCCGGATAAAATGCTTTCATGGCCAGATGGAGCATAACAGAACTGTCCTTTCCGATTGAATAAAGCATTACCGGTTTTTCACACTCAGCAGCTACTTCCCTGATTATATAAATTGCTTCCGCTTCCAATTCATCTAAATGTGATAATTCACTCATTATAACCTCTTTCTGCCGTCTTCGGCTTAGTATTTATTAGATTCTTTTTTGTCTATTACAATTGTCTTAACCGTTCCGTCAGTCTTTTCAATGTTCCAGTCAAGAAAATGTTCCCTTTGTCTGACGGTCATCCTGCTTCCCATTCCACCTATATCTGCCCCCAGATACAGTGCAATGGCATCTAATCTGCATTCCTTAATACACGAACAGCACCCCCAGCAATCCTTGGGATACTTTATATAAGCTTTGCCGTCAGTTCCAAGCTTTAACAGACTTCCGGGACATACATCCATACAGTTTTTACATCCCACACATTTGTTTTTATCAATTACTATGCTCATATATGTCACCTCTCTTTACAAGATCTCGATAGACTATCTCTATATTCCCGTCTGTCTTACGGCTGTTGACATATTTCAACCACTTATCACTCTTTGACGGATAATCCAGATTTTCAGCAAAACTATGCCATCTCGTCTCTTTTCTTGCTTTCAGATGCTCTATAAGAGTAAGGCAAACAGTCAGCCTCTCTTTAAGCTCATATACAAACATCAGCTCATGAAAATCCTTTGCCCACAGGTTGCTGCTTAATTTTTGAATGTTGGTAATCTTCTCCTTTGCAAGATTAAGCTGTTTCTCATTAAACTGATAATGACTGCCTATTCCTCCCGCATAGGTATCCATTACCTTCTGCATGGCCTCCTCAAGCTGTTCTACGGTATAGATTGAATTTTCATTTTCAAGTATCTCATTATACTCTTTAACTTTACTGTCAAAATCATCCTCTGTGATTTCGCCCCGGGAATAATTCTTATCAAGTTCCCTGATAATTGCCAGAGCAGCTATCTCTCCCTCAGCCATTGCTCCCGTAACATACTTCTGAGGACATCCTCCTGCCACATCTCCGGCAGCATACAAGCCCTTAATTGTGGTCTGTCTGTTGTTATCAACCCAGTAACCGCTTGCCGTATGTCCTCCTACAATGTAAGGTTCAGTTCCTTCTATTTCCACATTCTGTTCACCGGGATTCCTGCCTGATTCAATCCATTTTAAAGTCTGGCTTGGTGCCATATTAAGATACGCCTTCAAAAGAGAGTCCTCCTCATCAGGGGTAATTCCCTCCGTCTTTAGGTAACATGGTCCTCTTCCTTCCAGATTTTCTTTAACGGTTCCGTAAACTCTCTGGGAAGTTGTAAGACCATATTTAGTCTCATAGATTTCACCAAGGGAATTAACCTGCTTAGCACCAACACCCTGGGCTATGGTTCCTGTGGGTGCTATTGTATCTTTACACCTGAGTGCGATAAACCTCATTTCAAATGTGGTCATCTCCGCACCTGCATTAATCCCCATTGCATATCCTGCGCCGGTGTTGAAAGGAGGATACCACATTTTATGTCTGGAAAATCCCGGATTATTAGGCTTGTAAAGTCCCGCTGCGCCACCTGTAGCACAAATCACTTTCTTAGCCTTTATCATGTAGGCGGTACCCGTTATCTCTCCATCCTTTTTTTCTTCCTCAATGCTAAAGCCATAAGCACCGTAAATCACATTATCCTTAACTATGTAATCTGTTATGTTTATCCTGTTAATAACCGTAACATTAGGAAGCTTATTAACCGCATCCGCCAGGATAGGTTTAATATTCTCACCGTTAATCTTTATATTACGGTTACCTCTTGCAACGTATTTTCCCTTCTCATCCTTAAGAATAACAAGCCCAAGTTTTTCCATTTTTGCTGTAACTTCATTAAGTCTTTCAGACATGGACATAAGAAGGTCTTCTCTCACAATTCCATCAGCATCCTTCTTACAGTAATCAACATAATCCTCAGGAGTTCTTCCCTCCACAATATAAGCGTTGATGGCATTAACCCCTGCTGCGAGACATCCGCTTCTCTTTATATTTGCTTTCTCTGCTATTACAACGGAATAATCCGAATTCTCTGCAATGGTAAGTGCAGCATAACATCCCGCTGTTCCACCGCCTATAATAAGGATATCCGTATCAATCACTTTCTTGTTGGTAAATTTCATCTTAATCCTCCATTTCTCCGGTTAAATATAGAAGGCTTTATTATTTACATAATTATATAGTATGTTACTATGTTTATTGTGTAATATAATGTACCAAATATTAACAGATAATACAAGTATGTTTTTTCACTTTATTTCAAGACTTCTACCACATCGCCTATAACAATAACCCCCGGAGGATTTATTTTCATTTTTTCAACCTTTTCCACCACATCCTCCAGTGTCGCCCTGACAGAAGTAATACCCTTGCTGCAATCGTTATTAATAACCGCAATTGCTGTGTCTGCCGGTCTTCCACCTTGAATATACACATCTACAATTTCTTTCAAATGGAACAGTCCCATAAGAATAATAACGGTTCCTTCAAAATTTACGGAATTATATATATCTTTTGGCAGCTTCTCCTCAGATGTATTTCCTGTGATTACCATAAAACTTCTGCTTATGTTTCTGTGAGTTACCGGAATTCCTGCAATTTCCGGTACTGCTATACATGAACTTATTCCCGGAGTTACAGAATAATCAATTCCTTCAGCCCTGAGTCTTAATATCTCTTCCCCTCCTCTGCCGAATACAAAGGGATCTCCACCCTTAAGTCTTACAACATATAATCCCTTTAAAGATAATTCCACCAGAAGCTCATTAATTTCCTCCTGTGGAACGGAAGGTTTATTGCCTCTTTTTCCTACACACACAAAACGGCAATTCTCTTTTGCATACAACAAAAGCTTCTCATCTATTAATGCATCATAAAGTATAGCGTCCGCCTTTTTAATTTCATTTATCCCTTTTACGGTTATGTATTCCCATGTTCCGCATCCTGCCCCAACAAATGAGACAAATCCTTTGGTGGAATTCTCACTGTTAATATCCTTGTCAACACATTTTCTTTCATCAAAACATCTGTCTGCCAGAGAACACAAATATCTGCTGCGTTCTTTCTTTATATCCTCCCATTCGTCCCATGCAGAACTTTCGTCCCGGGAATATTTACCGTTTTGTATTGTCTCAGCACGCTTTTCCTGCAAATAATCCAGTATTTCTTCCGTATTGGAAGGCAGCATATCTATTATTTCCGATTTTATTCTGGAGGCAATTCTTGGGCTTGTCCCTTCCGTTGATATTCCTATACTTAAATGTCCGTTTTTTACAACTGAAGGAAAAATAAAACTGCATTTGTTAATGTCATCAACTACATTGACAGGTATTCCTTTGTCCCTGCACAATCCTGATATACGGGAATTAAGGAATTCATCATCTGTAGCTGCAATCACAAACATTTTGCCCTCTATATCAGAATCTTCAAACTCCCTTAATTCACATTTTATCCCTTCAATCCTTTTAATATCATCACTTATATCGGGCGAAATAACTTGAAGATGTGGTCCATACATAACAAGCTTTTCAACTTTTCTTTTGGCAACAGTTCCGCCTCCCACAACAAGTCCATCTTTTCCTTCTAAATCCATAAAAAAGGGGAAATATCCCATATTGTCCTCCGTTCTAAGAACTCTGTTAATTACTTACTTTACCGGATATAATATGTCAGCAAGCTGTTCATACGCCTCTGCCCATCTGGCATTTGGTTTTAAATTGTACAGTTTCTTATCAAGAATATAAAATCTGCCTTCCTTAACTGCTGTTAAACTGCTCCATACAGGACTTCCTGTAAGCTTCTTTTCCAGATTATTAATTGCGGCCTGTGTGTCAGTTCCCTGTGTTGTTACAAATATATAATCAGGATTAGCTTTTACTACAGCCTCTATGCTTAAATCATCCAGGCTGCTGTTTGTGTCTGCAATGTTAATACAGCCTAAATCTTTAAGCATCTCGCCGCCTACTGTTCCTTCCCCTGATTTAGCTTTTACACTTGTTGATGAAGCTCTCAAAAACAGTATTCTTGGATTACTCTTGTCTACTCTCTTCTTAATCTCCTCTATCTTGTCCCTCACATCAAGTCCGTTGGTCTTATACAAATCTTTTCTTCCTGTTAAATCAGTGCATATATCCAGCATTTTCAGATAATCCTCAAAATTGGAAACATCAAAATATGCTACAGTAATTCCTGCATTTTCCAAGGTATCTTTCAATCGCACATTAGATTCAGTATTAGAACTTGCAATTACAAAATCGGGAGCGGCTGCAAGAAGCATTTCCGTATTAGGAGAAAGTATTGAACCTATGTTTATAACATCCTCCGTCAAATTTAATTCAAAACTCTCCCATGAATCATTTGCGGCAGCTACAAGACTTCCTCCGGCTGTTATCCATACATCCGCAAAACTTCCAATCATTGCTGCAACTCTGTTACATGAATTTACTGTGACTGTTCTGCCCAGAGAATCCTCAAATGTCACAGGCTCAAAATTTCCATCCTTTGAAGATTTTGCATCTCCATCTGCACCGTACATTCCACAGCCTGTAAGCATAATCCCCATTGTTGTTATAATAATAGATAACGCTGTTACCACACTTAAGATATGTTTCCCCTTCATAATATGTATTCTCTTCATAGTTAATCACTCCATTTGTTTTTTGACATTTTTTGACATCACGGGTATATAATAATATCACTAACTGTCTATTGTCAATCTAACATACCAAAAAAATATGTTTATGCGTGATTATATTTAACACCACCACCCCATTCGATGAATGCCGGATTGCAGGAATTCATTACTGTATGAGTAAAATCCTGAGTTCCGTGTCCCGTAGTCTTATGGCACCTGATTCTTCTGTCTGCAACCACTGTGGCACCGGAACATGTATAACTATCACTAAGGCTTACCGCCTTTGTCTCCAGTGCTGCTGTTGCCGTAACCATCTTAAATACCGACCCCGGCTCATAAGTATCATTAATGCAGAAATTTCTCCACATATTATTTAATAAATCCATTTTATTGCCACTAATACTGCTTTCATCTATATCATAATTTAAGGTGTAAGGATCGTTAAGGTTATATTCCGGTTCATTAACCATTGCAAGAATAGCACCATCTTTGGGATTCATAACTATTATTGATACCTGCTTTGCATTTTTCTTACTTCTGGTCTGCTGCGCCAGCTGCTGTGCATACTGCTGAATATTGGCATCAATGGTAATATATAAATCCTTTCCCTGCTCCGGCTCCAGCCTGCTTTCTCTGCTTTTATCCAATTCCGTTCCATAAGCATCCGTAAGGGTCAGTATGGTTCCGTTAGCTCCCGATAAATAGCTGTCGTATTTAGCTTCAAGTCCCAAAATCCCCTGGTTGTCGCTTCCTGTGAATCCCAGAACTTTTGATGCCAATGTATCATAGGGATAATACCTTTTATAATCTTCATCCACCTTTACTCCGTTAAGATTACACTGTCGTATCTTATCTCCTGTCTCCTTATCTACATTTGATTTTATTATTTCTATAGATGTTATCTTATCAACTTTTTTTCTTATCTGTTCCGGCTCCATTTCAAGCAGCTGGGATAATTTTTCAACCACCTGGTCACTGTCCGTTATCTGACTGTGAATTACAGAGATACTGCAAACAGTTTTATTATCTGCCAGAACTGTTCCGTTGGCATCAAGTATACGTCCACGCATTGCTTTTATTTTTCTTTCTCTTTCGTGGAGTTCATCTGCCCGGGCTATGTAATAATCAGCCTTGATTATCATGATATATCCTATTCTGACAAGGAGAAGGGACATAATAAGCCACAGACAAACAGCAATAACAAGCAGTTTCTTTCTATGCCTTGTCCTTACAAAAACATTTAGTCTCATGTCTTCATCTTCAATCATTCTAATTGACATAAATAAACCTTTTTTCGCATTTTGCTCCTGCACTAAAATACGAATAAACCCCACATACATTCTCAATAATTGTTATGAGAACATACGTGGGGTTATTCTACTTATACTTATTATTACCTACTTTTTGGAAAATGTTAACAAAATTTAATTATTACTGTTGGTATTATTATCTCCACCTGTTAATGAACCTGAAGGTATTCCGTCAACAGTAGATTCAACAGGGCTGTCACTTGTATCCTGTGGTTCATCATTTACATCCTTAAACACATTCATATACGGAAGAAGTTTCTCTAAAATATTATGAGAAAGATCCAACACATCATTGGAACCCGCTTCAACACCGTTAGTGCCATCCGGTTCATCGATTAAAACATAAATGGCAAATTTAGGATTATCTGCAGGAGCATGACCTATAAATGAAATAATCCAACGCTTGTCAGCTCTTGGCTGTTTCTGCGCCGTTCCTGTCTTTCCGGCAATGGAATATCCTGTTACACCGGCTCTTTTTGCCAGACCGGAATCCACCGTTGATTTTAGATATCTCCTCAAATATTTTGAGGTAGAAGTGGTTATGGTCTGTCTTACAAGTGTTGCTCCGTATTCCTTTATAACCTCACCATTGGCTGATTCAATCCTCTTAACTACATGAGGCTGATAATATTTACCATCATTTATTATGGAACAATATGCTGAAATCATCTGAATCATATTAACATTTATGTTCTGTCCGAAGGAATTACAAGCCGCATCAATCACCTGATAATTACTCTCTTTATATGTAATACCTGTAGTCTCACCGGGAAGGTCTATGCCTGTCAGCCTGCCGTATCCGAACAATGACTGATACTGAAGAAACTGACTGGTTCCCATCTTAACAGCAAGATTTATCATATAAGGATTGCAGGACTGCATCAATGCTTCTTCAATGGTAAGCACACCGTGACTTCCTCTGGTGGTGGACACATGACACCGCAATGTATCAGGTCCGATTGTTACGGAACCTGTACACTCAAAAGTATCACCATCCTTGGCCACTCCCGATTCAAGAGCTGATGCCACGGTAACGGGTTTAAAAGTAGAACCCGGCTCATAACTTTCTGATACACAATAATTCTTCCAAAGAGCATAAAGTGCCGTTGTGTATTCCTCATCAGACATTTTTTGAAGGTCTTCCTGGGAATAAATTCCGGTAAGATCTCTTGGATTATTCAAGTCAAACACAGGGTAACTGGCCATACCCAATATTTCTCCGTTATTGGGGTCCATAACTACCACTGCGGTGTTTTTTGACGGTTTTTCAGCATTATATTCCTTAATACATTTTTCGATAATTGACTGAACATTATAATCTATGGTCAACACCACATTGTTGCCGTCAACTGCAGCCTTCTGTGTTTCAGAAACATCCAGTCCCTCATCAACATAACTGTATGTGGTTCCGTTAGTTCCGGTAAGTTCTTCATCATACTGGCTCTCAATTCCCAGCTCACCACCATTGGCTGCACTTGCAAATCCTACCACATCGCATGCCAGGGTACTGAAAGGATATTTTCTTATATAACTATCCTCAAACCACACTCCCTTTATGTTGGCGCCGTTGGTTGAATCTGCCATAAGATTTTTAAAATCCTCTATATCCTCAGCTTTCAGCTCTTTTATCAGCTTTTGATACTGACTGTTTGGATATTTATTTACAATTTCATTCAAATCATTTCTTTTTAAATCAAAATATTGAACCAACGCACTTAATGTAGGTTCAATATATTTTTCGTCAGAAGTCATCAGCTTTACATCAAGAATCAGGTTATATACTTTCTCACTATACGCAAGAACAGTACCATCGCCGGTTACTATCTGCCCTCTCTTATATGGCAATGTAGTTGACGTATATGACTGATGGTTTAAAACCGCTTTGGAATACTCCTCGCCATGGGTATAGTTAATTGCAAAAACTTTAATACCCAGAAGCATAAGCAGTATTATTACCACGCCAAAAATAACTCCGGTCTTTTTATGTATACGCTTTAACATTGCTTTTTTTCTTCTGTACTTATTCTTCTTTACTACTTCACTATCCGCCATAAGTACCTCTTACTATTTCATAATCTAATTTGCAGCCGGAATATCCTTATATTGCTTTACATATTCACTCTCATCTGAATCATAAGTAATAACCTGCTTTTTATCAGGATATACCATTCCGAGTTCTTCTACTGCTGTATTATATACTTCATCATAGTTAATGCTTGTCTTGATTGACGATTCATACACATCATTGTTCTCTCTAAGAGAATTAAGACTGCTCTGAAGCTCCATTACCTTATCTGAATTTGCTTTAACGCTTGCTTGAAGATTAAGATACTGATAACACACGAAAAATGCGCATGTTGTAACAGCAATTAACATTACTGTATAAAGGAAGTTAACCCTGCTGTTACGCTTTATCTGCTTTGCCCTTCTGCGTCTTTCTGCTCTCTCCTGTTCATCAATCTCTTTTCTTCTATCAGGTCTCTTAAGTGGCTCCGCTGTATTCAATTGTCTTACTGCACTTCCATACTCGTATGGTGATACAGATGTTCTTGCGTTTCTTACGTTTTTTACATTACTTCTATTTCCCACTTTTTATTCCCCCTGTTATCAGATTTTTGATACTAAGATCTTTCAAAGACTCTTAGTTTTGAACTCTTCGAACGGCTATTCTCTTCCAGTTCCTCCTGTGCAGGAACAATAGGCTTTCGTGTAACAACCTTTCCTTTTGACTTTTTGCCGCAAACACATACCGGAAAATCAGGAGGGCATGTACAAGGATTTTCGTTATTTCTGAACCTTGTCTTGACTATCCTGTCTTCAAGAGAATGAAATGTAATAATACATATCCTTCCTTTGGGATTAAGCCTGTCTATCATGTCATCAATGGAATTTTCAAGAACATCCAGTTCCTTATTCAACTCAATTCTTATAGCCTGGTATGTCTTCTTAGACGGATGTCCGCCTGTTGCCCTGGCTTTCATGGGAATTGCTGCTTTGATGACTTCATTCAGTTCAAATGTTGTTTCAATAGGCTTTTCCTGTCTTTTTGCCACAATATGTTTTGCAATATTTTTAGCGAATTTATCTTCGCCATAGTCTCTTATTATTCTGTATAAATCAAATTCACTATATGTATTAACAATGTCTCTGGCTGTCATTTCCTGTCTTCTGTCCATACGCATGTCCAGATTTGTATCAACATTGTATGTGAATCCTCTGTCGACGGTATCTAACTGATAAGAAGAAACCCCAAGGTCAAGGATAATTCCATCCACCTTATCTATTCCCAGCTCATCAAGTACTTTTCCAAAATTGCAATAGTTATTTCTTACTATTGTCACCTTATTCTCAAAAGGCTTTAAGCGCTCTGTAGCAGCTTTAATTGCATCTTCATCCTGGTCAATTCCTATAAGCCTTCCTTTATCTGACAAACGCCCGGCTATTTCATAGGAGTGTCCGCCACCACCCAACGTTCCGTCAACGTATACTCCATCAGGCTTAATATTAAGATTTTCCACAGTCTCATAAAGTAAAACTGACTTATGTTTAAATTCCATATCAGCCCTCATTTCTTTCTGCCATGTATCTGATTTGCAGACTTAAGAATACCCACTTTCGCATTATTCTAAGATTTACTATATAGTGAATCCCAGACTTTCCATATTCTCAGCTACTTCATCCATATCATCATCATATTTGCTGATAGATTCATCCCAGCGCTGTCTGCTCCAGATTTCGATTCTTCCTGCCACACCCACAAACACAACATCCTTTGTGAGATCCGCAAACTCTCTCAACACAGCCGGAAGAAGAATTCTTCCCTGCTTGTCAACCTCTACATTTGCTGCACCAGCAAGAAAGAAACGTGTAAATTGTCTTGCGTTCTTATTAGTAAGTGGCAAGGTCTGCAGTTTTTCTTCAAACTTATGCCATTCATCATTAGGATAAACGAACAGACAGTTATCAAGCCCCTTTGTGACTACGAATTCGTCTCCAAGAGTCTCTCTGAACTTAGCAGGAACGATAATTCTGCCCTTGGCATCAATTGTATGGTTATATTCACCCATAAACATGTCAATCGTTCCTCCAATCTACCACTTTCATCCATTCGCTACCACTTTCCACCACTTTAGTGTCAATTTTATACTCATTTTTATAACTTGACAACCCTTTTTAGAAAAATTTTTCTCGGGAAACGCTGATGTTTACTGACTTTTCTGACCATGCCGCCTCAAAACCACAATATATAGTGTTATCCTACTAAAGTACCATACATCATATTGCAATAAATTTTATTGGTATATTTATAATTATTTTAGAATAATTAGTTTTTATAATTAGTTACTGTTGCCTCCCCCAGCCGGATTGTAAACATGCCTATGTGTAATATAGATAAACAATTCTATGAAACGCGTTGTATTCTTCGTTTTTCTGCGCTGCCTATCAACTGCGCTCTTCGCAAACTCGCCATAAATGGCTCAAACATGCTGCGAGCACAGTAACTATGCTCGAAAAACGTGGGAATACTGCCTAATGTTTCATAGAATTTGTTTATCCATATTGCAACATTAAACATTGCTTATAATAATCCGGCTGGGGAAGGCAACAGTAACTAATTATATTTCTTACAGGGTACAGTTCACTTTTGAGGAAAAATATGCTAGAATGTGTGTTGTTCTGCTTTTCTGTTAAGCAGAAATATAATTTTAAGCATAGATTTGACAATCAGATCATTAATATGCAGAAATGAGGATAATAACTATGAAGTTGGGTATTGTTGGACTTCCCAATGTCGGAAAAAGTACACTTTTTAATTCATTAACAAAAGCCGGAGCTGAATCAGCAAACTATCCCTTCTGTACAATCGACCCTAATGTAGGTGTGGTTGCCGTACCGGATGAGAGACTGGATAAACTTGCTGCCCTTTATAACTCAGCAAAAATCACTCCTGCAGTCATTGAATTTGTTGATATTGCAGGTCTTGTAAAAGGTGCCTCTAAAGGCGAAGGACTTGGAAACCAATTTCTTGCAAATATCAGAGAGGTAGATGCAATAGTACATGTTGTGAGATGTTTTGATGACACCAACATAGTTCATGTTGACGGCAATATAGATCCTGTCAGGGATATAGAGACTATCAATCTTGAATTAATATTTTCAGATATGGAAGTTCTTGAAAGAAGACTTTCTAAACAGAAACGTGCTTCTTACAATAATAAGGATATTGCTAAAGAATGTGCACTCATTGAAAGACTTTTAGCTTTCCTTGAAGCGGGAAATCTGGCAAAGAATTTTGAATGCGAAGACGAAGATGAAGAAGCTTTCATGAAAGAATATAATCTTCTTACAGCAAAACCTGTAATCTTTGCTGCTAATGTTTGTGAGGATGACCTTGCGGATGATGGAGCTTCCAATGAATATGTTGCAAAGGTAAGAGAATATTCCAAGAAGGATAATTGCGAAGTATTTGTAATCTGCGCACAGATTGAACAGGAAATATCTGAATTAGATGAAGATGAGAAGAAAATGTTCTTAGAAGATTTAGGTATTAGTTCATCAGGTCTTGATAAACTTATTGCTGCAAGCTACAGAATCCTTGGTCTTATCAGCTATTTAACAGCAGGTGAGACAGAGACAAGAGCATGGACAATAACCAAAGGAACCAAAGCTCCCGGTGCTGCCGGCAAAATCCACAGCGATTTTGAGAGAGGCTTCATTAAAGCTGAGGTTGTTAACTACCAGGATTTATTGGACTGCGGCTCTTATAACGGAGCTAAAGAAAAAGGGCTTGTGAGAATGGAAGGAAAAGAATATGTTGTTAAAGACGGAGATGTAATACTTTTCCGCTTTAATGTATAATAAAAGGGTAAAAAGGGGGTCAGACCCCATAAAATTTTTATAAACTTTTCTCCGAAAAAGTTTATAAAAATTTTATGGGGTCTGACCCTTTCTTTAAACTACCATGCAGCCATAACTTCCTTAAACTTCTTTACATTATCTGCCGCATCCCCTCTGAATACTGCCGAACCCGCCACTATTACATTGGCTCCGGCTTCAAGTACTGAAGCAAGATTCTCTATATTAATTCCACCATCAATTTCTATATCCACATTATCAAGATTCTTTTCCATTAGCAATTCTTTAACTTTCCTTATCTTCTCAATTGATTCAGGAATAAACTTCTGACCTCCGAATCCCGGATGTACACTCATTACCAATACCATATCAACCAGAGGAAGATATGGTTCAATTGCAGATACAGGAGTTTCAGGATTAAGTGTAATTGCAGCCTTTATATTGAACTCTCTTATCTTCTCAATTGTGGCAACAACATCCTGACATGCCTCCACATGCACAGTAATTATATCAGCTCCCGATTTCACAAATTCTTCAATATAACGGATTGGTTCCTCAATCATAAGATGTACGTCAAACACCTTTTTGGTTGATTCCCTGATAGATTTAATTACAGGCATTCCATAAGAAATGCTTGGCACGAACATTCCGTCCATAACATCCACGTGAATATACTCAGCTCCTGCCTGATCTATTATTTTTATTTCATCCCCTAATTTCTTAAAATCCGCTGATAAAATTGACGGTGATAAAATTGCCATTATAACCTCATTTCTGCGACTTTTTCCATCGCCTGGGAATCAGTACTTTTTCTGATTCTTTAATTCCTCATATATTTCTGTGTAACTTTGATATCTTCTGAGACTTATTGCGCCACTTTCCACAGCCTCCTTGACTTTGCAGTCCGGCTCATTAATGTGGACACAACCGTTAAATCTGCATGTTCCTTCAAATGGAACAAATTCCTCAAAATAAAATCTCAAATCTTCCTTTTCAAGTTCCGGCAAAATAAGAGATGTAAATCCCGGAGTATCACATATATACGTATTTTCACACACATTAAATATCTCCGAATGCCTTGTTGTATGGCGTCCTCTTCCTATTCTGCTCACTCCCCCTGTCTCACTGACATCATTTGGCAGTATCAGATTAGTAAGAGAGGATTTTCCCACACCGGAAGGTCCCGCAAGAATTGTTGTTTTTCCTTTGAGAACATCACATATCTCCTCAACGCCTTCATTGTTATAAGTGCTCACAAAAATCACCTTACAACCACAGCCTTCATATATATGTCTCAGTTCATCAATCTCATTTTCTCCCACAAGATCCGTCTTGTTAAATGCAATAACCGTTGGAACATTCTGATAGTCCATCATAAGTATAAATCTGTCCAGCAAATTAAAATTCGGTTCCGGTGTTTTCACAGCAAATATAACCAGCGCCTGATCTATATTGGCTGATGAAGGTCTTATTAACTCGTTCTTTCTTGGAAGAATATCAATAATATTACCAGTCATCTCATCTCCACTGATAACATCAATTAAAACATTATCCCCCACCAGAGGTTTTATCTTCTTATTTCTGAATATTCCCTTTGCCTTACATTCATAAATACCGCTGGTCTCTACATGTACATAGTAGAAACCAGCGATTCCTTTAATTATTTTTCCCTGCATATAATAAATAATACCTGATAAATACAATTAGTTTGCTTTTGTTGCTGTTGTAGGAGACGTTGTTGCAGAAGGTTTCTGATAATGACTTACAACAATATCTATGGTAGCACCTTTTTGTACTGTATCTCCACCAACATACCCCTGTGAAACTACCTGTCCGTAAGTTCCTGAAGTAGTAATATAAGAAACATTTGCTTTAAGTCCATTATCATCAAGCCACTTTCTGGCATCGCTCTCTGTCATTCCCACAAGGTCTTTCATAGTCACATAAGTAATTTCCTTGCCTCGGCTCACCTTAATGGTAACTGTAGAGCCTTCAGCCACTTTTCCTGACGGACTGTAACTTATAACCTTACCGCTTTCTACCGTTTCACTGTATGCATAATCTATAGACACCTCAAGTTTTACGGCTTCTAACGCTTCTTTCGCCTCTGTTTCTGATTTTCCTGTCACATTTGGCACAGTAACATCAACCTGTTCTTTCCCTGAACTGATTGTAAGTACAACCTGGGAATTCTTTGCAAGCTTTGTTCCTGCAACATTTCCCTGAGATATAACAGAACCGCTAGCAACAGTATCTGAGGCCTGTGTGACAGCTTTATAGCCCAATCCCACATCATTGAGAGCTTTCACCGCATCTTCCTTTGTCATACCTACCACATCAGGAACTACTGCTGTATTCTTATCTTCTGACTTGCTTGTGCTCTCAAGGGAAGTTGTCTGTTCTGTGGTACCCTGATTATTGTTACCTGCTGATTTCCCACTGCCCACAAGTTTAACAATTACAAATATAGTTATTATAAGAATAATAACTGCAATTCCTATACCTATACACTTTACTATAAGATCCAGTTTATCATTACCCTCATCGTCCACATCAATATCGTCTGAATACTTTCTTGATTTCTTGTCATTATCAAGGTCATCCAAATCAAGATCTTCCAGGTCATCGTCACTGATTTCATCCAATTCGTCCAGTTCTTCCTCACTATCATAAGAACCGGATGTATTCTGAGAATTTGATGCAGATGACACAGATGATGTTCCTTCAGTTTTATCATATATTGAAGCTATTTTTACAAAATCTTCATCAGGCATTACCAGTGCTCTCTTTAAATCCACAATTAAATCTGTGGCTGTCTGATATCTTCTGTCTGTCTTCTTCTGGGTACACTTCAGCACAATCTTATCCACACTTACAGGAATACCCTCTGTAAGTTCCGATGGTGCAGGAATTGCATCCTGGATATGCTGCACTGCAACTGCCACCGCGGTATCTCCGTCAAAAGGGACTGTACCGGTAAGCATCTCAAACATTGTAATACCGAGAGAATATATGTCACTTCTCTCGTCAGAGTATCCTCCTCTTGCCTGTTCCGGTGAAATATAATGAACCGAACCCATTGATGCAGAGGAATTAATAGTTGTGGATGTAGCCGCCTTAGCTATACCAAAATCTGTAACCTTGACCCTGCCCTCTTTTGAAATAATTATATTCTGAGGTTTTATGTCTCTATGAATAATATGGCGTTTATGGGCAGCTTCCATACCGTTAGCAATCTGGATGGCTATACTTACAGCCTCTTTATATGGGAGCTTTCCACGCTTTTCAATATACTTCTTAAGAGTAATTCCCTCCACAAGCTCCATTACAATATAATAAATACCATTCTCATCACCAACGTCATAGACATTAACCACATTAGAATGGGTCAACCCTGCTGCTGACTGTGCCTCAGCCCTGAACTTTGATACAAATGTCTTATCTTCACTAAACTCCGACTTCATAACCTTAATAGCTACATATCTGTTAAGCTTATGACACTTGGCCTTATATACATCAGCCATTCCACCGGTACCGATCTGCTCTATAATCTCATATCTATCGGCTAAAAACATTCCTTCTCTTAACATAATCTGAATTACCTTTCTTAATATGGCTCTACTATAATTACCGAAATATTATCTTTGCCACCATTTCTGTTGGCTGTATCAATAAGAGTCCTAGCTGCATCTTCTATGCTGTCACTTTTATTAATGATGTTCAAAATATCCCTATCTTCCACCATATTGGTAAGACCGTCGGAACACATAAGTATTCTGTCATCCTTTTTAATGTCTACAGAGAACATCTCCGCCTCTACATCCTCATATCCACCAATAGCTCTTGTAATATAATTTTTCTTTTCATGGTTCCTTGCTTCCTGTCTGTTAATCTGTCCAAGCTGAACCATTTCCTCAACAAGAGAATGATCTCTGGTTATCTGAACAATATCATCATTGACAATATACAATCTACTGTCTCCCACATTGGCAATTCTAAGTGTGTCACCAAATATTGTAGCAACCACCAATGTTGTTCCCATTCCATCATAATCTTCTGATTCAGAAGCTTTCTCTAAAAGCATTCTGTTCACCCTTACCACTGAATTACTTATTGCCAGAATAGGGTCTTTCCCCTTGTATTCATTAATAAGTGACGTAAAGGTCTCTACCGTATATCTGGATGCTGTATCCCCGGCTTTATGACCTCCCATTCCATCGGCTACGATAAACAGATTTGGGAGACTGCCCACTTCGTCCAGATTAACGTATACATAATCCTGATTAACAGGACGCTCAAGTCCCTTATCAGTTAACGCTACCGCCTTCATGGCTATCCTCCATATAACTTTTTCTCAATTGTCCACAGGCTCCGTCAATATCCGAGCCCATTTCCCTTCTAATAGTAACATTTATCCCATTTTTTTCAAGTTTATTTTTAAATCCAAAGATTTCCTGTTTCTCTGACTGACGATAATCTCTTTCCTTTATGGGATTAACAGGGATAAGGTTAACATGGCAATTCATGCCATGCACCAATCTGATAAGCTGATTTGCACATTCCGGTGTATCATTAACACCTTTAACCAGACTGTACTCAAAAGAAATTCTTCGCCCTGTCTGTTCTATATAATACCGGCAAGCATCCATAATTTCACTAATGCTATACTTGTTAGCTATAGGCATCATGGTTTTCCTAAGCTCATCATTTGGTGCATGAAGTGAAATGGCCAGTGTTATCTGCAGCTTCAAGTCCGCCAGTTCATGGATTTTAGGCACAATTCCGCAGGTGGATACGGTTACATTCCTCAGACTTATATTAAGCCCCTTCTCGGAATTAATCAGCTTTAAAAATTTTATAACATTGTCATAGTTATCCATAGGTTCCCCGGAACCCATAATTACAACATTATCTACCCTTTCTCCTGAAATTGCCTGAATTCTGTATATCTGGTCCAGCATCTCTGAAGCTGTCAAATTTCTTACACATCCATCCAGAGTAGAAGCACAGAATCTGCATCCCATCCTGCATCCCACCTGAGAGGATATACACACCGAATTACCATGATGATACTTCATAAGAACACTCTCTATAAGGTTATCATCATATAATCTAAACAGAAATTTCATGGTGCCGTCAATTTTTGATTCCTGAATTCTAATAGGCTCCAGGCATGTATATCTTGTACTTTCCTTTAACTTTTCCTTGAAGGAACCCGGTAAATTAGACATGGAATCATAGTCCGTGGACAGTTTCTGATGCATCCACTGGTATAGCTGTGATGCCCTGAATTTCTTCTCACCCATTTCTTCACAAAAACTGCACAATTCCTCATAATCGAGAGATTTTATATCTATTTTTTCATCCAAAATATTTTTATTAAAAATTTTTTCCATAAATTTTTCCCGTTATATAAGACATGTACTCCCTTACTTTTTAATAAGTCTGGCAACAAAGAATCCATCTGTGCCCTTTTGGGAGTCAGGCAGGATTGTTACATATTCCCCGTCCTTTTCAAATCCCAATTCCCTGCATATCCAGTCTGCATTGTTATCATTTTCATCTTTATTGATTGTACAGGTACTGTATACAAGCACCCCTTTTGTCTTAACATAGCTGCATACCACCTTAAGTATGTCTCTTTGAAGTTTTACGATATCCTCCAACTGTTCAGGACTGACATTATACCTGATATCCGGTTTCCTTCCCATTACTCCCAAACCGGAACATGGAAGATCCGCAATAAGGATATCTGCCTTTCCTGTCAGTGACTCATCTTTTACAAGAGCATCTGCCACCTGTGGCTCAACATTGGTGATTCCAAGACGGTTTATATTTTCTCTTATAAGATTTACCTTATATTCGCTTACATCCCTTGATATTACCCTGCCGGAAAATGTTTCTTTTCCCATAGCCTCCGCATTTTCCATTATCTTAAGTGATGCATTGGCAGACTTGCCTCCCGGTGCACCACAGACATCTATAACAAAATCGTCTGCCTTAGGAGCAGCCAGCTCTCCTGCCATCATGGAACTGATATCCTGAACAAAATATAACCCGTCATTAAAGCTTTTTAGGGCTGCAAGATAGTCATAATCCGAAATCTCATAAGCATACCTTATACCGTCCACCTCTTTTACTGTAACACCTTCTTTAATTAGAACCTGCTTAATATCACCTGCTGCCATTTTCGAAGTATTACATCTTATATAGGTTTTCCTGTCACCGGTCATACCTTTGAGAATATTTTCAACACTGTCCTTACCAAACTGTTTTTCCCACATATTAACAATCCATTGTGGCATGGAATATTTTACGGATACATATTCCTCCCAGTCTTCATTCACATCGGGATATTCTATGCATTCCTTATTTCTTGCAATATTTCTCAGTACCCCGTTAACAAACCCCTTAAGACCTGTGAAGCCTCTTTTAACAGAAAGCTTAACCGCCTCATTGCAGGCTGCGCTGTCAGGCACTGACTCCATATACATAATCTGATAAACTGCCATTTCCACAATATTACGGATTAGCGGTTTCATCTTCTTTACCGGAGTTTTTGAAAATTGATTTATAATGTAATCAAGTTCTATCCTACGCTCTATTGTGCCAAGAGAAAGCTTGCTTATGAAAGCTCTCTGGTTTTTATCAAGGTATTGATATTTTGCAAGAGCATTATTGATTAAAATGTGTGAAAACTCTTTTTTATCATTTATCTCCGTGAGTATATCCAATACAATTTCACGAAGATTAACATTTTTTATCTGGTTATCCAATCTATTTGTCCACCTTAAATATTATTCAGCGTATTAAATGTTATTCAGCGCCTAAAATAATGCCTTTGTCTATCTGACATCCTCTAAGAAATGCATCTGCTGCCATTCTCTTCTTTCCCTCCAGCTGCAATTCATTTATCTTAAGAAAATCTTTGCCGCAGGCAACGATTATTGTATCTTTGTCAACATAGACAACTTCTCCCGGTTTTACTTCAACAGATTCCGGTACATACTGTTTCCCATCATCAGAAATTACATCTGCATCCCATATTTTAAGCATTTTTCCTTTAAGGCTTGTATATGCACTTGGCCATGGATTGAGTCCTCTGATAAGACATTCTATTGAATAGGCATCCTTTGTAAAATCAAGCTTGCCAAATGATTTATTAAACATCTTAACGTAACTGCTCTTACTGTCATCCTGTTTAACAGGTGTTATAGTTCCCTTTTCAAGCCCCTCTAAAGTTTCTACCAGAAGATTTGCCCCCACAATGCTTAATTTGTCAAAAAGACTGCCCCCGGTTTCCTTCTTATCAAGCTTAACTTCCTCACAAAGAAGAATATCACCGGTATCAATTCCCTCATCCATCTTCATTGTTGTAACACCTGAGTACTCACATCCATCTATCACCGCCCATTGTATAGGGGATGCTCCCCTGTACTTAGGAAGGAGTGAGGCATGCACATTAACACAGCCGAATTTCGGCATATTAATGATACTTTTTGGCAATATTTGTCCAAAGGCAACCACTACAAATACATCTGCGCCGTAACTTTTTAAAAGCTCCACAAAAGCTTCATCTCCCGCTTTTTCAGGCTGCAATACCGTAAGATTATGTAATACAGCTTCTTCCTTAACAGGTGAAAAAGATAACGCACCGCTTCTTCCCTTTGGTTTGTCCGGCTGGGTTACCACAGCAACGACTTCATGTCCTGCTTCTATAATTGCTTTTAATGTACCGACTGCAAAGTCCGGTGTTCCCATAAATATTACTTTCATACCGATTATTCTTCTCCGTTCTTTATTCTTCTGTTGACATCAGTTCTCCCTCTGCCTTGTCAACATACATAATGCCGTCAAGATGATCTATCTCATGCAACAAACATCTTGCAAGGAGCTCTTCTCCTTCAATAATTACTTCTTCCATATTCTCGTTTAAGGCCTTAACTTTCGCATAGTTTGGTCTTGTTACAATACCTGCCTTTCCCGGAACACTAAGACATCCTTCCTGTCCTGTCTGTGAACCACTGGTCTCAAGAACAACAGGATTAATAAGAACTAACGGCTGGTCTCCGCAGTCAATAACAACAAGACGTTTTCTTATTCCCACCTGGGGAGCTGCAAGACCAACTCCGTTGGCTTCATACATGGTTTCAAACATATCGTCGATAAGTTCTTCAATCCTTGGTGTCATCTCTGTAATTTCCTTAGCTTCTTTTCTAAGGATTTCATCTCCCAGTGTTCTGATATTTCTAATTGCCATATTTTACCTCATTTCTAATTAACATCAAATTGTACACATATATTCCGAAAAACTTCATTGCATGGTAGATAGTCCTCTATATTGTCCATGACAGATGTTAGTTTATCATATTCTCTGTGACTTGCATATATCACCTTGGTATATACGTCGTTAAGCTTATATATATTAGCATTGGATGGCCCTAATATAATCATCCCTTCCGTGTCACATTTCTGTTTTATAAACATAAGCAGATTACGGGAAGCATTTTCCAGTAAATCCTCATATTTTGAGCTTAAATTTATCCTTATCATATTATTAACAGGAGGATACTTCATCAACTTTCTGTAGGCAATTTCCTGCTGATAAAATGCTTCATAATCCTGAAGAGAAGCACATTTTATTCCGTAATTGTCCGGAGTGTAAGTCTGTATCACCACTTCCCCCGGTCTGATTCCTCTCCCGGCTCTGCCTGCTGCCTGGGTAATTAACTGAAATGTCTTTTCAGTGGCTCTGTAATCACTGGCGTACAGGGACATATCTGCTGCAATTATCCCCACCAGCGTAACCTTAGGAAAATCATGGCCCTTAACTATCATCTGGGTTCCTACAAGAATATCAGCCTGCTCGTTGGCAAACTCAGACAATATCTTTTCATGGCCTTCTTTTCCCTTTGTTGTGTCCATATCCATTCTTAAGACTCTGGCTCCCGGAAACATTTTATTAACTGCATCCTCCACTGCCTCAGTCCCGGCTCTGAAACCTGATATATACTTAGAGCCACACTCAGGACAGACTGAAACATTAATCTGCTCATATCCACAATAATGGCAAACCAGCCTTCCGTTACGATGAGCTGTTAAGGAAATATCACAGTGGGGACATTTCATTACATGTCCGCAGCTTCTGCATGATATAAAACCTGCCGTTCCACGCTTATTAAGAAATAACATTATCTGTTCCTTCTTCTTAATACGGTCATTTATTAATTCCATAAGCCTTCGGGAGAATATGCTTCTGTTCCCTCTTTTTAATTCTTCCCTCATATCTGAGATATACACCTGTGGAAGTTCACCCCGTCCTGCCCGGGAATTCAATGTAATAAGTTCGTATTCTCCATTCACCGCTTTATAATAGCTGTCTACGGAAGGAGTAGCCGAACCCAATATTACAGAAGCCCCTGATTGCTGTGCTATATATAAGGCGGTATCCACTGCGTGATACTTAGGTGTCTGTTCTGACTGATATGCACTTTCGTGCTCCTCATCTATCACTATCAGTCCAAGTTTGGGAAACTGTGTAAAGAGTGCTGACCTTGGGCCTATCATAATACTGATTTCCCCCTTCATTGCTCTCATGAACTGGTCATATCTTTCTCCTTTTGACATTCTGGAATTCATAATAGAAACGCTGTCACCGAAACGGTGGTAAAATCTCTGCACAGTCTGAAATGTTAATGCAATCTCAGGAATAAGCATAATAACCTGTTTTCCCTGACTTATTACATGGTCTATAACCTCCATATATACTTCGGTTTTACCGCTTCCTGTAACTCCATGTATCAGATATGTCTTATTTATTCCTTTGTCATAATCGCCGATTATCTTATCCGCTGCTTGCTGCTGTTCTTCATTAAGAGTTACCGTCTTTCCAAACACTGTGCTGTCCATAACCGGATTTCTATACATATTCTCAGTGTTAACACGTACAACTCCCTGCTTTTCCAATGCATTAACAACAGATGAGCTGATATTCAGCTTTGATGCAACTATATCACTGTCAATAACCGGTTCTTCTATCAATGCCTCTATAAGTCTGGCCCTTGCCCGGGCCTTTTTTTCCAATACAGGAAGAAGTTCCTTTGCTTCTTCAATACTTATATTCAGGCACACGGATTTTTTCTCTTTCTGTTTAACCTTGTCTTTAACCGGGATTACAGTTTTAAGAGCTTGGTTCATTGTGGAACCATAATTATGTTTAAGCCAGGAGGCAAGCTTTATCATATTGCCCGCCACATTTACCCTGCTGTCATTAATTCCAAGTATTGGTTTTATCTTCTCAACCGGGTAAGTGGCTTTATCTGTAATATTAATTACATATCCCGTTATAACCCTGTTGCCTTTTCCAAAGGGTACATTAACCGTAGTGCCGATATCAACTGCATTTTCCCACTCCTTTGGAATCGCATATTGAAATGTTCTATCCAGTTGTTCATGAGAAATATCAATTATTATATCAGCGTACATTCCTATCCCTTCAATTCTTCCAAAACCTCAGCAATAAGCACCCTTTCATCCATAGGATGCTTTACTCCTTTTATTTCCTGGTAATCCTCGTGGCCTTTTCCCGCAAGGACAATAATATCTCCCGGCTCCCCATTAGCAATCACATATTTGATAGCTTCTTTTCTGTCAATAATATCAACATATTTGCCATTGGTTTTACCTATTCCGGTCTTTATGTCTTCAATTATTGCCTCAGGCTCTTCAAACCTTGGGTTATCAGAGGTAATTACAGTTAAATCAGCCAGTTTACCCGATACTTCACCCATCTCGAACCGTCTGTCCTTTGAGCGGTTTCCACCACATCCAAAGAGACACACAAGCCTGTGAGGATTGTATTCTCTAAGGGTAGTAAGAATACTTTCAAGAGACATGGCATTATGAGCGTAGTCAATCATAAGGGTAAACTTATCCGAAACTTTAACAAGTTCAATTCTTCCCTTAACCTTAACCTTCTTCAAGGTTTCTTTAAGTGTTTCCGTATCCACATTAAAGTGTCTTGTTACTGCAATGGCACAAAGGGAATTATATACCGAAAACTTACCCGGAAGTTCCAGTTCCACATCCATATTAACAAGACCTTTGCATGTGTATGTAAGACCGATTTTTCCCGGCTCATGAAGTAATTTTACATCAACAGCCCTGATATCCGTATCATTATCAATACCATAGCTTTCAACTTCACAGCATGCGTTTTTAATAATATCCCCTACATGCATATCATCTCCGTTGACTATTCCTGTCTTACACTGGGAAAATAACTTTGCCTTACATTCAAGATATTCCTCAAAGGATTCATGCTCATTAGGTCCTATGTGGTCAGGTTCAAGGTTGGTAAATACTCCGATATCAAAGAGTATACCTGCTGTTCTGTCAAGTTTGAGTCCCTGGGAAGATACTTCCATAACCACAGCCTCACAACCTTCTTCTACCATCTCATGAAAATATTCATGTATCTGAATTGATTCTGGGGTTGTGTTGCAGGATGGAATTGTCTTATCACCAATTATTGTCTCGATGGTTCCTATAAGTCCCGTCTTTATTCCACAGGCCTCAAGAACATTTTTAACCATATAAGTTGTAGTTGTCTTTCCCTTTGTTCCTGTAATACCAATAGTAAACAGCTTTTTATCAGGATTGCCAAAATATGCAGCTGACATAAGAGCCAGTGCAAGTCTTGTATTCTCACAAGACACAACTGTAACTCCCGCTTCTATCTCACCGTATTCTGAGCCTTCTTCAACAACGATTACAGATGCTTTTCCGGCTGCCTGTGAAATGTACTTATGTCCGTCACTCACTGCCCCCTTAATACATACAAATATATAATCTTCATCTACTTTTCTGGAATCTGCGGTAATTCCCTTAACGCAACTCTCTACACTGCCCTGAATGATTCGTGGAGTGAATTTTTCTATTTCATTACTGCAACAAATGTTTAAAATGTCTGATAACTTCATACTTTTCCTTTCCCACATACAGGGAATTCGAAAGAGTTGATTTTAAAACCTGTGATGTATAATAAATAATTTGATGCAAACGTACTTTGGAGCCGCTGGTACTTATGCGCAGTATTTTTGCGCATTATGTACCACTGCGAGCGACAAGTAACGAAAGTGTGCGTTGCAGCAAATTATTTATTTAATACATCACAGAGTTTAAATTATCTTCTTTCGAATTCCCTGTATATCCCACTTTGTTTCGGTCAATTAGAACAACCCTGTTATTCTGTCATTTTCTTCATCATAATCAATTCCTTCTGCTGCCGGCACTTTAGGAAGTCCCGGCATTGTGAGGATCTTGCCTGTTAAAGCCACAATAAAGCCTGCACCGGCATTAACATAAACTTCTCTTATGTTAACTGTAAAATCCTTAGGTCTTCCCAGTTTAGATGCATCATCAGAAAGAGAATACTGATTCTTAGCCATGCATACAGGGAGATTGCCAAAGCCCATACTTTCTATATGTTCAAGCTCTTTAGCTGCTTTGGCGTCATAAGTCACTCCATCTGCACCATATATTTTCTCGGCAATAGTTTCTATTTTATCCTTTAAAGACATTTCATCTTCATATAAAGGCTTATAATTACTCTCCTTTTTATCTAAGGTTTCAAGCACTTTATTGGCAAGTTCTATACCACCTTCTCCACCTTTTTCCCAAACTTTGGCAAGGGCAAATTCGCATCCTAATTCAGCACAGTGCTCTTTTATAAATTCATACTCTTCTTCTGTATCTGTTATGAATGAATTAAGAGTAACAATTACAGGCAATCCGTAACTCTGCATATTCTCAATATGCTTATCAAGATTTACAATTCCTTTCTTTAACGCATCCATATTAGGAGCCCCCAGTTCAGCTTTAGGTACTCCTCCGTTATATTTAAGGGCTTTAACTGTTGCCACAATTACCACTGCATCCGGCTTTAATCCTGCCTTTCTGCATTTAATGTCAAGGAATTTTTCTGCTCCCAAATCCGCGCCAAATCCTGCCTCTGTTACAGTTATATCCGATAATTTCATTGCAAGCTTTGTAGCTCTCACCGAATTGCATCCGTGGGCTATATTAGCAAACGGGCCTCCGTGAACCAGCACCGGAGTTCCCTCCAGTGTCTGTATCATATTAGGCTTCATTGCATCTTTTAACAGCGCAGCCATTGAGCCTGTTGCCTTTAAATCCTCCGCAGTTACAGGATTTCCGTCATAATTATATGCAACTATTATTTTACCCAGTCTCTTCTTTAAATCAGCCATATCCTCCGCAAGGCATAATATAGCCATAATTTCTGATGCCACAGTAATAATAAAATGGTCTTCCCTTACAACTCCGTCAGTATTATCTCCAAGACCTACAACAATATTACGGAGACTTCTGTCATTCATATCAAGGCATCTCTTCCATACTACCCTCTTAGGATCTATATTCAGTGCATTACCCTGGTGCAAATGATTATCCAGCATTGCTGCCAGAAGGTTATTGGCAGATGTTATGGCATGAAAATCTCCTGTAAAATGGAGATTAAGATCCTCCATAGGTACCACCTGGGCATATCCGCCCCCTGCTGCCCCGCCTTTAACTCCGAAACACGGACCCAGAGACGGTTCTCTTAAAGCTGCCATTGCATTTTTACCAAGCTTGCATAATCCTTCCGTAAGTCCAATGCTTATGGTTGTTTTACCTTCTCCGGCAGGAGTAGGATTAATTGCAGTTACAAGTACCAGTTTTCCGTCTTTATTGTCCTTTACTCTGTCAATCAGTTCATCTGATAACTTAGCCTTATACTTTCCGTACAATTCCAATTCATCCTCTGATACTCCTATCTTGGCTGCCACGTCTTTAATTAATTCCAAATGTGCTTCCTGTGCAATTTCAATATCACTCTTAACTTTCATAATCGTCTCCATTTCCGCGTTTTCTGCATTGTAAATCATGAATTGTTTGTTGTAAGATAATTTTCGAATTCCTCAGGTGTCATAATAACCTTTCTTGGTTTTGTTCCCAATTCAGGTCCCACAACCCCGGCTTCGGCTAACTGATCCATTATTCTTCCGGCTCTGTTAAAGCCAATCTTAAGTTGTCTTTGTAACATTCCTATAGAGCCCTTTTCCTTCTCTATAACAAATCTTCCTGCTTCTGCAAACAATGAATCTCTCTCATCTTCCGAAGACGAACCGCCCGATGAACTTTGAGAAGATAATGTAGCATTAGCTATACTCTCGTCATACTCTACAGAGTCACCTGCCTGCTCTTTAAGGAAATTAACAACATTTTCAACTTCCTTATCAGATACAAATGCTCCCTGAACTCTTATAGGTTTTGGAATATTTGATGGGAAATAAAGCATATCTCCCTTTCCCAACAGCTTTTCGGCACCATTCATATCAAGAATAGTTCTTGAATCCACACCTGATGATACGGAAAATGCTATTCTTGAAGGAACATTTGCCTTAATAAGACCCGTAATGACGTTGACAGAAGGTCTCTGGGTTGCAATTACCATATGAATACCTGCGGCTCTTGCAAGCTGGGCAAGTCTGCATATTGCATCCTCCACTTCACCCGGTGCCACCATCATAAGGTCTGCAAGCTCATCAACAATAATTACAATCTGTGGAAGAGGTAATACAGGTTCCTGTCCTTCTTCAACCTTAATTCCCGCAACTGCTGCATTATATCCTGTAAGATTTCTCACCCCCAGGGCTGCAAATTTCTTATATCTGTCAGTCATTTCATTTACCGCCCAGTTAAGTGCACCTGCTGCCTT
>JBJEMF010000094.1:0-34623 GCA_051879535.1 Lachnospira sp. | reverse complement strand
TATTATATCAAAAATTTGATTAATAGCCAGAATATAATCATGCATATGTGTAATATAAATAAAATATTTTAGGGCTATGGCATCATCATAACAGATTATCCTGTTATAATGACTCCATAGCCCTAAAATATAATAAAGTCCGCCGACTGAAAATACACCGGATACTTTGCGGTTGCCATCATATAACCATCCATTCTTCTGTCTTATTGGCATTCTCTATAATGTTAACAACACCATCATCCCCATAGGTGAATGCCCTGTGGATAAATATATTGACTTCCTCCCCTTTCTTAATTGGAGCCTCCTCTACATTTCTTGTTCCCACCACATCAATGCCATTAACATTAACTGTAATCTCAACTTCCTTGCCCCTGAAGAGCTTGCCGGTTACAATACCCTTCTCCACAGAAGCCGAAGAGTCTACCTTTTCATCCAGCTTTGTAATATTGACATTTTCAGGTCTTAGCACTGCCTTAGCAGAATCATCAAGATGTCTAAAACCTTTTAACTTATTAATCTGTTCAACATGTACAGGATGACCCATGAATTCTGCCATAAAAGCCGTCTTTGGCTCCCTGTATATCTCCCGGGGCGTTCCAATCTGCTCGATGTGTCCGTGATTAGTTACCACAATCTCATCTGCCACCTCAATAGCTTCGTCCTGGTCATGAGTTACAAAAATACTGGTAATTCCCACCTTAGTTATCATGTCCCTAAGCCAGCTTCTAAGCTCCTGCCTTACCTTGGCATCAATAGCCGCAAAAGGTTCATCAAGGAGCAGCAGTTCCGGATTAGGCGCCAGCGCCCTTGCAAATGCAACTCTCTGTCTCTGTCCACCAGACAACTGGTTAGGGTATCTCTTTTCCATACCCGATAATCCAACCAGTTCAATAAGCTCGTCAACGCGCTTCTTGATGTCCGATTTTTTCCATTTGTTAACCTTTAGTCCAAATGCAATATTGTCATATACTGTCATATATCTGAAAAGTGCATAATTCTGAAATACGAATCCTATACCTCTTTTACTTGCCGGGACATCGTTTACAACCTTTCCGTCAATAACTATATCACCGGAATCTGCTGTCTCAAGACCGGCAATCATCCTCAGTATAGTTGTCTTTCCGCTTCCGCTGGGACCAAGCAGCGCTATAAGCTTTCCCTTTTCAATTTCAAGATTAATATCGTTAGATGCCTTAAACTTGCCATAAGTCTTATTAATATTCCGTAACTCAACATATTTGCCGGTGGTCTGCTCTGCTTCTCCCATATTGCTACCCTGCCTTTCTGCTCTTGTTTTCTTTATATTCAAGCACACTTCTAAGCACCAGAATAACCAATGCCATCATTACAAGAATTGCCGATATTGCAAAAGCTCCAGTGAAATCATATCCCTGATACAGAAGTTCTATGTAAAGTGGCATAGTATTGGTCTTGCCACGCAAATGTCCTGACAAAACTGATACTGCTCCGAATTCCCCCATGGCTCTGGCCGTACACAGGACAATTCCATATAACAGCGGCCATTTTATATGAGGCAGCGTAATTTTGGTGAAAATAGTCCATCCACCTGCCCCCATAAGTGCTGCCGCTTCTTCTTCGTCTGTTCCCTGAGCCGTCATGACCGGAATTAATTCTCTTGAAATAAACGGAAATGTTACGAATATAGTTGCCAGCACAATTCCAGGCACTGCAAATATTATTTTAATTCCAAAAGCCTTAAGATATGGATACAGAAAGCTCTGTCTTCCAAATGTCAGCACATATATAAGACCCGCTATAATAGGCGACACCGTAAGAGGAAGATCTATTAAAGTAGATATAACTTTCTTACCCTTGAACTGGAATTTAGTTATAAGCCATGATGCAAATAAACCGAAAAATGTATTACTTGCCACTGCAATAAGAGAAACCTCCAGCGTCAGCTTTATGGAGTGCAGGGCATATTTATCATTTACTGCTGCCAGAAATACCTTTATTCCTTTTGAAAATGCTGTATACATAACATAAGTCAGAGGAAGAATGAGCATTATGAACAAAAACAGCGTACATACACCAATAAGTATCCATTTAACCGGTCCCGAATCTTTTCTGATATTCATAAACCCTCCTTGTCTTACGAAATTCCACTAACAATTTTAGAGCTTCTGCTCTGAAGCACTGCATTTATAAAAAGAATAAGAAACGCGATGATAAGCATCACCAATGCAATGGATGTTGCACTTGCATAATCGTATTCCTGCAGTTCCGACATAATCATCAGCGGTGTTATCTCAGTTTCATACGGCGTATTTCCCGCAATAAAAACGACACTTCCATACTCTCCCAGTCCTCTTGCAAAGGACATGGTGAATCCTCCAATAAGTGCCGGAAGAATCTCCGGCAGAATAACCTTAAGAACCGTCTGTCTGCTGTTTGCTCCAAGCATATTTGCTGCTTCCTCATATTCAATATCGATTTTTTCCAACACCGGCTGCACAGCTCTAACTACAAAAGGAATACCTATGAAGACAAGTGCAACAATAATACCAATTCTGGTGTATGCTATCTTGATACCGAACTTGGCAAAAAATGAGCCAATCCATCCGTTGGTTGTTGTCAAATGTGTCAGGGAAATACCTGCAACTGCTGTAGGCAGCGCAAAAGGCAGCTCTATTATGCCATTCATTATCTGTTTCCCCGGAAATTTATATCTCACAAGAACCCATGCAAGTATCGTTCCCATAAAAGCATCAATAAGTGCCGCAATTAAAGCAGTTTCAAGACTGACCCTGTAGCTTGAAAGTACTCTGGGCCTGGTAACTGTCGCCAGAAAATCTGAAAAGGACAGCTTAGCTGAAAATATCACAAGGGTACATAAGGGGATGACCACAATGAATCCCAGCATTGCCAATGTTATTCCAAATGAAAGTCCAAATCCCGGTATAACCCGGCGTTTTTTTCTAGTCTTTCCTTTCATATTGCGCTCTTCCCCTTTCCCTTAATTATTTCTTCTCATTATTTCTTTTCATATATTTTGTCAAATATTCCGCCGTCTGCGAAATGTTTCTTAGTAGCTTGACTCCATCCGCCAAAATGTGAAATATCCACAAGTTCAACATTTGTTACAATCCATTTTCCATCAGCAGGAAGCTGTGTAATGGTATTTCCGGATGCAGTTGTTGCATACTTCTCAAGAATTGTCTTATTAGATGGTCTGTAGTAATTCTGGGCTTCCAGCTCCTGTGCCTCATCAGAGTACAGATATGAAAGATACTCTGTTGCAACACCTCTGGTACCTCTCTGGTCAACCACCTCATCAACTACAGCAACCGTTGGCTGGCACAGAATTGAAACAGAAGGGACAACAATGTCATATTTGTCCGGATTCTCCTTTAAAGCAAGAAATGCTTCATTCTCCCATGCAATAAGAACATCTCCCTGTCCATTCTCTGTAAATGTAGTTGTGGAGCCTCTTGCTCCTGAATCAAGTACAAGAACATTTTTATAAAGCTTTTTAATACTTTCCTGTATCTGAGACTCCGACTGTCCCTTCTTCTCGAAGTAATACCATGCTGCAAGATAGTTCCAACGGGCACCTCCCGAAGTCTTAGGATTAGGTGTGATAACTCCAACTCCATCCTTTAAAAGGTCATCCCAATCCAGAATATTCTTAGGATTTCCCTTTCTTACAAGAAAAACAATTGATGATGTATATGGCGAACTGTCCAGTTCAAACTCACTTGTATAACCGGGTTCGATAATACCTGCATCCTTAATAGTGTCAACGTCTCCTTCCAGTGCCAATGTGACAACGTCAGCCTCAAGTCCATTGGCCACCTCCAGTGCCTGCTTTCCTGAACCTCCATGAGACTGTACAACCGTAACATCCTGACCATGAAGTTCCTTCCAATGCTTCTCAAACAGCTCATTATATGCTGCATACAGCTCTCTTGTAGGATCATAAGATACATTGGTTATCTCCACCGGCTGAGAGTAATCCACATCCTCCGATGCATTTCCGATTCCGCACCCTGTCAGAACAGATGATAAAAAAATAAATGATGATGCTAATGCGGTAACTTTTGTTAATAAATTCTTTACTGATAATTTTCTCATAAATATATTCCTCCTGAAATTCTGATGTTCTGTTTATAAATTGATCTCTTCATACAACAACAGCAACAACAGCTTTCATATATATTAAATTGATTTCTCATATTTTCCCTCCTTATTCCCTACTATGTTTGTATGTAACTATGTTGAGGATTATATTCCTACTTATTCAGTATGTCAATAGGTAGTGGAAATTTTTTCAAAATATTTTTTTGAAAAAATAAAAAAGGTAGGACGAAATTAGCCTGACTCTCACTTCGAGTCAAAAATCTAACCTAGTCCTACCATAATTATCCCTATAAATACTTTTGAATCATCTCATCCAGGCGTTCAGGAACAATGGGCTTTTCCAAATAATCTGTAAATCCGAGACTGATATACTCTGCCCTTGCTGTTGGAGAATAATGCCCCGTTAATGCAATTACCGGAATATTTTTATAATAGTCATTTATTTTACGCAATTCATTTAACGTTTCAATTCCGTCCATCTCCGGCATCATATGATCCAGAAAAATCATGTTGTATTTATTATTTTTCATCATCTCAAGGGCTTTTTTCCCACCTTTTGCACAATTAAATTCCAGTTCATAAGGTGCTATTAATGCATTAAATATACGCAAATTCATTGCGGTGTCATCCACCACAAGTACCTTTTTCCCCTTTATATCCGAAACGTTAATCTGGGATTCAGAATTTTCCTTTTTGGAATTACCGGTTGAATCAGGAGTTTCTGCAACCTCCTTTTGCAACAATACAAATGAAAATGTTGAACCCTTTCCATACTCACTTTCCACCTTCAATTGACTGTTCATCTGGGACAAGAGGCCCTGAACAATGCTCATCCCAAGACCGGTTCCCTCTTTGTTTCTATTTTTCAAAAGATCCAGCCTTCCATATTCCTCGAAAAGAACCTTCATATCCTCCTGCTTTATTCCAAGACCTGTATCTTTGACGGTAAACTTAATGGCAGCACGCCCGTTGTCGTCTGCCTCCCGTTCCACCCAAAAGGAAACTTTTCCCTGATCGGTATATTTAATCGCGTTAGTAAGAAGATTTATCAGAATCTGGGAAATTCTTATTTCATCACCAAACAGCCGGGAAGGCACATTCTCTCCTACTTTTAACTCAAATCCCAAAGATTTTTCTGCCAATTTAGGTTTAATGAGATTACACACTCCCCCAAGCAAATCTTCCATATTGTATTCCACCGGAACAATTTCCATTTTCCCTGCTTCTATTTTAGAATAATCCAGAATATCGTTTACAAGACTGAGCAAATACCTGCTTGCATCCTTTACATCCTTTGCGTATCCTCTGATGGTTTCATCCTCACAGTCCCTAAGTATAACCTCGTTCATTCCCATAATAGAGTTAATTGGAGTACGTATCTCATGAGACATATTGGATAAAAATTTCGACTTATTCTTATCTGCTTCCTGAAGTCTCTCATTCTGTTCCTCAATTGCTTTAATCAATCCCTCCTGACGGAGTAACTGGGCAATATCCTCTGAAATATCACGAACAGTGTAAACAAATCGAGGATTTTCCCTTGAGAAATTCTTCATTCTGGCAAACATCAACCGGCACCATACAAACTCACCCTGCATATTCATCATCTGAAGATCTATATGAAATTGATTTTGCATTTCCAACTTGTTAATCACATTCTCCGGTGAGGATGCACGCAGAAACAACACCTTATCCTCATCCTTGAACATATTAGAAATCATCAATCTCCAGTCAGAATATTTAATATCCATGTAATCCTGTCTGGATGCATTAATCTCTGTTGTATTGGGATTCACACAGGAATCATTTGCAAGGTCAACTATCATGGAAAACAGGTAGGATTCCTGAATCGTATCAATCTTTTCCATCTCTGTCATATTATTCTGGGAAAAGAAATCCTCCACAAAAAATACCATAATTGATTCTGTTGAAGATATCTTTAAAATACGAAAGAAAAAGCTTTTTTCTTCACCCTCAGCCTGAAAGCGGACTCCCCCTTGATATTTATCCTTTTTGAATACATCCTCATCAATAAATCTTTCGTAATCATTCTTACTGTCCTGTTCCTTTTGTTCTCCATTTAAAAACAAAACACAGTACAAATCTCTTAAAGACCCCTCTTGTTTAAATATTCCCTGAAAATATTCGTCACATTCAGAAACATGATATGTATTCTTCTCAATATCAATATCTACAATACATACAATATCCTTAACAATAGAAGCAAAAAATGTGTCATAAAATTTTTTTCTCTTACTTTCATCTAACATATTCTCTCTTTTAATCAACACTGTCTTCACCTCCTGTGTAAAATGTACTCTCTAAGTTGACTAATATACTCGTAAATCCGCTCTTCTTCCAGATTGGTAACTGCCGCATTAAGAGATTCAACTAATTTCTTCTCTTCTGCATCATACTTATATTCCTTTACCTGCGCCATTAATGAATCAACTAAATCAATATCTACGGCCTTCAACGCAGTTTCCATTTTCTGAAGTATATCTGTTAGTTCCTTACCATCTCCTATATTTTTGTCGCCGTCTTCCTCCTGGATACATGATTTTAGCTTTTCCTTATAGCTCAGCCAGTCGGAAAGGAACTCCTCAGTCATAACTCTTATAACTTCAAGTTTCCCGTCCCTTGCAGCATATTCAAGTGTTCTGGCCATGTATCCCAGGAATGCAAGCCCAATAAGATTTGCAGAACTTTTCATTGCATGAACCTTAATTCTGTAATTATCCAGTGAATTTTTTAAATTCTCATCTTTCTCCACATCTTCAATGGTAACTGTTCCATTTTCAAAGATTTCTTCATATCTTTTTTTAAGATAATCTGCTTCCGATTCTAAAGAAACAAAGAAATTGTTGACTATCTCCATTAACATGTTGTCATCACTCATGTGACTCCTTGCCAATGTCCAATCCAATCCCTCAATTTCCGGAAGCTCCATGGACGATTTATCGTCTTTTTCACTCCTGGTATTGGTTTCCGGGGCGTTATCCACTTCTCTCTCTATAATAATCTCTTCTTTGTGAACAAGTTCATCCTTCAAATATTTAAACACCATATTTTCAAGCTTGTCCGGGATAATAGGCTTTGACAGGAAATCATCAAATCCTGCATCCAGATACATCTCTCTGGCTCCCGCAACCGCATTGGCAGTAAGAACAATAATAGGGGTATCTTTACATTTACTGTCATCCATATTCTTAAGCCTCTTTAAGGTTTCAATACCATCCATCTCCGGCATCATATGATCCAGGAATATAACATCATAATGTTTTAATCTTACATAGGAAATGCAGTTTTTACCACTGTCCGCAGTGTCCACATTAATCTTGGTCTCACTGAGAAGACTTGAAAATACCTTGAGATTCACTATATTGTCATCCACAACCAAAACCTGTGCTTCAGGGGCTGTGAACAAAACTTTATGCTCATACTGTGGATTCTCACCTTTGGATTTTTCTTCAATATCCCCTATAGGCTGAACATCAACAACTTCCTGACAAAGTCTGAATCTGAATGTTGAGCCTACCCCATAAGAGCTTTCCACTTCAAGAGTACTTCCCATAAGTTCAAGAAGCCTTCTTGTAATAGCCATACCAAGACCTGTACCTTCAACATACCTGTTTGCATTCTCGTCAATTCTTTCAAACTCTGCAAAAAGTTTAGGCATATCCTCTTCTTTAATTCCAATTCCTGTATCACGAACAGTAAAGAATAAAATCACCTGATTCTCAAATGTTCCTCCGTCTACTGTAAAATTGATACTTCCTTCATTGGTATACTTAACTGCATTATTAAGAAGATTAACCAGTATCTGCTTAATCTTAAGACTGTCTCCATACAAACTTGATGGAAGCTTTGAATTAATATTCACATTAAACTCAAGATTTTTATCTTTAGCCTTTAATTCCACCATATTGACAACATCGCTTATAAGATTACTAAAATTATAATTCTCATTAACAATCTCTATCTTTCCTGACTCCACCTTTGACATATCAAGGATTTCGTTAACAATTGACAAAAGGTTATTTCCGGCTCTTTGAATATTTAATGCATATTCCTGAATCTTATTTTCCGTACTTTCTCTTAAAATCATTTCATCCATGCCAAGAACAGCATTAATAGGCGTTCTTATTTCATGAGACATATTGGCAAGGAATCTTGCCTTTGCCCTGCTGGCAGCAATCGCCTCCTGCTTTTCCTTATCCATGGTTATAACGCCTCTGAAGGCTACAATACTGGAAATTATAAGCAGCAGTATCAAACTGCACGCTACCCACACGCAGTTAAATGTGATACTGCGTTCCATATAAATGAATATTTGTGCAACCGTAAATATTGCAACCGTGACAAGCCCCACCGCTTGTAAAATATATTCCTTAATATTTCCATTGATAACATCCAACGTCATTGTAACAAATAAAGTGATTATCATAAATGCACACAATGCAGCCATAAATATAAATGTGTCTGCAAAGTCCATAATTCCTGAAACATGCAATATGGTACATACCAGAAAATCTACAATGCAAAGTATTTCCACCAACATATAAACCACTTTATATCTTCCCTTTTGTATATCATTTACATATAGTCCAAAAGGTATAGGAAGTAACAGCACCATAAAGAAAGCTACGTCACTGGAAACAGAGATATTCGGAGTAATTAACTGTCTTACCGGTGAATTCACAAAAATCCATAAAGAAGCCAGAACAATTCCCCAGCCCAATGATTCAAGTTCAATAGTTCTTTTGTATATAACTCTGATAAAGAAACAGGCAATTATTACTATAACGCCCAGCATAATTGTAAGCGTTGATATAAGCAGTTCGATTCCGCATCCCCTGAAAATTTCAAGCCATATTCCCGTACTGTCGCCAATATAAGGCATATGAAAGGATCCTGAGTAGGAAGTATCTGTCTGGGACACTATCTTGATGTTCTTTCCTGCATCTTTACTTCCAACACTAACCATGGCGTAAGCTGCTGATGACACATTTCCAAAAGGTTGGATATCTCTGGTTGTATATTCCTGCCTCAGTTCTCCGTCAATATAAACAGACAGCTCCTGTCTGTTGCTTCTTATGCAGATATACCATCCGTCTTCTATTTCGTAGGGCAGTACGGATTCCAGTGTAAGCACCTCATTCCTGTCTGCATCAAAATTACCGGGAAGACGTACTTTTTGTTGTTCTCCGCTCTCCCTGGTATAAGTCCATTCAAGATCTAATTCTTTCATTTCGTATTCTTTAGAATCAAGTCCCGGAAATACTACCTGACCCACAATAAAATACACAATTACCGCTATAAATAAAATCCTGAAAACAACACTTACAATTTTAATGCACTTATCCGCCCTATCCATAAATTGTCTCCTAAAAATGTTTCATATAAACTTTTACAATCACGTCACAATATATGTTTAATATATCACATATTTTAGGAATTGTGTAGCATTATTCTATTATTCCACGCTCACCAGATTTTCAGCATGAAGCAATGCAGCATCTATATTTTCGCAGAAATTTTCTGCCCCGATTTCATTTACAAATCCGGCTTTTTCCATAACACTCATAGGCTGTTCCTGAACATGGGAGAATACCAGTGTTATTCCCCTCTTCCTACATAAGCTGTGGATATTTTTAAGAGAACGAAGGGCAGATATATCCATAGCCGGCACGCCTCTCATACGCAGCACAATAACCTTGATATCACTCTCTGTATTAATATCCATAAACTTATCTGCTGCCGCAAAGAACATTGGTCCTATAATTTCATATACAAGTGTCTTCTTAGGCACCTTCTTTAAGTGTATACTCTCCGGATCATTATTTTCATCTATATCCTGTCCGATATATTTCCAGCCCTTAACTTCAGTAACATCCGCCATTCTCTTAAGGAAGAGAAGTGCTGCCATAACCACTCCCACCTCAATTGCAACAACAAGGTCAAATACAACCGTAAGAATCATTGTTGTTAAAAGAACAAGAATATCAGACTTAGGTGAATGCTTTACAAGGTTAACCATTTCCCTCCAGCCGCTCATATTATATGCAACCATAAAAAGAATAGCCGCAATGGCAGGCATAGGAATCCATGCCGCATAAGGCATTAACACTACAAGTACAATAAGAAGTGTTATTGAATGAACCATTCCTGCAATAGGTGTACGTCCTCCGTTCTTTACATTGGCAGCCGTTCTGGCAATGGCGCCTGTAGCAGGTATTCCTCCAAACAATCCCGAAACCACATTTCCTGCTCCCTGGGCAATAAGCTCCATATTCGGTTTGTGTCTTGAACCAATCATTCCATCAGACACAACGCAGGAAAGAAGGCTCTCTATACCTGCAAGAACTGCAATTGTAAAAGCATCAGGAATAAGATTTTTTATCATATCAAAATTAACTGTAGGGATATTAATCCCCGGAAGTCCTTTCTTTATTGTATAAAGGCTTCCAATTGTATTAACATCCTGTAACACAGGTATGAATTTTACCATAAGCACAGATATTATTACTGCAACCAATGAAGGCGGAATTTTATCAAGCGCTTTAAATTTTGGCCACACTATAAGAATTGCAAGAGATACAAGTCCCACTATCAGTGCTTTATAATTAAATGTTCCTATATTGGCTGCTATTGCACTAACTTTATCCATAGTTTCTACAGTGTGTGTACCTGCCGGATATGTCAGTCCCAGAAAATCCTTAATCTGACCTATAACAATAGTCACTGCAATACCAAATGTAAATCCTGTTGTAATTGTATATGGTATAAATCTTATAAGATTTCCAAACTTTAAAAATCCCATAACTATAAGGATGATACCTGCCATTATAGTTGCAACTATAAGACCATCCATTCCATTTTTTGCCACAATACCTGCCACAATGGTAGCAAATGCAGCTGTAGGGCCTGCAATCTGCACGCGGCTTCCGCCCAGAAACGATATTACAAATCCGGCAAATATTGCCGTATAGATACCCTGTTCAGGACTTACCCCCGATGCAAGAGCAAGGGCAATTGACAAAGGCAAAGCTATAATGGCAACTATCACGCCTGCTACCACATCCTTGACAAACTGACCCTTTGAATAAGACTTCATCACGTCAAATAACTTTGGTACAAATTGATTCATTGTTTTCTCCCTCATAAAAAAATAGAGTATCTGATATAAATCAGACACTCTATTGTTGTAATTGTTTGCAACAGATAAGTCAAGTACTATTTTTCAACTGCCTGCTCACAGACAAAATCCTGAACCTTTGTGTAAAGAACCTGGTATCCTATCTCAGCTACTATCTCATTTCCCAATGTATCAATAATTGCCTGGAAATCATCATACTCATAATATTCAGCAAGTTCATTACCATAATCTGTGATTTCCTGCTCTGTTACATGAATATCATTATCCGCAGCAATAATGGTAATAACCATCTTCTCAAGCAGATAAGCTTTTGCCGATTCTAACGCATACTCGTTATACTCGTCCATTGAGCTGAAACCATATATTGATGTGATATATGATTCAAGGTCGCTGACTCCGTAAAGTGAGCCATAACTGTCAAATTCACTCTGTATATTGGTTTGAAGTGTATTTATAAGAGAATCAATTTCTTCCTGAGGATAATTAACATCTCCGATATTTTCCGAAATAACACCATATACTGACTGGAACTTATTTGAAATAAAAGCATCCTGTGCATCCTGTTCAAGAAGCTCTTTGACATACGCCTTAAACTCAGCAGCTGTCTTACTGCTTACTCCAAGAGATTCCGCATTCTCTGACACCCACGCATCTGTAAGCTCAGGATAGTTGGTTTTCTGAATTGATGTTACCTTAACTGTAAATATTACATCCTGTCCTGCAAGAGAAGATGGTGAATAATTACTTGGGAATGTACATGGAATATCATATTCCTTTCCAACATCAAGTCCTACAAGTCCCTTATCAAGATCATCAATAAACTTGCCGGAACCAATTGTATATGTTGCGTCCGTTGCTGTTCCTCCCGAAAATGCAACTCCGTCCTGCTTTCCTGAGTAATCAAGAATAACAGTGTCACCTGAAACTGTAGTTCCACTTGTGACGCTCTCTGTAGTTCCTAACTGGGAAAGAACGTTCTCATTAATGTATGTGATAACATCCTCATCAGTAACTGTCAGTGAAGATCTGTCTACTGTAACTTCAATTCCCTTGTATTCAGGTAATGTGAAACATTTCTTATAAATATCTGCATCCGATGTAATTGTTGCATCATAACCGGCTGCTGTTATATCAGGATGAAGTGTTGATGATGACGTCTCTTTCTTTTTTCCACAAGCTGTAAGAGATGCTACCATTGTAACAACAAGCATTACGCTTACTAATTTCTTTTTCATAAAAAATCCTCATTTCTTAAAAATTTACGACCTTAATTGTTATATCATAAACGGATATAAATTAAAAGTGAATTCACATTTTTTTCATTATTTGGTATACTCAGAATGCAAAAATATAAAGGACCGCAGACTGTTGAAATACAGTTTGATAATAAATGATGAAACTTAATTTATTAACTCCTGTTAAAAGGCGGTGGTTATCAATACTGACTGCGTTATGTATGTCCGTGTCAGCTCTGTTTTGTATTACAGGCTGTATAGGGGATAATGTACTTACCACTCCCATAACTGTCACCGATTATAAACTTAATACTTATGTGAGCATTTCCTCCTATTCCAATGTCAGGAAAGAAATTCTTACAGATGCTTTAAAGCTTTGCGACACCTACGAACACATTTTTTCAAGGACTCTTGCTTCCAGTGAGTTATATAAAGTCAATCACAAAGAAACCAATATAATAAGCAGCGAACTTGCCACACTGATTAATATAGGACTTGAATACAGTGAGATTTCCAATGGTGCTTTTGACATAACCATTGGCAGTGTCTCATCTCTCTGGGATTTCACTTCAGAGACGCCCCGTGTTCCCGATGATAACAAAATAAAGCAGGCGCTGTCTTTTGTGGATTATACCAAGGTGCATCTTACAGAAAATTCTGATGGTACCTATACCATAAATATGCCTGAAGGCACATGCCTTGATTTAGGTGCCATAGCAAAAGGCTATATTGCGGACAGAATAAAAGATTACCTTCTGGAACACAATGTCAGTCGTGGAATAATTAACCTTGGAGGTAATGTATTGTGTATCGGTCAGAAAAAAAATGATACTGATTTCAGCATAGGTGTAAAACAGCCCTTTGCCCAAGATGGCTCTTCTCTTATGGAGACCTTAAGTATCGATGATTCCTCTGTTGTTTCCTCTGGTACTTACGAGCGTTACTTTTACGAGGATGATAAGTTTTATCACCACATACTTAATCCATCAACGGGTTACCCCTATGACAACGAATTGTGGGATGTAACTATTCTTTCCTCCGACTCAACCACAGGAGACTGTCTGAGTACTGTCTGCTTTGTGTTGGGTCTTGATAAAGGTATGAAACTTATAGAATCCTATGAAGGCGTGGAAGCCATATTTATGACATCCGACAATACCAAACATTATTCATCCGGTGCAGACAAATTCCTTTCCCGGCAATAATAATATTGGTAATTGAGAAATATATAAGTTATTTCCCAATTGCTAACGTCAAATCACTTTGTAATAGTAGAAAGAGGTACTTATGTTAAGATTAATATTTATTGTACTGTTTTTAATTCTGGTAGGGTTATTCAGCATTATCGCCCTTCCTATTGAATGGATTGTGGGCAAGATAAATCCTGATGCCAAGACTAAGAGTTCTTTAGCTATAGTCAGAGCAATTTTTAAAATCATTCTCTTCATCTGCGGAACCAAAACCACAATTATTGGTCTGGAAAACATACCTAAGGATGAACCTGTATTATTTGTAGGAAACCACCGTGGATTTTTTGATATAATTATTTCTTATTCCCTTATGAAAAGACCCACCGGATATGTGGCAAAAAAAGAAATTGCAAAAGTTCCTATTCTCAAGCACTGGATGCTTAACCTAAAATGTCTGTTCCTTGACAGAGAAAATCCCAAAGAGGGACTCAAGACAATTCTTACAGGAATTGATTACCTGAAAAACGGCACCTCAGTTGTAATATTTCCTGAGGGTACCAGAAATGAAGGTGACGGCGTTCTTGAGTTTCATCAGGGAAGCTTCAAGCTTGCTGACAAATCCGGTGTTAAAATTATTCCTATGGTATCCAACAATACTGCTGCCATTTTTGAAAACCAGCTGCCTTTAATAAGGAAAGCACATACTGTTCTTGAATTTGGACAGCCTATTGACATGGCTTCCATGGACAGAGAGGATAAAAAGAAAATTGCCCAGATTACTCACGACATTGTTTTAAAAATGTACGAAAATAACCAAAAGCTGGTATAATTTCCTTTTCATTCCGTTTTGGGTATGATACAATTAGTCTCGACTTTATCAAATGTAATATTCAGGAGGAATACTAATTATGCCAGTTTGGTCTATAGTTTTATTAGTAATAATTGCAATTCTTATTGCCATTCTTGTAGCCTTAATAATTGTAGGTAACAAGCTTCGTAAGAAACAGGCTCAGAACCAGGAACAGATTGACGCAGCAAAGCAGGTTATGTCAATGCTTATTATTGACAAAGGCAAGAAAAAGCTTAAAGATGCCGGATTACCTAAAATTGTGCTTGAGCAGACACCTAAATACCTTAGAGGCAGCAAGGTAACTGTTGTAAAAGCAAAAATCGGTCCTAAGATTATGGTTTTAATGGCTGATCCTAAAGTTTACGACCAGATTCCTGTTAAGGCTGAGATTAAGGCTGAGGTCAGCGGTATATATATTACCGGAATCAAGTCTGTAAGAGGCGGAAAAATTGTTGTAGAAGAAAAGAAGAAGAAAAAGGGTCTCTTCAAGAAGAAGAGCAAGTAATGATTCGAGGATAAGTATGAGAAATCTTACACTTTTAACTGATTTGTACGAACTTACAATGATGCAGGGTTATTTTAAAACCGGCAATAACCGAAAAGTTATATTTGACGTATTTTACAGAAAGAATCCCTGCAACGGCGGTTATGCCATAACCTGTGGTCTTGAGCAGGTTATAGATTATATTAAGCATCTTAATTTTACTTATGATGATATTGAATATTTAAGGAGTCTTGAACTCTTTGATGAGGATTTTCTTGACTACCTAAGCGGATTTCATTTTACAGGAGACATATATGCCATTCCTGAAGGAACCGTGGTATTTCCAAGAGAGCCCTTGGTAAAAGTAATAGCTCCAATCATGGAGGCGCAGCTTGTTGAAACTGCAATACTTAATATTATCAATCACCAAAGCCTTATTGCTACAAAGTCTGCAAGAGTGTGCTATGCAGCTAAGGGTGATGGAATCATGGAATTTGGATTAAGACGTGCCCAGGGTCCCGATGCAGGTATATATGGCGCCCGGGCAGCTGTTATCGCAGGATGTGTAGGCACAAGCAACGTGCTTACAGGACAAATGTTTGATGTGCCTGTCAAAGGAACTCACGCTCATAGCTGGATTATGAGTTTTCCTGACGAGTACACTGCCTTTAAGACCTACGCAAAACTTTATCCTAATGCCTGCATTCTTCTTGTGGACACTTATGATACATTAAGATCCGGTGTTCCAAACGCAATCAGAGTATTTGACGAAATGAAGGCTGAAGGAATAGAACTCAAGAAAGGATACGGAATCAGACTTGATTCCGGGGACTTGGCTTACCTTTCAAAAAAAGCAAGAAAAATGCTTGATGATGCAGGTTATACAGATGCTATTATTTCAGCTTCCAGCGATCTTGACGAATACCTTATTGACTCATTAAAGACACAGGGTGCAGCAATTACATCCTGGGGTGTAGGTACCAATCTTATAACAGCCAAGGATAACCCTGCCTTTGGCGGTGTTTACAAACTTGCTGCAATTCAGAATGATGACGGTACATTTACCCCTAAGATTAAATTGTCTGAGAACTCTGAAAAGATTACCAATCCCGGTAATAAGACCGTATACAGAGTATATGATAATGACAACATGATTAAGGCTGATCTTATTGCTCTTGTTGATGAGGTTTACAGTGAATCAGATCCTTTATTACTGTTTGACCCTATTGAAACATGGAAAAAGACATTACTGCATCCGGGAGAATATACACTTCGTGAAATATTGGTTCCCGTATTTAAAAACGGAACCTGCGTTTACGAGTCCCCTTCCGTTCCGGAAATCAAGGAATATTGCACAAAGGAACAGAATACTCTTTGGGATGAATCAAGAAGACTTGTTAATCCTCAGGAGGTACATGTTGATTTATCTAAGAAACTCTACGATGTCAAGCAGGAGCTTCTTCACCAATACACGGATATTCCGTAACAAAACTCCCGAAGCCGGCGAAACCGGCTCCGGGAGTTTTTCATACTTATATTTGTTATAATAATGTCTACTGTAGGGGTGGGGTTGGCGCAATAGGGTCCGTCTGTGTCTCAGCCTCCCACTCATCCTGCCTTACCGTGGTCTGATGCTCACTGGTTTTCTCCCAGCTCGCTGTATATGAAGGATGAGTCTCATTTATCTTCGTTACTGTTGTTTCCGTAGCAGCTTCGGTATTATCATAAATAGTCTCCGTCTCCACCATATTTTCTTTAGTTGTCTCTTCCATGGTAGTTTCCTGCTGTGTTGTCTGTGCTGTAGTCTCTTGATTCCGGTTTGTGGTGGTGGCTGCATTAAAATCAACCTTACTTAATCCCTGATGCATATCCTCCATAAAATCATGAAATATATCTGTAGTATATACCCTGCCCAATGTTTTTGGATAATCATATCCCATCCATATTGCTGTAGTATAATATTTACTATATCCGCAAAACCATGCATCTTTATTAGAATTAGTGGTTCCTGTCTTACCTGCAACAATACAGTTATCCGGAGATGCACCAACTCCTGTTCCGCTCTCCACAACTGTTTTCAACATGTCTGTCATCATTCTGCAGGAATTGATGTCGTATATTCTGACTCCCCTGTTTGAGGTATCTACAATGCATTTACCGGAAGAATTAAATATTTTCTGAATACAGGTGGTTTTCCTATACTCTCCCTCATTGGCAATGGTTGCGTAAGCTCCTGCCATTTCCTCTGTGGAAACTCCGTATGTAAAACCACCCAAAGCTACTGCGTTATACTCTTTATCCATCCATACCTTACCAAATCCCATATTAAGCAGAAATGATATTCCTGCTCTTGGCGTTATCTCCTGACATATTTTCCACGCAACAGTATTTCTGGATACTCTCACAGCTTCCCTCAGCGTTATTTGTCCGCTGTAGGTTCCGTCTGCATTTACCGGTCCGTCAGGTATATATTCATCCGTTACAATGGTATCCGGAGTATTGCCCTTCTGAAGATAAGGAATGTAATCTATAAGGGGTTTTATGGTACTGCCCGCCTGTCTGTAACTCTGATAAGCACGATTCAGGGTGTAACCCTCCAATTCCTGATATCTTGAGCCTACTATTGCCACCACATTACCCGTTGAGTTATCTATACATGTAGCAGCTGCCTGAAGTTCATATATACCTTCAGAGGAAAGTTCCGTATATGAAACAAGATTGTTATCAACTGCTGCCTGCAGTGATGCCTCAGCATTCATATCAATACTTGTATATATGCTGTATCCCCCGCTAAAAAGCATCTGCTGGCATTCCGTATAATAATCCTGATACTTATCCACATAACTTTCATAATCCTCGTCATTGTCAAAATTATTACGGAATATAAATCCGCAGTATTCCATCAATGATTCGGTTGCACAATGTCTTGCGTAGGTTTCCACAGAATTATTTTTTGATGCAGTACTCTGCTTAATTACCGTTATCCCTTCATCTTTGGCAGTATAATAATTCATTGTGTTAATATAATCTGCCTCATACATCTGAGCAAGAATCAGATTTCTTCGCTGCAGCGTATTATCATAATTAGTAATAGGATTATACTTAGTAGGATTGTTAGGTATGGCTGCAATAAAAACCTGCTCCGATAAAGACAGCTCCGATACACTTTTGCCAAAGTATCCCTTTGATGCAGCTTCCACTCCGTAATATCCGTTACCGAAGTATATATTATTCAGATAAAACTCCAATATCTGTTCTTTTGTATATTTCTTTTCTAAATCTCTCGCAAGAAATATTTCCTCAATTTTTCTTTCCCAGGTAACCTCCTGGGACAAAAATATATTTCTGGCAAGCTGCTGTGTGATAGTACTGGCTCCCTGGACAATTTCATCATTCTGCTGATTGGCAATAAGCGCTCTTACTATAGCCTTGTAATCTATTCCCGAATGTTTATAGAAATCTCTGTCCTCCATCACCACAAATGCATTTGCCAAAGTTTCCGGTATATTACTAAATTCCACATAATACAAATCCTTGGAATTCTTCATAGTACACAATTCATTGCCGGAGGAATCATATATCAATGTTGTCTTGCTGTCTTTAAATGTGCTTTCGGAGCTGTTTTGAGCAAGCTTTTTCGCCTCATTGGATAATTTTACAATCTTCTGTATCTTTGGAGCCGCATATAGTAAGACTGCAAAAAATACAGCAAACAGGCTTAAAAGTATGATGCGCCTTATCCTTCGCTTTTTTTTCTTTGATAATTTAGCCATCAAAACTCCATTCTTTATACGCTAATATACATTAGCACTTATAATATCCACACTAATTCTTATAATAGGTCACAAAAATATTTTCCCATTGAGCAAACAGTTTATTAGCCTCTGATATGGTTGTGGTAACCGTACTCCCTGATGATGTATCAATATAAACCAGTTGTTTTGAATCATAGGCTGTTATTATTACATAAGTATTATTGCCTGTTCTTCCTATTACAGGACATCCTGCATCTATAAAATTGAGCATCCTCTCCACAGGAACTCCCTTAATGCAAATTCCCTGTACTCCGGGTACTTCGCTCAATGCTTCCTCTGCAGTTTTTCCTGACTCCATAAGACTTCCGGCATTAAATTGAGCCCCTGCATAATTTGCTAATATCTGTACTGATTTCTTTAAAGATTCTGAAACAGCACACCCCGGGGATGATAATCCTTCAATTGAGCCGGAAACACTCTTATACCGTTTCCAAATTGTATTGGCACTATAGTCTGTAACACTGCCATAAGTATTGTTGGCAAGAATAATTGCAGACGATACATCTATCTTACTTCCCTGGAACTTTCCATATCCGTACACATAGTACTTTCCTTCACCTGTAAACTCATTTTCAAGTTTAAGATCCGCGTCACTCCTGAATTGAACATCTGATGAAGTTCTATAGCTTACCTGAATTCCTGTACATGGCTTAATAAGCTTAATACATAATTCCTGTTTTCGGTTATCCGTAACAATAGTTTCAAGGGTAAGTCCCTGTTCCTCGTTGTTCTCATCCTTATTGATAAGCTGATCTATACTGATTCCCTCATATCCGCCATTATCAGACTTTACTATCCTTGTAAGATTAATTCTCATATCTGCCACGCTTGCATCGCTGACATATATATCCGGTTCATTGTATTCCTTAATAAGGGTATAATCATTTGAAAGAATGCCTATCTTATACATGGCAAATGTAACACTTCCGGTTTCCTCCACAAATATATCCGCCTTATGGGCCGTACCATATATAAAATCCTCTTTAACATACCCCAGTGCCCTTAAATAATCTCCTTCCTCAGCCTTTATCTCATAATCACTGTTATTTGCCATATTGAAAATCCTGATAGTATCAGTTTCATATAATTTACCATTGGTACTGTAAGCTATTACACTTCCGCTTTCCGATACCGCATAGGTTCCGTCCACAAGACCGGTCACTTCAACCATTACTTCCTTGCTGACAAGATCAACTGAATAAAGAGTGTCATCCATTAAAATATAAAATATATTTTCCCCTGCCAGATAAGCTACTCCCCCTACATTCTGGGAAAGAATTTCATAAGGTATATTTACAGGAAGGTAAAGCTTCTCTACCACATTATTGTCAGCATAAGAATAGCTGCAAAGGGAAACTCCCACATCTCCTTCGTGCTTTCCTCTGTTCATATATCCGTATACCAGAAATGCACAATCACCGTTATCTTCTATGTTCATAATCTTAATATTATGACTGCCGTAATTCTCCCTTATTCCGTCTGACTCATCAGCCTCAAAAGAAAATACCTTTGTGTACATATTATTATCCGTATTAAAACACCACAAGGAACCATGATTGACAAAATACGAGTAAACTCCCTTTTCATCCGAATCGCAGACCGCCTCCGTGCCTGCGTTAACACCAAGATTAATCTTGGATGTGGAAGCAAGGTCATTCTTTCCGTCAAATATCTGATTAACTTCCCTCTCAAAGTTGAGAAGATAGAACCCATTGGCTGTCTGCCTTATACGATAATATTCAAATACGGTATAAGAATCGTATGAATCATAATTATTGGCAGCACCTATTTTATAATTAAAACATATAATCGCCACATCCTGATTTATTTCTTTTACGGTAGGAATAAGTTCACTTTCCTTATATGGGCTTAATTCTCCCCATCCCACTGAAGCTAAAGAACTGTTAATATTCACCTTGCCGTAATTATTATTACTTCCCGACGAACTGGTCTCAAGATATTTCTGTATATCTTTAAGTCTTCCGGGATCAAATGTGCAGTCATTAAAATCCTTAACAAAATCAAATTTGCTGTCTAACTGATAATTTTCACCGGAGATAATTCTCGTATAATAATGGATCTCACTATACAAATCTGTTTCCAGAATTATATCCAGAGCATACTCCGTATTATCATCAATTAAGTTCTTTATATTAAAGGTCACATCAATATTTCCATCTGTCTCTGAATATCCGCTCACCTGGGTATTCTCAATAAGGGAATTATCCGAAAGACTGCGAATTTTATATGACACAGATTTTACTTTCTGGTTGTATGTGTGTATCACTGCTGACAGCTTTCTGTTTTGAGATATAGGTGTTATTGATTCATTTATAAGAGCCTGATTTATCTGTGTTGTATAACCATGAAGGACATTAAATTCACTTCCTGCTTCTGTCTTCATGGAAACAGTAGGTATACTTGCTCCTGACATTGATGTGGATGCAGGTTGCACCATATCAAAATTCATGGATATAAATGTTATGACAACTGTAGCCAAAAACACCAGACCCAATGTAAAATATTTTGTACCCGCTATACTCTTTACTCTATTCATAACTACCCTCTACCAACAAACATTTTCAAACTTATACAATCTTTCCATATGTCTACATTATATGAAACATCCTCTTATATCAGTCGGGATAAGGTGAGATTAACATTTAGGTTTCTTTCCATCTCTGTCACTTCTCTTCTTGCATTTTCACATACTTTACCTGTCTTAACAGCTCTTATCAACAGATTTTTCGGAGTATGTTCCATATCGATAAATTCTAATATCTGTGTTTCATATCCGTTAGCCGTCAATAATCTTGCTCTGGCTGCATCTGTTATTATTGCAGCCATTCTCTCCTTTAATATTCCATATTCCATTACCGGCGCTAACATCTCATTATCTAAGGTTTTATTTGCCTCATGCTGGCAGCATGGAACTGACAGAATCACTTTTGCTCCCCACGAAACAGCTTTGGCAAGTGCATAATCTGTTGCTGTATCACAGGCATGAAGTGTAACTACCATATCCACACAGTCCACATCTTTATATGATGCAATATCTCCCACATAAAAATCCAGCTTGTCGTATCCGTATCTTTTTCTTAACTCATTACAATTTTCAATCACATCCTCCTTAAGATCCAATCCTATGATTCTGATATTGTATCCCTTTAACTCTTTAAGATAGTAATACATTGCAAATGTAAGATAAGATTTTCCACAGCCGAAATCAATAATTGTCTGTTCTTTATCCTTATCAAGCTTTGGTAAAATGTCTTCTATAAATTCCAGAAATCTGTTTATCTGTCTGAATTTATCGTATTTTGCTTTAACTATGGCACCATCCTTAGTCATTACTCCAAGGTCAACAAGAAAATCCACAGCCTTACCTTCTTTTAAGATATATTTTTTGGTTCTGTTATGACTAAGATCCTTTTGCGCTTTAACCTCTTTAAGCTCTTTACACTTACAGGTTATTGTTCCCCTCTTACTTGAAAGAATAGTTGCAGACATGGTTGTAGTTGTAATCTGAGCCTGTTTAAATTCATTGGTGAGATATTCAATAATCAGTTCCTTAACCATCTTTAACGAATAATTTTTATGAAACACTTTTTTGCCTGTAAATTCTGAAACCTGATATTCAATATCATCTTTTATAATAACCGGTCTTATTTTTATTTTCATCGGTCTGTCTTCGGACTTGCTTCTTCTGTCACTTATAGTTATGTCTATCAAATCCTTTGATATACACTTATCCAATGTCTCCTGTATAGTCACAATTAAACCTCCAAAAAAGCTTACTGCTTTTATTGTAATATCTTTAATCCCAATTCACAAGACTAATTAATAATCTTCGTTATTTATTGGGGTTGCCATGTAGATTGTAGTTGTATTGTTCTTTTCATTGTAATTCATTGAGATATTAACATTCACTTTATTTTTACCCAGCGAAATATAATTATCAATATCCTTATCATAAGCATATATTGTATATATATCATTATCGGTTTTCTCTGTGATTTTTTTTGCTTTTATTTCTTTCAGTAATTTATCTGAAATATTGTTCATCTCCCATATGTCTAATTTTCCGTAAACATCCCCATAAAGACATATATTTACATCCTCATCAATACTGTATCTTTTTCCTATCTCCTCCACCAAACTCCTGTAATATTCAGTACTTCCTATTCCGTTTTTAAGTTCAACCACAATAACTGCATAATTTTCATTTGTAGATTCATCATCGCTTATAACAGACATTTCCACATATCCATTAACTGAGTTTTTTCTGATAATGGTATAATACTTCTTTCCATCAGTGCTGTTACCGTAATCATAATCGTTAATGCCTATGGTTTGTGCCATATCACAAAGTATAAGTTTTCTTGCACTCTCCGACAGATACCCGTCTGCAATTTTTCCCCGTAAAGTAATCTTGGCAGTTGCATTGTTATATACATTTTCACAAAATGCGTTAACCATATTGCTGCTTTCCACCGTATTATCTTTAGATATATTGGTTCCTATTAATCTTCCTGCTGTGTAAATCCATAAAATACATGCAATAATCATTGCAATTCTTTGAAACCTATAATTTCCTGATTTAATTCTTCTCATAAAAAACCTCCCATCAACTGGTCTAATTATTGCCAATTAATGGAAGGTTTATTCATATCATGTATTAGGTTATTTAATCAGGCATTTACCAAAAACCTGATTTATTAATATTAATCAGCTGCTCCAAGTCTCGCAAGAGATCTCTTCAAAGCAAGCTCAGCTCTCATTACATCAAGATTACTGTCCTTACTTGAAAGTCTTCTCTCTGCTCTCGTCTTAGCCTCATTAGCTCGATTGACATCAATCTCATCCGGCCATTCCGCTATTTCAGCCAATACTGTAACCTTATCCTTCAGAATCTCTACGATTCCTCCGTGAACAGCAGCCTTCTTAACTTCTCCATCCTGATGAATCTTCAACACACATGGAACCAGAACCGCAGTAAGAGGAATATGATCAGGATAAATTCCAATTTCTCCCTCGCTTGTTGCAAGTTCCACCATGGTAACATCATCATTGTAAAAAACTCTCTCAGGTGTATTAACAAGAAGCTTTATTGTCTTTGAATCTGCCATTATTACCTCATTTCTGTATTACTTAACCTTTGCAAGTACATCATCGATACTTCCGCAGTTAAGGAAATAACTTTCCGGAATGTCATCATACTTACCTTCAATGATTTCTTTGAAGCCCTGGATTGTTTCACTTATAGGTACATATCTTCCCTCAAGACCTGTAAACTGTCCGGCAACAAAGAATGGCTGTGAAAGGAATCTTTGTACCTTTCTCGCTCTTGAAACTACAAGCTTATCATCTTCTGAAAGTTCATCCATACCAAGGATGGCAATAATATCCTGTAATTCCTTATATTTCTGAAGAATCTCCTGCACGGATCTTGCAACCTTATAATGTTCCTCACCAACGATTCTTGGATCAAGAATTCTTGATGTTGACTCAAGAGGATCAACTGCAGGATAGATACCAAGCTCTACAATTGAACGTGAAAGAACTGTTGTTGCATCCAGATGAGCAAATGTTGTTGCAGGAGCCGGGTCCGTCAAGTCATCAGCAGGAACATAAACAGCCTGAACTGATGTAATAGAACCATTCTTTGTAGATGTAATACGCTCCTGAAGCGCTCCCATTTCTGTCTGAAGTGTCGGCTGGTAACCAACTGCTGAAGGCATACGTCCGAGTAAGGCCGAAACCTCTGAACCTGCCTGAGTAAATCTGTAAATATTGTCAATGAAAAGAAGTACATCCTTTCCACCTTTATCTCTGAAATATTCAGCCATAGTAAGTCCTGTTAAACCTACTCTCATACGCGCTCCAGGTGGCTCGTTCATCTGACCGAACACCATTGTTGTTTTCTCAATAACGCCTGATTCCATCATTTCGTTGTACAGATCGTTACCTTCACGGGTACGCTCACCAACACCGGTAAATACTGAATATCCACCATGCTCTGTAGCAATATTTCTTATAAGTTCCTGAATTAATACTGTCTTACCAACTCCGGCACCACCAAACAGACCTATCTTACCACCTTTCTGGTAAGGGCAAAGCAAATCTACTACTTTGATACCTGTTTCAAGCATCTCTGTGTTAGTCGCCTGCTCGGCAAATGTTGGAGCCTTTCTGTGAATCGGCATATATTCATTAACAACAGGAGCCGGTTTATTATCAATAGGATCTCCTAACACGTTGAAGATTCTACCAAGGGTCTCCTCTCCAACAGGTACAGAAATTGGCTGTCCTGTTGCTTCAGCTTCCATGCCTCTGACAAGACCATCTGTAGGACCCATGGCAATACATCTTACTGTATCATCACCAAGGTGCTGTGCAACTTCTACCACAAGCTTGCCGCCCTCTTTGGTCTTTATATTGATGGCCGAATTGATTTCTGGCAAATTACCGTCTGTAAACTTAATATCAATTACAGCACTGATAATCTGAGTAATCTTACCGATATTCTTCTCTGCCATTTTTGCCTCCATATTATTATTTTATATTTCTTAACCTACTATCCGATAGCATTAGCACCGGCGATAATCTCAGTAAGCTCCTGAGTAATAGATGCCTGTCTGGCTCTATTATATTTGAGGGAAAGATCTGAAATCATCTCTTCTGCATTACTTGTAGCATTATCCATTGCCTGCATACGGGCACCATTCTCACTTGCCACAGCTTCTATTAAAGCACCATATATAAGACTGCATATATACTTTGGTATAATCAAATCCAATGCTTCATCTTCCTGAGGTTCGTAATTCATAGGTGTTGTATCTTCACTGTCATTCTTAATTTCATCCACGGAAACAGGTAAAAGCTTTAATAATTTAGGTTCGTGAACAACCGTATTCTTAAAGGAAGTATAAGCAAGATATATTTCTCCTATCTCACCTTCTTCAAATTCCTTCAAAAGTCTGTCGCATATCTGTCTTGCATCTGTGTAAAGTGGTTCATTTATGACTTCTGAGTAATCATCCGTCACATTATAGCCTCTTCTCACAAGAAAATCACGACCCTTTGTTCCAACCGCTATAATATTAACATCTTCCTTGTCAAATCCGCTGTTAGTAATGAGCTTAGTAATATTACTGTTGTAACCTCCTGCAAGTCCCCTGTTGGCAGTTATTGTTATTACCGCCTTTTTATTGGAGTCGCCCGGCTTTAAATATCTATGGTTAATATTGCCGGATCTTGCAAGCATATTACATATAGTCTCATACATCAAATCCGAATAAGGCTTCGTGCTCTCTGCTCTTCCCTTCGCTTTCTGGAGTTTAACAGTTGATACCAGCTTCATGGCTTTGGTAATCTGACCAGTACTTTGAATACTATCTCTACGTCTTTTTATGTCTCTCATTGAGGCCATAACGTATACCTCCATTCCATAAAGTTAGAATTTAAATGTCTTTTTAAACTCTTCAATAGCACTTATAAGTGCCTTCTCCGTATCATCATTTAATTCCTTTGTCTCTTTAATAGATTCCGGAATATTAGGATACTTAGTATCAATGAAATCGAATAAGCCCTGCTCAAAATCAAGAATCTTATCAACAGGAATGTCAATAACATACTTTTTAGTAACAGCATAGATAATAATTACCTGATACTCAACCGGCATCGGCTTGTACTGTGGCTGCTTTAACATTTCCTTGATACGCTCGCCCTGTGCAAGCTTCTCCTTTGTATCCGCATCCAACTCAGAACCAAACTGTGAGAATGATGCAAGTTCTCTGTACTGAGCTAACTCTGTACGAATAGGAGCTGCAATCTTCTTAATAGCTTTAATCTGGGCTGAACCACCAACTCTTGATACTGACAATCCGGCATTAATCGCAGGTCTGAAACCTGAATTAAACATTTCTGTTTCAAGATATATCTGACCATCTGTAATAGAAATTACATTTGTCGGAATATAAGCCGAAACATCGCCTGCCTGTGTCTCAATAATCGGAAGCGCTGTAAGTGAACCTCCTCCATACTCCTCTGACATTCTGGCAGCTCTCTCAAGAAGTCTTGAGTGAAGATAGAATACATCTCCCGGATAAGCCTCACGTCCCGGAGCTCTCTTTAACAAAAGAGATAAGGTTCTGTATGCTGCTGCGTGCTTACTCAAATCATCATATACTACAAGTACATCATCACCATTCTCCATCCATTCTTCACCAATGGCACATCCTGAATATGGAGCAATGTACTGCAATGGTGCAAGCTCGCTGGCTGTTGATGCAACTACTGTTGTATAGCTCATTGCGCCATACTCTTCAAGGGTCTTAACAATTGATGCAACAGTGGAAGCCTTCTGTCCGATTGCCACATATATACAATGAACTCCCTGACCCTTCTGATTGATAATTGTATCAATAGCAATGGCAGTTTTACCTGTCTGACGGTCACCGATGATTAACTCTCTTTGTCCTCTTCCGATTGGAACCATGGCATCAATAGCTTTAATACCTGTCTGCAACGGAACACTAACAGACTTTCTTGTAATAACTCCCGAAGCCACTCTCTCAATCTTACGGAACTTATCTGTATTGATTGGTCCTTTGCCATCAATAGGCTGTCCCAATGCGTTAACTACACGTCCTGTCAATGCGTCTCCGACAGGAACCTCTACTACACGTCCTGTAGTCTTAACTGTATCGCCCTCATTGATATTCTTAGAATCACCCAGTAATACGGCACCTACATTATCCTCTTCAAGGTTAAGCACCATTCCGTATACTTCTCCCGGGAACTCAAGAAGTTCTCCCTGCATAGCCTTCTCAAGGCCATGTATTCTTGCGATACCATCTGCTACCTGAATTACTGTACCAACATCTGATACTTCAAGTTCGGTAGAATATCTTTTTATCTGTTCTTTAATAACTGAACTGATTTCTTCCGGTCTTAAATTCATTAGCCTTATGCACCTACTTTCTAATCACCTGTTAAGAATTTACAAGCTGAATCTTCTTCAAATCCTTTGCAAGCTCATCAATTTTATGTTTAATGCTGCTGTCTACTATTCTGTCACCGATTCTTATCACCATACCGGCAATCAAAGACTCATCAACCAGATAATTCATTTTAAACTGAACATAATCTGTAGTAGCCAGCAATTTGTTAACAACAGCCGCCTTCTGCGCTTCTGTGAGAGGCTTTGCTGTACTTACATAGGCAATGCCTATTTTTTTGTATTCATATACTTTGTCAATAAAATATTCCAGAGTACTTACTATGTTGTTCTGTCTGTCCTTAGACACCATAATAACAAGAAGTCCCGTCATATCATCAGAAACAAACTTAGAAAAAACATTTTTAACTACGTTTTGTTTTTCTTCTTTTACAATCTTAGGGTGACTCAGAAGCTTTCCTAATTCAGCATTATCTTTAAACGCTTCAATTACAGTCTGTGCTTCTTCACACAACACATCCATCTTGGATTCCTGCAAAGCAAGGTCAAACAACGCATCACCATAAGTTGTCTCTACTAGCTTAGCCATGTGTTCTCACCCATTTCATTCAAAGTCTGCTCAATAAGAGCGTTACTGTCATTATCATCAATAGATTTTGCAACCAGTTTTGAAGCCATAACCGATGCCACAACAATAATCTGTTGTTTAATATCATCAGCAGCTTTCTGCTTCTCAAGCTCAGCCTCTGTATTAGCCCTTGCAATAATTCTTGCTGCCTCTTCCTTAGCTTCGTCTATAATCTTCTGCTCATTATGCATTGCCGTCTTACGAGCTTCACTTAAGATAAATTCAGCCTCCTTATTAGCATCCTTTAATTTAGCTTCATACTCTTCCTTCATTGCCAGAGCTTCTGCTTTGTCATTTTCAGCAATCTCTCTGTCTCCTGTTATCTTATCCTGCCTTTTCTTCAGCATATTTCGCACCGGATTAAACAGAATAACCGATAAAAAGAGGAACAATATGAACACATTTATTGCTGTCACAGCAGCATCAAAAAGGAGCTGATAATCTAAGCCAAATAATCGTCCTGATGTCTCAAGCGCGATAAATGTACTTCCCAAATTCACTTGTAGGCCTCCTTTCTACTATCCTTAATTCCGCTTTCTGCGGAGTCTTTAATTATGTTCACATTAACCCTTGAAAGGCTGAACGAACATTAAGATAATAGCTACGGCGAAACCGTAAAGACCTGTTGTCTCGGCTACAGCCTGACCAAGTAACATTGTTGATGTAATATCTGATTTAGCACCCGGATTGCGACCTACAGCTGAAGCACCATGACCTGCTGCAATACCCTGTCCTACACCAGGACCAACACCTGCGATCATCGCAATACCTGCACCAATTGCTGACATAGCCTGAATAAATTCCTGTCCACTAATATTCATCTTAAAATCCTCCATTTAAAAAAATCTTTTTGACTAGCATATCTAGTCTGCAATTTTGTCGTTAACATAAACCATGGTTAACATACTAAATACATACGCCTGAATACATCCTGAGAATAAGTCAAAGTATGCATGCAATATTCCCGGATATCCTATGGTAAACGGCTTTAACAAGTCATATATCAAGCCCATAAGAACGGTACCTGACATAACGTTACCAAACAGACGCAGTGAAAGAGACAGCGGAACCGCAAATTCACCAATCAAATTAATTGGGAATAAGAACCATATCGGTTGAAAAAGAGCCGTAAAATGTTTCCCCTTATTTTTCCTGATACCGTTATACTGAACCAGTACGAACGTTATCAATCCCAGACAAAGGGTGACACCGTAGTCCGCTGTGGGCGGCCTTAAACCAAAGAGTCCTGAAATGTTAGAAATAATTATAAATAAGAATAATGTTGAAATGTAGTTAACGAACTTACTTGCATTTTTGCCCATAATTCCGTCAACCATAGTGCCAAGCATCTCTACGATTATCTCAACTGCATTTTGAAACATTCCGGGGGTATCTTCAGGTTTAACCTTGTTTATCTTCACTCTGGCGACAATTGCCATAATCAGAATGAAAACAGATACAAGCAGCATTGCAACATGAGTAGTATTGATACTGAATGTGTAATCAATTCCGGGAATCCTGAATTGGTACAGGCTCTGTATCATAAAGCTGGAGTCACATGCTACTAATGTGTTCACACTAAAGCTTCCCACCTTCTCACCTTCCTTTTTTTAATAAATTAAATAATTTATCAGCAACCGGCTGTAAATAAGCCGCTACCTTCATTGAAAACATACCGATAACCGCACATAGAAGATTTCCTGTATCGGTAAAGTAAAGTATTGCAAATACTGCAAACATTACAATCAGTCTTATAAGATATCCTAAAACCAGGGTGACACTGGTTTTGGCTCCGCCATAAACGACTTTCCTGATTCTCAGGCTCATATGAAATGTACAAAATACCGAGTACAAAATTCCTGCTGCAAAACCTATTGCGCAGCTTAATTTATCCGGTACAAATGCCAGTATAATAACTTCACCAATCAGTAAGTATACTGCATCAATAAATAGCATACCCGGTATTGAAGAATTGAGTTCCTTAATCTTGCTTATCATGAATTTTATTATAATTCTCCACTTTTTTCTTAATTTCTTCTTCCTGTTTTCTCTTTCGTGAAGTTTCTTCCTGCTTTATTGTATTAATCGCCAAAACGTAGGCATTTCTCGCCCCCGCCGCCATTCCAATAAAAAGAAGAGGAATCGTAAACCATGTTCCAAACTTCTTATCCAGCCATATACCTAACGCAAGACATACAAACGTGGGAACCATAATACATATACTAATCTGTGAAATTAATACAATGTTTCTAAGCCCTTTCCCCTTATCTCCCATAGCATTTCCTACTTAAACATGATTATCATAATAATAACATCAGACAGGCTAAATGTCTATTTTTTTCTATATTTTAATCCCATTTTTGTTAAATTTACCAGTAATCATTTTATATTCAAATTATTGTAAATCATTTTATTGAATTTTATACACTCACTTGATATAATTTCAGTAAATTTAACCTTTCAAAAGAATACTCTTATAAGGAGGATACTTCTATGGCTACCTTAGTAAGGAAAAGGCTTATCCCCTGCGAATGTATTGAACTTAAAGACGATATCATTTCTTGTCTCGAAAAAGACAAAATTATTACCCGTTGGGAAACTTTTCGCCCAAAATCTGAGTTTTCCCACGGAATCTCATATTATGTAATCGATAAAGGTTTCAAAATAAGTAAATTTTTCAAACCGGATAATTCCCTTGCATATATATATTGCGATATAATTGACACTGACTATAACAAAGAAACCGACACTTATATCTTTACAGATTTATTAGCCGACGTAATTATTGAAAACTGCGGATTGGTAAAAGTGGTGGACCTGGATGAACTGGCCGATGCATGTAAAGACGGCCTTATAAGCAATGACCTTTTGGTTGAAACACTGCATAAACTTGATAATCTTCTCCAATGCATATACAGCGGAGAATTTAAAAATTACATAAAAACCCTTGAGAGTTTCGAATAATAGAAATTTCAAATAATGAAAGTCTTGAATAATGGAAGTCTTGAATAATCTAATGGGCTGAAGCATTAATATCCGATGCTTCAGCCCATTTTCCGAATTATAAATCAATATTTATTTTCTTGCCCGTAGGTTCATATTTATAAAATCTTACCCCCGCGGCATTGAGCATTCTTTTTGACGCAATAGTGGATGCAGTATCCGAATATTTGTCACAATCATACACCAGGGTCTTAATCCCCGCCTGAATAATTGCTTTAGCACATTCATTGCAGGGAAACAGTGTCACATACATTTTAGTACCATCAAGCCTTCCGCCTCTGTAATTAAGAATGGCATTCAGCTCACTGTGAGTTGTATAAAAATACTTATTATCAAGAGGGTCTCCCTCCCTGCACCAAGGGAATTCATCATCGGAGCACCCTATAGGAAATCCGTTATAACCCATAGACAATATCTTGTTGTCTTCACTTACAATGCAGGCACCTACCTGGGTATTAGGGTCCTTAGAGCGCATTGCGGAAAGCTTTGCCACGCCCATGAAATACTCATCCCAGGATATATATCCTTCTCTTTTATCACTCATTTAATTATCCTCTTCAAGCATACTGATTCTTCTAATATGTCTTTCATCATTGCTAAATCCCGCATCAAGAAATGTATCTGCTATTCTGAAAGCCAGTTCCGGTCCTATAACTCTTGCTCCAAGGCAAAGAACATTTGCGTTATTGTGTTCTCTGGTTGCCTGGGCACTGAAACAGTCACTGCATAGTGCAGCTCTTATTCCCTTAATCTTATTTGCAGCCATGCTCATTCCTATTCCTGTTCCGCAAATAAGTATTCCCAATTCACATTCTCCACTGTTTATGAGATCTGTAACTTTATGGGCATACACAGGATAATCACATGATTCCTTAGTGTAAGTTCCCACATCCTTACATTTGATTCCTCTCTTCTTAAGGTGTTCTACCATCTGATCCTTAAGTTCAACCGCTCCATGATCACATCCTATTGCTATCATTATCTTTACTCTCCTTTTCGCTCTCTAATATACCCGTTACCTTTTCCACAAGTCTGTAAATCCCATCAAAACATTTACTGTATTCTTCCATTCCCTTTCCGTAAGGATCAGGAATTACAACATCTGCTTCTCCTACAAACTCCCCTATAAAAAATACATTTATGGCCTTATCAAAGGTATCATAAATTTTCTGTTTCATCACTGCATCCATAGTTAGCACCAGTGTCTCACCGGAAAAATCATCATTAGAAATCTGCATAGACACATCACTTGTCATAATCATATTGTGTTGCGACGCCACGGCCACAGCCTTAGGGTTATAGGGCTCTTCAAACAAAACCACCATACCTCTGGATTCCACAATCATATCCGGCATAAGATTTCTCATTATGGTTGCTGCCATAGGACTCCTGCAGGTATTTCCCATACATACATAAATAACTTTTTTAAATCTATTCATTGTTCAACGCTCCACCTTACTACGATGATGCCCACTAACTACACATGTATTATAGTATGTCCTGCTGCTTTTATCAATCTATTCATAACAGCCTGTCCAACATCATTTGTGGAAAAACTTTCCGAGAAAACGTAATTTATTCCGTCTTCGTCGAATTTACGAAGAACAGCAAAAAGATTTTTTGCCTCCTCCGCCTCGTTAAATCTGCTGCCCATATCTATAACCTGATAAAGCTCTCTTTTTTTGTATAAACCAACATTTTCAGTAGATGCCATAACCGCAACCCTTGCCCCTTCGGCTACTCGCTCATAAGACATTTTATCTATCACGGAAACCACCTTGTCCACATCCCCATCCACTATGGTAATATTGGCCTCGGGTGCGTAATGTTTATATTTCATGCCGGGAGCTTTGGGTACAACTCCATCTGCTACATTTCCCATAATAGCAGGGTCCATCACCGCCTCACCCAGAGTATTCTTTATCTGTTGGAGTGTAATAAATCCGGGTCTTAATACTGTAGGAACCTGTTCGCTCAAATCCACAATTGTGGATTCCACTCCAATATCAACAGTATCATCCACAATTATCATATCTATACGCCCATCCATATCATGAATGACATGCTGTCCCCTTGTGGGACTTGGCTTTCCCGATATATTGGCACTGGGAGCAGCAATATATACCCCTGAATTCTTTATCAGTTCTGATGCCACTTTATGACTTGGCATTCTGATTGCCACCGTATCCAGACCTCCTGTAATTGTGTCGGGTACAATGTCCGATTTTTTCAATATCATAGTCAGTGGTCCGGGCCAGAATGCTTCTGCCAGCTTAAGTGCATTTTCATTAACATCACAGGACAGCTTATACAAATCATTGATATCTGCAATATGTACAATTAAAGGGTTATCTGATGGTCTGCCCTTTGCCGCATATATTTTCTTTGAAGCGGTCTCATCAAGAGCATCAGCTCCAAGACCATATACCGTTTCAGTAGGAAATGCTACAAGTCCGCCTCTCCTTAAAATATCACCGGCTTTTTTGTAAACAGCTTCATCCTGTTTTTCATCTCCGGTTATTTCTTCAATTATAGTCTTCATTTTCAGCATTATCAGACACACCTCTTTTCGTTTTCAGTCACATATTTGTATACTTATATTTATCCTATGGCACCTTTTCATTCTTCCAGCAGGTACTGTTTAATTCCCGAACATATAGCACTGGCTGCTTTATCCTGATACTCATCTGAAATAAGCTTTTCTGCCTCTCCTCTGTTGGACAGAAAGCCACACTCCACGATTACTGTGGGAACTTGCGTGTTAAGAAGCATGTAATACTTTGAATCCGATTTTTCCACCCTTTTATTTGACTCATCAAGATTATTTCTTATTGATTCCTGTATAATATGGGCAAGTTTCTTTCCTTTTTCCGAATTCTTATAATAAAACACCTGAGCGCCCTTTACACTGGAAGTTGTATAACTGTTTTGATGTATGCTTACAGCAACATCCGCATTATTGCTGTTAATGATTTCACATCTCTTTTTAAGGTCAGAAACTTTTTTATTACTGTCGCTGTCCTTGTACAGCCCTTCATCAACAACCCTTGTCATTACAACCTTTATGCCGTTTTGTTCAAGATATTTTTTTAGCTTTAATGCCACTGCCAGATTTACATCCTTCTCCAGTATGCCATCAACTCCTACATTACCCGGGTCAATTCCTCCGTGTCCCACATCTATTACAACCAGCTTA
>JBJEMF010000093.1:0-10088 GCA_051879535.1 Lachnospira sp. | reverse complement strand
CCTTGTATTCCCTGTTAATATTAAATTCTTCCAATAGGCAAATTTCCTCCTTGCAAATGTTATATAGTTATCTATATTATTAGTATATATTATATATCATTAGATTGCAACCAGAACTTTCAACAAAATATCACAAATTAAAATAAAACACATAAAAAATGCCGCTCCAACGATTTATCATCATTGAAGCGACATCTCTTATCTTTTAACTTCTGTTGTATTGCATCAACAAATACTAATCATAATATTTATCAAAGCAAATAATTTAATCTTAAACAGCTTTATTATCTAGCCATTCTTCTCTTTCCAAAGAAGAGTCCTGCTCCTGCAACCGCAACAGCTCCTAAAGCAACCATAATCCATACGAACATGTTTGAACTGTCACCTGTTACTGTAGGATATACAGCAATCTCAGCAGAGAGAGTATTTGTCATTCTAGCACCTGCATTAGGATCTGCTGCTGCTGTAAGTACGAGCACGCCGTTCATATTAATTGAACCATCTGCATTTCTTGTTACTCCCTTTGAAGTATCAAGACTCTCGAACCATGCATCACTTACCTTATTACCAGCTGCGTTGTATGAACCATATCCGGCAGTAGTATTTGCATTAAGACTCATTATTAAATCATTAAATGTTCCTGATAATTCTGGAACGTATGAACCCATCCAGAAGTATGATGTATTATTTATAACCTTGCTTACATCCTGATTTCCAACCATCTTGATACCCTTATTACCTGTTGTATCAACATAATCTCCATCTGTATCAATAACTGTTACGGCCTTGTCTGCACTTCTGTATGAAATTACACCAGTAGCTGAGAAGTCTGTGTTCTTAGCTGAACCTGAATATAATGCAATGTTATATGAACCATTGTTAAATGTTGTACAGTTCTTAACCTGAATATCAGGGCAAGAGTTACAATCGATACCCTTTGCCTTATTCTCAAATGAGATACTGTTTTCAATAGTATGGTATCCTGTAATACTGTTACCACCCATCTTGAAACCATTACCATTTCCGGCATCAATTACATTTCCGCCATTAATATCAAGGTTACCATCTGCATCCTTAATTACATATCCATTAGAATATGCTACTGAATTCTTAATTGTTACTTTTCCGATGGCACCTGTGTCAGGATATGCGAAGAAATCCCATCCATCATCTGCATTGTGGTGTGAAATACAACCATCAAATACATTTCCTACACCAACTGTAATCTTAGCTGCAAATCCGTCTGCATCAGCATAAGTCGGGTCTGCATTGTTGTATGATGTACAATTTAATATTGTGTTGTATGATGGCCACATATCTATTGTTGAATCAGATGGAAGATATCTACTAATCTGAATACCTGTGTCACCATTATTATATACATTAATCTGATCTAATGTATTATGATTTCCTGAAACCTGAACAGCTTTACACTTATCACCGGAATTAATAACATCAAATCCCTTAACATACCAGTAATCTCCGGCAAAGATAAATCCTGCACATGCCTTCTGGAAATCAAATACCGGTCTTGTCTTTGCGCTTGGATCTGCAATAAGATAAATCATTGCATCTTCCTTACCACTGATACCTCTTGCAACCTTAACTGTGCTTTCAAGCTTATATGTACCTTCTGTAACAACAATCTGCTGGTTAGCCTGTACATACTTAATAGCTGTGTAAATATCTGTAGGGTTAGACTTAGAGCCATCACCTGTTCCATCAGGTGAAATCCAGATTGACTGTCCTGATTCACCTATTGTTTTGTAAGTTACTGTGTATGTAAATTCTATTGTGTCATAAGAAGATAACTTCTGATATTTACCAGGTTCATAACCTTCATCAGGTGTAAACGAAATACCATAGTCATTCTTACCCTTGCTTAATGTGTATGAAGGAGCTTTAACAACTTCATTAGCTGAAACATGCTGATTATCAACAACAACCTCTCCATTTGGAGCTGTAATTGTAACTACACCATCTGCATTAGCAACGAACTGTAACTCATAATCTGCGCTACCTGTTGTGCTTGTTGTTGTAACTTCTGCCTTAGGAGTTATAAGTGTATACTCTACTCCCTCTGCTTCTGCATCATCTGATGCCTTAATTGTTGTAAATGTAATATTTGAAAATGATATTTCTGCACATCTTGCAGCAAAGAAACCAACATAGTAGTTATCCTTATCAATTGTTGTTAAGTACTCATTGTCTAAATCATAAATTCTCTGTCTGCTGATTTCTTTTCCATCTGCATCAGAATATATACATAAGAAACCTGTATTATCTTTAGTTAATGTCAAATAGAAATCTTTATAACCTGTTCCTTCAATTGTTGTTCCTGTAGCGTTAATGAAATTGTCACCGCCAAGAACATTCCACTTTGTTGTAGGCTCTAATCCGTTAGCATCCAGCGAAAGAGGAAGCATTATTGAACCATTACCGAAAGATGATGTGTCAGCTGAACCAACTTTATATCTTGCTCCGATTCCTTCATATAATGCATACTTAGTCTTTGTTGAATCTGATGTTACAGCCTGTGTTTCTTCATCATAGTAATACTCAAGCTTACCTGCATAAGTTGCTACTGAGTTAGTATAGTAAGCCTTTTCTGTTGAACTCTCACCTACAGTATCAGATGCCATAAGACCGAATCCAACCTGTCCACCATCTTCTTTTAATGCATCAATATGAACCTTAGCCTTTAATGTAAAGTTCATATCTGATGAAAGCTGTGTATAGAAATATGAAATTTCATCAGGGCTTGTACCTGTAACAAGCTTTCCTCCTATAGTATTTGATGATACTATACCTGAATTCACTTTAACAGTTGAAGTTGGATCATTAGGATTTCCAGAACTTCCGTTCTTACCATCAGTTGTAGTTGCATTAGAACCACCAAATGCAGAATACATCCATTCTGTCTCTGCATCTGCAGTTACATTAGTTTCTTTCTCAACAGCTTCTGAAACATCTGAACCATTAACAGCAGTTATCTTAAATTTATATTTTCCTGCTGATAATCCTGTAACTGTATAAATAGTATCTGTAGTATCTACTGGAGTTGAGTATGTAACTCCGTTATCTGAGCTGTAAGAAACCTGATACTTCTGTGCTTCTGTTACAGCAGCCCATCTTAACTGTACAGAATAGTTACCTTTGTTAGTGATACTAATAAGTTCCGGCTTAACCATCTTTAATGTAAATTCATGTGAAACTAATTCTTCCGAGAAAATACTGTCTGTTTCACCATTTCTTGTAGCCATTGCTATGAAATAGTATGTTCCTGATGCTTCCGGTTTGAATGAAACTTCTCCACCATTCTTTACACACTCTTTCTTACCAAGTGTTTTTCCGTTAGCATCTTTCATAAATACTGTAACTTTTGATGCACCAATTACACTGATATCACAATTAACCTTAACATATACAGTATTTAACTCTGCTTCGGCTTTGTCCTCTACAACAGTAAGCGTTGGTGCATCTACTGTTGACCAGTTATCAATATATGGACTGAATGAACCTGTAAATGTAGTAGAATCAATCTTTGTTTCTCCTGCTACAACAAGCTTTAAGTTGGTAATTTCTGCTGAAACACCAATTACTGCTATTGCCGGAATTACACTCTTTCCTTCTCCAAGCTCAGCATCTGCTGATGTATCTTCGTAGTTTACAATAGCATTGCCTGAACTATCCTTTATAACAATTGTATAAGTTCCGCCTGTTCTTGTAACAGACATTGAATACACATTTCCTACTGTTGCCTTAGTTTCTTTTGCTCTTGCCACTTTACCGTTTGAGCAATATGCTGCATACGCATTATCATTAGTTCCCAATTCTGCTGTTGATAAAGCAACACACGCCTCTTTAAGTTCTCCAAAAGCTCCGATATATAAGCCCTGCTGATTTGACGTTTTAGTTCTTTCAATACTTGTAATTTTTACATCTGCTGAAATTGTAAAGTCCTTATCAGTTGCTTCCGCTACAATATAGCTTCCAACCTTGGCTCCACTACCTTCAACCTTTGAACTTGAGCCTGAACTCTGACTTACATTGATTGTTCCATTGTCTCTTTCAATTGCAACTGTTCCCTTTGACTCTGTTGTATTAACAACTTTCATAGACGGAATTGCTTCATTCATGTCTATAGTCTTATAAGGTCTTACTGAAACCTTATCACTTGTTGTTGTCTCTGTACCTCTCTTAGCAATTATTTCTACAAAATATTTGCTTCCTTCTGTGAGACCATCTATTTCTACAGAAGCCTTACCAGATGCTCCATCTACTGTCATAGCCACATTACTCTTTACTAATGTTTTTCCATCAGCTTCGTAAATGTTAGCCACATAAGATTCAGCTTCTTTAACCCCATCGCAACTTACTTTTATCTTAGAGCCATCTTCTGCAACTCTTTCAGCTTTAGCAGTAGCTTTAGCAAGCTCTAATTTATAACTAACCTCTGATGAAGTTTTTCCCTCATTCTTATTATCTCCAAGAACTCCTTTTACAGTAAATTTATATGTTCCTGTAGCACCAGGAGCATAAGAATACTTCTTTTCTGCATCTCCTGCAACTGTTGCTATAGCTGTTGTTCCGTCATTAACATATATTTCATACTTTCCGTCACCTGTTGCTTCAGTTGATGCAGTCCAAGAGATGTCAATCATTCCTGTTTCTTCATTAACAACAGCGTTTACTGCCGAAACTACAGGCTGAGTACCTGTTGCTGCAGCTGCTGAAGTAGTCTCGACTGAGATGCTATAAAGTCTAAGATTCCTATCAGCTGATTCAGCACTATATGTTAACAAACCTTTAAATACATATTTACCAGCAGGTAATGAAGAATATTTAACAGTTGTAGCAGTACTTGATGTTAACTTATATCCATCAGCACCGCTTGTTTGTGCCACTGCTTGCCCTGATGAATCTGCTAATTCATAAAATACTGTACCGCTACCGCTTGCTCCTATTGACATAGTAACATTTGCTGTTGTATTTGTTGGTACTACAAATTCAAGACTTCCAGTTCCATCTCTGTGAAATTCAATTGAATGAGTACCACTATTAGCATATTTTGCCTTTCCATCCGCTGCACTAACAATTTTAAAAAAGTTATCAGTTCCTATTGTTGTTGCATCTGCGATATTTGTATTTTGTACCCAGCTACTGTCTTCAGCCGCACTATATGTATACGTCTTGTTCTCAGCTTTTGCTGTCGTAGCAAACACTCCGCCAAGCAACCATGTCGGGACTAATGTCAGCACCATGAGTGCAGTCATGATTGCCGCTATAATCCTTTTTCTGTTCTTTTTCATAAAATCCTCCTAATTGTAAAATATTTAGTTTCAGATGAACCCATCTGTATCCCATCGGAAAGGGCTGTAATAATAAATTTATTAGTTATATTAAACAAATATAAGCATAATATTTTTTATTATTTAAGCACTTTTCCCAATTACTATAACAATATCACGATACAATCCAAATGTCAATTGAGTTTCCCCTTAGATATCCTTTTTTCAATAACTTTTTTCAATAACTTTTTTCAATAACTTTTTTAGTTATTTTTTCAGTTTTCGTCCTTAAGTCAAATTACTTGAAGCTTCAAAAGGTACCACTCCCTCAACCGCCGTTTTTGGTGAAATCTTTGTCTCTTCATTATCAATATCAATTAAAATATAACGGTCATTTCCCATGCCCAGTTCTTTCATGTAAGATAACTGACGATGTCCGTGCCGGCTCTGAATCCTTTCCACCAAATCTGCATGATCTTTTTCATCCAATGCATACACCAAATCTACCGATGCCTGGTCCGCTGCAAGAACGTCAACCGATGCAACAATTCCTATATTCGGCGTCACAACAGGAAGTGCTGCGCATCCTTCGCAGTCGCAGGAAACAGACATATTTCTCAGCACATTGATATAAGCAATATTTTTTCCGAAGTGGTCTATTGTGGCTTTGGTAGATTCTGTCATACGTTCCATAAACTCTTCTTTGCTTATGTCCCACATATTATCCGAACCGGGAGTGGTATGAATCATACCTTTTCCTATTCGTCCGTCTGCACACCCTATACCTAGATTTTTATTAGAGCCACCGAAACCGCCCTGGGTATGTCCCTTGAAATGGGTCAATGCTAACATGGAATCATAATTCAGTATATTTTTACCCATTGACATTTCTTTAAACCATTTTCCACCTATTACAGGAAGATTAGTGGTTCCATCTTCATCCATAATATCCACCGGGCAAAATGTCCATCCGTTTACCTTCAACGTTTCTCTGTGCTGCTTAGTGGTATATCTGTCTCCTTCGTAATATGTATTTGTTTCAACAATGGTTGCCCCGGAAATATCCTTTTCTATGAGTTCCTTTACCCACGATCTTGGAATAATGTTAGGCCCGTTTTTCTCACCGGTATGCAGCTTTACAGCAACTCTCCCGGTTAAATGCTCACTGATTTTCCCATAAATTTTGCGAAGTCCTTCTGCTGAAAGGTCTCTCGTAAAATATACTATAGATTCATTTCCCTTTCTTTCCCCATAGGGTACATAACGGTTTCCACCTGTTCCCGGTGTGATTTTACTGTAACTCATTACGACCTCCTTTTTCCCTGTCTGCTAAACATGTTTTTCTTATTATTTCTACTCAATTTATCTTAGCATTATTATTCCTGCAAATCCTCATATCTCACATAATCAACGGCGACAAAACCTTCCCCATCACCTTTGATTCTGTTGTCATGCATGCAGAACATTCCATTTTTAACTCCTACCCAACGTCCTGCCTTTGCGTCAAATGACATATATTTTGTGAAGTCGTCTCCATCAAAGCTGATTTCCAGTTCAATCTGCTCCACAGGTACATTTTCAACAGGAATAGACATTTCTGTTCTGGTAACTCTCTTAACGCATTTTACAGTGTATCTGAAATAAACCGTTTTTAAATCATCCTTAAAGTCAGAAATATCAATCTTAATTTCCTTAACGTCTTCTTCTGTGTATGGCACATCACAGTCAAAGTTCTGGGTACCTCTTACAGTACGAATGTAATATCCGTCAGCTTTTCTTGCAATTCCTAATGCACCGTATTCCATACCCAAAGATACTGTTCCGGCATAATCACCCTCTTGTAAACCATTTACATACATTTTGGTTATACAGGTAAATTCCGGTGACGGCCACTTCTGCAAAAGAAGATTTCTGTAATCCCCAACCGGTCTTAAGTGTGTGGTTCCCACTGCATTTAACTTTATGCAGGAACCATCTTCTTTCTTATGTCCTGTTTCATCATTTTTCAAATCATACCAGGCAGTGTCAAAGTTAGCATTCCACTGCCACTGCAATCCCAAATAATCCTTATCAAATTCTTCATCTGTATCAGGTTCACATATAGGGTATTTTGTTGTGTCAGATAATTCTTCCCGGTTCTTTCCAATGTCAGGTTTTCTGTATTCCATAACAGGTTCGCCATAATCGTTGCCCTCTTTATTTATGCCGATTATCGGCCAGTCATTCTCCCAATGCATCGGCTGAAGATGAGTTATTCTTCCTGCGGCATAGACATCCTGAAAATGTATAAACCAGTCTTCTCCTGTGACAGTGTCCACCCACGCTCCCTGGTGAGGTCCGTTAACCTGAGAATCCCCCTGCCTTAACACTACTTTGTACTCATAAGGTCCAAATGGATTTTTTGAACGGAGTACAGTCTGCCATCCCGTCTTGACTCCTCCCGCAGGTGCAAATACATAATACCAGCCATTTCGTTTATACATTTTAGGTCCCTCAATTGTCACCTGATCGTTGAGATTTCCGTCGAATATTTTCACTTCTTCTCCAATTAATCCCATTCCGTCAGGCTGCATTTGAACAACATGAAGCACACTTTTGTATCCGATACGGCTCTTGGCAACTCCTGCCACAAGATAAGCTTTTCCATCATCATCCCAAAACGGACAAGGGTCTATCCAACCGGCTCCTGGTCTTATATTAACAGGCTTACTCCACTTTCCCCATGGGTCGGTAGTTGTAGTCATATATATGCCCTCATCCGGCATCGGAAAACATACATAATATGTTCCCTCATGGAATCTTATTGATGGTGCCCATACACCGCAGCCATGAATAGGATTTCTGTATCTGAATTCAGGAACATGATCAAGACAATAATTAATCACCTTCCAATTGACCAAATCTTTGGAATGAAGAATTGGCAAGGCCGGTGAATTACTAAAACTGGAGGCTACCATAAAATAGTCATCCCCCACTCTTATTGCATCAGGATCCGAATAATCTGCATAAAGAATCGGATTACGATAATTTCCGTTGCCTAAATCTGCTAACCACATGTCAGTACCTCCATTATTAATTATATTTTTGTCACACAAATATCTATATTATTTATAAGCCATAGCAGGACTTTTGTAAAGTGTATTTATAAAAGTTTATATGTAAACAATTGATAATATATGACGATAACTATTTCAGAGTGTTAAATCACTCTCAAGGGCAAATGCCATGCCATTCATATTAATGTGTTCATTGCTGATAAAACATTTTTATGAAAGGTGGAATGCAAATGATAATTTCCAACAGTAACGTGAATATGACCTCTTCACGGTCTTATTCAAAAAAAGACGAATATCGCACAATAACGAAACGAAGTAACCTTAATTCAGGAGCTGCAACAATATCCTCCATCACATTTTCCATGGAACTTAAGCAGCAGGAATACTATGCTTCAAAAGGTTATTCTGCAAGTAAGGAATACCTTCCTTCAGATAACTACAATCCATACGGACAATTTGTAACAAAGGAAGCGCAAGAATCTGCGAGGGATATGTCAGACTCCGTGAACAATCTCCCTAACCAAATTGACTCAGTTAACAACATATCCGACATGTTAGACTCCGTTTCAGAAAAGTTATTCAAATCACTTCTTGACCTTATAAAAAAACTGAGATTTAAAGGTATGGAAAATGATAATTATTATTACGACAACCTTCATAGGGACAGCATGGATTTGCAGGCAAATACTTTATCCCTGTCAAACAGCGCAAACACCACTACGTGGAACGTATATACCTCATCATCACATTTTACGAAAGAATCAGAGGTAACAACATTTTCCACAACAGGTACCGCTGTCACAGCAGATGGAAGAAATCTTTCCTTTAATCTTGATATGTCAATGTCACGGGAATTCATGGAATATGAAGAATGTTCTTATGTAACACAATACGAAACGCTACTTACAGACCCTCTTGTTATCAATCTGGATTCTAACCCCGTATCCATAAGCGATAAATTCTTTGAATTCGACATTGATAATGACGGAGAAAAAGAAAATATCCCCCGTATGAATACTACCAGCGGTTATCTTGCATTAGACAAGAATAATGACGGCATCATTAACAACGGAAGCGAATTATTCGGTTCCCAAACCGGGGACGGCTTTGGAGAGCTGGCAGAATATGACAGTGATAACAACGGATGGATTGATGAAAGTGACGAGATATATGAAAAACTGAAAATATGGATCAAGGACGAGGATGGAAAAGATAAATTGATAACCTTGAAAGAAGCAGATATCGGTGCTATCTACTTAGGAAAGTCAAAAACACAGTTTGATATAAAAGATGATAAGAATTCAACTGTGGGAAGAGTCCGCTCATCAGGAATTTATCTTCATGAAGATGGTAGTGCCGGAACAATCCAACAGGTGGATTTTTAAAAATATCTTGCAATTTATTGGTATATATTATATATTATTAATATATTAAATTGTTAAATGCTATAGCAATGATATTAGCAGGGTGATTACGAGCTATATACAATCTTGATTTATTATATTTGTGGTCATTACATTTTAATTTATTCAGGATTGTATGTAGCTGTATATCAGATTCTCATTTTTTGCAAACTGTTTTCCCGCAGGACATTGAGTATCCCTGATAATCCCCTGTTATCACACTACAATTTATATATAAATCACTACATTACAGGGGGAAATTTGCCTATTGGAAGAATTTAACATCAACAGGGAATACAAGGATAGGATGTTTAAACTTGTGTTCCGGGAGAAGAAGG
>JBJEMF010000092.1:0-2568 GCA_051879535.1 Lachnospira sp. | reverse complement strand
GTATTATTTGAAACGAAATGAAAATTAGGTATGGATTTTCATTTTACAATTAACATATTATAAAAGAGACAGACGCATTTTCTACTTATGCGCTTGCCTATAGTGATACAGCTGTAAACAACGCTACAGACGAGGATTCTAAGAATGAAACAGTACAGACTATTCTACACTCTAACAGTTTGTGACCCTGTTGAGCCGGATATTGGATATTGAAAATATGGGGTGTTCATGATTTCAAAAATGAGTTATGATGTAATGAGTAAAAATTCACACTAAGGAGAGAAGTTTTGAAGAAATCAAGAATTAATTTAGTACTATACATAATTATGTTTCTTTTTGCAGGTATTGTTATATTTACAGTTTGCAAAAAGAGTAATCAGGCGTTTTTGGCTATGCCAATGCCGTTGAATTTTGTAGGTGAATATAGTCAGAACGGCGGAGAGTGGCAGCCGTTAAGTGAGGACACAGACCTGTCATCATATGATGGGGATTTATTCCTGAAAGGCAGATTCAATATGGAACTGCCACAAGGAGCAAGTATATGTTTCTATCTGGATCATATCGGTATGAATATATCGGTAAATGGAGAGAATACATTTAATTCAAGCAATGAAGAATTTCCGGATATGTGTGGTACCGGATGGCAGGATTGGCTGATGCCTGCCTTGGAAGAAGGTGATGTGATTGAAATCCGGTTACATAATCCACATAGCTATGGAAATAAGAATGCATACAATGAAATGTTGGATTCGCCATGCATGAGCAATCTCACAATTCTGAAAAAACACTACGAAAAAGAATATATGACATATCGCGTTATATGTGTCTTTATTTTAGTTGCGTCTATTGCACTTATAGGAACGGCAGTGGGTTATAAGCTTATGAATCTTCCTAACAGCACATTACTGTTAAAGCTTGGAATTGCATCACTTCTTATGTGTGTATATATGTATTTTGATACAAAAGATATTTCTCTTCGAAATTATAAGATGGTATTTAACACGTATGCACGGCAGATTGCTTTAATGTTTGCAGCCTGGATGTTTGGAGCCGGAGTGGCTGAACTGCTGCGGGAAAAACGAAGGAAGATAGCGGAAGCTGCCATATATGTTCTGGTGATTGCAGATTTTATTTTTCTGGCATTATCCCTTGGGGGAGTAATGAGAATTTACGATACAGGTTTATATTGGGCAGTTATACAGGGTATTGTCAGCATGGTTTTGATTATTCTCTGTATTATGGAAGCAAAAACCAATGGGAATAAGAAATGGTTCGTATTGACTTCTGTAGTATTGCTCCTTGCAGTCATTATAGGGGAGCTTATTAACGGAGGATTGTCCCTCTGGCAAAGCGGAATATGTATTAAGGTCGTATTTTGCATTATGTTTGTTATTCATATGATATTGGCGGTGAGACTTGTAGCAGTCAATTATAAGACCTCTATTCGTGCAAAGAAAATGGAAGAAGAACTGAAAGAGAACAGGCTTACTCTTGCCATGAGCCAGATACAGCCACATTTTATTTATAATTCTCTTAATTCGATCTATCATCTTTGTGATAAGGATGTAGTGATGGCACAAGAGGCAATCAGTGATTTTTCCGATTATCTCAGACAGAGTCTCAGTGTCATTGAACGTACTTCACTTATTTCCTTTGAAGAGGAATTAAATCATGTTAAGACGTATTTAAAGCTGGAACAGCTGAGATTTGGAAATGATTTGAAGGTTGTATATGATGTAGAGACTACAGAATTTATGCTTCCTGCTTTATCAGTACAGCCTCTTGTGGAAAATGCAGTTAAGCATGGTATATGCCAGAAAGAGGAAGGTGTAGGAACGGTAACTATTACCGTTAAGGAATGTAAGGATTGTTTCAAAATTATTGTTTCAGATGATGGCGTTGGATTTACGCCGGAATATGAGAATGAAGAAGAGGTTCATGTTGGTATTCGTAATGTGCGTCAGAGACTTAATATTATGTGTAATGCAACATTAGAGATTACAAGTGAGCCGGGGAAAGGCACTGAAGCAATAATCTGTATTCCAAAGGAGAATTAGACATGAATATACTGGCGCTTGATGATGAAGAAATAGCATTGGAGGGGCTTGTTTTGGCGGCTCAAAAAGCAGAGCCTTCTGCAATTATATACAGCTTCCGAAGGCCAAAGGAAGCGTTGGAATTCTGCAAGAGAACATCTTGTGATATTTTACTTCTGGATATCCAGATGAGAAATATGAGTGGTATCGAATTGGCTAAAAAAATTAAGATGATAAATCCTGATACTAATATTATCTTTACAACAGGCCATTCCGATTATATGAAGGATGCCTTTGAAATGCATGCAAGTGGCTATATAATGAAGCCGGTTACAGCGGAAAAGGTAAGAAAAGAGCTGGATAACTTAAGATTTCCCGTAAATCCTGTGAGAAAGATGCGGGTATATTTTCAGACCTTTGGAAATTTTGAAGTATTCATTGACGGACAGCCTGTAAGGTTCAAATATGATCTGACAAAAGAAATGCTGGCATATCTGGTTGACCGTAAGGGAGTATTATGTACTAACGGTGA
>JBJEMF010000091.1:0-10238 GCA_051879535.1 Lachnospira sp. | reverse complement strand
TTTTTTGTATTTTGTTTATACTTTTTTAATGGGGTCTGACCCCTTTTATACCTTTTATAATTTACCAATTAATCATAGTAGTGTTTAAAGTAAACCCTGCCAAATATTTTCCAGGTATCAATAAATGCCCTCCAGCAATCCTTAATACCAATTCTTCTCGTCCCTGCATCTCTCACAAAAACAACTTCCACAGGCATCTGTGCAATAGAAAATCCTCTTCTATGAACTGCAACCAAAAGCTCAATATCGTAAGCAAATCCGCTGGTTCTTATAAGATGTCCTACAGGTTTTATTGCCTCCGCTTTAAACACTTTGAGTCCGGTCTGTGTATCTTTTACATTGAGATGAAAAAGTACAAGCAACATTATGTAGTAGCACATGCTAATTACCTTACGCTTAAAAGGATATTTAAGCTTTGAATCTTTATGAAATTTACAACCAATAACAACGTCCTTTTTGTCATCAATCATTTTCTGCAAATAGCCTTCCAACTGTGATGGATTCAACTCCAGATCCGCATCAACAAATGCAATATACGCGCCATCCGCTTGTGACACTCCAGACATTATTGCATTTCCTTTTCCTCGATTCTTTGTAGATGTTACAATACGAACTCTAGAATCTGACTTTATTGCTCTTTCAATTTCTTCTTTAGTTTTGTCCTTGCTTCCATCATTAACAGCAACAATTTCAAAATCTTCTACAAAACCGGAAACAATATCTATTGTCGTCATGATACTTTTATATATTAATTTTTCCTCATTGTATGCTGGCATTACTATTGAAAGTTTACCATCAAGATTAACCATCTTTATCTCCTATACATTCACTAAGGGGGTCTGACCCCATAAACATTTTCTAAAATATTTTCTTTTAATTTTATAAAAATTTAATGGGGTCTGACCCCCCCCTTTTTTGTCAGTTAATTATATCATAGGTTCTGGTTCTCTTCAATTTCAATTGCTCCCAAGCATAAAAAATACTCCTTTTAGTGGTATGCTAACCACCAAAAGGAGCTTCTTTATTAGCTTATCTTTTGTATTTTTCCATAAATTCTTTTTCTTCATCATCCGTACTACTGTGTAAATATTTTTGATAAAGATTATTATCCATACCAAAATATGATAGCGTCTTGCTTGTGCAAATAATTTTATTTCTTTTGTATCCCATATATGTCCTAAAGCTGCTATACCGGTAATTCTCCGGTCTGACAACAATATTGGCCTTAACAGGGTTGAGATGAATATATCTTCCGGTTTGGAGAAAATAGTTATCATCCTGAATCAGAAAAGATTTATATCTTCCTTCAAACAAATGCCCACTATATGAATGCGCGAAATTAAAATATTGCGTGTATAACTGAATCTGCCTTTTCATAATATCCCATATAGGATCTTCCTGCGTACCTATCAACATATGTATATGATTCGGCATAAGACAAAACGCATGAATTTCAAACGGATATATTTCCTGCACATTTTTTAATATTTCCAAATAGTGAAAATAATCAGCCGGCTCCTGAAATATTTCCTGTCTGTGTATTCCTCTGTCGACAATATGATATATTGCATTGGGATACCATATCCTGTGTTTTCTAGATATATTAATCACCTACATTCTCTTTTATTATTCCTGTAAGAATTATCCCTATAGTAAAATTGAAAGTCGAAACAGTGTTGTACTCCTATATACTTATTACATTTAAACAAATGTAACAGGCACATTATTCTTACAATAATTATTGAATTAAAATTACCGGGTTTTATTGCAAAACAGTGATGCAATGCACCACACTAAGACGCGTATATTTACGCAAAGACCCGTAAAGGTCAGATAGAGACTTAAATTCAAGAAATAATCCCTATAAAAATAACGATATATATATCATACAAATAGTATAACATATATATCGTTAGTGTCAATACTAAATTATTAATTAATTTTAAAATTTAAATGTATCTTTAAGTCCAGCCCATTTTTGATCTTTATCAGAAAGATTAAGTTTCGTTCCATCAGAAAGTGTATACCCTTCTGCTGACGCACTTCCCTTGTAAGATCCTACAAGTTGAGGCCACTCAATGCCTATTTCCGGATCATTCCATGCAAGTCCATCCTCATCACCCGGATGATAGAAATCCGTAACCTTGTAACAAAATTCTGCAGTATCTGAAAGAACTAAGAAACCATGCGCAAATCCTTCAGAAATATAAAATTGCTTGTGGTTCTCCTCAGTAAGTTCAACGCCAAACCATTTTCCGTAAGTTTTGCTTCCTTCTCTTAAATCAACAGCAACATCAAAGACTGAGCCTTTAATAACTCTTACAAGCTTTCCCTGTGGGTAATTTTTTTGAAAATGCAAACCTCTAAGCACACCTTTTGTACTCATGCTCTGATTATCCTGAACAAAAACCATATCAAGTCCTGCTTCGTGCATATCATTCTGATTATAAGTCTCAACAAAATATCCTCTGGAATCCCCATGGACTGTTGGTTCTATAATATACAGCCCTTCTATATCGGCCTTAGTAACTTTAATCTGTCCCATATTTTTCCTTTCTTAAATTTATAGTGGGGTCAGACCCCATTAAATTTTTATAAATTTTTTATATAAAAGTTTATACTTTTTTTAGGGGGTCAGACCCCAATTTGCGACATCAAGTAATCAACATAGCGGCGGGTAGCATCCTGCCATGTTGGCAGTGGTGTAAATCCATTAGCAATAAGTTTACTCTTATCAAGGCGGGAATTTGACGGTCTTGCTGCCTTGGAAAGACCATACTCTTCCGTGGTAACCGGAGTAATCTTTGTTGAAAGACCTGCACACTTGTATATCTCACACGTAAAATCATACCATGAAATATAGCCCCCTTCATTAGTAGCATGATAATAGCCGTACTTATCTGTAATAATCATGTCAACGAGAAGTCTCGCTAAATCTAATGTATATGTAGGTGTTCCTATCTGGTCATTAACTACACGGACTTCATCATGAGTTTTTCCCACATTTAACATGGTCTTAATAAAATTTTTTCCGTTAGTTCCAAAAACCCATGCTATTCTCACGATAAAATACTTATCTAAAATGCGGGAAACCGCCAGTTCTCCCTCCAGCTTAGTCTGTCCATATACGTTAAGGGGAGCGTAATCCTTGCAATCCGGGTCCCAAGGCTCATTCCCTTGACCATTAAATACATAATCGGTACTGATATACATCATCTTACAGTCAAGCTTTTTACATACTTTGGCAATATTTTCAGTGCCTCCGGCATTAACTGCCCTTACTTTTTCCACGTTATCGTCGTCCTCTGCCATATCAACAGCTGTCCATGCCGCACAATGGATTACTGCATCAGGCTTGATTTTCTCGACAATCAAATTTACCGCATTTTCGTCGGTAATATCCATTTTGATATATTCAGCCGTTGTAACCGCTGTGCCATCGTCAATCCCTGAATACTTTTCAGCAATATCACTTCCAATTCCGGTTATTCCCCGCTTATCAAGCTCATTCATCACATCATGTCCAAGCTGTCCTGAAACGCCTGTAACCAAAACCTTCATACTGCTCCTCCAATCCTATCCTTATTCCAATTATTCCAAGTCCAATAACAAAAAATATACAGCCTATAAAAACTCACTTTTTCTAAATTAATCGTTAAATTTAGGCTTATACATTTTCTCATAATAGTTCTGGTACTCCCCTGAAATGATAGTCTCCCACCATTCCTTATTTTCAAGATACCACTTTATAGTCTTCTTAATACCATCTTCAAACTTTGTCTCAGGCAGCCATCCCAGTTCATTATGAATTTTTGTCGGATCAATAGCATAACGCATATCATGACCTTTTCTATCTTCCACGTAAGTAATTAGAGACTCCGGTTTTTCAAGTTCCCTGCAAATGATTTTTACAATGTCTATGTTTCTCATTTCATTATGTCCGCCAATGTTATAAACCTCACCAACACGTCCATTATGAATAATAAGATCTATTGCCTTACAGTGATCCTCGACATATAACCAATCTCTTACATTCAATCCTTCGCCATAAACCGGAAGTGGCTTATCAGCAAGCGCATTTGCAATCATAAGCGGAATAAGCTTCTCCGGAAAATGATATGGACCATAGTTATTTGAACAACGTGATATAGTCACCGGCAAACCATAAGTTCTATGATATGCAAGTACTAATAAATCTGCGCCTGCCTTTGATGAACTGTATGGAGAGCTTGTGTGAATAGGTGTCTCCTCAGTAAAGAATAAATCAGGTCTGTCGAGAGGAAGATCTCCATAAACCTCATCAGTAGAAACCTGATGATATCTTGTAATGCCATATTTTCTGCAGGCATCCATCATAACTGCTGTACCAAGAATATTAGTCTGAAGGAATACCTCAGGATTCTCGATAGATCTGTCAACATGAGATTCAGCAGCAAAATTAACAACGATATCAGGATGTTCCTCTTCAAAAAGCTTATAAACAGCTTCTCTGTCTGTAATATCAATCTTGCAAAATCTAAAATTAGGATTTTTTAATGCTTCCTCCAATGTGGAAAGATTTCCTGCGTAAGTAAGACAGTCCACACAGATTATTCTATAATCCGGATATTTATTGAGCATATGGTAAACAAAATTTGAACCGATAAAACCTGCACCGCCTGTAACTATAATTGTCATTGTAATAATTCCTTTCTTCGTAAATTTAAAAATGTAATTCTTCGTTAAAATTTATCAATACAATTTATTAATACAATTCATCAATGTAATTTATCAATATACTTTCCATCCAATACATCCTTAAGATACTGACCATACTGATTTTTCTTAAGAACTTCATAAACTTTCAATACATCTTCTTTGGAAATCCATCCGTTAAGATATGCAATTTCCTCAAGGCATGCGATTTTTCTGTGCTGATGAGATTCCACTGTTTTAACAAAATTAGTTGCTTCAACAAGACTCTCATGGGTACCCGTATCAAGCCATGTAAATCCCTGTCCCAAAAGCTCTACATTAAGATTTCCGCTTTCAAGATAAATTTTGTTAAGGTCTGTTATTTCAAGTTCACCTCTTGCTGATGGTTTCAAATTTTTTGCATAATCAACAACCTTGTTATCATAGAAATAAAGACCGGTTACACAATAGTTGCTCTTTGGCTTTTCAGGTTTCTCTTCAATGGAAACCGCCTTTCCCTCCGAATCAAATTCTACAATACCAAATCTTTCCGGGTCATCAACATAATATCCAAATACTGTTGCCCCTCTTCCGTTAACCGCATTTTCAACAGCAGCATTAAGCCTTTTCTTAAGACCATGTCCTGCAAAAATGTTATCTCCAAGAACCATAGCGACCGAATCATCACCAATAAAATCCGCTCCAATAATAAATGCCTGTGCAAGTCCGTCCGGCGATGGCTGAACTGCATAAGAAAGATTTACACCAAACTGACTTCCATCCTTCAAAAGTTCCTGAAATCTTGGTGTATCCTGCGGCGTAGAAATAATAAGAATATCCCTTATCCCCGCATTCATGAGAACCGACATAGGATAATAAATCATGGGCTTGTCATAAATCGGCAAAAGCTGTTTACTGGTAACCATAGTCAGCGGATAAAGCCTGGTTCCGCTGCCACCTGCTAAGATAATACCTTTCATTATTGTACCCCTTTCTCTCCGGCCAAAATGGCTGTGTGTTAATAATATTTCCCACTTGATATAATATAAGGTGACGTAAGGTCACCTGCAAGCATTTTTTTATACAAAATCAAAATAATTTTCATAAACTATTTCACAAACTATTTCAATGCTATGAAAATGCCGGCATTTTTTGTGATTCGAAAACCTTTATTAATATTTTTTTCCACAAAAGAAGCAAATTCATGATATCTGTTTACAATATATTGATTCTGATTTCCATGGCAGGAAAGTATATAATCAATAAGGGGCTGGGAATCCGTAACATTCAGACTATCTTCATATAACTTTGTATCAACACCGGAAAATGTGTTTTCAAGTATATCTGCGCCATTTTCCAATCCAAACTTCTCGTATAAATCAGTTGCCGCCAACACAATTCGAGGATCAAATTTCTGAATGAGATTGCTTATCTCCTTCATGTGATTACTTCCGTATGTACTGGCAATAAGCCTGCCGCCCTTCTTTAAAACCCTGTTTATTTCTCTGCATGCCTTGTCAATATCTTTACAATAAAACAAAACATGATTGGCAATTACCATATCAAATGTCTCATCACCATAGGGCAGATTTTCACAATCTGCCACCTCGTACTTGAAACTTACACCAGATTTTTCAACAGTTGACGAATTTATGGATGATAAATTTTTCTTGGCATCTCTTACCATGCCTTCAGAACTATCGGTAAGTGTGACATTAATATTACTTTTCTCGAACTTATCATCATTTTCCAACCAAAACTGCCCGTTGCCACATCCAACCTCCAGTACATCATAAAAGTTTTCGCAAAATTGGCAGTTATCGTAAATCCAGGAATACCAGCTCACAGGATTTGTAGAATACCTGGCATGAAGACTGATTCTTGAATTAATATTTGTTGAATCCTTGTACTGACTGGCCAGGCTCTCCTCCATGTTAGTGAGGTGAATAATATCCAACATTTTGTTCCAGTCAACAGGAGAATCTTTACTTAACGCATCCTTAGTCTCTATAATTGCATTTTCCACACGATGCATCTGCTCAAGCTTTTCATGAACCAGCTTAAGTTGCATGTCCATTGAACGAAGAATAACGTCCTTATCTGTATCATCAATCGTAATATTCCTTATATCCTCCAGTGAAAACCCCAGATATTTCAGAAGCAATATCTGTTGTAACCTAACAAAATCTTTATCTGTATAAAATCTCTTGCCATATTCATTCACATAAGATGGCTTCAAAATATTATTGGCATCATAATATCTTACCGTACGCAACGTAACCTTTGCCTTTCTGGCAAACTCTCCGGAAGTATAATATCGTGTAGACTTTATCATGGATTCTCCTGGAGGGGTCTGACCCCATTAAAATTTTATAAATTTTTTTGCAAAAAAATTTATAAAAATTTTATGGGGTCAGACCCCTTTTTCTCCTTTTTGTTTTCTATTATACTCCAACACCAATATATTAACCATAAAAAAGAGTTTCGCCTGCGAAACTCCGGTGCCGCTTTTGTGTCGCTTCAGCAACAATATTCGTCTGCAAAAGCGTGCCCATCCTCACGGAGTTTTTTTAATAGGAAATTCCTTAAAATTTCCTATCAAAAAAACTGCCTGACAATGTCAGACAGTTTTCAAATCACATCTAAATTACGATGCAGCAATATTATGGTGCTACAAATATTCCTAAACCCGGCACATTATAGGTAAAGACAAAAAAGGCTATTGTCATAATGACACATATAACCCCCATAACCGTTGTTCCAACTTTACAATCGTCTTCCAACCCGATTAGCATGCAATGTTCAACTATAATTCCAATCAACACAGCTAAATAAAATGTCAACATATCCAGCCATGTAACTCCAAATCCCAACACACCTCTATACGTGTAAAATATAATTGGAATCATTAGCGTAGCCACGATAGTTCCTGTTAACACCGCAAAGCATACAGCCGGATAATTTTTCTTCAAATATATACACATGAAAATTCCGTACAAGAGCATTGGAAAGAAAGCCAGCTTCATATGCTCCCACGTTGATTCGTTGACAGGAAATACCAACCCCAAAAGCCACAATCTCCCGGTCCATTCATACACATAGTGAAACAATGTACCCAGAATCGACACTATAATAAATCCCGCGACTCCACTTGTTAACAGCGATTTTTCTTTATCATCCATACATAATACCTCCATAATATTCACTATAAAGACAGGAAGCAAATAAAATATTTACTTCAATTCCCATCCTTATATCACCTAAAGTGAATATTAGAAGTTTATGCAAATAATTGAATACTATTCAATCAATATGTTTATATATTTTCATAACACGGTTTTGTTTATATGGCAGCTTTTGAAAATTTTTTTGCTACCTTCCGGCATTCTTTTTAATTCCTTTAATCAATAAATATAATCTCTTTACTACAATTCCATTATATGTAGATAACAATATCTTTTTTGCATTTTTATTTTTTTCAGAAATTTTTACAGGAGATCTATACTCCGTAGTAATTTGAGAATCCAGCCCATCCTTATATGGTCCCTGAACACTTATTACCGCAATGATACTTCCATCATCTCTTACTGCTTCTAATTCAGCATTTTCAGGCATATCTGGTGTTTCAACAACTGTACCCGACCCGGTTACAACTGTAGATATGGTACCTGTAGGACCTCCCCAAATAATGTTATTGTTAATATTATCCATAGTTACTTTGTCAATCGTCGTATGCCCTGAACCTGAATTAACAGATGAAGTAACTCCTGAATTACCGGATGTTCCGGAACTTGTACCATTAGATGAAACTCCACCCTGATTGTTAGATGTCCCAGAACCTGCATTGCCGGAAGACGTGGTTTCTTCCCTGTTGCCTGATGTTCCTGAGTCCGCACTACCGGATGTAGTTTCCTGCTGACTTCCTGATTCACCGGAGCCTGAAGATACATTTTTATCTGAATATGTTGCCACAACATTAATACGGGAACCGTCATAACTTGCACTTAAACTGACATTTACACTGTCTGTATCCCAGTCCACAACCCCAATCTTATATGCAACAATGTTATAGATTACATCCATATACCCTTGTGGAATATTATCACTAACATCCATTGAAAATGTCTCTTGCCTTGAAGCAATATTACTCGTTATTTCGGAGGTAAACTTATTGTACCATCTGTCAATCGTTCCTGACTTGTATAAATAATTATTTTTAAGGGAATTAGACTCATAACCGCTATGAACATAATGTTCTGAATGAACAAGATTCATAATATAATCATCAATTCCAAAATATAAATAATTTTCATAAGAACCCTTTGACGCATAGCCATTATCATCCCATGTTACATCCACCTGATACCATTCTCCGTCCATTTTTACCGCTGTCCATACATGTCCGTTGCCTTCCATCCTTCCATAAGAAATCCCGGCTCTTTTAAGAAGCATCTCATAAGCTCTGTGATATGCCTCACATGTACCATTGCCCCTGGCAAGCATACCCTCAGCGCTACAATACAAACCGGAATAATCATAGGAACAATTATCCACCAACCAGTCATGAAGCCATAAAGCTGTATCGTAATCAGAGTAATTACCGGCTGCTCTACACTGAGAAACCACCCCGTCGGCAAGACTTTCCACAGACGGATAAGACGCATCATTAATCGTTAATGTCACAATCTTTCTTGTATAGGAATATGTAGTCATATCCATAACGTAAAATTGCATACGGTAAGTTCCTGATGCACAAAATGTAATATCCAACATATTGCTATCGGAATACCCCGGAAGTTTACTTGGATCCGTCACATAATAATATCCGTTATAATCAGAATTCCACAATTCCATACAGTTAAGCATATACTTATAATTCCCTGATCCGCCGGATGCACTCATGGTAAATGTAACCGGAGACCCACATTGAAGTTGTGAGTAACTTACAGATAACGTCAAACTATCTGCTTTCACCAAAATCGGATTATCCATCACTAATCCACTTGCTACGGTTAACACTAACAGTACCATACAAATCATCGAGGATACAAAGCGGTTCTTCAAATGCTTGCCAATAATCATAAATACCATTCCTCTCTAATCGCATATATAACTTAAAATGTTATGTAATTAAAAATCACGTCTTTTGCTTTTTCGTTTTATCAAATATAAATGTAATTCTCAAGATTATAAGAATATTATGTCATTACCAGACCACAAATCATACTATGCAAATAATGTCTTATTTTGATTGTTCTAAAATCTTATTAACCATGTCAATATCAATCCCTGTGACATTGGATATTTCATCCGGTGTTTTTCCTTTTTTTGACATATCAAGTAATGTAATAATTTCAGAGAGGCAATCATTGAATCCATCATCGTGCCCTTCGTTAAATCCAGCGTTATGGCCATTATCATATCCTTCATCAAACCCCTCATCATAACCGTCTTTTCTCACGACCTTCATATGTTTTTCCATATCATACTCAGTAAACATAATCTCCAGCACCTCCGCTCTCTGATTAACCAGAATATCCCTTAAAACATCCTCATTAATGCAG
>JBJEMF010000090.1:0-35748 GCA_051879535.1 Lachnospira sp. | reverse complement strand
TAAGTTCACCGAAAACAAAGTGCGGTTTGTACCTCCCACAATGTGCCGTCTGACAGCCTCCTTTTCACGGTTCATATTCATCAATGCTACACCTAGATAATAATTATATGGAAATGGGTGAAACAACGTCTTTTCGGAGTTATTATCAATTTTTATTGTACCTATTCTGCATATTTTTTCCATCAACACCCATCTTCGTGTTCTGGTGCAGACATTACAAAGCATTTCCATTACCCATGACTCTTTATAGTAGTAATTATAAAGATTATTGTTAAATGCTGTAAAAAAAGCATTTGCCGCCTCATCCGCATACATTCTGTTGCATGACTCTTCTAACTGAGAATATGCTGATCTTCCTAACATAGCAAGCGTATTAATATCTAAAGTCTCACTAATCCGTTTTAACTTCCTTGCATACTTAAATGCATTTTTATAATCATCAAGTTCATAATATGCCCTTGAAAGATGTAAATAATAATCTTTTTCCCGGGAAGTTTTTTGTATCCTTTTTTCTATTTCCAATAAATACTCTATAGCCTTCTTAAGGCTATCTTTATTTTCACTTTTAGAAAGTGTTTTTCCGGCTAAAAGGAGATAGTCAACATTTTTTATCTCACTGTTATCAGTTTCAATAGCCTTTTTCACAAGATTATATCTATCCTGATACCATGTAAGAGATTTTAGTTTATCATGCAGCAACCCCTCTGTTAATACGTGATAATACGCTTCTGCCAGTATTCCTGAATATGATCCGTCTTTACTATTGAAATTAAGTTCCTCTAATTTCGTAAGCAACTTCTGCGCTTCATCTTTATCCGGATAACCAAAATCGGGTATTTCTACATCATCCTCATCTATATCCTCTTCTAAATTCTCATCCCATTCCTCTTCTATATCCTCTTTGCAATTCTCATCCCATTCCTCTTCATTTGCCTCCTTGGAGTAGTATTCAAACCAGAAATCATCTTCTTTCATACAGGCAATTTCATATCTTGTTACTAGTTCCTGTAATAAAGCCAGAATAGTTATTCCTTCAACAAGATATGAAACATCTATTATCTGTTCGATATTATCAACTATTTTATTGTTATTATTATATTTTATAGCAACCTCATAAGCCACACGAAGACTCGCAAATTCCCTCGCATCAGCCAGGTCAACTTCTAATGCCAAAACCTGATCGTGATAATTAATCTGTATCATCGTTGTATCGGCACCAACCGGTAAATCAAGTGTTTCAAATGCTTCTCTTACAGATGTCCAAAATGTTATTTCTTCAAAAATAGAATTGTTTTCGGCCACGTTCTCACTCGCTTTCAACTATATGTTTTACTTAAATTCATTGACGTTTAAATTTTTTTCCTGTTAAACCAGTGTGCGTGCCTACTGGTAATCCTGCTTGCGGATGAGCAATAAGCCACTTATTTTTTTCAGTTATCATCACATCTTCTTAGAGTACTTCCCTTATGATGTTCTGATTCAAGCTCTGTATTCGTACCTTTTGGCAATATGATAGCAACCTCAAATCCTTCTTCAGTTACCTGACAAGGCGCATAATGCAGTGTTGTTGAATATATAGGTTAAATCATCTGTAATATCTGTTACTAATCCTACAAGTAAAATTACATCCGTTGCTGCAACATTAATTTCCGAACTTCTGTGATATTCTAATGCATTAAGCATTACGTTATGTCCATTGCAGTATCCCATCTGTATCTGTAATTCTCCGTAAAATATATCCTTTATCTCTTCTGCAATTTCCAATTTCTCAAGTCTGTCTGATGACGCTTCATATATAACATCATCCGGTATTGGTGTGTCTTTCATTGCTTACTCCTCTCTACTGATTATTACATGTTTATATATTCATTTTATATTTATTAAGGTCTACCTTGCCATTTACAACCTCTATTCCATCCTGTCTGAGAAGTTGTGCCTGTTTTTCCTCTCCTCCGAATGCAAATCCTTTTGCAAGCTCCCCCTTTGAATTAACAACTCTGTAGCAGCAAATATTGTCCGGATCAGGATTCTTATGAAGTGCATTTCCAACCGCACGGGACATATTAACGTTTCCTGCAAGCTTTGCTATCTGACCATAAGTCGCAACGTATCCCTTAGGTATCTTCTTTACAGCTTCATATATCCTTTTGGTAGGACTGTCTGTTACAAGATCATAGCTTTCTGTAATCATCCGTTTTATATCCTTATCAGGAATTGTTCCATCCAAAATGATAGTATTCCAATGTTCCTTATTCTGGTGCCATCCTGCAATAACAGAAGGATATACACTTCTCCAAAAATCTCTCCATTCAGGGGATACTTTGACATTAACATTAATATATCCGTTACGCTCATAGGTCCATAAAAAAGCTTTTTTGCTTCTTTTTATCCTCACAAGCTGCCAATTCTCATCATGAAATGGTGCTTCCTGATATGTATCCGGAAATGACAATCCGAACTTAAGTACTTCCTGTCTTGTCTTCATAAAAATACCTCTTTTGAATCTTAAAACAAATCCAACATATTATCCAAATAAATCTTTTCTCTTGATTCTTGCGACTTACCGCTTCATAACAGGCTTTCCTATCCTTACATCCGATATAACAACATTCGTTGCATAAAAATTCCACTTTGTTCTTCTCAAAAGAGTCAAGCTATTTTAGATTATCAAAATCATTATTTAAACGAAAATCTGTTACAACATATTGGAAGTCCTTAACTTTTATCTCATCATGAAATAAAGAACATAATTCATTACATTTTTTATCCATAAGGTGTTCTTTTCTAAGTAATGAATTACTAAAAGTAAGTCTTGCAGAAACGCCATACTTCTGCGTTAATTTTAATACTTCTTTAGGATTATGATTTCCTATTTCGCACCAATCGTAAAATATTCTCTACGCTCTCGAAAAAGAGGTAAAAACTCTCTATACAACTCGTAAAACTCAAACAGCCCTGAAAGGTGGAAATATGCTGTATTCTTATTATTTTTTCTATCAACTGTCTTATTAGATTCCTTGTTTATTAATTTTTTCAAGAATCAATTCCTCCCAGAAAATATTTCTATATTACTGGACTGCTGTTCAATTGCACAATTATATATACTGATATTCTACCATAGTTTTCATAAAAAAACGCTCTGGAACTGGACTAACACATCTTACTGTTAATCTCATTCATTACACCTTTCCCAGTTACATTATTTACAGCACGTCCTCTCTTTAATCACCTATTATTTTTTTATCATAGACTTACTTAAATCAGCGGTCAAGTGCATTTCCTTTGCTTAACCCGTTCAATATTTTCATAACAAATATCTTCTTGTCAGATTTTTCATTATTTCAATATTAATAGCAGAAACTGATGATTCAAATGTTAGAATCAAATTTTCTCCCTGATATATACCATTTGTTTCATATAACTCTATTTTCTTTACAGCATTCTTGGCATACTCCGGATTGTCCAACATTCCTTCATGTTCCCAATACACTTCTTTGCCTGTTCTTTTTGATAAGAAAGTAAAGTCCGGATATATTGTTCCGTATGGTTTTATATATAGTGGACATTCATATTTGAATGCCAGCCCTATAGATTCAAAATAATCCGCCATAATCTTCTCTGATTTCGAACGCACTCTTAATCCATTATTAGTCATAATAACAGGTGCATCATCATTAAATCCTTTACGTACATATGGTTGTGAAATCCATTTATCTAGTCTTTGTTGAAAGATTTCTTCCACTGGAACTATTAACTTCTGCTTTTCAGGGTGTTCTGACAAAAATATTTGCTCTATTTTCTCATCTTCATATTCCCCCAGCAGTTTACTTATTCGCATATAAGTTTTCTCTGCATAACGTATTATCTTCTCATTATATGATTTTTGAGCTAGTTGCCTTGCCAACTCTATATCTTTTTTGGGCAAGTACACACCATTATGTGGCAAATCCTTCTTACAATGGTAATACTGTGTACATCCCTTGCTTTTTCCTATGCGCAATCTCCCCTCCGGCATATCTCTCAGTTCATACCTTGTATTCTTAATTATCTTTGCTAATCTTTCCTGTTCCTCTAATAATTGTTTCTTAAGTTCGATAAAAATTCCCCCTCTTGTCATATAATATTGTTTTTGATTGTATTTAAAGGACTTCTGGTACGTATATTAATAATATTTTTAGATTTGATTCGTAATTTGGGAACTGCTGGTACGTATGTCTTTGCAATTTTCATATTTTGATTCGTAATTTGAGAACTACCGGTACGTATAAATTTGCAATTTTTATATTTTGATTCGTAATTTGGGAACCACCGGTACGTATGTCTTTGCAATTTTCATATTTTGATTCGTAATTTGGGAACTACCGGTACGTATGTTAATAATATTTCCTGGATTTGATTCGTATTAATAGAATTACCACTTTCACCGCTAGATACAGCATGTGATAATACAGAAAACCTCAGAAGCCATGTGGCCTCTGAGGTATATTGATTTGAAATTTGTTTGTAGATACAACTATCTCTTTGAGAACTGTGGAGCACGACGTGCGGCCTTGAGACCGTACTTCTTTCTTTCCTTCATTCTTGGATCTCTTGTTAAGTATCCTGCTTTCTTAAGTGCTGGACGATATTCTTCTGAATCTGCCTGAAGAAGAGCTCTTGAGATACCATGTCTGATAGCTCCGGCCTGACCTGTGTATCCACCACCGTGTACATTAACAATTACATCAAACTTCTCAGTTGTTTCTGTAAGTACTAATGGCTGCTTAACAACAACCTTAAGTGTTTCAAGACCAAAATATTCATCAAGTGATCTCTTATTTATTGTGATATTACCATTACCTGGTACTAAATATACTCTAGCAATACTGCTTTTTCTTCTACCTGTTCCGTAGAACTTTCCGTTTGCTTTCTTAGCCACTGTTAATTCCTCCTTATTAATTGTCCCTTAATTAAAACTTTAAAACTTCTGGCTTCTGAGCTGCCTGATCATGATCCGGACCAGCATAAACGTGAAGCTTTGTGTACATCTGTCTTCCTAAAGGTCCCTTTGGAAGCATACCCTTAACAGCAAGTTCAATAACTCTCTCAGGTTTCTTTTCCATCATTTCCCTAAGTGTTGTTTCCTTCATACCACCAACATAATCTGAGTGATTGTAATAAATCTTCTGGTCTAACTTCTTACCTGTAAGCTGAACCTTCTCAGCGTTGATAACGATAACGTTGTCACCACAATCAAGGAATGGTGTATAAGTAGGCTTGTTCTTACCTCTTAATACAGCAGCAACCTGTGATGATAAACGACCTAATGTATAATCTGCAGCATCAACAACATACCATTTTCTTTCGATGTTTGACGCACTAGCCATATAAGTACTCATTAGTTTTCCTCCTAAAATATTGCTTAAATGCTTTTATAATTGTTTACTGTTAATATATATTAAATGCTTCTCCGGGGCATTATTGGTGAAACACTTAAATCAGATTAACTATGAATTGGGCGCACTTTTGCATGCCACATTTAAAGATTATATAACACGACCCCTGGTGTGTCAATAAAAAATATTCATAATTTTCAAAATTCTTGACTCTTTTCCACATTTTTCGAAATTCAAAATGCGGTTATCCACAAAGCGCATTTCTACTCAACATATTCAATGTTCATAAGTGTCAAACCTTGTGGCGGCGCTGTCTGTCCAGCCTCTGTCCTGTCGCACGCAGAAAGCATTTCCTTTATATAATCCGGTTTATATTTTCCTTTCCCCACCTGAATCAGCGTTCCTGTAATTATCCTAACCATATTATAGAGGAATCCATTTCCCGTTATGTCAAGGTATATCTCATCTTTATGGCGTTTAAGTTGAATATCATAAATGGTTCTCACTGTGGATTCTGCCTGTGTCCTCACGCAGCAAAAACTTTTAAAATCATGTTCACCCACTATGTATTTTGCAGCTTCTTTCATAGCTTCAATATCCAGTTTTCCCTTTACATTCCATGTATAATTCCTTTTCTGTGGCACGGGAAACTCGGTATTTAATATTCTGTAACGGTATGTCTTTCTGGTCTCACAATGTCTTGGATGAAAATCCGAAGCGACCTCACATGAACTTTGTACAGCAATATCCTCCGGTAAAAATCTGTTTAAAGCATAAGAAAATCTTTCACCGGGTATTGAAGATTCCGTGTCAAACACAGCTACATTACCCAGGGCATGCACACCGGTATCCGTCCTGCTGGCACCTGTTACATGAACCTTCTCTTTTGTAACTTCATATATGGCTTTATCCAATTCATTTTCTATGGTTGGTTCATTAGGCTGTATCTGCCATCCGCAATAATTGGTTCCGTCATAAGCAACCACCAGCTTAATTCTTTTCACACTATTCCACCTACTTTTAATTATATTTAGGCGTTTACGAAACCCCTTTTTGTACTGAACAGTTGTGCAATTATACTATATTGCAAGCTAGGTGCTTTGCTGCCACCGGTGCTTAGCGGCTGTATTTTAGCCGTTTATGCACCGCTGTGAGCAGCAAGCAGCGAGAGCGTGCCTAGCGGTAATATAGTATAATTGCACAACGTAAAGTGCTAATTCACAGAGTTTCGCAAAGGCCTATTTAATCATATTTACAAAAATATTCTAATAACGATTACAATCAAAAGATAAAGTCCCATAAAAAGGTACGCCAACCGGTCTCTTTTCTCATATTTTAACGGCTTCATCTTAGTTCTGCCCTCGGAACCATGATAACATCTGGCTTCCATGGCAAGTGCAAGATCATTGGCTCTTCTGAAGGCTGATACAAATAACGGTACAAGTATGGGAACCATCGCCTTGGCCCTCTTCAATAAATTACCATTTTCAAAATCTGCCCCCCTTGCCATCTGGGCTTTCATAATTTTGTCCGTTTCTTCTATAAGGATTGGAATAAATCTTAACGCTATGGACATCATCATGGCAATCTCATGTACAGGCACCTTTATATATTTTAAAAATCCCAGTCCTTTTTCAAGTCCATCCGTAAGATTATTAGGTGTAGTTGTAAGTGTCATAAGAGACGAACCGATAATCAGATATATAATCCTTATTACCATAAATACAGCAGTTTTTAATCCCTGCTTTGTAATTGTAATCTTCCACACTGTTATCAGTGGGTCTCCTGTGGTAAGAAACAGATTAAATGCTGCACTTATTACTATTAATATAACTACCGCTTTCAAGCCTTTAACAATAAACTTAAAAGGTATTTTGGAAATTTTTAAGACTGCGGCAAGACAAAATGTTATGAATATATACATCCATAAATTCTGTCCAAGAAATAGTGACACTATAAATATTAATGTACCCATAAGCTTTACTCTTGGGTCTAATTTATGAATCACTGAATCCGCTTTATAATACTGACCTATTGTAATATCTCTAATCATATATTCTCCTGTTGACGTCGTGTCCGTTCGCCACTTATATGTTAATTGCTAATTAAAATGCTGGTTATCGTATTGCATTTAAAATGCTGTTTCTCGCCTCATCCACTGTAATTACGTTGGTATCCACATTAAAGCCTGCATTTTTAATATCATTCATGATGTAGGTTACCTGAGGCGCAGCAAGTCCAATACTTTCAAGTTCTCTATAATGTGCAAACACATTTGTAGGTGTATCATCATACATTAAAACGCCGTCATTCATCACCATAATTCTGTCCACATATTTGGCTACATCCTCCATGCTGTGAGACACCAATATTATTGTCATTCCTGTTTCTTCTTTCAAATATTTCAAGCAATCCAAAATGTCGTCTCTGCCTTTTGGATCAAGCCCCGCCGTTGGCTCATCCAGAATAAGGACCTCCGGTTTCATGGCAAGCACACCTGCAATTGCCACCCTTCTCTTTTGTCCTCCTGACAAATCAAATGGTGACTGATAATATAAATTTTCATCAAGTCCCACCATTCTAAGACTTTCAAATGCCCTTATTTCATATTCCTGTCTGCTTAGCCCCTGATTCTTAGGTCCGAAACACACATCCTTAAATATATCTGTTTCAAAAAGCTGATGCTCGGGATACTGGAAAACCAAACCAACTCTGCTTCTTAAATCCTTCATATTGTAGCCGTCTTCATATATATCCTTGCCATTGTAATATATATGACCGCTTGTAGCCTTTATCAGCCCATTAAGGTGCTGTATAAATGTTGACTTACCGGAACCTGTATGACCTATCAGCCCAATAAATTCGCCATCTTCAATAGCGCAGGAAATATTTTTTAATGCTTTTTTTTCAAAGCCTGTACCAATTTCGTATGTATAACTTATATTATCAACGATTATCGACATATGCTCTCCAATCTAACACGCAAAATGTTTCACAATTCAATCCCTGTTAATCAGCTCTGACTCTCTCCAATTCCTGAATCAGTTCCTGATTAGTAAGAATACCGTCTTTTATAGGAATACCTGCCTTTTTCAACTCATGCGCCAGCTCAGTAACCTGAGGCACATCCAGTCTCAATTCCTTTAACTTCTCAACCTGTGAAAAAATCTGTCTCGGTGTTCCACTCATGACAAGCTTTCCTTTATCCATAACATATACATGGTCTGCATCAATTACCTCCTCCATGTAATGTGTTATAAGAATAATCGTAACATTTTCCTGTTTATTAAGCTGATGTAATACATTAATTACTTCTCTTCTTCCCAAAGGATCAAGCATTGCAGTAGGCTCATCAAGCACTATACACTTAGGCTTCATTGCGACTATTCCCGCGATGGCAACCCTCTGCTTCTGTCCTCCGGAAAGTTTGTTAGGTGAAGCATTTCTATACTCATACATGCCCACTGATTTTAAGCTGCTCTCTACTCTTTCCCATATCTCATCCGTAGGTACCCCAATATTTTCCGGACCAAATCCAACCTCCTCATCAACCAAAGTACATATTATCTGGTTATCAGGATTCTGAAACACCATTCCTGCAGTCTGGCGCACTTTCAATGTATTATCCCCATCCTTGGTGTCCATACCATCAACATAAACGGTGCCCTCTGTTGGCATAACCAATGCGTTAAGATGCTTTGCAAATGTTGATTTACCGGAACCATTATGGCCCAACACAGCAACAAAATCTCCGGCTTTAATATCTATATTAACGTTGTCAACCGCTGTAGTTATTCCCTCAACGTTACCATCTTCATCACGACGAATGTATTCAAATGTAAGATTTTCTGCCTTTATTATTCCCATTATACATTCTCCTATCTGTAACCTCTGATTATATACAACAAGAGCGGACAGAAGTAGAGTCCTCTATCCGCTCATAGATTGTAATATAAAAATTAAACTAATTCAAGAAGTACTTCCATAGCTGCATCGCCCTTACGTAAACCAATCTTTACGATTCTTGTGTAACCACCCTGGCGATCAACATACTTAGGAGCTATCTCATCAAATAACTTATCTGTGAGATCAACCTTCTTTGTGTTCTTCTTCTTTCCTGCAGCTTCAGTAGGAACTTCTGTAACTGTGTAAAGAATCTTATCCATCTGCTTTCTTGCATGAAGTCTTGAAGGAAGATCTTTCTTGATTTCCTTTTCTACTGTATCATAAACAGTAACCTTCTTACCATCAACAACTTCCTTAACTCTCTTGCCGTTAGCATCTTTCTTTGCAACCTTAGCTGAAACAGTAACTGTCTCATAGTTGTCTTTTTCTTTAACTGCAAGTGTTATAAGCTTTTCAGCAATCTTTCTTACTTCCTTAGCTCTTGCCTCTGTAGTAACAATCTTTCCATTCTCGATTAAAGCTGTTACCTGACCTCTTAATAAAGCCTTTCTCTGGCTTGATGTTCTGCCGAGCTTTCTATACTTTGCCATTTTATTTAACCTCCATTTGTAACGTCTATACAAGCGCATATGGTCTTACTGTATAGATGTCTTTGTCTACAAATAATTAATCTTCGCTAGATTTAAGATGCAAATTTAACTGCTTAAGTTTCAAAAGAACTTCATCTAATGACTTCTTACCAAGATTTCTTACCTTGATCATATCATCAGGTGTCTTATTGCAAAGTTCCTCAACTGTGTTGATTCCTGCTCTTCTAAGACAATTAGATGAACGAACTGATAACTCAAGATCTTCAATACTCATTGAAAGAACCTTTGTTGATTCATCTTCCTGCTGCTCAACCATAATTTCAGCCTTAGCAGCATTTTCTGAAAGATTAATAAATCCCTTTAAATGTTCGCTAAGAACCTTAGCTGCAAGACTTAATGCTTCGTCCGGAGCTATTGTTCCATTTGTGAATATATCAAGAGTAAGCTTGTCAAAATCTGTATCCTGACCTACACGAGTGTTCTCAACAGCCATATTAACTCTCTCTACAGGTGTGTAGATTGAATCAACAGCAATAACGCCGGCTGCCTGATCATCTCTCTTATTTCTTTCTGAACTCACATAACCACGTCCGTTTGTGATTGTAAGTTCCATAACGAGCTTGCTATCTGCATTATTAAGATGTGCAATAACAAGATCCGGATTTATAATTTCAATATCAGGGTCTACCTGAATATCAGATGCTTTAACTACACCTTCGCCTACGAAGTCAATATGTGCTTCCTTAGGCTCAACAGAAACTCCGTTGTTCTTGATTGATAACTGCTTAATATTCATTACGATTTCAGTAACATCTTCCTTAACGCCTGGAATTGAGCTGAATTCATGAAGAACACCTTCAATTTTGATACTGCTTACAGCTGTACCAACTAATGAAGAAAGCATAATTCTTCTTAATGAATTACCAAGTGTTAAACCATATCCTCTTTCAAGCGGCTCAACTACAAATCTTCCATACTTTCCATCTTCTGACTCTTCAGTCATCTCAATCTTTGGCATCTTGAAATTAAAATCTGCATCAACCATGTATAGCCCCTCCTTCATTATTGGGTTTAATAAGTTTATTCCTTGCTAACCCTTAAAGATTACTTAGAATATAACTCGACGATAAGCATCTCATTAACTGGAACATCGATAACTTCTCTTGTAGGTAATGACTTAACTGTACCCTTAAGAGCATCAGCGTCAGCCTCTAACCACTCTGGAACTAATCTTCCGTTAGTAGCTTCAAGTACTTCCTTATATCTTGCAGAAGACTTTGACTTTTCTCTGATTTCGATAACATCTCCGGCCTTAACTAAGTATGAAGGGATGTTAACGCACTTACCGTTTACTAATACATGCTTATGATCTACAATCTGTCTTGCTTCTTTTCTTGTTCTGGCAAAACCTAATCTGAATATTACATTGTCAAGTCTGAGCTCAAGCATAACCATAAGGTTCTCACCAGTCATACCCTTCTGTCTCTCAGCCTTCTTGTAGTAATTTCTGAAAGGCTTCTCTAATACGCCATAAATGAACTTAGCCTTCTGCTTCTCACGAAGCTGTAAACCATACTCGCTAACCTTTCTTCCGGCGTTCTTAGCCTTTCTTCTAGACTTTTTATCTATTCCTAAATATACAGGATCCAAATCAAGAGATCTACATCTCTTGAGCACAGGTGTTCTATTAACTGCCATTGTTATTTACCTCCCTAAATTAAACTCTTCTACGCTTTGGTGGACGGCATCCATTATGTGGTACCGGAGTAACATCCTTAATACTTGTAACTTCAAGACCGCATGCAGAAAGAGCACGAATAGCTGCCTCTCTACCTGAACCCGGTCCCTTAACCATAACGTCTACAGACTTTAATCCGTGAACTAAAGCAGCCTTTGTTGCTGTTTCTGCTGCCATCTGTGCTGCATATGGAGTAGACTTCTTAGATCCTCTGAATCCAAGTCCACCTGCAGATGCCCATGATAAAGCATTTCCTTCTGCATCTGTTAAAGTAACTATTGTATTATTGAAAGATGACTGAATATGTGCCTGTCCTCTCTCAACATTCTTTTTAACACGCTTCTTTGTCACTTTTTTTGTAACTTTCTGAGCCATGATTATCTAACCTCCTGTGAGTTTAACAATTATTTCTTCTTATTTGCTACTGTCTTCTTTGGACCCTTACATGTTCTTGCATTAGTCTTTGTTTTCTGACCTCTTACAGGAAGTCCCTTTCTGTGACGGATTCCTCTGTAACAACCGATTTCCTTTAATCTCTTAATATTCATGGCAACTTCTCTTCTTAAGTCACCTTCTACTAAATTCTCTGTGTCTGCATCGATAACCTTAGCAATCTTTGCAACTTCTTCATCTGTTAAATCCTTAACTCGAGTATCTGGATTAACACCAGCCTCAGCAAGAATCTTAGATGCTCTAACTCGGCCAATACCATAAACATAAGTAAGTCCGATCTCGATACGTTTTTCTCTTGGTAAGTCTACACCTGAAATACGAGCCATGTGTTCTTTAACCTCCGTTTAATCAATAAATAATAATATTATGTAGTTCATACATACGCAGCTCGTCACTCAGTGACGCCTGAAATGTGTGCGTTGCCATAAAACTACGGATTTATAATATAGTAACGTTCCACCTACAACATAGCCTGGTGGTTCATTACTGCAGCCGCAAAACTATTATCTTACCTCTTACTATAATTATGAGGTAAAACTTATGTTGTGATGCCAACTAGTGATATTGACTCCACAACGCACAAACATGAGAAGTATCTCTACTTCTCTCCATAAGGATTAACCCTGTCTCTGCTTGTGCTTAGGGTTTTCACATATTATCATGATTCTACCCTTTCTCTTAATGACTTTGCATTTTTCACAAATTGGTTTTACTGATGATCTAACCTTCACTGCAAAAGCCTCCTTTCAGACAAGTTCGTTGACTATTATAGCATAGTATATTTTTACATTGCAAGAAAAATTTTTACAATTTTTTACTTATCTCTCCAGATAATTCTTCCTTTTGTTAAATCGTATGGTGAAAGTTCAATTGTCACCTTATCTCCCGGAAGAATTCTAATGAAATTCATTCTTAATTTTCCGCTTATTGTTGCTAAAATCTGATGTCCATTTTCAAGTTCTACCTTAAAAAATGCATTAGGTAACTTTTCAACAACAGTTCCTTCAATTTCAATTACATCTGCCTTTGACATATATTGCCTCCTTTAATATCTTTAATCTGCTTTTTTATTGCCAATTTTATATCTTCGTTTCTTATTTCAAGATTTTGCTTGAGTTTATATGAAATCGTTTCGTCACATTTTTTGATTACCTGAATATGTTTAATCTTCTTCTTCTTTAAATTGTCTGTAGTTCTTATCTTTCCGTCACAAAGATAAACATATTCACCTTTCACATCAACAATAACATATATTGAACCTTTGTCATGTCCTGCCATTGAATATGCATAATATCCAACTTTATAATCTATCATAACAGCTGTCTGCCTTTCTTTATTCAACTAAGGATAATATTTCCGGTCCGTTTTTTGTGATTAACACTGTATTCTCATAATGGGCGGCTAAGGATTTATCCTGAGTTACTACTGTCCAGTCATCATCCAGCCACTTAACCGAATAACCTCCCGCCGAAACCATAGGTTCTATGGCAAGGGTCATTCCTGAATATAGCTTCATTCCCCTTCGTTCCTGTCTAAAGTTAGGAATCTGTGGTTCCTCATGAAGCTCTGTGCCAATTCCATGCCCAACAAGATCTCTTATTACGCCGTATCCAAATGATTCATTATAATCAGCAATTGCATTTGAGATTTCATGTAGGTGGCAGCCTTCCTTGGCAAATTTTATTCCTTCAAAGAAACTCTGCTTCGTTCTTTCAATCAGTTTCGATGCTTCCTCACTTATCTCACCCACGCCTACTGTTCTGGCAGCATCTGAATGATATCCGTGATATATAACTCCGGCGTCCATACTTATGATATCCCCATCTTTAAGAATTCTCTTCTTTGACGGAATACCATGTACAACCTCTTCGTTAACTGATGTACATATTGAAGCAGGATATCCCTGATAATTTAAAAATGAAGGAATACATCCGTAGCTTCTTATCATCTCGTCGCCTAATTTATTAACCTGATAAGTTGACATTCCCGGGTGAATTTCCTTACTTAAATCCCTAAGTACTGTTCCCAGTATCCTGCCCGCTTCTCTCATTAATTCAATTTCACGCTCTGATTTTACTGTTACAGACATAACAAGCCTACTTTCCTAATACATTTACAATTGAATTGAACACATCTTCCATGCTCTGTGTACCGTCAACCTCTGCTAATATGCCCTTCTTAGAATAGTAATCAATTAATGGCTGTGTCTGATCATGATATACGGATAATCTGTTCTTTACTGTCTCCGGCTTATCATCATCTCTTAATATAAGTTTCTCTCCACAAGCATCGCAGATACCTTCAACCTTTGTAGGGTTGAACTGAATGTGATATGTTGCACCACATCCTACACATGCACGTCTTCCTGACATTCTGTTAATAATATTTTCATCCGGAACTTCAACATTAATTGCAAAGTCTACAGATTCATTATTTGCACTTAAAGCCTTATCAAGGGCTTCTGCCTGAGGAATTGTTCTTGGAAAACCATCCAGAACGTATCCGTTGGCACAATCTGCTTCCTTAAATCTATCCATAATAAGGTCAACTACCAATTCATCCGGTACAAGTTCACCTTTATCCATATATGTCTTAGCCTTCTGACCAAGTTCTGTATTGTTCTTTATATTCGCTCTGAATATATCTCCTGTTGAAATATGTGGGATTGCATATTTTTCAGCAATTCTCTTAGCCTGAGTACCCTTACCTGCTCCCGGAGCACCTAACATAATAATTTTCATATTTTTCTCCATTCTTGCGCATAGCGCTGTAAAGTCCTAATACGTTTTCTCTTTATACACAAATGACTCGCCCAGCATTTCTGCCAGGCAAGTCTATAATCATACATAAGCTTACTCGCTTAAGAATCCCTTATAATAACGGTTAACCATCTTTGATTCAATCTGCTTTAATGTCTCAAGTACAACACCAACAATAATGATTATTGATGTTCCTCCAAATGAAACACTGGCATTAAAGAATCCTGTGCACATGATTGGAATCAAGGCAATGATGAGTAATCCGATTGCACCGATAAACACGATGTAATTTAAGATTTTGTTGAGGTATTCACTAGTAGACTTACCCGGTGTAATACCAGGGATTACTCCACCAGCTTTTTTCAAGTTATCTGCAACTTCAATAGGATTAAATGTAATTGATGTATAAAAATATGCAAAAACAATAAGTAAAACAATGTATAATATTAATCCGATTGAGTACTTAGGTGTTGCTACCTTACACCAGTATGATGAACTAAGGTACTTAGTCCACTCATATGATTTACCGAATAACTGCGCAATAATTACAGGGAACTGCATAAGTGAGGATGCAAAAATAATCGGCATAACACCTGCAGTATTAACCTTTAATGGAATATTAGTTGACTGTCCGCCAACAGATCTTCTTCCGGTTACCTTCTGTGAGTACTGTACAGGAATTCTTCTCTCTCCATCCTGTAAAAAGCAAACCAAAACAACCATTGCAACAAGAATCGCAATAATGATTGCTGCTGCTAAAACTCCTTTAGCAATTGTTCTCGGAGCAACGAATGTACTGTATAATGTTGCAAAATCACTTGGCATTCCTGAGATAATGTTAATTAACAATACGATAGAAATACCATTACCAACACCATTTTCTGTAATTCTTTCACCAAGCCACATAAGCATTGCTGAACCTGCTGTAAGTGCTACAACAACAACAATAAGACTTACTACATAATGCAGTGTACTGAAATCTTCATATCCCTTAATAAGACCTGATCTACCGAATCCAACAGCCATTGCAATACTTTCGATTAATGAAAGACCAACAGTTACATATCTCGTAATTGAAGCTATCTTCTTTCTACCATCTTCACCTTCTTTTTGCATCTCCTCTAACTTAGGAATTGCAATAGTAAGAAGCTGCATAATAATAGATGATGTGATATATGGGGTAATGCTTAATGCAAAGAGGGACATTCTTTCGAATGAACCTCCTGTGAATGCACTAAGATAACTTAAATCACCTGTATTAATTCCACTAAGTAAGCTACTGAAATAATCTGTATCTACCCCTGGAATAGGAAGTAAGCTTCCTACTCTAACGACTACAAGAATCATAAGAGTATAAAGAATTTTTTTCCTTATGTCTTTATTTTTAAATGCGCCTACAAGTGTTTTTAACATACTAGATCACCTCGCAAGAACCACCAAGAGCTTCTATCTTTTCTTTAGCTGAAGCACTGAATGCATTTGCCTTAACATTAAGCTTCTTTGTAAGCTCACCATTAGCAAGAATCTTTACTCCATCCTTAGGATTCTTAACGATTCCTGACTCGATTAATGTATCTACAGTAACCTCTGCACCGTTATCGAATCTCTCTAATGTGCTGATGTTAATAGCAACGAATTCCTTACGGTTTCTGTTTGTGAAACCTCTCTTAGGAATTCTTCTATATAATGGCATCTGACCACCTTCGAAACCTGGTCTTGGTGCTCCTGAACGAGCCTTCTGTCCCTTATGGCCTTTACCTGCTGTCTTGCCATTTCCTGAGCCGTGTCCACGGCCTCTTCTGAAATTATCACTTGTTACAGAGCCTTTTGCAGGGCTTAAATTAGATAAATCCATTTGTGCACCTCCTTATCAATATTTTATTAGTTTTCTTCTACCTTTAACATATATCCAACCTGCTGAATCTGTCCTCTTGTTGCAGCATTATCAGGAAGTTCAACTGTCTTATGCATCTTTGTAAGACCCATAGCTTCAACAGTTCTTCTATGCTTAGGAACAGCACTGATTGGAGACTTTACTAAAGTTACCTTTAACTTCTTATCAGCCATTTCAACCTCCATGCCGCGAGTGCTAACGAATTATTAATAACACAGTTTGTGGAGCTCGCGACACAAACTGCCATGTGAAAAGCTATTATGCAGACCTCTCACATTAACCTTCATTTTATAGTTAATTAACCAAGAATTTCGCTAACTGACTTTCCACGAAGTCTTGCAACTTCTTCTGGAGTCTTCATTGCCTTAAGTCCTTCAATTGTAGCTAAAACAACGTTCTGCTTATTGTTAGAACCAAGTGACTTTGTACGGATATTCTTGATACCTGCAAGCTCGAGAACTGAACGAGCTGGACCACCAGCGATTGTACCAGTACCTTCCGGAGCTCTCTTAAGGAGAACTGTTGCTCCTCCAAATTTTCCAATGAAATCATGTGGAACTGAACCGTTCTCATCCATTGGAACTTCTACTAAATGTTTAATAGCATCTTCTTTTCCTTTACGGATAGCTTCAGGAACTTCAGCTGCTTTACCAACACCAGCGCCAACATGTCCGTTGCCGTCACCAACAACAACCAAAGCTGCAAAACGCATGTTACGTCCGCCCTTTACAACCTTTGTTACACGCTTGATTGATACTACATTATCATTCAATTCTAAATTACTAGCATCAATTATTGTACGTTTCATACTGTCTGTTTCTCCCTTCCGCTTAGAATTCAAGGCCAGCTTCACGAGCTGCCTCTGCTAATGCTTTTACTTTTCCTTCATATATAAAACCGCCTCTATCAAAAACGACAGTTGAGATACCTTTTTCTAAGGCTTTTTTAGCAACTACTGTACCTACTACTGTAGCAGCTTCAACGTTATTAGTCTTCTCAACCTCAGCCTTAACATCTTTATCAAGTGTTGATGCTGAAACTAATGTCTTACCAACTGTGTCGTCAATAATCTGAGCGTACATATGATTATTGCTTCTAAACACAGCCAAACGTGGTCTTTCTGCTGTACCACTGAAACGATTACGTAATTTTCTATGCTTATTTTCACGAACTACTGTTCTTGACTTCTTACTAACCATTGTGTATTCACTCCTTTAATTATTTCTTACCAGTCTTACCAACTTTACGTCTAATAACCTCATCAGAATATTTGATACCCTTGCCCTTATATGGCTCTGGAGCTCTCTTAGCTCTGATTTCAGCTGCGTACTGGCCAACTTTTTCTTTACTGATACCCTTAACAATAATGATGTTAGTTCCATCAAGAACTGTTTCAATTCCTTCTGGATCTTCCATCTCTACCGGATGTGAGTAACCTAATGATAATACTAACTTCTTACCCTGCTTCTGAGCTCTGTAACCAACACCGTTAACCTCGAGCTTCTTCTCATATCCATCAGTAACACCAATTACCATATTGTTAATTAATGTTCTTGTTAAACCATGTAATGACTTCATTTTCTTTAAGTCGTTTGGTCTGGAAACGATGATTTCCTCGCCTTCCTTCTTAATGTCCATCTCTGCAGGTAAAACTCTCTCAAGAGTACCCTTTGGACCTTTTACAGTCACTTTATTATTTTCTGCAATCTCAACAGTAACTCCTGCTGGGATAGCGATAGGCATTCTTCCTATACGTGACATGCCGTGCACCTCCTATAAATGATTAAGAAAACAATTTACTAAGATAGGAATATGTTTTCTTTGTAAGTGAGTATCTATAATAATTACCAAACGAAGCAGAGAACTTCTCCACCAACGCCCAGCTTTCTAGCTTCCTTATCTGTTACAACACCCTTATTTGTAGAAATGATTGCAACACCAAGACCACCAAGAACCTTAGGAAGTTCTTCCTTGCTTGCATAAACTCTAAGTCCCGGCTTAGAAATTCTCTGAAGTCCTGAGATGATCTTCTCATTCTTATCAGCTCCGTACTTTAATGTAACACGGATATCCTGGAAGTTTCCGTTTTCAACGAGCTCATAAGACTTAATATAACCTTCATCTAAAAGAATCTTAGCTATTGAAAGCTTCATCTTTGATGATGGAATATCTACTGTATTATGCTTTGCTGTATTAGCATTACGAATTCTTGTAAGCATATCTGCAATTGGATCTGTCATTGTAAATGTTCCTCCTTAAATAATTCACCGGTTTCCTGTATATACAGGACTACGTCAATTGTTCATGCACATATAGCATACGGCCAGAGCCGTATTACTATTCCATGCATATTTATCTTGAAAATTCACTACGATTCACTCGTATACAAATCTTACCAAGATGCTTTCTTAACTCCAGGGATCTGACCCTTGTAAGCTAATTCACGGAAGCAAATTCTGCAGATTCCGTATTTCTTTAAAACAGAATGTGGACGACCACAAATTGTACAACGTGTATAAGCTCTTGTAGAGAACTTAGGTGCTCTCTGCTGCTTTACTTTCATAGAAGTCTTAGCCATAGTAATTTACCTCCTCCTTATTAATTTTTGAAAGGCATATTGAATAATCTTAATAATTCACGTGCCTCTTCGTCTGTCTTAGCTGTTGTTGCGATGATTACATCCATACCTCTAACCTTATCAATCTTGTCATATTCGATTTCAGGGAAGATAATCTGCTCTTTAATACCTAAAGCATAATTTCCTCTTCCGTCAAATGAATCTGCACTAACGCCTCTAAAGTCACGTACACGTGGTAATGCAAGATTTACAAGTCTGTCAAGGAACTCATACATCTTCTCTCCACGAAGAGTAACCTTACATCCGATTGCCTGACCTTCTCTTAACTTGAAGTTAGCAATTGAATTCTTTGCTCTTGTAAGAACTGCTTTCTGACCTGAAATGATTTCAAGTTCTTTAACAGCTGCGTCAAGAAGCTTTGAGTTTTCTTTAGCTTCGCCAACGCCCATATTTATTACAATCTTATCGATCTTAGGAACCTGCATAGGATTCTTATAACCGAATTTTTCTGTCATCTTTTTAGTGATTTCATCCTCATATAAATCTCTAAGTCTACTCAAAATTATTGCCTCCTTCCTCTATTATTTGTTAGCCTTCTTAACTACGTCGATAACCTTGCCTGTTGCCTTTGCAACACGAACCTTATCTCCGTTGTCTTCATATCGGAATGCAACCTTTGTAGCCTTTCCATCAACAACTAACATAAGGTTAGAAATGTCGATTGGAGCTTCCTGATGGAGAATTCCACCCTGCTGGTTAGCTGCGCTTGGCTTAGCATGCTTTGTAACCTTGTTAACATCCTCAACGATAGCTGTATGTTTTTCAGCATTTACAGACAATACCTTGCCTTCCTTGCCCTTATCTTTTCCTGCGATAACCTTAACAATATCGTTCTTTTTTATTCTACAAGCTGACATTGTGGCACCTCCTATAATACTTCTGGAGCAAGAGATACAATCTTCATAAACTTCTTATCTCTTAACTCTCTGGCTACTGGTCCAAAGATACGAGTTCCCTTAGGAGTCTGGTCATCTTTAATTATTACAGCAGCATTTTCATCAAATTTAATGTATGAGCCATCTTTACGACGTGCGCCCTTTACAGAACGAACTACAACGGCCTTAACAACATCGCCCTTTTTAACAACGCCGCCTGGTGTTGCTTCTTTAACAGTAGCGACAATAACATCTCCGATATTTGCATATCTTCTTGTTGATCCACCCATAACTCTGATGCAAAGGATTTCTTTAGCACCTGTGTTATCGGCAACCTTAAGTCTGGTTTCCTGTTGTACCATAATACTACCCCTTTCAGTAATATCAAATATAAATTATCATTAATTATTTTGCTCTGCTGATAATCTCAACTAATCTCCATCTCTTATCTTTAGATAAAGGTCTAGTTTCCATTACCTTAACTACATCACCGATTAAACATTCGTTGTTCTCATCGTGAGCCTTTAACTTGTATGTTCTCTTTACAATCTTGTTGTAAAGTGGATGCTTAACATTATCTTCTACAGCAACAACGATTGTCTTATCCATCTTATTGCTGACTACCCTACCTGTACGAGTTTTTCTTAAATTTCTCTCTTCCACAGTCGTTCTCCTTTCCTAGGAATATAAACATATAAAATGTAATTTAAGCATTCTTCTGAGCAATTACAGTCTGGATTCTAGCAATGTTCTTTCTAACTTCCTTAATTCTTGCTGTATTATCCAACTGATTTGTTGCGTTCTGGAATCTTAAATTGAAAAGTTCCTTCTTAGCAGCTACTAATTCCTCATTTAAATCTGCAGCTGATTTTGCCTGTAAATCTTTTACATAAGTATTAGTTTTCACTGTTATCACCGCCTTCTAAGTCTGCACGTGAAACGATTTTGCACTTGCAAGGAAGTTTATGAGTAGCAAGACGTAAAGCTTCTCTTGCTGTTTCTTCAGGAACTCCTGAAATCTCAAACATAACACGTCCAGGTTTAACTACTGCTACCCAGCACTCTAAGTTACCTTTACCTTTACCCATACGAACACCGATAGGCTTACCTGTTACCGGCTTATCTGGGAAAATCTTAATAAATACTTTACCGCCACGCTTGATATATCTTGTCATAGCGACACGGGCTGCTTCTATCTGATTTGACTTAATCCAACATGGTTCTGTAGCAACAATACCATACTCACCATTAGTAATCTTGTTGCCTCTTGTAGCCTTACCAGCCATAGAACCACGGAACTGTCTACGATGTTTAACTCTCTTAGGTAGTAACATTACTTATCGCTCCCTTCCTTATCAACATTAGTCTTAGTTGGAAGTACCTCACCTTCATATATCCAAACCTTAACACCAACCTTGCCGTATGTTGTATTTGCTTCTGCAAAACCATAGTCAATGTCAGCACGAAGTGTCTGAAGTGGAATTGTACCTTCGCTGTAGAACTCTGTACGAGCCATATCTGCTCCGCCAAGACGACCTGAGCAAGATGTCTTAATACCTTTAGCTCCCTGCTTCATTGTTCTGCTCATGCAAGACTTCATAGCTCTTCTGAAAGAAATACGATTCTCTAACTGCTGAGCAATATTCTCAGCTACTAACTGAGCATCCTTATCCGGTCTCTTAACTTCCTTAATATCAATGCTTAATCTCTTAGCAGATGTTAACTTCTCAACCTGTTTCTTTAAGTTCTCGATTTCAGCACCGCCCTTACCGATAACAACACCCGGCTTAGCTGTGTAAATGATAACCTTTAATCTGTCTGAAGCTCTCTCTGTTTCAATCTTTGAAATTCCTGCAGCGTAAAGCTTATTCTTAAGGAATTTTCTAATGTTATAATCTTCTACAAGGTTGTCTGCAAATGTTTCTTCTGCATACCATTTTGAGTCCCAGTCTTTGATAACGCCGACTCTCAAACCATGAGGATTAACTTTCTGTCCCATAAAATCTCCTTTCTATTCTTTAGGAAATGTAATTATCTTTCATTTAATATAACAGTGATATGGCTCATTCTCTTTTCGATTCTATAAGCTCTACCCTGTGCTCTTGGATGAACTCTCTTCATTGTAGGTCCTTTATTAGCATAGCATTCTTCTACATATAACTTGCTTGGGTCCATACCGTTGTTGTTCTCAGCGTTAGCTGCTGCTGATTTCAATAACTTCTCTATAAGTGATGAAGCATATCTTGGATTGTACATAACAATAGCAAGTGCTTCTTCAAGGCTCTTGCCTCTAATAGCATCTAATACGAAACAAGCCTTCTGAACAGATACTCTGGCGTAAGATAACTTTGCGCTTGGTCTTGTATCCTTAACGGCGTTTCTTTCACGTTTAATCTGGGATCTATGTCCGTTTGCCATCGATTAAACCTCCTTTCAAAATATCCTAATTATCTACTCTTCTTTTCGTCTTTACCGTGTCCTCTGTAAGTTCTAGTTGCAACGAACTCACCGAGCTTATGACCAACCATGTCTTCTGTAACATATACAGGAACATGCTTTCTTCCGTCATGAACAGCAATTGTATGACCAACAAAAGATGGGAAAATTGTTGATCGACGTGACCATGTTTTGATAACTTCTTTATTGTTTGCTGCGTTTAATGCATCAACCTTCTTAAGTAAGCTTTCATCTGCAAATGGTCCTTTTTTTAATGAACGAGCCATAGGTTGAAACCTCCTTATAATCTTTCAAAATCTTAGTATAATCTAATCAAGGTACAATCAAGTAATTAATTACTTGATTGCCTTTCCGTCTCTTCTTCTTATGATAAGCTTGTTAGAAGCTTTCTTCTTCTTACGAGTCTTAAGACCCATAGCAGGCTTACCCCAAGGAGTCATTGGGCTTGGACGACCAACTGGTGCTCTACCCTCACCACCACCGTGTGGATGGTCATTAGGGTTCATGACAGAACCACGAACTGTAGGTCTGATACCCATGTGTCTCTTACGTCCAGCCTTACCAAGATTAATAAGGTTATGATCACCATTACCTACAACACCGATTGTTGCACGGCAGATAATTGGTACCATTCTCATTTCTCCGGAAGGTAATCTAAGTGTTGCATACTTTCCTTCCTTAGCCATTAACTGAGCTGAGTTACCGGCAGAACGAACAAGCTGTCCACCCTTACCAGGATATAATTCAATGTTGTGTACCTGAGTACCTACAGGAATTTCAGTGAATGGTAAACAGTTACCAACTCTTACTTCTGCACCGGCACCGTTCTGAACTATCATGCCGTCTGTTAATCCCTGAGGTGCAAGGATATATGATTTTTCTCCGTCTGCATAGCAGATAAGAGCAATATTAGCTGTTCTGTTAGGATCGTACTCGATTCCGATAACCTTAGCAGGAACGCCTTCCTTATTTCTCTTGAAATCGATAATTCTGTATTTCTGTCTGTTTCCACCACCGTGGTGTCTAACAGTTATCTTACCCTGGTTGTTACGACCAGCTGTCTTGCTCTTCTTAGCGAGCAATGATTTCTCAGGAGTAGTCTTTGTGATTTCTGAGAAATCTGATCCAGTCATGTTTCTTCTGGAAGGTGTATATGGGTTATATGTTTTAATTCCCATTATATTCTCTCCTTTCGAGTCTGTGTAATATTGTTTTCTACACGTTAAATGTTTCTAAATCTTAAAGTCCTTCGAAGAGTTCGATATCCTTGCTATCTTCAGTTAACTGAACAATTGCCTTCTTTGTCTTAGCAGTTGTACCAACTGTTCTTCCTCTTCTCTTCTTCTTTCCAACGCTGTTCATTGTGTTAACTGAAGCAACCTTAGTTCCTTCAAACATTTTCTCAACAGCTTCCTTAATCATTGTCTTGTTGGCATCTGTATGAACCAGGAAAGTATACTTCTTATCAGCCATATCAGCCATAGACTTCTCTGTGATTACAGGCTTGAGGATTACATCATAATACTGTACGTTTGCCATTATGCATACACCTCCTCTAATTTCTCTACAGCTGCCTTAGTTACTACTAAAGTATCATACTTAAGAACATCAAATGTATTGATTTCATTTGTAGCTGTAACCTTAACTGTAGGAACATTTCTACCGGAAAGAACAACATTCTTGTTCTCACCCTCAAGAACTACTAAAGCCTTATCAACTTTAATATTATTCATAACTTCAACAAATTTCTTTGTCTTAATTTCATCTAACTTGAACTCGTCAAGTACAACGATCTTGCTATCTGCAACCTTTGATGATAATGCAGAAAGAAGAGCGAGTCTCTTTTCCTTCTTATTCATCTTAAATGAATAATCTCTTGGCTTTGGTGCAAATACAACACCACCGCCTGTCCACTGTGGAGCTCTTGTAGAACCCTGTCTTGCATGACCAGTTCCCTTCTGTCTCCAAGGTTTTCTTCCGCCACCGGAAACTTCTGAACGTGTCTTAGCGCTCTGTGTTCCCTGACGATTATTTGCAAGCTGGTTAACTACTGCCATGTGTACAAGGTGTTCATTAACTTCAACACCGAATACTGCATCGTTTAATTCCATAGAACCAACTTCCTTGCCTTCAATATTGTAAACAGATACGTTTGCCATCTGTATGGTCCTCCTTCCTTAGCAAAAACTACTTGCTAGCCTTTACTGTTTCTTTCAGTGTTACTAATGATTTCTTAGGTCCAGGTACTGCACCCTTAACTAAGATTACGTTATTTTCAACATCAACTCTTACTACTTCAAGATTCTGGATTGTGATTCTCTTTGAACCCATATGTCCAGGCATTCCTTTTCCCTTGAATACTCTACCAGGTGTTGTTGCTGATCCGTTTGAACCCTGATGTCTGTGGAACTTAGAACCGTGAGCCATAGGTCCTCTTGACTGGCCTAATCTCTTGATTGCGCCCTGGAAACCTTTACCCTTTGAAATAGCAGTTGCATCTACCTTATCGCCTACAGCAAAGATATCTGCCTTAATTTCGTCCTTAACATTGTATTCAGAAGCGTTCTCAAACTTGAACTCTCTTACGAATCTCTTATAAGGAACTTCTGCCTTATCAAAATGTCCTTTAACAGGCTTGCTGACTAACTTCTCTTTAATATCAGCAAAACCTACCTGAACTGCATCGTAACCGTCGTTTTCTACTGTCTTAACTTGTGTAACAACACAAGGACCAGCCTGAAGAACAGTTACAGGTGTTAACACACCGTCTTCATTGAAGATTTGAGTCATTCCGACTTTAGTAGCTAAAATTGCTTTCTTCATTGATTTTCCTCCTGTTTAATCTACAGCGGACAAGATGAATATGTTCATTAATATATGGAACACAGCGCATCCTGTCATCCTAGAACAGCTAATATAAGTGGAACCTGCACCACTGTGCTGCACTTTCGTGCATTGTTACTTCTATATTAAACCCTTAGGATTATTGCTTTTACTACTTATGCGAAATTATTCGCTAAAATGATGTGTAATGATTAGTTCATTACCTTAAGATTGATGAATACACCAGCTGGCATCTCTAACTTAGATAATGCATCTACAGTCTTCTGAGATGGCTGTAATACATCGATGAGTCTCTTATGAGTTCTCTGCTCGAACTGCTCTCTTGAATCCTTGTACTTGTGAACAGCTCTAAGAATTGTAACAACTTCCTTCTTTGTTGGAAGAGGTACCGGACCACTTACCTGTGCTCCTGTCTTCTTAGCAGTTTCGATGATTTTCTTAGCTGACTGATCCACTAACTGATGATCATAAGCTTTCAGTGTAATTCTAATTACCTGATTTGCCATAAAAAAAGTCGCCTCCTTCGCACTTTATAAATGTAAGTACGACAAGCGGTGACTGTACACACTCCCACGCGTATCGAAAATTCTCATCCGATAAATCAACGCGCGTCATTTCTGCCTGTGCAGATGATATAGGTACAGTGACTTGTCGCCAGATTATTCGCCGGTTGCCCGGCCTTGACATTCGCTCCACGGAAAACCTGCATATTTGCAGCAACCTCACGCTTCTACGCTATCAATGTCACAGCATGTATTAATATACACTACAGAAATAATAAAATCAACAAAAAATATTGTTTTTTTTCAGATACAAAAAGAGAACTGCTCCGTGGGGATTACATTGTAATCCCTACCGGGCAGTCCCACATTTTAAAGTTCTATAATATAACAGTAATCAAATAGCTTTCTGACATAATTACATGTATAAGCTAAATGTGTTAATTAACCATGTTCCATTATCTAATACATACTCAATATAGTATGATGAAGATGAAGCTGTTCTTGTACGTGTTCTTTCTTCCGTAGAAGTTGATGTTGTATACTTCTCCTCTAATGAATATCCTACTGTAACTCTTACAGTTGGCTTTCCATCTGAATTAAGAGTGTACTTTGTTGTGTAAATAGATGTCTTTACATTAGATAATGTACCACTCTTCCATGTGTAACTAGATGATAAGCTGTTTGTAAGGCTGTTATACTTTGACTGACATGTAGACTTTGCAGATGAATTGCAGATAGAACTGATTGTTGAGAAATCTTTCTTAGCAATAACTGCATCTACAATTGTCTTTAAATCCTTTTCAGCCTGTGACTGTAATGAAGAAACCTTTCCTGAATCAATTGTAAGGCTTGATGCACTGATTGATGCTGAATCTTCATCGTAATCAAATGAAGTTGTCTTTGTGTAATCTTCAACCATATCACCTGTAACCTTTAATTCATTAGTTCCCTCAAATAAAAATGGAATAATATACTTATCAGTTGATGAACTTGAGTTATCAGATGACTTATAAGACTCTGATACCTGAATATCATTAATGTAAAGAGTAAGACCCTTTGGCACTGAAATTGTACAATCCTTTACCACAAAACTATCTGATGAAACTAAATACTTATTGAAGAATAACATATACTTCTTGCTAGACTTTGTTAAGATAAGTTCTTCAGAATCAAAACCTGTAGGTGTCTGATATGTAACTGTTACAGCCTTGTTACCAGGTAAGTTACCGATTGTAGAAAAGCTGTTATTAACTGTCATTGATGTAACTGCTTCTCCTGTTGCATCCTGGTTAACCTTTGCTAATGCTTCCTTTGTAAGGAATTCGCTGTCAGGAATATTCATAAGTGAATATGCTGTATTCCAATCGCACTGCTCTACAGCCTTAACATACTTCTTAGCTGTCTTCTTGTAATCTGTGTTACTCTTACCAATACATACAAATGCAACAATTGCTGCTATAACTACAACAACTGCTATTGCAGCTCCAATGATTGCACCTGAAATCTTAAATGGTTTCTTTTCCTTTGGTGCCTGTGGCTGAGCATTGTACTGTGGCTGTCCACCAAACTGTGGCTGCTGTGGCTGTCCACCGAACTGTGGCTGTTGTGGCTGTCCACCGAACTGTGGCTGCTGTGGCTGTCCGCCAAACTGTGGCTGCTGTGGCTGTTCCTGTGCAGCCTGTGAATTATCTACTGATGCTGTCTGAACTGCATCTGTTGCAGGTGCAGATGTATCTGATGCAAGAGCTGTTCCACAATTAGCGCAGAATACTGCATCATCTTCGTTTTGTGTTCCGCAATTAGGACAAAACATGGATTATTCCTCCTCGTATCAACGTAAAATATTATATGCCTGAACTTTTTCCAAACATTACCTGTATACTAACATATAAAAAAATAACTTTCAACAAAATTGTATGCACTTTGTTTGAATAAAAGTTTCAATTTATACACTTTTCTTACTATACACTTTTCTTACTGTTTTCTATTTTCTCTGCAAGATCGTTTAAATATACCCATCTGTCCATTTTCTCCTCAAGAGCCCTCTCCTTATCTCCTTTTTCCTGCATAAGCTCATTGAGTCTGGAATACTGGGTTGCACATTCAGCAATCTGAATGTCCAGTTGTTCTATTTCCTTCTCCAGTCTCTCTATATCTTCGTCAATGGTTTCATACTCTTTTTGCTCCATATACGTGAATTTTATCTTAGCTTCTCTCTGCTTAATATATGAACCTTTATTGGAATTTTTATCGTCATCATCTGTCATCTTATCATTCCCCCAAACACCGGATGTGCCTTTCACATTATATATAGAAGAAACGCATTTCTCTTTATAGTCAGAATATCCTCCTTCATATTGGGAAATATGTCCTCCCCCTTCAAAAGCAAATATTCTGTCCACAACTCTGTCCAGAAAATACCGGTCATGAGAGACGGTAATGACAATTCCGGCAAATCCGTCCAGATAATCCTCCAAAATCTCCAGTGTCTCGATGTCAAGGTCGTTGGTAGGCTCGTCCAATATCAAAACATTGGGTGCACTCATAAGAACGCTTAAAAGATACAATCTTCTCTTCTCCCCACCTGAAAGCTTTGAAATTTGTGTCCATTGCTGCTTTGGGGGAAACAAAAATCTTTCGCACATCTGACTTGCCGTTGCCTTTCCCGTTGCAGTTGTCACATACTCACCAATGCTTCTTACAAACTCCAGGACCGTAAGACTTTCGTCAAGAGGTTCATTTTCCTGCATAAAATAACCTATCTTTACAGTTTCTCCAATCTCCACACTTCCTTCATCCGGCTTCACATCCCCGTTAATAATCTTCATAAGTGTGGATTTTCCACAGCCATTGTTCCCCACAATACCTATGCGGTCATCTCTAAGGAAAATGTATGTGAAATCATCAATGAGAGCTTTCCCCTCATAACTTTTCTTTATTCCCTTTAATTCCACAGTCTTTTTCCCCAGCCTGCTGCTTACGGAATTCATATCCAAAGAATCATTATCAAATCTTGCCCTTGCCTGCCTTGAGGCTTCTTTCATATCCTCAAACCTGTCTATTCGTGCCTGCTGTTTTGTGGAACGGGCCTGACAGCCTCTTCTTATCCAGGCAAGTTCTGTTCTCAATATATTCTGTCTTTTAGCTTCTGTTGCTCGTTCCATCTGTTCCCGTTCAGTCTTAAGTTCAAGAAACCCCGAATAATTCGTGCTGTAACTGTACAGTTCTCCTCTGTCAAGTTCAACAATCCTGTTGGTTACATTATCCAGAAAATATCTGTCATGAGTAACCATCAGCAATTCTCCTTTAAAGCTCTTAATATACTGTTCAAGCCACAGCACCATATCACTGTCCAAATGATTTGTAGGCTCATCAAGTATAAGCACTTCTGTGGGCTCCACCAAAGTTTTTGCCAATGCCACCCTTTTTTTCTGTCCTCCCGAAAGCTTATCCATAAGGACATCATACTCTGTAATTCCCAGTTTATTAAGAATCCCCTTCGCTTTCGGTTCATTTTCCTGAGACCTTCCCCGAAGAACATATTCCAGCACATTTTCATCCTTATAATAATCCGGAGACTGAGCAAGATAAGATACCGTTACATCTCTGCCCTTAACCACCTGTCCCTTATCTGCTTCTTCAATTCCGGCGATAATTTTTAAAAGGGTAGACTTACCTGTTCCGTTAACTCCGATTACACCTATCTTATCACCTTTATTAACCCCTAAAGTAATATCCGTAAACAATTCCTTCTCACCAAATGTCTTGCTTACCTTTTCTACATTTAATATATTCACCTTAATTTCTCCTGCCCTGCATACATTCTATTAAAGAGTTTCTTTTCCGGTTTCTTTTTCACTGTCTTCTTCGCCATCATTTATATGATATAGGAGCTTCATTTTCTTTGCCAGCTCAGGATTCTCCCCTGCCAGCTTTTCAACATGTTCTTTTCTGCGCTCCATCATATACCTGTAACCCTCCGGATTATTTTGCTTAAATCTCGCCAGCACCTCATCTCTGTGCTCATGAAGCGTTTTTATAGCCTCAGGGTTAAGCTTTGCTATTTTCTCTTCAACCTTAAGACGTCTCTCTTCTATCCGTTTCTCAATCTCTTCAGGGTTATGGTCTTTATACTGAGCCATTGCAAAAAGACGCATTTCCACTCTCTCAAGAAGTTCATCTTCATCAAATAATCCTATACGTCCCCACTCGCCGCTGTTCTCCGCATGAAGGATAATATCCTCCGTTGTCTCATTGCTTTTGGAAATATCATCCACCACTCTTACGGCAGCCTTCTCAAGCCACTCATCTGCATCTTTGCCAAATGCCCACTCTATTTCTGCCAGCCGTTCATTGTCCTCGATAAATTCCTTCGTATCTTCTGTGGAAACAGCCTCCCCTACAAGTGGATAAGGTCTCATGACTCCTGCATCTCTAAGAGCCAAAGAAATAGTTCTTCTCGTAACTCCTTCCTCCACAAGACTTCCGGCTCCCAATGTTCTCAGCTGATCATTAACATTTCCAACATGCTCTGTTATGTAAAATTTGATATTTTTCTCCTTTAACATTTTGTTAAAAGTCAAAAGTCTGTCAGCCGCGGTTATGTCAATGCTTCCTATTCCGCTGGCATCCACAATAACCTGTCTGGTATCAGGCTGTATTGCGTCTTCAATTTCCTTCTGTAATGTAGCTATATTTGCAAAAAACAGCGTTCCGCTGAATCTGTAAATTATGGTATGTTCAATCTCTCTCGCATTTCTGTTTCTTTTAATATTGTAAAATCCTTCATGTCCCGGAATAACTCCCAAAAATGTTGTGGGAGGAACTACCGCTCTTATAATTACAGCTATAAAAGACAGTACAATTCCGATTACAACTCCATATATGGTTCCCAGCAACAACACGCCAAACATAGCTGCCATAAATATAAAAAACTCTGTACGGTTAACCTTCCAAAGCTTGGCAGCCAGCTTATTTTCTATAATACCAATAAGGGCAGCAATAACTATTCCTGTAAGAACCGGAACCGGAAGATACTGAAGCAGAGGTGTTCCAAATAACACTACCAAAAGCATGGTTAATGCAGCCGTAATTGACATAATCTGTGATTTACATCCAAACTGGTCTGCTATTCCCGTTCTTGAAACACTTCCGTTAAGCGGGCAGCATCCCATAAAAGCTGATGCTACATTTGACACAGAATACGCAAAAACCTCACGGTTGTTGTTAACCTTATACCCGTATCTGTTGGCATAATTATTGGTAGCAAGTAAGGTCTGTGCCATAATTACCAACGCCACGGTAAGTCCCAGAATAATAATTTCTTCTGTGTTATTTTTAAGAAGTGTTAAATCAGGCACAACGAACTTCGGCAATCCCGCTTCCACTTTGGGAAGCAGCTTTACACCATATCTGTCAATATGAAATATTGCTGTGGATAAAGCTCCCACTCCCATAAGGATAACTGACATAGGAAATTTAGGTGATATTTTCTTTGAGATAAGAATGATGACAACTGTAGCTATTCCCAACACTGCCGACAGAATATTAAAGCTGTCAAATTCCAGTATTATATGTACCAAAAGTTCAAACAGTTCTCCCGTCCCCGGATTTCCTCCAAACAGTTTAGGCACCTGCATAAGAATTATGGTAATTCCTATTCCGCTTATAAATCCACCCATAACAGGCGTAGATATATAATTAACTATGCGTCCTGCTTTCACCACACTAAACAACAGCAGCCACGCTGCCACCACCAGAGTGATAACAGGCACCAGTTCCATGGCTTCCCGGGAGCCACCCACAATACCAAGAGAGGCAAGTGTCCCTCCCACCAATACTGCAGGCGTAGCATCAACACCAAACACAAACTGAGGTGACGATGTTGTCAAACCATATATCAATACAGGAAGCAGTGATCCATATAGTCCATATACCACCGGCAGTCCTGCAAGGCTTGCATATCCCATGGATATAGGAATAGAAACCAACGCCACAATAATTCCGGCTAAAATATCGTTTTTTATGTTCTTTTTATCTATGTGTTTTTTTAACGTATTCTCCACCCTGATTCCTCCAAGCAGTCCTTATAACTTTTTATATTCCTTATGTTACATTAACAACGGGTTTATTTCAATTAAATGAAAATTAATTATTTACATTTATTCAAATATATTGCCCCAAACTGCAATAATGTTATATACTGATATAAACATTGGGTTGAAAGGAAAATATATATGTTTATTGCAGATAACTGGAATGACTATGAAGTTATAGATACATCCAAAGGCGAAAAGCTGGAAAGATGGGGAGATTATATTCTTGTAAGACCTGATCCTCAGGTAATATGGGATACTCCCAAAACAGACAGCAGATGGAAACACATGAACGGGCATTACCACAGAAGTTCTAAAGGAGGCGGCGAATGGGAATTCTTTAATCTTCCCCAAGCATGGACAATCAATTATTCCTGTCCCTCTTTTGAGACTCCTCTTACCTTTAATCTGAAGCCCTTTAGTTTCAAACATACCGGAATTTTCCCGGAACAGGCCGCCAATTGGGACTGGTTTTCAGAACTCATCGTTAAAGCAAAGAATAATCAGCCTGAAAGACAGATAAAAGTTCTCAATCTTTTTGCTTATACAGGAGGGGCAACTCTTGCCTGCGCTGCTGCAGGAGCACATGTTACCCATGTGGATGCATCCAAAGGCATTGTAGCCTGGGCAAAAGAAAATGCCGTTTCTTCCGGACTTATTGACAAACCAATAAGATGGATTGTTGACGACTGTGTAAAGTTTGTTGAACGTGAAATCCGTCGTGGAAATCATTACGATGCAATTATTATGGATCCTCCTTCCTACGGAAGAGGCCCTAAAGGTGAAATCTGGAAAATCGAAGATTCCATTTATCCTTTAATCAAATTATGCGCACAATTACTCAGCGAAAAACCTTTATTCTTTCTTATAAATTCATATACCACAGGATTGCAGCCTGCAGTTCTTACGTATATGCTTGGCACTGAGTTGAAACATTTTGACGGATACTGTGATTCCAATGAAGTGGGACTCCCTGTAGTATCCAATGGTCTTGTACTTCCCTGCGGTGCATCCGGAAGATGGATAGGAGGAAAATGACAAATAAACACAAACATTTGGAAACCTTTGTAAAATGGGCCTACGCCCTTGGAATACTTGTATGTATTGGAATTTCCATCTATATGTGGTTATTCATTAAAAATGATATTTATGAAACGAGACCTCATGACGCTTATTCCGTTATCAGGGATTACAAATGCATCGAGGTTGATGATCCGGAATCACCTGCCGGAAGCCACATGGAAACTCTATTTTCCATAAACTACATAGGTCAGACTAATTCCTGTCTTGTATTTTACACAAGACATCAGGGTGTTGAAGTATTTATTGAAGACAAATTGGTATACTCAATGAATTCCAGTCCTCACAACGCATTTTCCAAAACAGAAGGAAATACTTGGAATTATATTATGCTTACCCCTAAGGACTCAGGAAAAAAAATAAGGATTGTTTACCATCCGGCATATAAAAACTCCAATCAGATTGTAGATGAATATTACTTTGGTTCAAAGCTTGACATTTTCAAGCATTTGATTATGTGCAATATTTTTCCTTTTTCTTTGGCTCTGATTGCTGTATTTATAGGTATTTTCTTCTTTGGATTTACACTTATTAATTACAACAACAAGCATTTTGACAAAAGCTTGATGATGATGGGTATATTCTCCATATGCATAGGTGCATGGAAAATCGCTGATTTGCCAACCACAAGCATTCTTATACCTGCCAGCACAGCATTAGCTTATGTCCCTTATTTTGCGCTGTTGCTTTCAGCGATCTCTTTTGTTCTTTACATAAAAGAGAAGTTCACCGAGAAGAACAATATTATATGGTATCTGCCCTGCTTATTCAGTATTGTAGTGATTTTTTTAACTATCCTACTTCAGCTTACAAATGTATACGATATGCGTCAATTACTTAAATTGACTCATCTGTCCATGCTTTTCGTAATGGTTTCTTCTGTGATTATGATAATCAGAGAGGCTAAGCTGTATGGTATAAGCAAAAAGCTGAGAAGAACATCTATATGCATCCTGCTTTGCCTTGCAGGCTTTGTTCTGGATGTAGTTCTTTACTATAATTCTAACGGCATACAAAAAGCTGTTGTAGGAATAATCAGTTTTCTTATCTATATCCTTGTACTTGGGGTTGATACAATTAAGGAAACAAAAAAACTTATGGCTATAGGTAGTCAGGCAAAAAAACTTGAAGAAATAGCATACCATGACCAGTTAACAGGCCTATACAACAGAACTGCCTACGCAGAGACAATAAAAAGCGATACATTTTCTCCTGATAATTATGGCATTATCATGGTAGATCTCAATAATTTAAAAACCTGTAATGACACTTTAGGTCACGAGATGGGTGACAAATATATTGCAGACAGTGCCAAAATTATTAAAGATATCTTTGGAGAATACGGAGGCTGTTACAGAATGGGTGGAGATGAATTTTGTGTTCTCACAAATAAATTAGACAGAGACGCCATCCGTGAACTTATATCCAAAGTCAACGACGCCTGCGATGCATATAACAAGGCAAATCCGGATATTTACCCTATGAATATTGCATGCGGTTATGCCTTTTATGACCAGCTTCTTGATTATGATATTGGAGACACTCTTAGACGTGCTGATAAATTCATGTATGAAAATAAGCTTTATATAAAAATGCAGAAGGGAGAGACTCCTCGCTAATCTGCATTAATCTATATACCCGTTACTTATCTTTGCAAAGATGTGCGCCGCAAGGCGCCCCTCGAAAATGCTTCGCATTACTTTCGTACAGTGCGAGCCTGACTCCGTCAGTCTCTACGCGCTATCGCACTCTATGAGAATAAATATAAAAGACCTCAGTTACGAGCAAGCTCGCACTGAGGTCTTTTATATTTATTCTCGCACTGTACTCTTAGTACGCGATTATTCAATAATTGTAGCAACAGCACCTGAACCTACTGTACGTCCACCTTCTCTGATAGCGAAACGAAGACCCTGCTCCATAGCTACGTTGTGGATAAGCTCAACTGTCATCTCTACGTTATCACCAGGCATGCACATTTCTGTACCTGCAGGAAGCTCACAAACACCAGTAACGTCAGTTGTTCTGAAGTAGAACTGTGGTCTGTAGTTGTTGAAGAATGGAGTATGACGTCCACCCTCGTCCTTTGTTAATACGTAAACCTGAGCTGTAAACTTATGATGTGGTGTGATTGAACCTGGCTTGCAAAGAACCTGACCTCTCTGGATCTCGTCTCTCTGAACACCTCTAAGAAGAGCACCAATGTTATCACCAGGCATAGCCTCGTCAAGGAGCTTTCTGAACATCTCGATACCAGTTACAACAACCTTACGGATATCTTCATGGATACCAACGATTTCAACTTCCTCGTTAACCTTAAGTACACCTCTCTCTACTCTACCAGTAGCAACTGTACCACGACCTGTGATAGAGAAAACGTCCTCTACAGGCATAAGGAATGGCTTATCTGTATCTCTCTGTGGATCTGGAACATACTCATCAATTGTATGCATAAGCTCAAGAATCTTGTCACCCCATTCGCTGCTAGGATCTTCAAGAGCCTTAAGAGCTGAACCCTGGATGATTGGTGTATCATCGCCT
>JBJEMF010000089.1:0-2671 GCA_051879535.1 Lachnospira sp. | reverse complement strand
GCGCTGCTAATGTGGATTATCTGAAAGGCTACTCTGATGCCATGATGCTCTCTGGTATTGTCCTTTCAGGAGGAAATGCGGCATGGAGAGGCAAGGAATTGCCTGATGGGGTGTTGGGAGGCATTCTTACAGCCAACAACATCGCCCGCCTTGACCTAAGTGGCACGGAGATGGTTGTGCTCTCTGCCTGTCAGTCTGGCCAAGGCAAGGCAACCTCTGAAGGTCTCTACGGCTTGCAGCGTGCCTTCAAGAAGGCAGGTGTCGGCACTATGGTCATAGCACTATGGAGTGTCAGCGACAAAGTGGCTACAGAGTTTATGACTACATTCTATGAGCAACTGGCATCCAAGCAATGCAAGTGGAACAAACGCCAAGCATTTGAGAAGACGAAGTCCATCATCCGAGAGAAATATCCCGACCCATTCCATTGGGCTGCATTTGTGATGCTGGATTGAATTTTCACTTTGAAGTAGTTACTTCCCAAATGATTTTATTATATACAATCAAAGGAACAATAAGTACCATTAGAAAGTTGTACCCGACACGGATTAAGGGGATTTATTATGATTGCAAATACCAGACAATTCTTCTTGAAATCAACAATTATTAATGTTTTCTTGTTCCTGAGTTTTTCTACTGCAATAAAGGCGCAGAATAATCTTGGAGAGGCAAAGGTTGAATGTCCCGATACAGTAAATATAGGAACGACATTTTCTTATTCTATAACTATACCAGTGGATTCTACTTTCCATGAAACTGTTCTGCCACCTTTTGATAATGCTAATGTAGAAGTTTATATGGGACCATCGTTGTCATTCTCTAACAGTATATCAATTGTTAATGGAAAGAAAACCGAAACTCATAGCAGGACATATAAGTATATTCTAATAGGAGAATCTGAAAAGCATATAATAATCCCTTCATACACTATAAAGAGTCGGTTAAGCGGTGATTATTACACTGTTCCTAAGAGGACTATTGTATGCACAAAAGACTATTGTCCTGCGGATAGAGACAAGGACACCAACGGCACAAAACAATTGTCGGGAAACCACCCGGATACTTTATTTGTACATACGGCAGTAGATAGAAAGGATATTTCCATAAATGACTCGGTATTAGTTACTACACGTCTCTATACCACATCTGGATATAGTCCCACATCTTTACACTCAAATCAAAGAATACTTCCTGACTTTTGCTTTTGCCAACCTATAAAGCCAGACTCCATATCCATGGCACGAGATTCTCTAAATGGTATCGAATACAATTCTTATGCAATAGACTCCTACTGGCTCCATCCTTGCAAGACGGGTACTATAGAGATCCCTTCAAATACTTATATAGTGGATTTGATGGTTCGTGATAAGTCCGTAGATCCATTTGAGGCATTCTTTAATGGCGGAGAAATGACTTATAAAAAAGAAAGCTGCAAAACGAATCCTGTAAGACTTAATGTCAAAGCGTCGCCTTCTCTCAAACAAAGGACTTTACCAGAACACGCGGCAGAAAGAAATGGGGTCGTATATGCTCTGGATATTTCTAGCAGTATGAGTACAATTGCTGATTTCGATGGCACACGATTGAAAATGGCAAAAGATGTCATACGGAAGTCTTGCCGTGATGAAGTAACCATAACACCATTTGCTGTAAATAAAGAACCGTCAATTGTTTTCCCTATGATGTCGCATGTGCTGGACACAATAACACAACCACAAACAGGTGATGGTACTGCATTATATGACTTGTGTATGTCCATGGTGATGGATTCCACAAATACTTGCCGAGATATTGTCATATTTACTGATGGTTTGGATAATTGCAGTCATATCTCGTTAAAGACAATCACGGAGGTAATGCAACAAAATGGTATAAGAGTAAATGTAGTGAGCATTAATTCCGAAAGAGATTCTGTATTATTTACAAACCAAGTCTTGGATAGTGTCTTAATAGTGGAAAACGAGCAACCGCTTAAATCTGAGTTGCTTTTCCTGACAAATGAAACTGGAGGAAAATGGGTTAAATGTAAAAATAGTAATGAAATAGGAAGAGTTGTCAAGCGTATTGCCACAATACCTTATCGACCATACAAGAGAAAGAAGGCAAATCCATCAACTGAATGGTTATATGATAGATTACGGCTCCATTATCTAATGAAAGTTTACTAAGCTATACATTGCAATTTGAATAAAAACTGCACCAGTCAACAAGTTTGATTAGGTGCAGTTTTTTTTATTGATAGATATGGTTACTAATCACGCTCATATACCATAAAGTGTATAACAAATATTATTGAATATGAGACAAGAAGAAATAGTGAATGAAATTAGAAAGAAGTGTGGACATGTTGAAATGCTACCGTCAATGGGTTGGCACTTTATCTACCACGACAGGCATTTCTTTTACATGACAGGGAGAAGTGAAGGTATGATACGTTTTTGTGTCCCTCATTTAGTAAAGGCAAACGAGTACGACACTGAATTATTGTCGGATGCTATCAATGAGACAAACAGGAACGTGAAATTTATCAAAGCAGTCAAACTTGACTGTGGTAGTGTTTCATTGGATTATGACCACAAGACGACCTCAGATGAATCGGCAGAGACTATTGTCCCCCATATCATCAATGCCTTGGATTTCGCCTCGACCTATTTACTCAACAAACTGAAAA
>JBJEMF010000088.1:0-94347 GCA_051879535.1 Lachnospira sp. | reverse complement strand
ATGTAGTAAAAATCAAACATCTAAAGAAACTTCGCAAGAAATTGTATGCACTTAAGGATACTGAAAATATCACATTCGTGCATGGTATGGCATCCATGGTATCCACTGTAGTAGGTCCAACTTATGCGGGGTTGATGTTAGAAGCAGTTGGGTGGCGTGGTGTGTTTGTATCTTTGTTTGTGTTTGGATTTGCAATTATTGTGTTTGGAAGTATTTTTATGAAAAATGTCATTCCGTTGTCAGAAGCTGAATTAAATGTAGGCTATGTGCTTCTTTCTGCCATCGGTTTTGTTTCTTTACTGGTTGGTGTGAGCAATATGAGCAGTGGCTCAGTTCTGAAGCTGATGAGTGGAGGGTTAATGTTAATAGGTGTCATTTTCCTTTTCATATTTTCAAGACTGCAGCTTACTTCAAAGAAACCTATGCTGAATCTGCGGGTATTTAAAGAACCATCTTTTCTTATTGCTGTTGTAATCAGCGTATGTTTATATTTAATCTCAATGGGAAACGGAATGATTTTGCCAATTTTTACGAAGTCCATCTGTGATTTCTCTGATTCGGCTTATGGATACGCAACTCTTGTTGGTTCCATTTTGTCCGTATTTGCAACACTGTATTCAGGCAAGGTCTACGATAAAATGGGAATTAAGCCTATGTTTTTTGCTGGTGTTGTTTTGTATGCAATATATTCCGTCATGGGGATATGCTTCTCAGAAGGAACTGGTATTGTATATATTGCAGTAACTTTTGCATTGCAAACGGTTGCGATGTCTATGTTAAACTCTCCGGCTACGACTATGGCACTTAGCAAATTATCCGGGAATACTCGTATAGATGGAAGTGCAGTTTTCAATACGATACGTCAAATTTCCAGTTCATTGGCTTCTACAATTGCAGTATTAATTTATACATTGGCAGGAAGTGATATAAATGCAATTCGTGTTGTATACATATATTTTGGGATTGTAACAATTGTTATTATTGTCTCTGTCCTTTTGTATCTGAAAGCTACATCAAAGCTGGAAATGGAATAAACCAACAGAGATAAAATAAAGCGTTCTTGGAGAATCAGGATTCTGCTAAATGTTGTTTGATATGATGGATTTAGCATAATATGTTATAGCAACACTTTGGCAACAGAAATTTAGTAAGTCAAAACAGAATATAAAGATGAATAACGCCTTGCTTGGAACCATTTATTGGACTCCAAAAAGGTCTTTTTTCATCTTCACATTATAGGAGATAAACCTTGTAAATACAGGCATTAGAGAGTATTTAGTATCAATGGTTATCTTATAAAAACGATAATTTTGTTTGCCTCCGGACAGTTTATATGGCTTGAGTTTACTACGTCAGTTTAATATAATGACAATATGAAAACAGAAACAGAAGCTTGATTTAAGCAGTACATAATTAAGAAAATGGAGAGGTGTTGAAAGAATATGAAAAAGTATAATAAGTTCATATGGCCTATTTTTTTTGTACAGTTGGTAGTACTAGTCATTGTTCTTAAAACGGCTAAGGTTGATGATATGACTCTGGCAAAAGGAAAAATGCAGTCTTTTAACACAGGCTGGGTACTTACCAGAGAAGATGGTACGCAGACAGATTTACAAAAATTGCCGTACTATGGTAAGAGCCGTGCAAATGAAAAAATTGTCATCAAAAATACTATTCCAAGGGAATATTGGGGACAGACTCTGACTTTTTTGTCTGCCGACAAAATATTAAAAATTTCGGTGGACGGTAAGGTGATATACACTTTTGGATTGAATGATGAGAGGTTGTTTGGACGTACTCCCGGCAGTGTAATGGTATTTGCTGATATACCAAGGGATTGTGAGGCAGGGGAAATACAGATTGAAATGTGTTCACCTTATGACAATTATGCTACTTATATTACGCAGGTATCTGTTGCAAAAAGGGACGTGGCAATTCTTAATTTCATAAAGCAGGAAGCATTTGATATTGTTATAACTATAATTATTCTGATTGTTGCTGTGGTCTTTCTGATATTGGCAATCATACAGAAGATGTCACTTAAAAATGTTGGTGGTGTGCAGTATCTTGGTATATATCTGTTACTTATGAGTATTTACTATATGATAGAAACAAAAGTACCGGAAGTATTTTACGGGAATCAGAATTTGTACTCCAATCTGATTTTTATTATTCTGATGTCAGCGCCTCTTTTTTTGGAGGCATACTGTTATGAATCAATACCGGGAATTGGAAAAACAATATTAGCAGTGATGCTTGTTTCGGCAGTAAATGTAATTGCCCAGCTTATTCTTCAGATTAGCGGCTGTGTGGATTTCATGGAGATGTCCGTTGTTTCTCATGGAATTATTGTGCTGATTATTTTTGTAAATGTGGCGGTATTATGGAGAAATATCCGTAAAGAGAAAAGTTTTGATATGGGCGTACAGCTTATCGGAATTGTCTGCATGATGATTAGTGTATTTATTGATGTTATGAGAAGCTACATCATAAAGGTTGGAGATTTAGGAAAAGCAAGCAGAAAGGGCGTATGTATTTTTGCAATTTGTACGTTGATTATTTATATGCGGCAGATGATGCAGGAACATGTGAAATTTGTTGAACAGGCTAAAAATGATGCTATTGCGGCAAATGTGGCAAAAAGTCAATTTCTTGCAAATATGTCACATGAGATTCGTACACCGCTTAACGGAATTCTGGGCATGGATGCTATACTTTTAGAGGAATGCAAGGATGACGATTTGAAAGAATATGCCAGGAATATACAAAGTGCCGGGCAATCGTTGCTTTCTATCATTAATGATGTTTTGGATATATCCAAGATTGAGGCGGGTAAGTTGGAAATCCTGCCGGTGGAGTATGAATTATTTTCTGTAATAAATGACTGCTACAATATAGCAAAGGTCAGAGCTGCCAGCAAATCCCTTTTCTTGCAGATGATGATTGATTCAAAACTTCCATCCTGCCTGCTCGGTGACGAAGTGCGAATAAGACAGATTATTAATAATTTTCTTTCCAATGCTGTAAAGTATACGAAGGAAGGAACCATTACACTTTCTATAAGCAATGAAACTATAGCAGAGAATCAGATTATGATGACTATTTCAGTAAAGGATACAGGTATTGGTATTCGTCAGGAAGATTTAGGGAAGCTGTTTGATTCATTTACAAGAGTTGAGGAGAAGCGTAATCGGAATATAGAAGGAACAGGTTTGGGATTAAATCTCACAAAGAATCTTGTGGAGATGATGGGTGGACAGATTTATGTGGAGAGTACTTATGGAAAGGGCTCGTGCTTTACTGCTAAGATACCGCAGCAGGTAATTAATCCTGAACCAATAGGAGATTTCGAAAAGCGGTACCAACAGTTTATTAACACTTCTGAAACCCATAGAATGTCTTTTGTTGCACCGGATGCGCAAATTCTGGTAGTGGATGATGTGGATGTAAACCTTAAAGTAATGAAAGGACTTCTGAAAAAAACACGCATGAAGGTTGACACTGCTGAGAGCGGTATGGTGTGTCTGGAATGTGTAAAAAAGAAAAAATATGATTTGATTTTCCTGGATCATATGATGCCGGAAATGGATGGTATAGAAACATTGCAACAGATGAAGCTGCTGGCATCTGATTTAAATAAGAGTACACCTGTTGTTATGCTGACTGCCAATGCCACAAGAGGTGTCAGAGACGAGTATGTTCAGGCAGGATTTAACGATTACCTCTCAAAGCCTTTCAAAGAAGAGGATTTACAAGAAATGCTTGTAAAGTATCTCGGGGAAAAAATAATTCAGCAGGATAGCATAAAATCCGATGAAAGTAAGGTTGACATACAACCAAGTGAAAGCGTAGATGAGGTTCAGTCCCATGAAGCTGTAGATGACACGCAGAATAATGAGGACGGAGATATTATAAAGCGTCTGGACAAAATACCGGAATTGGACACTAAAACAGGGCTTAGCTACTGTTTGAATAAAGAATTCTATGAGGAAATCCTGACAGATTATATGCAGGCTGATAAATCAGCCACAATTGAACAGTTTTTTCAAGCAAAAGACTGGGAGAATTACACAATTACAGTACATGCATTAAAAAGTACTTCAATGACAATAGGAGCCGTTACTCTTTCGGAGAACGCAAAAGCACTGGAACTGGCAGCAAAGGATGGAGATGAGAACTATGTCATATCCCATCATCAGGCTGTGATGGAGCAGTATGCAAGTTTATTGGGCGAATTGAAAAAGGTATTGAAGTAAAAATATTATGCTATATTGTTAGATTCAATGTGCTATTACCGGGAGACCACAATAATGAGAAGGCCTCCCGGTTTTGTTGTATTGTCTGACTGATTTCTTATTAGTGAAAATGTTTCGGATTATTTCGTTGTAATCTCTGTGAGTGAATGATAAAATGAAAGGACTAAAGGGGTTTTAAACGGATTTTACATATATGACGGAGGGACAGATGGAGAAGGGATTAAATGCGTCAACACTTAAAATAATAGCAATCATATCCATGGTTATTGATCATATTTCCTGGGGGTTTTTTGATTTTTATTCATGGCAGGGATATATGCTCCACATTTTTGGACGACTCACAATACCAATTATGTGTTTTTTCATTGCAGAAGGCTTCAAAAAAACCCACAATTTGAAAAGATATATACTGAGAATGGCATTTTTTGCAGTACTTAGTATTGTGCCATTTTATTTGTTTTTCCATGAGGAATATGCCTATAGACAAAACATCATTTTTGACTATCTTTTGGCACTTTTACTGTTGTCAGTGTTAGAAAGCAAACGATTTAATAAACCTGTAAAGGTTTTACTTAGTGCATTACTGGTTATAACATCCTTGCTTATAGGTGGATGGCCGGTTTTACCTATGATTTATGTGTTGATTTTTTACTATGCAGACAGCTTCAAAAAGCAGGCAATATGGTTCTGTTCAACAACTGTTGCGCTGGTCGTTTTTATGATGATCGCCATTACCCTTAACACAAGATATAATTTTTATCCAATGTACAATAACTGGGTTTGGTGGGATAAAAGCTATTTCTTAGGATTTATACTGGCACTTTTCCTGATTAAAATGTATAACGGAAAAAAGGGAGAGTATCCATTCGGAAGGTATTTCTTCTTTATCTTTTATCCGGTACATTTTATTGTTTTGCATGTTTCACAGCAGGTAATAAACAATTACGGCAGTTATTGGCTTTATGTTGGGTTACAGCTTTTTTGCATTTTAATGGTTTTGTATTTCACATGTCGTGTTATGTATGAAAAAAGCTCAAAGGTGCAAAATGCAGCTGTTCTTTTTGGTGTAAGCGGACTTGGATATACTGTAGCGTTTTTTGTTGAAACAACTGCAAGGACAAGGGAACTTGCGTATGGTGCGGTTATATTTGAATACCTTGGAGAAGCAGGGGCATTTATTGGTTTGACAATCTTTTTATCTGAATTTTGTCATTTCAGGGTGAACAAGCTGTTTTATTATATTGAGGCGCTTTTCTTTGGTGGAGCAGTTGTTCTTGTATATATGGCAGATTATAATCATATTTTTTATAAAAATATAAGTATGGATTATTCAGGGGATTTTCCAAGACTTATACTGGAATATGGTGTAGGGTTTATTACATTTTACATATTTCTTATTGCAATCTTTTTAGCAGGGATGGTAAAAATAATAAAAGCCTGCAAAAAAGCAAGTGAGATTGAACGGAAGAGAATGTTACTTGTTCTTATTGGAATGACTTTTCCATGGCTTGCTGTATTTATAAGGTCAATTGGTCTTACGGGCGGTTATGAAGTATCATTTCTTGGGATAATATTCGGAGGTATTTTTTTAATGGTTTCATTAATCAAATACGGTTACTTCGACTCTGTTCAACAGGCAGTAACAAATGTTATCTATAAGAGTAATGAGGGATTACTTGTGCTTGATAATGATAAATATGTTCTCTATTACAACAATGTTGTTCAGAAGATATTTCCTCAAATTTCTGAAAGACAGTCCGTAAATACTATTCCTGCACTGGGGAATATCATGGAAAAATGTTTTGATGAGAATGGAAAAATTGCCGAAACACAAATACAGAATACCGTTGAAGCAAATAACAGGATTTATGAAATGAAACCGGAGCCTATCTATGAAGCCGGCTATATTCAGGGATATATGGTGCGAATGATTGATTATACCATGTATTATCATAATATGGAGGAACTCAGGAGAACGGCACATATTGATGCGCTTACAGGGCTTTATGACAGGGAAATATTTAAGCAGGAAATAAATCATTATCTGACTAACGATGGAGTAGGTGCATTGTTTATGGTAGACGTTGACTCCTTTAAACAGATAAATGACACATTTGGACATATTATAGGCGATGGGGTGTTGGTGACCCTCTCTGATGCTATACGAACCATTTTTAAGGATGAACACATTTCATGCCGTGTGGGCGGCGATGAGTTTATGATATTTGTGAAAAATACAAAGGATAAGGAAGTTATTGGACATTTTGCGCAGCAACTAAATGCTGTTTATAGCAACAATGCGGGAAAACTTTCAGAGGGGCTTAATTCTTCACTATCCATTGGAATTGCTTTGTCAACCTCCATTCCGTCAGATACGGGAAGAGATGAATTGTTTGAGACATTATATTCTCTTGCCGACCAGGCTCTTTATCAGGTGAAAGAAAATGGTAAAAACAATTTTATGTTTTATTAGTGTGATGGCATTATTTTTGGTGGCTGGATAATGAGTAATGTGTAACATGTGCGAAAGTCGATTACATTTAAAATATAGAATAAAGGTGGATTATGTTAGTAGAAGATATCAAAAAATACTGTATGAGCAAGCACAAGGCATATGAGGACTATCCTTTCGGGGATGTTCCAATATGCTACAAATTGAATGGGAAAGTATTTGCACAGATATATCCATATCCCCATGATTATAAAATCACGCTGAAATGCACAGCAGATGCAGGTCAGTTTTATCGTATGGTATATCCGGAAAAAGTGGTTAGGGGATATCATTGTCCCCCTGTGCAACAACCATGTTGGAATACTATTTATCTGAATGATTTTCCGGACCATGAGTTGCTGAATATGATTGATCATGCGTATGAAACAGTGTTTAACAGTTTTAGTAAAAAGGTGCAGAAGCAGATTTTGCAAGAAGCTTAAGAAAAGTGTAATTGCAGCATAGTTAATTCAAAAAAATGCGGAGGTCACAAATTGAAAGAAAATATAAAATCAATATTTGAAAATTGGAATGAAACAATTATATGGTCGTGTTTACAAGGAATAATGGGAGAAATATACACTAATTCGGAAGAAAATGCGGCCATGGCAATATTGGGTGATTTTGCTTTTTATGCGGGAAAACCGGATAAAGAATTAGTTAAATTCAAACCTGAAAGCTGTGGACAGGATTTTATTATTATGGTTCCACAGGATGATGAATGGGCCGGATTGATTGAAAAATGTTATGGGGATAATGCGAAGAAAGTTACAAGATATGCAATAAAAAAAGAAAAAGATATTTTTGATGTTTGTAAATTAGAGCAGGTAATTAAGGAATTGCCGGAAGGATATGAATTGAAGCTGTTGGAGGAACAGGAATATGATATGTGCCGGAACAACAGATGGTCAAAAGATTTAGTATCACAATTTGAGAATTATGATACATATAAAAAGTTGGGATTGGGAGTTGTTGTTTTAAAGGATGGAGAACTGGTATCAGGCGCATCATCCTACAGCAGATACAATGAGGGTATTGAGATAGAAATTGACACAAGGCAGGATTACAGAAGAAAAGGTCTTGCATATGCGTGTGGAGCAAAGCTGATTTTAGAATGCTTGAAAAGAGGTTTGTATCCAAGCTGGGATGCGCAGAATAAGTGGTCGGTATCTTTAGCTGAAAAGCTGGGATATCATTTTAGTCATGAGTATACTGCTTATGAAATAACGGGATATTGAGGATTATGTACCCTTTACTGGAGAAGAGTCCAGCAAAGGGTGAGATATATATCAACCCGTTTTGGGTTGTGGTGCTCAAATTTTAATACACCCTATTACAACATTCAAAATCATTGTCAATGTAGTGGGCAATTAATCTGGCTTTGAAGTTCCTTTCGTTGCATATAGAATTTGGTGAGCCTGAGGTGTCAAGATCCTCAGGAAGAACAAATTTGATGCATCGCACGATTACATCACTGCAGTTTTTCTTGGTGTGTGCAGGAACGGTCATGGTTTTCATGCCCCGTTTGTATTCAATTCCGTGTTCCCCAACCTCTGTGATAATGACAGCAAGTGCCACACGTCTGTTAGGACAGACATTTTTCAGCGTCACATCTAACTGCAATATGCGTCCGAGAGATTCCAGATGAAGATCGCCGCAGTCATATTCCACTGCATCCTCACATCCGTCAATGTCGATAGGTACAGGTACGGGACATGACTCAGGGAAAATATCATCCCCGCAATCTATTTCAATTTTTGGAGACGGAAATTTCACAACATTTTTTTCTTTGTCATCATAGGTTATAGATTCATTTACCTCCACGGTACCTGAACATGGGCCTATGTGTTCAACTGTAAATTCCAAAGATGCTCCCTCACTTTTATGAGCCCCCAGCTCATCTATTTTCCACTGCAGAGAAGTCTGGTTAAGCAGGCTTGCGGTTCCTTTGGTAGGGGTGGAAACTGATTTGATTTTAAAGCATGATGAAATTACATCTTTTATGACAATATCGGTAGCGCCGGGCTTTGAGATGTTCTTGGCAAGATCAGAGAAAATATTTTCCAACTCTTCATCGCTAGGGGTTATTACTACATAAGCGGATGAAGGCGTAGATGCCCAATCTTCCAAGGCCTGTTCATCAACCCCGCCATTGCCCGAAAGTCCGATGCAATATATGGTTACTCCCTGTGATTTTGCGGTTGCAGCGATTGGTGTGGCATTTCCGCCTACGGTAGTTTTGCCGTCGGTAAACATTACCATCACTTTGGCATTTGTGGATGAGGGGTCAAAAAGCTGAAGTGCTTTGGTAAAGGCATCTGCGTGATTGGTCAGTCCATTTGCACTTAAAGCGTCTACTGCAGCCTTCAGGTCTGCGACGGAGGTTATAAGCTGTGTGTCCTGTGTTGCAGTATCGGCAAAGCTTACAATTCCTATACGGCTTCCAAAACCTATATGACCGTCCTTTGAACTGTCGGTAGCCTCATCAATTATATCTATAAACTTCTTTGCACCGTTTTTTAAGTTGGCAAGAGGACTTCCTGACATACTTCTGGAACGGTCAAGTATCAGAACTATGTCAGTTGGATTGTTGACAATTTCAGGTTCTGACGTGAGAGATAATTTCACTTTAAAAGAATCGCCACAGTCAATCCGATCTGTGCTTAATTCTTTATTGGAATTAGTTATACCCATTTTTACCAATCCTTTCCGAGCTGTATATTTAATTTAGAGCTCAATATAATATATGTCCCAACAGCGGAAAAGTTCGGATAGTTAAAATATAATTATATAAAAAATATTTTGGTTTTATGATAGTTAAAGCCAATTGTTGATTTAAAATTTTTGCCGGAATTAAAATTTTAGCTGGGGGTTTAAAATTTGTCCCAAGCAGTATATGATAGTTATATGAAAATGTGTAAAATGTAAAAATCGGACATTTTTTATATATTAATTTATTCAAAATCCGGGCATGATAATATGATTTTTTAGGAAAAGAGGAGTGGCAGAATTGGAAGACCGACAGATTGTATTGGAAAATATTTCAAAGAAATACGATAAAAGAATAATTATTAAACCTTTTAATTTTGAAATTAAGAAGGGAAGTTCTATAGCTATTGTGGGACACAATGGTTGCGGGAAAAGTACATTAATAAAAATAATGGCAGGCTTAATACAACCAACAACCGGGAAAATAATCTATCCCAACGGCAAACCGTTATTTCACTATTTGCCGGAAAAATTTTATCCCACATCTCTAAACGCAAATGTATATTTGGAAAGAATGGGAGAGATTGATGGTATTCCCCCAAAAGAGTTGAAAGAACAAATATGTAAATTGGCGGAAGAATTTTATGTTACCGAATTTTTAAGTGTGCCTATGAAATCTTTGTCAAAAGGAACTTTGCAGAAGATAGGTGTCATTCAGGCACTTTTGTACGAACCGGAAGTTTTGTTGCTGGATGAGCCTCTTTCCGGGCAGGATGAAGATTCCAAGAATGTATTTATCCGCAAGATAAATAAGCTTAGGGAGAAAGGAACCACAATTATTTTATCCTGTCATGAAAAGGAATTAACGGATGCTCTTGCAGAGAAAAAGTATACCATACAAAAAGGGTGTTTTCGGGAATATATTGAAAAAACAGAAAAGAAATTCTGTCTGTTGTTAGAAAAGGAAAATGTCAAAGAAACTCCGGCGGAAATGGAGAGATACGGAACCGGTTTCAGACTTTATGTTTCGGAAAGCGAGGCGAATCAAAAAATAATAAGCCTGCTTCAGGCGGGTTGGTCGTTGAAAGGAATGTATTATGAGAGAAATATGGGAAACCGCAAAATATAGATTACAATGCTACTATAAAAGCTACACATATTTAATGCCCTTTATGGTGATGTGTGTGTACTTAAGTTTTATGTATTCTGTAAAACCACAGGATATAATCAGCGGTTATATTACATCTGTTCATTTTCTGTTTATTATTATGGTATGGATTGGAATGTCGGAAATTAACCGGGAAAACAGGGTGATGGAACAGATTATAGAATTGCGTGTACATAAAACATATGCATATTTTGCCGGTAAAATGTTATTTTTCTTTATATTATCAATGATAATGACAACAATATGTACCGTATGGCCTCTTTTTCGTAATGTTATAGAAAACGGAGCTTTTTTTGACCGTGGTTATCTTTGGGAGGATTTTTTAAATAGTTATATTTTGATTTTGGGAAGCGCTTATTCAGGTGCAATGCTGGGCGCATTATTTCATCCTGATACCATAAAGGACAGAAAGACAGCAATAGCTTTGACCGTTTTATTTGCATTACTTGCCAATATTAGAGAGATTGTAGCAAAATCATATCCAATATTAAAGTTTGTTTTGTGGATTCTTCCAAATGTGGAATGTGCGGCAGTGCAGTTTGGAAATGAAAAATTTTTTGACATAAGGGGCTCGCTGTATTGCTTTTGTATTCTAATGACATATGCAGTGGTGTATGGAATCATAGGATGCATCCTGCAATATAAAAGAAGGCAGTAGAGATTCTTTTTTATGGTTAAACATTACCAATATAATGCCGATACATATAACAAGGTAAAATAATAATGTCTGAACGGATTTAGACATACCAACATTCAAGGAGGAATGAACTATGAATAATGTATCATCAACAGTAGGCAGTATGTCTGCCTACTCTAATAACTCTGTTAATTCTGCTGACAATAGTGAGAAGAACTCCCGGATTCAGGACACCGAGACTAAGACTAAATCAAAGGTGAGTGGAAAGACTATTGGAAATCCCCAATTAAGTGAAAAAGCGTCAAAGTATTACGATGAATTAAAGAAGAAATTTTCCAATATGGACTTTATTCTTGTAAGTGCTGACCAGAAAGAGCAAGCTAAGGCTCAGGCTGCAAGCTATGCAAATGCAAACAAAATGGTTGTGCTTATTGATGAAGAAAAAATTGAAAAGATGGCTGAGGATGAAAAATTTCGTAAACAGTATGAGGGAATTATTGCAAATGCTGCAAGTGGACTGTCTCAGTTAAAGGGTCAACTTGACAGTTCCGGGGCTAATGTAAAAGGTTTTGGCATGCAGATTAATGATAACGGAATCGCCTCTTATTTCGCTGTACTTAAGAAATCCGGTGAAGCACAGAAAGCCAGAATTGAGAAAAAAGCAGCTGAGAAAAAAGCAGAAAAGAAAGCTGAAGACAGAAAGGCGCAGAAGAAAGAATATCAGGAACGATTAGAAAAGGAACGTGACAAGATAGGGAAAGAGGAGGACTCTGATACGGTAACAATAACGGCTTCGTCAATGGAAGAATTATTGCAAAAGATACAGGATCAGTCATTATCTTTTATGAGCGATAATGCTCAAACCGATACTGAAAAACAGGTGGGACAGAAGTTTGATTTTTCTATATAAAGTAGAAAGGGATGTTGCTAATGATAATTACTTCAGGAACAATACCTGATAATGGTATGAATAATACAGTGAACTTTGCTCTAAATAATAAAGAGGTGAAGAACAACGAGAAATCAATAGATGCAAGAAACTTAAACTTGAATTTTCAGATGGACGGTGTTGAGGCAAAGAGAAAAAACGCAAAAAAGCAGGCAATGAAACTTATATCTGATGCATGGGAAAGAGATGAAAAGACTGCCCGGGGAATTAAGACCATGCAGGAAGAAAAAAATCAAAAGGTTTCAGAGATTCAGGAATTAAAATCAAGGATAAAGGATATTGATGAAAATAAGGAACAGCTAAGACAGGAATATGGTGTAAGTGAAGATTCGGAAGAATATAAGGACTTAAAGCTTCTGGAAAAGTATCAGAACAATAAGACAGGTGCATCATTTGATGATTTTTCTGATGAAGAGATTGAAAGATTAAAAGAACTTCAAAATACTCCCCTTACAGAATATCAGAAAAAATCATTGGAACTTAATGGAGTCCAAAATGCCATTGGTGTTGAAATTCAAAAAGGGGAAAATTCCCTTATAGCAATGAATGCAGCTATCAGTGATGCGAAGCTGGAGCAGGTAAAGTCCCAGGTTATGCTTAAATCTCAGGATGCGGCGGGGCAGATTCTTGATGCAGCAAACAAAGATATTATAGGTATGCTTGTTGATGAAGCTAAAGAGCATATTGACAATACTTTCGAAGAAGAGGAAGAAAAGGCAGAAGAAATCAAAGAGAAAAGGGAAGAGCAGACCGTTGACCATGTGGCGGAGGTACAGAAGAACCTTTACAAGATGATGAAAGACAACTATTTAATTAATGAGGACTTGATGGGAATAGAGATTGACCTGAATTTCTAGCTGAATTTTTAGAGTTGTCAGGGTTATTATCTATAAAAATATGTCGATATAAATAATACATGGAGGGCATCTTATTTCAATGGATTGATTGGGATAAGATGTCTTTTTTAATTGAGTGGCAAATTGCACAAAGAAAGTTGTTTACATTCCATTGCGCAATTTGCCACTCAATTAAAAACACTCCGTGAGGCTGCGGAAAGGAATGGAGGTTATTATGGAAATAAATACTCAAATGACAAGAGAATATTATTATAAATATATGGCTGGTTCAGGAAATGCTTCAAAAAATGCATCAAAAGGCACAGAAACAAAAGACTGGCGGGATATGTCAGATGATGAATGGGATAAGCTAATTGATGGAATAGATAAATACATCGATGATTTTAAAGAGGATTTGGAAAAACTAAAGGAGTTACAGATTAAAGCATCAAATGAGGCAGCGGCGGTTGCACCATCAGGAGAGAAAGCCCTTGCAGCATCCAATGCAGCATTGAGGGTAGCATCTAATGGTTTTGCAGCTCAGGTACATACAGAGGATTCAAAATGGTTGGAAGAAAACAGCTGGACATACGATTTACAGACAGAAGATCAATCTATACTTGCAAAGGCTAAAATGGCTAATGAAAGGGCAGCTGACGCACTTTCAAAAACCCAGGAACTTTTGCTTACCGGCGATACCACTGTGGGAATAACTGAAAATGAAGCTGCCAAGGAATGCGCGCGTGCATCAAAGGATAATGATGGGGAAAAGACGTGGACAATTACAGCCTTTGGAGAGGATGGCATTGTATGTAGAGAATGTAAGGGCGGTGTCACCAAAGAGCTCTGGAGAATAGATTATAAGAATCAGGGAGATTATGAAAAGGTTTGGAATTTCCTTGATAGATTTGATAAAGATGCGGATTTGAAATTTGCAGGGTCAAAGAGCTTCTGGGAGGATTATATTGCCGGAAAGATTGACGAAAATGAAATTTTAGAACAATACAAGTGATAATTCTCATATTTCATAAAATTTACATAAGATTTACTTACCCATTATTGTGAATTTACTATTCAAGTTTATATTGTGGGCAATCCGTTGATTACTCGTACAGATACGGATAATAAAAACACATAATGTGGGAGGAAAATATGAGAAAGATGAAAAAAATTGCAGCGACTACATTAGCTGCGATTATGGTAGCAAGTGTTTCCATGGGTACTACGCAAGCTTGGGCCAGAAGTTCTAAAAGAGCAGCATGGAACAATGCGGCAGCAGAATCATCAGATACGGAAATGCCTGTAAAAGATGCATATTTTGTGGAAGATGGTTCAGAGACAGAGGAACACAATGTAAAGTCTAATGTATATGCCAACAGTACAGAATGGTCAGCATGGAAAACAGAGTGGGAGACGGTAAGAACAGAATTTTGCCAGATAGCTTTAACACCGGGAGAAAACGAGACAAAACTTAATGCCGCATGGTATTCTCTTCAGTCAGAGACTCCTATGATAAAGCTCACTAATACAGCTACAGGAGAGTCAAAGTTATATGAAGGAACACAGGGAACAGATGTGGAAACTGTAAAAGAGGACGATACTACATATAATCTGATTCCATGTAAGGTGACAATTACAGACCTTAAGGAAAATACTTCATACAAATATCAGTATTATGTAAATGGTGCATGGTCAGAGTCTTATGATTATAAGACCCAGTCAAAAGACAGTTTTTCAGTTATGTATGTGGGAGATCCGCAGATTGGAGCATCTACTAACCAGCTTGGAAATCAGACTAAAGAGTACTATGCAATGAACGATTCTTACAACTGGTATCACACATTAAATAACGCTGTAAAGGCTAATCCTAACTTGAGTTTTATATTGTCAGCAGGAGATCAGATTAACCAGACAGGTGTGGGAAGTGATGCAGAGAAGCTCCAGCAGCAGATAGAGTATGCAGGTTTCCTTCATTCATCAGTGTTGAGAAGTCTTCCTATTGCAACAACAATAGGTAACCATGATTCAAAATCTGTAAATTACTCTAATCATTTTAACTATCCTAATAAGCAGTCAAGTGACGATAACACTACAGGTAAGACAGCGGCAGGTACAGATTATTATTTCACATACGGCAATACATTATTTATAAGTATTGATACTAATAACTATAATGTTGCTACACATGAAAATGTAATTAAGGAAGCTACAGAGAAGAATCCGTCAGTTACATGGAAGATAGTTATGTTCCACCAGGATATCTACGGCTCAGGTTATGACCACTCAGATTCGGACGGTATGGTTCTTCGTACACAGCTTACTCCGGTTATTGATAAGTATGATATAGATGCGGTTCTTCAGGGACATGACCACACATATTCAAGAACATATCAGTTATCATCAGATGGTAAGGATCATTCAACATACACTAAAGCACCTTCCGAATCAGATGCATTTTCTAAGTATTTATCAGATAATTTATGTTACAGCTTAAAGTCAGGTTCTAAGAATGTTAATAAGGTTGTTGACCCTGAAGGTACAGTATATTTTGAGGCAAATTCAGCAACAGGTAGTAAGTTCTATCAGCTTATCGGAACACAGCAGGATTATATTGCAGCAAGATGCCAGAGCTGGAGACCAACATACTCAGTAATTGATATTACAGAGACAACTTTAACAGTCAGCACATACGATGCAGCAACCAACGAAAAACTTGTTGCAGACGGCGGTATTGATACCACTTACACAATTGTAAAGCATGCAGACAAATCAGCCCTTGAATCAGAGATTGCAAAGGCAGAGACAGCGTTGGAAGATGCTAAGAATGGCGGCAATACAACAGAGAAGTCATTAAGCGAGTTATCAGACGTTATATCACAGGCAAAGGATATTTACAGTAAAGACGAGTCTACAAGTAATGATATTGCAAGTGCAGTTGTTGCATTGCAGGAAGCAGTAAAGGGACTTGAGGCAATTTCATCAGCAGTAGAAGATACAAAGGCAGCAGTTTCAGATGATGCTAACGCAGTGTCAGCAGCAACATTTGAAAAGGGTGCAGTAGTAAAGACTGAAGATGGCAGCTTAGTAAATTCATCAAATATTTCAGTATCAGTTAAGAAGCTTGGTTCAGATATGCTTACCAAGGTTCAGACAGCTCTTAAGAATAACGAAACTGTTAAGAACCTTGATAACATAGATTACTATGACATTTCGCTGCTTACACAGGAGGGAAATGTATGCCGTTTAGAGAGCGGAAAGGTGCAGGTCACATTTAAGATTAAGGATGGAATAGATTTAAATAAGTATAGTGTAAGAGTATTCCATTACAATGAGACAGAACAGAAGGTTGAAGAACTTCAGGTTAACCTCACAGATGCAGGCGCAGTTGTTGAGGCAGAAAGCTTTAGTCCTTTCGCAGTATATTATGAAGTGAAGGGAAATGTACAGACAGGTGATTCAGCACTTCCAATGATAATGTGGTTTGCACTTGCCGGATGCTCATTGGCAGGTTTGTCATTCTTAGTGATAACAGGCAGAAAAAGAAAGGCAGAATAAAATAAATGTCGGATAAAAAGAAATTCATTGTCCGCCTTATGATAATTGTAGCCGGTCTTGCAGTTTTTTTTATAGCTGCAGGCCGGCTGCGTGTTGTTGATAAGGAGGAAATAGTAACAACAACAGGTTATACATATGAAGATGCTAAAGTAGTGGAAATAGTTGAAGATAATCTCACTGAAGACGGAGTAAGAATAGGATATCAGCATATTAGGGTAGAGCTTCTTTCCGGTGATTATAAGGGACAGATTGTTAATGCCACCAGTGCGGAGGGCAATCTCTTCGGAGCCGTATGTAAGGAGGGAGACCGTGTAATCGTTCATATGAGTGTCTCCGGCAATACAATGAATGTTTCCGTATATTCCAAGGACAGAGTTATACAGGTAGCAATATTTGTTTCTATATTTCTTTTGCTGATGTGCCTTATAGGCGGGAAAAACGGAGTTAAATCTGTTGCAGGACTTGTGTTTACATTTTTATCTATATTTATGATTTATATTCCTATGATTTACAGGGGATATTCTCCCTTCTGGGCAGCAGTGATTATCACGGTTATAACCACTATTGTTACAATGTATCTTATCAGTGGTGCAACAATTAAGACCTTTTGTGCAATAACAGGAACGGTAATAGGCGTACTGCTGGCAGGATTAAGCGCATGGCTGTTTGGATTGTGGGCTGATATTGATGGGTATAATGTGTCTAATATTGAGACTCTTGCCTTCGTAGGACAGCTTACAAAAATTCGTATAGGAGGACTGCTGTTTTCCGGAATCCTTATATCATCACTGGGGGCAGTTATGGATGTTGCCATGTCTGTTTCATCCGCTATTTATGAAATTCACTGTAAAGCGCCTGATCTTGGACGACTGGAATTGTTTAAAAGTGGCATGAATGTGGGACGGGATATGATGGGAACAATGTCTAACACGCTTATTCTTGCTTATGTGGGAAGTGCAGTGAGTACACTGGTAATTAATTATGCTTATGATCTTCCTTTCAGACAGATAATAAATTCATATAACATCGGAATAGAGATAATGCAGGGAGTTGCGGGAAGTATAGGCGTAATACTCACAGTACCGTGTGTTGCTGTTATAACAGCCTGCTTGTTGAAGCGCAGACCCCGGTAATTTTTAAAACACAAGCAGTTTATTTTCATAACCTCAATAATAATAATTGATTAATTTTGTTAATTGTGTTAAATTTAGTACATAACAATGTTTCCTTGGAACGGCATATTATAGGGGAGCATAAGAACAAGAAAATATTATTATATTGAGGTGGAACGTGTATGAAAGAAAAGAAGGCAGAGAATAAAAAGTACAGCGGTTTATTATGGAAAATGTTGTTTATTGTCGGAGTGTCAATGCTTTTACTGTATGGAAGCTTGTTAATCACAGCTATTGTAAACAGTGAGAGAAGTACAAAAACATTATATAGCGAGAAATTATCAAGTATAGCTATATCGCTTCTTGAATCCTATGACAATATGATAGATGGTAATTATTCCTTGAAAAACGGAAATGTTTTTAAAGGAAACACTGTTTTAACAGAGGATTTAATGGATGAAATTCATGAAAGAGACGAAGTTCATATGACCATATTTTATGGTGATACCAGATATCTTACTACAATCAAGGATTCCAACGGAAAGAGAATTGTGGGAACAAAGGCCTCTGAAGCGGTTATAAATTCCGTTTTAAAAGAAGGAAAGACATATACTACCGAAGGAGTTGATATTCAGGGAACCAAGTATTTTGCTACATATGAACCATTGAAGAATGGAGATGAAGTTGTAGGAATCCTGTTTATTGGTCTTGAGGAAAGCAAGATACAGGCGGTTATCAACGAACTTATACTTCATCTTGTGGTTGTGGGAACAATTTTAGCCATTGTAATTCTGATTGTGGCAAGTCTTTTGTGTATGATGATTGTAAAGTCAATCCAATTAGTGGTAAAAGACTTGAATGTGCTGGCAAGTGGTGATTTGAATATTAACTGTAAAGTTAAAGCTGCTAATAAAAATGATGAGCTGGGAGGACTGGCTGACAGTGCCAACAGACTTGCGGGTGAGTTAAGAGAAGTAGTAAAGAATATTCAGAGGAACTGTCAGGTTCTTAATGAGGATTCTGAGAGTCTTAACGGAGTGGTCTCTGACACATCTTCTTCTGTTTCAAATGTTGTGTCAGCTATGGAGGATGTTGCTCAAGGTGCAACAGGTCAGGCAGAAACGTCTACTGATTTAATGGCCAGTGTTGAGGAATTATCCGCAAATCTTGATATGATAACAGGGCATGTAGATGAATTGAATGAAACAACCAAATCTGTATCGGATGTTGCAAATCAAACAAAAGAGACAATGATTGAGTTATTGGGAGTTAACGAAGAGACTAAGAACAGCGTTGAGGCAATAGTTACCCAAAGCAATGATACTATGAATTCGGTTGAAGAAATAAACAGTATAGTTAAAGCTATAGAAGAGATTACAACCCAGACAAATCTTTTGAGTTTGAATGCCAGTATCGAAGCTGCGAGAGCCGGAGAAGCCGGCCGTGGCTTTGCGGTGGTAGCAGGAGAGATTGGAAAACTTGCTCAGGAAAGTTCCGATTCAGCCAGAAGGATTACTGATATTATAACCAACATTATCAGTCAGGTGGAAAGGTCAGCATCTCTTAGTGATGAATTAAGTAAGAATACCAATCATCAAATCAGCAAACTGGTAGAGACCCAAAGAACGATGGAAACTGTTTTAAGCGGTGTTGTAGATATATCAACAAACACTGAAAGCATAAATACTGAGGTAAAGAGTCTCAAACTCCTTAAAGTCAGCATAAGTGATGCGGTTGAGACATTATCTGCCACATCTGAGGAAAATGCAGCAGCAGCAGAGGAAACATCTGCAAGTGCAACGATTATTGAAGAGAACATGTCAGTACTTAAGAATTCAAGTAGCGATATTTCTAATGTTGCAGAGGATCTGCAGGTGGCTATAAGTTATTTCAAGTAATCATTTAGTGATTCCGGGAGGATTTGCCTTTGGCGAATCCTCCTGTTTTGGTTGTGCGCTATGGCACGCTCTAAAAAACTTATATTTTATTTATGGGAGGAGTATGAATTATGTATCAATTTACTCAGGATTGTATTACAGGTATTGAAATTATTGATGGTGAACATTGCAGACTTTTTGCCATGATTAACAACGGTATGGAACTTATAAACAGTGATGACAAAATTGTCCTTGAAGTGGCTAAGGATCTGGTTTCCCAGCTGAAAGGATATGCAGCCCAGCATTTTGCCCATGAAGAGGCATATATGGAAAAGATTGGGGATAAAGAACTGGAAAGACAGAAAAAAGAGCACGCTAAATTTACCGAATACATGAATAGCCATGATGAAACAACATTGAATGAAGAAAATGCGAAAGAAAAGGTTGAAGAACTTTTGGTATATCTTTCAAAATGGCTCTATGGGCATATTATCGCAAGTGATCTTATGATAGGACATGTTACCATAGATATTAACGAAGAGGATCCTTTTGCATTTACAGACAAATATAAGACAGGTATTGAAATTATTGATAATGAACATAAAAAATTGTTTGAAATAATAAAGCGCACCAATGATTTATTAAATGACGAATTCACCCCTGATAAGTACGATGATATCATGGACATAATAGAGGAACTTAAGGATTATACAGTAAAGCATTTTAGTGATGAAGAAGCCTATATGGAAGAAATAGGATACCCGGGACTGGAGGCACAGGTAGCAGCGCATACTGCATTTGTTTATAAGCTGGGAGAGGTTGACTATGGCCGCGTTGATGAGGATCAGCATGAGTATTTGCTCGACCTTGTGGAGTATCTCTTAAACTGGTTATCAACCCATATTCTCAGAATGGATAAAAAAATACCGATAAAGAAAAATTAAGAAAATATGTAAGAAATATGTAGGAAATATTTAAGATATATTTAGTGTTACAGAAAGGTAAGCAAGGGTTTACTATGTATGGTTGTCCTAATTGTGGAGCAGAGCTTGAATATAACATAAAAACAGGAAAGTTAAGTTGTGATAGTTGTGGCGGAAAATATTCCGTGGAAGCTGTCAATAAACAAAATGATGGTGAGAAGGATCTATATGACATCAATATTTTCAGATGTCCTCAGTGTGGTGGAGAGGTGTATTCCACCAATACTACAATTGCCGGATTCTGCAGCTATTGTGGAGCGTCCACCGTGCTTACACAAAGGACGGCCCAGGTTAACGCACCGTCTTCCATATTGCCTTTTAAGATTGAGAAGAGTGAATGTGTAAAGGCATTTAATGAATATGCTAAAAAAGGCAGATACGTACCGAAAGAGTATAAAGAGATAGAGGGAACCAAAGAGTTTCGCGGAATTTATGTGCCATATCATAATTATACGGCTGAAGTGGAAGGCGTATATCACACCACAGGACGTACTGAAACTGTTACAAAGAAAAAAGGAAATAAAAGATGGATAACAGGAAAAGAATGGGATATAAACATTAATGTATCCGGTTCCATAAGTAACATAACACATGATGGATCAGAAGCTTTCAGAGATGATCAGAGTGAACTGATAAATGAGAGTTCTGACAGAGGGCAAAGTGTACCTTTCAGTCCCGCATATCTTTGTGGATTTTATGGGGATTTATCTGACGTAGATGCAAAGGATTGCGAGGAATATGCAAGGAGTGTTGCTGACAAACACATTAAGGAAAGTATATCAGATAAGATAGGGTCTATGGATGTTAAAAAACCTGATAAGGAACCAAATGTAACTATTCAACATAAAGGCGATGTGTTAAAGCCTGTATGGTTTATGTCATATAGAAATAAAGACAGAGTAGCTTATGCAGTTGTAAACGGAAGAAGCGGAAAAATGAGTTGTGATCTGCCGGTAGATACAAAGAAGTTCTTTCTTGTATCGGGGATTATTTCTGCTGTTATATTTCTTGTAATGTTAATATTTGACGGTGTAATGTTTACAACAAAAACAATGGTGGGGATAGCAGCATTCTTTAATCTGCTTGCCTGGATTTTTTACAGTTCCAATATAAAGAAAATGTATGACAGGGATATAAAACGGGAGTATAAGTTGCAACGTCATAAAGGGAAAATGTTTTTTATGCCACATCATCAAGCAATAACAGGTGTATTGGCGATTTTAATCGTACCGGTGTTCTTTCTGATTGCGTTTGTTCTGATTTCCGGAAGCATATTTATTACAGTTGAATTGAATAGCAGGGTTTTAATGTGCATTGTTGCGGCAGTTGTACAGGCTGCCAGCCTTATACGCAACTATAAGAAGTATATAGCTCTTGTTAAAAATGGAAAGAAACCATCTGCTGCAATTATTCTCTCTGTAGTATGTACACTTATGCTTCTGGCGGTATCGTACATAAATCCGGTAGATGACATATGGTATTATGCAGCAGTTTTAATTTCATTTTTAATAATCGTAGCAGAGCTTGCAGAGATTATTTTGGATTATAACAAATGCTGTACAAGACCATTGCCACAGTTTGAACTTTACAAAGGAGGACATAATAATGAAAAGAGCATATAAAAGTATTCTTTTTCCCTGTGTCCTTCTTTTCACTGTATTTGTTGTGTTTTCCATATTTTCTGTTCCCGCATTGGCAGATGATAGCAAGTCCTCCGTGACCTCGTCAGAAGAAATCATAACCGGTGAAAAATACGAAATAATATATCGGGACGAAGCAGAGCTTATAGAGGAATCAGAAAAACCAAGAGTTGTTGAAGCAATGAGAAAGGTTGCAGCAAATGCAAATGTAATATTTTACACAACGAGTACACCGGGAACATCTGATACATCCCTTGCCTGTGAAAGAGTGTGTGCGTCTTATTATGGCACATCAAAGACAGACCCTGTTGTTATGTTTACAATCGATATGAAAAACAGGCAGATATATATGTATTGTACAGGGGATGTGAGACACATTATAAGAAACACTGAGGCTACTATCATAACGGACAATATATATCTTTATGCCAAGGGAGGAAGGTATGATGAATGTGCCGTGCAGGCTTTTGACCAGGCACATACCCTTCTCAACGGAAAAAAGATAAAACGTCCCATGCAGATAATTAATAATATTCTGTTGTCATTAATTGTGGGATTTATGGTGAATTTCATATTCTTGAAATGTGCAAGAGCCTTAAATACTAATGGTAACAGAATTAAGAGTAACAAGGCAGATGTTAAGAATCATCTTAGTTTAACTGAAGATAAAAAATGTATCAGAACCTATAAATATGTTTACACAGAAGGCGATGGAGGCTCCGGCGGAGGCGGATATTCGGGCGGTTCTTCCGGTGGCGGTGGTGGCTCGTCAGGAGGTTCATCAGGAGGAGGACACAGCTTCTAGCTGTGCCCTCCTTCTAAAATGTACGCCTCGCGGCGCAGGTTTATAATCAGTTTTTATAAACTATCTTTCCGTCACATATGGTGTAATGAATCTTTCCCGGGAGTTCCCAGCCAAGGAAGGGACTGTTGCTTGCTTTGGATTCAAAATGGTCTGCTTTCCAAAGTTCATTTTCTCCGAAAATTACAATGTCGGCTGCGGCACCTTCATTGATGCTGCCGGGAGTAAGACGATAGAATTCGGCAGGATTTTTACTCATGAGTTCCATAAGCTTCAATAATGTAATGTGTCCCGGTTGAACTAAGGATTTAATTCCAAGCGCAAGGGATGTTTCAAGACCTATTATTCCCGATGGTGCAGCTTCCAAAGGCTTGTCTTTTTCCTCACTGCTGTGGGGAGCATGGTCGGTTACAATCATGTCTATAGTTCCATCTTTTAATCCTTCAATAATAAGCTGTCTGTCACGTTCTGTTCTAAGAGGTGGATTCATTCTTGCGTTGGTTCCATATTCTAAAACAGCATCTTCTGTGAGAGTAAAATGGTGAGGGGTGGCTTCAGCATGAACATCACCACCAAGTTTTTTGGCAGTACGGACAAGTTCAACAGAATTGCCGGAACTTATGTGCTGTATGCATACTGAAGCACCTGTATGGAGTGATAGCATAGTATCTCTGGCTACCATGATATCCTCCGCAGTGCAGGATGTACCCCCATAATTCAGTTGCTGTGAAACTTTTCCACGGTTAACGCCCGGTCGCTCTATAAACAGCGGATCTTCCTCATGGAGACTTATGGGAAGGTTAAGTTCCTTTGCTTTTTCCATAGCTTTTAAAAGAATATTTTCATCCATAATAGGAATGCCGTCATCTGTAAAACCAGCAGCTCCGGCGTTTGCAAGTTCATCCATATCAACAAGTTCTTTGCCTTTAAGCCCCTTTGTCACAGAGGCTGTCTGAAGAACATGAATCCCGGTTTTTTCACCTTTTTCCAGAATATAATTAAGAGTTTCAATATTATCTGTAACAGGTTTTGTATTTGCCATGCATATAACGGTGGTAAAACCACCTCTGGCAGCAGCTTTGGCACCACTTTCTATGTCTTCCTTGTAGGTAAAGCCCGGGTCTCTGAAATGTACATGGGCATCCACAAGGCCCGGAGCCACAACAAGCCCGGAAGCATCTATAACTTCTGCATTTTCAGTGGAAATCCCATTTCCTGTTTTAACAATAATATTTCCGTCAATTAATATATCCATAATTTTGTCTGTGTTGTTTACCGGATCAACAACACGTCCATTTTTAATGAGTAACATATAACCTCCTTAAGAATCATAAAGTATTATAATTTATACTATCATTTTTTTAATGGATTTACAAAGATAGGGAAGATACGATAATATATAATTAATTAAAAGATGTGGGGAAAAAAGAATTTGTTCTGTATTTGAACAGTACCATTAAGCGTATATCAATGATGTTGTAAGTGTACAGGAGGCGTGAATGAATAAAAATGAAAAAAATAAAAAAATTATAGTTATAGTCGGAGTACTTGTACTGGTTATCGTTATTGCAGCGGTTTTATGTTTTGCTTTCTCAGGCAGAAATAAACATATTCAGGAGGAGGGACAGGAAGAAACAAGCACTGAGGTGGAAGAGGTTACGCAGCCGGAATCTACAACTGTTTATGTTGACAATAAGGTAGACATTATAAATGTAAATTCAAAAACCAGACCTTTTGCTGTGTCAGTCAATAATACACCTGTTGCAGTGCAGGTGCAGACAGGATTAAACAGAGCATACATTGTTTATGAAATCCCTACAGAGGGGTATACCTGCAGGCTGTTGGCATTATATAAGATTGAAGATGGAGAGGTGTCTTTACAGGCCGATGAAAATCTTGTGGGCTCGGGTAATGTTAGTAATACAGATGTAATAGTAGGAACAGTGCGCAGCGCCAGACATAATTTCCTGGATTTCTGTTTTGAGTCGGATGCTATTTTTGTTCATTTCGGGGCCAGCACATGGGCTGAATCTGACGAAGCGAAAACGGGAATAGACTGGATTAACGGATTTTATAACAATGAATATTATTGGAGAACAAATCCTGAAAAACTGGCAACGGAGCATACAGCATATACCTCAATAGTAAGATTGAAAAATGCGGCAAAGGACAAGGGATTTAAAACAGAATCAGAAAAAGCTGAGAATACGGTCTTGCTCAATTATCAGGTTAGTGATGTTGATTTATCCAAAAAATCTGATGCATTTGTTTGCTCCAAGGTTAATGTTCCTTACAGCAGTTACCAGTACACAACATTTGTTTATGATGAGGAGAGTGGCAATTACTTAAGATTTGCCAATGGTGAAGCGTGTATTGATCATGAGACAAAAGAGCAGTTTAACACAAAAAATATAATAGTACAGAAAATAACCCACACATTTATGAGTGATGATTACTGCTGGGATCTTAAGACTGTGGGGAGCGGAGAAGGTTATTACATAACAAATGGATATGCGGTTCCTATTAAGTGGAGTAAGAATTCAAGGACAGAAAAAACAGTATACACATACATGGACGGGACAGAGATTGATGTGAGCGACGGCAGAACATATATTGAAGTCAGTGATATGGGAACCGATGTAACTATAGAATGACCCTGTTATGTAAAATATTATTCATATAAGGTTAAAAACTTAACAATTTAAAGGTTGCTTTTTTATATTCGATTGGGTATACTATCAAAAGAATGTGGAGAAATCCTGTTCTGTTAAATGTCATAAAAACTGCATTTGCAGGTTGTTATGGAATTACAATAGAAAGAAAAGAGGTTTAATTAAATGGCAAACATTGATTTAAGCAAGTATGGCATCACAGGCGCTACAGAGATCGTTTACAATCCTTCTTATGAATTGTTATTTGAGGAAGAGACTAAGTCAAGCAATGAAGGATATGAAGTTGGTAAGGAAAGCGAACTTGGAGCAGTTAACGTAATGACTGGTATTTACACAGGACGTTCTCCTAAGGATAAGTATATCGTTGTTGATGAGAATTCTAAGGACACAGTATGGTGGACTTCTGATGAATATAAGAATGATAACCACCCAATGTCAGAAGAGGTATGGGGCAAGGTTAAGGAAATTGCTAAGAAAGAGCTTTCTAACAAGAGACTTTTCGTTGTTGACGCATTCTGCGGTGCTAACAAAGATACTCGTATGGCAGTTCGTTTCATCGTTGAGGTTGCTTGGCAGGCACATTTCGTAAAGAATATGTTTATTCAGCCAACAGAGGAAGAGCTTGAGAGCTTCGAACCTGATTTCGTAGTATACAATGCTTCAAAGGCTAAGGTAGAGAACTATGAGGAGTTAGGCCTTAACTCAGAGACATGTGTAGCATTTAATATCACAAGCCATGAGCAGGTTATTATCAATACATGGTATGGCGGAGAGATGAAGAAGGGTATGTTCTCTATGATGAACTACTACCTTCCATTAAAGGGTATAGCTTCAATGCACTGTTCAGCTAACACAGATATGAATGGTGAGAATACAGCTATTTTCTTCGGTCTTTCAGGAACAGGTAAGACAACACTTTCTACAGATCCTAAGAGACTTCTTATCGGTGATGATGAGCATGGTTGGGATGATAACGGCGTATTTAATTTTGAAGGCGGATGTTATGCAAAGGTTATTAACCTTGACAAGGATTCTGAGCCGGATATCTACAATGCTATTAAGAGAAATGCTCTTCTTGAGAACGTAACATTAGATGAGAATGGTAAGATTGATTTTGATGATAAGAGTGTTACAGAGAATACTCGTGTATCTTATCCAATCAGCCATATTAACAATATTGTAAGACCTGTTTCTTCAGCTCCTGCAGCAAAGAATGTAATCTTCCTTTCAGCAGATGCATTTGGTGTACTTCCACCTGTATCTATTCTTACACCTGAGCAGACACAGTATTACTTCCTTTCAGGATTTACTGCTAAGCTTGCAGGTACAGAGAGAGGTATCACAGAACCTACACCTACATTCTCAGCTTGCTTCGGACAGGCTTTCCTTGAGCTTCATCCTACAAAGTATGCAGAGGAACTTGTTAAGAAGATGGAGAAGAGTGGAGCTAAGGCTTACTTAGTTAACACAGGATGGAACGGAACAGGTAAGAGAATCTCTATTAAGGATACTCGTGGAATCATAGATGCAATTCTTTCAGGTGCTATTAATTCAGCTCCAACAAAGAAGATTCCTATGTTCAACTTCGAAGTTCCTACAGAACTTCCTGGCGTAGATCCTAAGATCCTTGATCCAAGAGATACTTACGCTGATGCTTCTGAATGGGAGACAAAGGCTAAGGATTTAGCTGCAAGATTCAACAAGAACTTCGCTAAGTATGAAGGCAACGATGCAGGTAAGGCATTAGTAGCAGCAGGACCTCAGCTTTAATTTCAGACTTAACATTTAAGATAATTCTGGATATTTTAAAAATTATAAAGGCAGCCCGCTTTTGCGGACTGCCTTTGTTGTTGTTAAAACTATTTATAAATTTTATAAATTCAATACATTATTATAATTAAAATCCTTTGCAGGTACCCTTAAGAGTAGCACCTGTAATATTGTTCTTTCCATTAATTGATGTGCAATCCTGAATGATTGCCTTGCCAAATGTAACTGTGTATCCCAGTGCTGATGGCTTTCCTGTTAAAGGCCAGTTGAAATTCTTGTCCTTGTTGGAATCACCTGTACAATTCTTCATTGTTACTACACCGTTCTGATTATTTCTGTCGAAACCGCAGGCATAATTACCTTTAGCTGTACAGCCTATTAATGTATGGTTAAGAGGGTCAAGATGAGCTGCCACTCCTGAAGTCTTGTTATCTACACCACCCATTTTGAAGCCGTTACCATCTCCATAAATACCGTTACAGTATCCGTTGTAGTTGGCTTCACAGTTAACAAGAGTTACAGCGCCGTGAGCTGCATAGCAGTCCCAACCGTCATCGCTGTTGTATTCAGCCTTACAGTTCTCAAAATAATTACCTTCTCCGCTGTGAAGTTTTACTGCAAAACCATCTGCATTCTCACCTTTAGAATCACAATTGTGATGAGAGTAGCAATTGTAAAACTTATTATTAGCACCGCCGTTACTTACCTGAAAACCTGCATCGCTATTATAGCAGCATGTAACATATTTAAATGTATTACCTGATCCTGTTATATAGATTCCGTTATCAGAAGCATTTTTTATTGTAATATTGGAAAGTGTGCTTCCGTTACCTGATATTGTAATTCCTCTTCCTGAACTTCCGCTTGTCTGTGAAAAATCAATAGTAGCGTTATTCTTACCGGAAATATTAACACCGGCAGGAAGAGAAACAGCTCCTGACTTAACTGTTCCGTCAATTACAATAGTTTGTCCGGATTTAGCTTTCTTTATAGCATCAGAAAGTGAGGTTCCACCGTTTTTAACCAGAATTTCCGAGCTGGAAGAAGAGCTTGAACTTCCCGAAGAGGAGCTTGAACTTCCTGAAGAAGAGCCTGAACTTCCCGAAGAAGAACTTGAGCTTCCTGAAGAACCATTAGAGTCTACCTGAATCTTGTAAATATTAATGCCGCTGCCTGATGAGTAAAGATATACATAACCAGAAGAGCCTGAATATGAGTATGTACCCTGGGATGCGCTTGACTTAGCACTTATTGTTCCTAATTGGTTGCCTTTAGAATCTGCAACTACAAGAGTACGAGTTGAGCTTCCGCTGCTTCTTAAAACTACCTTGATAGTGTCAGATCCGGAAACAGGAACTTTAACAGCACGATAAGAAACAGAACCAGATCCACCAAGAGCAAGACAATGTGTGTATGATGTTCCGTTTACGCTTGCTGATTCAGCTTTTACACTCATAGTTTTAGAACTTGTAGCAATAAGTCCCAGTCCGTCAACTGTAATTGAAGATTTGATGGTTCCAAGACTTTTGAAATTACTGTTCTTGAAGTTCCATGAAGTAGAAGTTGAGGCTTGAGCAGATACTGATGGTAATGCTGCAACGCTTACCAAAAGTACCACTAATAAAGATGCAAAAACCCTTTTTGCTTTTTTTAGCATAGTTAGCATAGTAAAATCCTCCCGTTATATTTAGTTTTAACAACAGATAAGAATACATTTTGCGGAATGTGTTCCTATCGACTTAAACTTATCACAATAGTAAAACTTTGGAAATTGACAATAATAATAAAGATTAAAACAATACCTTGTGCATAATGTATAAGATATAAAATAATAATACAAATATAAATGTGCAACATATATATTCCGGAGTCTTGCGGTAACAACAGGGATATTGTATACTTAGGAAGATTTCGCCAAATAGATATGCGAAAACGGATATTATCAGGAATTGCAGAGTCCAATCTGACATTTGGCTCGCGATCCCTTCGGTACTAAAGTGCCTGAGGAATGGAGAATTAGATGAAAGAAAAGATTAAAAATTTTTTAAAGAAAAAGGATATTGAAATATCCGTAAAGAGGTACGGAATTGACGCTCTTAGCGCCATGGCACAGGGATTATTCTGTTCCTTGCTGATTGGTACCATACTTAATACTCTTGGAACACAACTTAACATAGAATGTCTGAAAAATACGGTAGCAACCGTGAGTGGAGTTAACTATACTGTCGGGGGACTTGCCTCGGCAATGAGCGGTCCTGCCATGGCTGTTGCTATAGGTTATGCATTAAAATGTCCTCCTCTTGTGTTGTTTTCACTTATAACCGTAGGATTCGCATCTAATGCCTTGGGAGGAGCCGGTGGCCCTTTGGCAGTATATTTTATAGCAATAATTGCATCGGAATTCGGTAAGGCAATTTCTAAAGAAACGAAAGTTGATATTCTGGTTACACCTCTTGTAACAATTGGTGTAGGTACAGGAGCTGCAGCTCTTATAGCACCGGTACTGGGGAAAGCTGCCATGAAGATAGGAGAATTGATAATGCTTGCCACTAATCTTCAGCCATTTCTTATGGGTATTGTAGTTTCTGTATTAGTGGGAATTGCATTGACCCTTCCTATATCCTCAGCTGCAATATGTGCTGCATTCGGATTGACGGGACTTGCCGGTGGGGCAGCTGTTGCAGGTTGTTGTGCACAGATGGTAGGTTTTGCAGTTATGTCATTTAAGGAAAACAGATGGGGTGGACTTGTTTCTCAGGGAATAGGTACATCCATGCTTCAGATGGGTAATATCATTAAAAATCCAAAAATCTGGATAGCTCCTATTGTAACGTCAGCTATAACAGGACCGTTAGCAACATGTGTGTTTAAGCTTCAAATGAATGGAACCGCAGTTTCATCAGGTATGGGTACCTGCGGTTTTGTAGGGCAAATAGGAGTGTATTCAGGATGGGTAAATGATGTTGCCACAGGCACTAAGGCAGCAATCACAGCCTTTGACTGGGTGGGACTTATACTGATTTCGTTTATTCTTCCTGCTGTGATATGTCCTCTTATTAATGTTTTGTTAAAGAAGATAGGCTGGGTTAAAGACGGTGATATGAAATTAAACTAAATAATAACAGGATGAAATATAATTTATTCCCATAAGACAGAAGAAAATAAACTGTTTTATGGGAATTTTTTCTTGTAATTATTCCCGTATCAAAATATAATAAGGGTGTATGGGTAGTACGGACAGAAGAATATTTTAATCGTTTAATCGGATTTAACCATCATACATGGTGTAAATGTGACACAAACTTGTTGCGCGGTGGACAGATGTGCTGAAAAGAGGATTAATATGAAAAAGAACAGCAGAAACAGAAAGTTTGGAAAACTTCAAAAGAAAAGAATTTGGCCTTATGTGTGCTTGTTCTTCATTATGGTTGGATTGACAGTAACCCTTGTGGGAATATTTGTAAGTATTTTTATGTACTATATGGCCAGCTCAAAACTGGAGCAGATAAGGAATAACAATGCAAATATTGCTTTTAACCTTGAAAGAACTTATGAGACAACGCAGGATATTGGCATTACTATTGATGAGATGAAGCGTTATGTTGAGTTAGACGAGGAGATATGTTTTGTAGACTCTGAGGGAAATATAGCAGCCAGATCAGGTAAGAATGTTCCGGAAATTGATAATTGTATTGCAATAGATTTAGGGGAAACATATGAAATATATCAGGACAAAGGAGGACCCCATGTCTTTGATGATGATTTTATGGGTTCCATGTATCGTCTTCTGGTACAATCTTTTAAAGGAATTTCAGGGAATATTAATGTGGAACAGCCTTCTGATGGTAATGTGATTGATAAGGCGGATATGGGTAGTGGTAATAATAAAGGGTTCTCAGGTCAGTGGATGAAAGCAGACATGCTTAACATTGGCTGTTGGATTAAGAAAACCATTCCGGGATATGATGGAAGTGTCTACATAAGAAGTGTATTTGTTATTCAGAGACAGGATGTATTCTACATTTCTGCCGTGGGTATTCTGGCAGTAATATTTTTGTTAGTTCCAATGACAGTGCTATTTATTAATATGATACTGGGAATCATAAATCAAAAAAGAATGCTCATGCTTTTGTATAAGGATCCTGTAACAGAGGATAATAACTGGCTTTATTACAAGGCCATGAGTTTAAGAATTATTAACAGGAGAAGAAACAGAAAGAAAGCTTATGCTGTAATTAATCTTCACATTAATAAATACAGGGATTACTGCTCATATTACGGAGTTGAGGCCGGGGAGCAGATAATTAAGTCGGTTAATGGTTATCTTCGGGTCAAGATAGATATGGGAGAGGTGTATGCAAGACACTCAGGTGCAGATTTTGCCCTGTTGTTAAAGTACAAGGATGAAAATTCTTTTAATGTCCGGGTTAAGACTATTATGGCGGAACTTATGAGCCTAAAGGCAGAACAAAAAATTTCATTTTCAACCGGTGTATTTATAATTCCTGCTGTGGAAGATTCAGATAAAAATAAATATCTGAAACAGGACAGAGCGGATATTGATATAGAGCAGATATATAATTTTGCCTGTGAGGCGGCTGTGAAGAATAAGAAAATCAGTGATGGCGTAATAGGCGTATTCTCAAATGAGATGCTGGATGAAGAAAAGTGGGAGCGAAAGGTTGAAAATACCATGGAACAGGCACTGCTTAACCACGAATTTGTTGCATTCTATCAGCCGAAGTACGATCCGGTAAGCAACAGACTTGTTGCGGCAGAAGCCCTTGTCAGATGGCTCTCTCCTACTGAAGGATTGATTTCTCCGGCAAAGTTCATACCTATATTTGAGAAAAACGGATTTATTACAAAGCTTGACGATTATATGATTAGGGAAGTATCAAAACAGCAGGCTGAATGGAAGATTGCCGGTAATAAGATAGTTCCTGTTTCCATAAATGTTTCAAGGGCACATTTTGTACAGGAAGATCTTGTAAAGGAATTTTGTGATATTGTGGATTCTTACGGAACAGAGAGAAAGATGATAGAATTCGAAGTTACAGAAAGTGCATTTCTTGATGATAAAAAGATGATGATAAATGTTGTTAAGCAGCTTAGAGAAAAGGGCTTCGCTATATCAATGGATGACTTCGGGGCAGGATATTCGTCCCTTAATTCTCTTAAGGAGCTTCCGTTGGATATTGTTAAAATTGACGGAGAATTCTTTAGGGCAACCGACGAAGGAGACATGGAAAGAAGCAGAATTATTGTCAGCAGCGTAATAAAGCTGGCAAAGTCTATGAGCATGAGAGTTGTAGCAGAGGGTGTAGAGACAGAAGAACTGCGGGATTTTCTTGCTGAGGAAGGATGCAATATGATTCAGGGCTTTTATTATTCTAAACCTGTTCCGGCAGAAGAATTTACCAGAAGAGTACAGGCAGATGCATAGAAGCCTGAGGTTATGGGAGGAAGGTTATGGCTACAGTATTTATAACTATTCAAATTATTGCAATAATAGTTTTGGCAGTGGGAATAATATTTATATCCCAGCAAAGACCTTCAAGACAGCAGCAATTATGCCTGATTATGTATATTGCACTGTTTATAAATTTCTATGGTCATCTTTTGGAGATGAAGTCGGACAGCATGGATTTGGCTATGCAGGCTGTAAAATTCATATATATCGGTAAACCGATGATAAGTCTTACAATGTTTTTATTTGTTATAGAGTATTGTAATTATAAGATACCCAGACCTGTTTATGTAATTTTGATTGGAATCTCGCTTGTTATCACGGTATCAGTATTCAATTATGAAAATAATACCTTGTTTTATAAGGGTGTTACTTATGTTAAAGAAGGACTTTTTCCTCATATAATTGTGAAACATGGAATTTTATATGATTTATATGTATTTGTAATGATTTGTTATCTGGTTGCAATGTTTACAGCCTGTGTGCGCAGATACAGAAGAGTCAGTGCTGCAGTGGTAAAAAGGCAGCTTATACGTTTAATTGCAATCTGTATAGTTGTTGCGGTGGGACAGGTTACATATTTAAGTGGGATTACATCCGGCTATGATACAACATTGTTGGGATTTTTTGTTGGAATTATAATTCTTTCCTTTGCTATGTTTAAGGATAAGCTGTTTGATACCCTTACATTAGCTAAAGATCTGGCAGTTGATGATTTGAATGATGGACTGTTAGTGGTAAATAATGAAAATAAGATTATATATTATAACAAAAAGGCAAAGAAATTGTACCCGGATATAGATGAAGATGGTGCCAAAGATATTATTGAAGAACTGGATAACAGTATTGTAGATAAAGATGTTTTACTTAAAGGTTCAAGGTACATAAAAGCCAACGGAAGAATGATTACCCAGGATAATGAATTTTACGGTAAAATGTATGTGTTAGCAGATATTACTGAGAATCATCAGAATACAAAGCAGCTTTTGGAACAATCAGAAATTATGAAATCCTTAAAGGAGCAGGCTGAGAATGCCAACAAAGCGAAATCCGCATTTGTTTCCAATATGTCTCATGAGATAAGGACACCAATGAATGCAATTGTAGGTATGACAGATATTTTGTTGAGAGAGGATCTTCCTAAGGAGGATGTTGAATATCTTCTTAACATAAAAAATTCGGGCAAAGCGCTTTTGGGAATCATTAACGACATTTTGGACTTCTCTAAAATTGAATCCGGAAAAATGGAACTTGTTGAGTCTGAGTATGAACCTATGTCTCTGTTTAATGATATAGGAATGATTTTCCTCACCAGAATTGGGGATAAGGATATAGAGCTCCTGTTTGATATAGATAAAGCTCTTCCAAAGGTTTTATACGGGGATTCATTAAGAATCAGACAGGTCATTATCAATATAGTTAATAATGCAATAAAGTTTACGGATAAGGGATTTGTCCGTCTTACAGTTCGAATTGAAAATGTGACAAATGATGATATATCTATATTCTTTTCAGTAAAAGATACGGGACAAGGCGTAAAAGATGAAGATAAAGAGAAACTTTTCGAATCCTTCCAGCAGGTAGACAGCAGGAAAAACCATGAAAAAGAGGGTACAGGTCTTGGACTTTCTATTTCAAGGCAGCTTGTTGCAATGATGGGAGGAGAAATTAAACTTGAAAGTGAATATGGAAAGGGAAGTGATTTTTATTTTACAATTCATCAGAAGGTTGTGGATAGTACACCTTCCACCCATATTGACAATTCAGTTATTGAAAATGGATTGGTAGTATGCGGAGCATTTGATAATGAATATGCCAATGAACAGTTCTTTAAACTTGTGGCGGATTATAATATTGAAACTATAAGCTATGAGGATATTGTAAAAGAAGGCAGTCATGCTGATTATCTGTTTATGGATACACATTTTCACAGAAGAAAGCATGATGAAATTGAAAAGAAATGCAAAGGCAATGTGGGAGAAATGTGTGTACTGCGCAATCCTCTCATAGATGGAGGAGAATGTGAAACATGTTCATTGATCAACAAGCCTTTATTTACATTAAATTTCTGTCAGACTATTAACCACGAAAAAATAGCATACAATGAAACTACAGAAGATTATTTTAATTATATCGCTCCCGGAGCTGAAATACTTATCGTGGATGACAGTGAAATAAATCTTAAGGTGGCACAGGGACTTCTCGAGCCTCTGAAGATGAATATTGATCTTTGTGACAGCGGAATACATGCCCTTGAGATGATTCAGAAAAAAGAGTATAACATCATATTTATGGATCATATGATGCCGGTAATGGATGGTGTTGATACGGCGAAAGCAATAAGACAGATGGATGGTGATTATTATAAAAATGTGCCTATTATTGCACTGACTGCCAATGCTATTGTTGAGGCAAAGGAAGAATTTATTGCAGCAGGAATGAATGATTTTGTTGCGAAGCCAATAGACCTTAAGGAAATTACAACTAAGATCAGGATATGGCTTCCGGATAGCCTTATTGTTAAAAAGACAAGTAGTAAGATTGAAGTTGATAGGGACGAAATCGAAACCCATAAAGACGAACAATATCCGGAACTTGAAAATATTGACGTGAAAGGTGCAATAGAGTATCTTGGTTCGGAGGAGTTGTACTACAACCTTCTCGGAGATTTTTACAGATTGATTGATACAAAAATCAATAAAATAGAGGAGTGTTTGGAGGATGGACTCCTTCATGATTATACTATTGAAGTACATGCGCTTAAGAACTCAGCAAGGATGATAGGTGCTTATGAACTCTCGGATTTATTCAAAGATATGGAGGAACATGGAAATAAGGAAGATGAGAATTATCTGAAAGAACATAACCCTGAGCTTATGGAATATTTCAGTAGTTTTAAGGAGATACTTAAGCCATATGCAACAGTTAGTGATAGTGAGAAAAAGGAAGTTTCCGCGGAGTATCTTAAAGAGGTGCTGGAAAGTCTGAAGGAGGCAGTTAATGCTTTTGATTTGGATTCAATAGATTTTGCAATGCAGGAATTAGACAGCTGCAAACTTCCTGATGACTGTATGGAAGACATGGAAAAATTGTCCATTGCATCAGCGGATGTTGCAATGGAAGATATTCTGGCAGGGGCTGATTCAATTCTTGGAAAATTGAAATAAAGGAATGGAGATATGTGTGAAAATATGAGCGATAAAAGTGAACTGGCGCAGGAATTGTTTAAACAGGGATATAATTGTTCCCAGGCAGTATTTACAGCCTATGCCAATGATTACGGGATTGATAAAGAGACAGCATTGAAGCTATCCGCATCCTTTGGCGGTGGTATGGGAAGAATGAGGGAAGTGTGTGGAGCACTTTCAGGAATATTTATGGTGGCAGGTCTTGAAACAGGTGCTACTGATGGAAAGGATGCTGAGGGTAAAAAGGCTAATTATGATTTGGTTCAGGAGATAGCCGATAAGTACAGAAAATGTAACGGGTCTATATATTGCAGGGATTTGCTGGGATTGTCCAAGAATACAGGAACTCAAGGATTTACACAAACAACACCGGAAGAAAGGACAGAGACTTATTACAAGAAGAGACCATGCGTTGAGCTTGTAGGACAGGTCTGTGAAATTTTTGAGGAATTGAAGAAGGAAAGACAGTGAGGAAGGGAGTTTGTTTCCATTAAGTCTGCGTAAAATTTACAATTCAGCTTTTACAAACAGTGATATATTAATTATGAAAAAGACAAAGGCGTCATCTACGGATTTCAGGTAGATGGCGTTTTTGCTGTTTATTTTTTGTCAAGTGATATGGCAGAGTATATTATCGGTACGTCTAACGTGATAGACGGCGGAAACATGATACCTGAAACCAATGTTATGGGAGTTTAGTTTATGACAAATGTATTGATTATATCCGGATTTTATTTATTTGCTATGATGCTGGGATATATTCTCAAGCTTGCAGGGATATTTAGGAAAGAAGATAAGAAGGTGATATCTAACCTCATATTTTATGTTACTCTGCCTGCAATGCTAATAAGCAGTTTTTCAGATGTAGACGTGAATATTTATTACCTTGTTGCACTGGGGCTGGGATTGCTGATAAATGGAATAATGGTTGTGCTGGGTCAGCTTGCGTGTAGAAATAAATCACCGGAATTGAAGGCTATATATTCCGTTAATTCTTCAGGATTTAACCTTGGAAATGTAACTATTCCCTTTTTAAAAAATGTGTATCCTTCAGGAATTCCGTATCTATGTATGTTTGATATGGGGGATTCATGTTTTACACTGGGAACTACCTATGCCATTGCTAATATGCATCTTGGAAGAAAATCGGGAAATCCTATAAAGGAAATAATGAAAAGTCTGGTTAAATCAGTGCCCTTCGATACTTATGTGACAATGACTGTGCTGTCACTAATTCATTTTAAACTTCCGGACATTATTATGCAGACTGCGGATTTTTGTGGTAAAGGAAACGGTTTTCTTGCCATGATAATGGTTGGAATTTCTCTGGAATTTAAAATGGAGAAAAGTGCTGTTAAAGAAGTGTTAAGAATTCTGGGAATGAGATATATAATAAGTGCTGTGGCAGCAGTTATAATATTTTGTTTTATTCCAGCTCCACTGATTATGAGGCAGATTTTAGCTGCGGCAGTGTTTACGGCAGTTCCTACGGTGGCACTTATTTATAATGAAAGATTGGGCATATCAACTGATATTGCGGCAGCTTTGAATCCTGTGACAACAATACTAATGATACCTTTGATGGTGATAACAATTGCAATCACCCAGGGAATTTGAAAAAGAAGAAGGGGAAAAAGGGGTCTGACCCCATAAATTTTTTATAAAATTTTTGTAAAAAAATTTATAAAAATTTTATGGGGTCAGACCCCTTTCCTTTTATTTTGTGGTAATATACTTTTTATCTATATTTTACATTTGTTGTTTGAATGGAGATTATCATGGAGCAGAAAGAATTACAGGACAAACAGTTTAAAAGAATGACCACGGTTTCAGTCCAGAGACTTGTAGGTTCTTTGGCGGTACCTACCATTATCAGTATGATGGTTACCAATATATATAATATGGTGGATACTGCTTTTGTAGGTACATTTGGTACAAGTCAGTCAGGAGCTGTAGGTATCGTGTTTGGATATATGTCCATACTTCAGGCAGTGGGATTTATGTGTGGTATGGGTTCAGGATGTATTATGTCAAGGAGACTGGGGGCTAAGGATGTTGAGAGCGCCAGCAATTATTCTTCTCTTGGTTTTTTTATGTCTTTGGGCCTTGGAGCAATTATAGGCATTTTAAGTTACATTTTTCTGGAACCGCTATTGGTGGTTTTGGGAAGCACCAGTACAATAAGTGTTTATGCAAAAGTCTATATTAAGTTTATCATTGTTTCTGCCCCGTTTATGACAGCCAGTCTGTCTCTAAATAACCTGTTAAGATATGAAGGAAGGGCAAAGCTTGGAACAGCAGGGTTGATGACCGGTGCGATACTTAATATTTGCGGTGACGCATTGTTTATGTTTGTGCTTAATATGGGAATCGCAGGGGCAGGTCTTTCAACTGCCATAGCCCAAACCATTAGTTTCTGCATTCTTTTATTTATGTTTCTTTCAGGTAAGACCCAGACGAAGATTTCCGTAAAAAGAGCTTATAATAATATAGGCCAGATTGGAAATGTTCTTGCGTCAGGTTTTCCGAGCCTTATAAGACAATCGCTTAACAGTATATCAACAATGCTCCTTAACAGCTTTTCGGCAGGATACGGAGACTCAGCGGTTGCAGCTATGAGTATAGTCTCGAGAATAAGCTTCTTTGTAATGTCGTTGGCAATCGGTATGGGTCAGGGATTCCAGCCTGTAAGCAGTTTCAATTATGGAGCCGGTAAGTATGAAAGAGTAAAAAAAGCTTATTGGTTTACCTTTATTGTTGCTGAAATTCTGGTATGTATTATAGTAGTACCGGTATTTTTCAACGCACCGTCCCTCATCAGGATATTTCGTGACGACAGTGAAGTTGTCATATATGGTGTGAGAGCATTACGACTTCAATGTATAACCGGTCCCCTTATACCTCTGTCCATGATGACAGAGATGGGATTCCAAAGTACAGGACAGAAAATATATGCTACAATAAGCTCTTCACTCAGAAGCGGAATAGTGTTTATTCCCACACTTATAATACTTGCCTGCGTAAGGGGAATGAAGGGAATTCAGGAGGCTCAGCCCGTAGCATTTGCTATTTCCTTTGTGATAAGTATCTTCTTTGCAAGAATTTTTTTACAAAATCTGGAGAAGAGAGAAAATGTATAATCATATAAAAATTGTAGGTTTGTATTGAAACTATAATGTTGTGGTACTATAATTCATTATGAAAAATGGAGAATAGAGTGACATTTTGGAATGAGGAATAGTATATGTTGAATCAATTTTCAAGAACAGAAATTTTATTGGGTAATGAAGCGATGGAGAAGCTTCGTAAATCGAGAGTTGCAGTATTTGGAATAGGAGGAGTCGGCGGATATGTATGTGAAGCTCTTGCCAGAAGCGGGGTGTACAAATTTGACCTGATAGATGATGATAAGGTATGTCTGACTAATATAAACAGGCAGATTATTGCAACCAGGAAAACTATAGGAAAATATAAGGTAGATGTTATGAAGGAAAGGATACTTGACATAAATTCTGAAGCAGAAGTGCGGGTATACAAGTGTTTCTTTCTGCCTGAAAATGCAAATGAATTTCCTTTTCAGGAATATGATTATATAGTCGATGCTGTTGATACTGTAACTGCAAAAATATCTATTGTTATGAAGGCACAAGAACTGAATATACCTGTTATATCCAGTATGGGAGCAGGAAATAAGCTGGATCCAAGTCAGTTTAAGGTGGCTGATATATATAAGACCAAGGTGTGCCCTCTTGCTAAAGTGATGAGAAGAGAACTGAAAAAGCGAGGGGTTAAAAAACTCAAGGTGGTTTATTCTGAGGAACAGCCTGTAAAGCCAATTGAAAATATGGAAGTAAGTTGTCGCACAAACTGTGTATGTCCTCCGGGGGCAGAGCATAAATGTACAGAGAGACGAGCTATTCCGGGAAGTACCGCATTTGTACCATCGGTGGCAGGCTTGATTATCGCAGGTGAGATTGTAAAAGATCTTACAAAAGACAGTGCAAGATATAACGAAAATGACAATGCATAATGTAATGCAAATAAAATGTCAGGAATAGAAATCTAAAGTAAGGAACAATATATGGGAGAAAAAAATATTATTGAACCAACTAAACAGCAGTTTGATAAACTGAAAATTCTAAAGTCCTATTTGTTGGAAATGGGGTCCGTGGCAGTTGCCTTTTCAGGCGGTGTGGATTCAACATTTTTATTAAAAATATCACACGAAGTATTGGGGGATAATGCGGTTGCTGTTACTGCACAATCATGTTCGTTTCCCAAAAGAGAATTAGATGAGGCAAGGGCTTTTTGTAGAATTGAAAAAATCAGACATTTTATATGTGATTCGGAGGAACTGGAAATAGAAGGCTTCTCTCAAAATCCGCCAAACAGATGTTACCTGTGTAAAAAAGAGTTATTTACCAAAATAATAAATATTGCAAAGGATAATGATATTGCAGAGGTTATAGAGGGTTCCAACATTGACGATGACGGGGACTACAGGCCGGGTCTTGAAGCAGTGGTAGAGCTGAATGTTAAAAGCCCCCTTAAGTACAGTGATATGACCAAGGAGGATATCAGGGTATTGTCAAAATATCTTGGACTCAAAACATGGGAAAAACAGTCTTTTGCCTGTCTTTCATCAAGATTTGTATACGGGGAGACTATAACAAAAGAGAAGTTATCCATGGTTGACAAGGCTGAACAGCTTCTGTTGGATATGGGATTCCACCAGGTGAGAGTACGAATTCACGGCAAAATAGCAAGAATTGAAATAATGCCTGAAGAGTTTGAAAAGCTGATGGAAGAATGCAATAGAAACTTAATATATAAAAAGTTGAAAGAATATGGATTTGATTATGTAACTATGGATTTATTAGGATACAGAACAGGAAGTATGAATGAAACATTAAAACTTCACAAATAACATAAAATGATATATTAAATTAAAGGCAGGTGGGAATTCTCACATGTATTTGAAGGAAAGTATTTTCCTTCAAAACATAGGAGATTCCCACCCGCTTTATTTTCTTGTGGGTTTGAATTTCAAATCTTAGCAGTTATGTTTCCATACGCTATAAATTCATATACATTTTTAAAAAATTATTGACAAAGAAAATGTGTGTGTGTATAATTCGATACATAAACAAACTAAACCCATTGGAAATATAGGTAATACATAAGGGGGAAGAGATAATGAGAAGAGAAGAGTTTTACACCGGAAGATACCTGTGTTGGTATTAATTAATATATAGAGGAGCATTTAAAAAGAACAATTAATGATAAAAGATTGAAAAATTATATTAATCAGGAGGATTTTATTATGAGTAAAATTATTGAAAGTGCGTTGGAATTAGTAGGAAAAACACCATTATTAAATGCAGGCAGATATGCAAAGAAAGCCGGCGTAACGGATGCAACAATACTTACAAAACTTGAATATCTTAATCCGGCAGGTTCGGTTAAGGACAGAATTGCTTTATCAATGATAGAGGATGCAGAGAAAAGCGGTAAGCTTAAACCAGGGGCTACAATTATCGAGCCAACAAGTGGTAATACAGGTATTGGTATTGCTGCAATCGCAACTGCCAAGGGGTATAAGGCAATACTTACATTACCTGATACAATGTCAATTGAGAGAAGAAATCTTCTTAAGGCATATGGAGCAGAGCTTGTTCTCACTGAGGGTGCAAAAGGAATGAAGGGAGCAATTGCCAAGGCTGAGGAGCTTAATAAGACAATTCCTAATTCAATTATTCTTGGGCAGTTTGTGAATCCTGCAAATCCGGCAGCGCATAAGGCTACAACAGGACCTGAAATATGGGAACAGACAGAAGGAAAGGTTGATTTCTTTGTTGCAGGTGTTGGTACAGGTGGTACAATTACCGGTGTGGGTGAATATTTGAAGGAGAAAAATCCAAATGTAAAGGTTATTGCAGTGGAGCCTTCAGGAAGCCCTGTGCTTTCAAAAGGAACACCGGGTCCTCATAAGATTCAGGGTATAGGTGCAGGATTTGTTCCTGATACTCTAAATACATCGGTTTACGATGAGATCATTACTATTGACAATGATGATGCATTTGAAGAGGGAAGAGCATTTGCAACAAGCGAAGGTATTCTTGTGGGAATTTCTTCAGGAGCAGCTCTTAAGGCAGCATCCATAATTGCAACAAGACCGGAAAATAAAGGAAAGAATATAGTTGTTCTTCTTCCTGATTCAGGAGACAGATATCTTTCTACAGCACTGTTCAGTAATAATTAATATATATAATGACTATTAAAAAGGTTGATTCGCAAAATATTATTGCAGTATATAATATTTTGCGAACCAGCTTTTTTTATGTAAAAATGTTTCCCGGATGTACTACACACACGTGCGGAGGAATATTATTATTTCAGTTTTAAACATAACTTTTCACATATTTAACACAAAAAAGTGATATTATGTAAAAATGAAGTAATGGAATAATAATTTACTACGAAAAAATATAGATGACAGTACGAGGGGACGGGAATGAAGAAATATAAAGTTTCGCATAATAAAAGACTGTATTATAAGAACAGGAAACGTATTATTGGATTGACATTTCTTGTGTTTCTTACTGCCATTATTGCAGTGGTGGTTTACGATTTGGAGAAAAGTTCGGCAGGTTTTATAGGACGAAATGTAACAGAGGAAAGTATTGTCGTTCCGGATGAGGATGAAGAGGCATACGAATTACCACAAAGAACACTTAATGTAGGTGTTATACCCTATGATGGAGTTGAAAGAAGCATCACTTGTTGGGGAGACTCCATGATGTTTGGAACTGGTGCCGGATATGCTGTTTATACTGATGATGATGGTGAAGAAAAAGATATATCCGGATGGACAGCCCCATCTACAATAGAAACTTTAACAGGAATAAAGACATATAATCTTGGGGTTGAAGGAGAGACTTCCTATGATATAGCTCTAAGGGCCGGAGGAATTAAAATGCATGTAAGGGATAAATTTACCGTCGGGTATTTTGATCCCGTTGATGTGACAATTATTGATGAATATGGAAATGAAGTATTTATGGCAGATTTTAGCGCCTATGGTTTTATGGAATATGAAGAGCCTGATTTGGTATATATCGATAATGAGTTATTCAAGATTACAGGTACTGAAGAAGAAGGATTACATATACAGAGATATTCGGAGGATCCCATAGAAGATGATGTATTTATTGTAATTAAGGAAAATGAACCAGTATACACAAAGGCATTCTATGAGAGAAAAGATGATATATTAATCTTGGAAATCGGCAGTAACGGAGGGTGGAATGATTATCAGGAACTTATAAAACAGTATGATGCCATAATTGAGAATTCAGGGTGCAAGTATTATATAATTGTTGGAGATACAGATGATCCCGGTACATCTATGGCGGATACCAGTCAGGGAGAGCGTAATGCTGACGGTTCTAGAATTGGCACAGGAGATACATCCTGGGAGGCAACACTCAGGGAAGCTTATGGGGAGCATTTTATTAATATGCGGGCATACTTGATTAAATATGGTCTTAAAGATGTAGGTATGATTCCAACAAAACAGGACAAAAAGATGGCGAGGAATGGTTTAATACCAGAAAGATTAAGAAGTGACTGGACACATTTTAATTCTTTTGGATATTACTCAAAAGGTTTAGCAATTTATAAAAAAGGAGTAGAATTAGGTTACTGGCAATAAAAGTAACAAACTTACTTGTTATTCTATGCTAATCATTGGACAAAAAGTAGTTTCAATTCGTATATATAACCAGATGAGAAATTTACGATGGACAAGCAGGTCTGTAAAAAGACCCGGATTGAAACGGAGAACAAAATGCTTAAAAAGAAAAAATTTATTTTTGAGAAACTGGTAAACAAAAGAATTTTGTTAAGTATAATAGGCGGAATTACTGTAATAGGAGTGGTTGGGACTGTTATATTTGTTGCAATGCATAATCCTTACAGTACAGAACCTGTTGAGGCAGGCGCAGAAGAAACAACCTGTCAGGAAACTACCACAGTTGATTATATAGAGACAACCACAGACATTGTTGAGGAAGAACAGGAAGAAACATCGGAAGAGGTCTTTGAAGAAGTTTCGGAGGAGGAATTGGAACAATTCTTTGAGGAGGAAATTTCCACAGAAGACCAAGAGGCATGGGAACTTCCTTCAAGAGATTTTGATAACAGTGTTGTTCCTTATGATGGAAAAAAGAGAGAAATTTCCTGCTTTGGGGACAGTATGATGCAGGGGATAGGCAGTGATTATGTTAAGGCTGTTGTTAATGGAAAGGATATTACAGGTTGGAGTACACCATTTTCACTGCAACATTTTACAGGAATCAGGACATATAATTTCGGAGTGCTGGGGGAAACATCACAGGAGATTACATATAGAGCCGGAGGAGAAATCCTTTATACAGACAGAAGCGTTACAATCAGTGAAGAAGTATCTGCAATAGTGGCTTTGTTAGATTCAGAGGGTAACAGGGTAACAAAGGAGGATTACAGTGGATATGGATTTGAAAGTAATGATTACCCAAACACTATGTATATAGGCGGATATCTTTGCAATGTGGAAAATGCACAGGATAATCAGGTAAGAATTAGTTTGGTGCGTGGTTTTGCAGCATATAACAACGATGTACAGGGGAGAAGTATACAGGGTGTTTCTTTGTACTATGTGAACAGTAAAAGTCTGGAAAATGTAATTAATCTTACAACATCAGAAACTTTGACGTCAGAAAGAAATCAGCAGGAAACCACCCCTGTTACGACAGAAGGGACTAAAGAGACGGAAGTAACAACTAAGGAGCCAGAGATCACAACAGAAGGGACTAAAGAGACAGAAGCAGAAACAAAACAGCCGGAAACTGCAACTAAGGAGCCAGAGAAAATCAGTGTGACTATTTCCGCCGGAGCATCAGCAAAATCAAAGGCTGCACAAGAACACCAGGATGATATACTCGTTCTTGAGATTGGCAGCAACGGGGGATGGGGAAGTGATTATCAGCAGCTTATATTACAATATGACTCAATTATTAATAATTCCGGTTGTAAATATTACATTATTGTGGGTGATACAGATGATCCCGGAACATCGATAGGAGATAACAATCAGACAGAATTTGATGATTCGGGCTCCTATGTAGGTGTTGGTGATACATCCTGGGAGGCTGCACTACGGGAAGCCTACGGAGAACATTTCTTTAATACAAGAGTGTATCTTATTAAGAACGGATTAAGTATATGCGGATTAAGCACAACAAGACAGGATTTGGACAATTACGTAAAAGGTGATATTTCTATTCAGTTAAGAGCTGACTGGACCCATTTTAACGCCTATGGATATTATGCAAAGGCGCAGGGAATTTACGAAAAGGGCAGAAGCCTGGGATATTGGTAGAAAACACACGAAATAAAAAGGGAAAAAGGGGTCAGACCCCATAAAATTTTTATAAACTTTTCTGAAAAAAATTTATAAAAAATTTATGGGGTCTGACCCCTTTTTTAATTTTAAGTATATATAATAAGCTATTTTGTTAATTCAGAAGTGCAGTGAGGACATCTGGTGGCTTTAATATTTATTTCGCTGAAGCAAAACAGGCATTTTTTCGTAGTAGGAGCAGCTTCCTCCTTTTTGTGAATTCTTTCTGCGGCCTTATTAAATGTTTTTATTATGCAGAATAATACAAGAGCAACGATTAGAAAGTTAATAACATTGGTAATAAATTTTCCATAATAAAGAGTTGTATCACCTATGAGTTTTACAGACAACTGATCAAAGTTGACACCGCCGAATAATCCCAGAATGGGGTTAATAATGTCAGAAACAAATGATGAAACAATTGATGTGAAAGCACTTCCGATGATAAGACCTACAGCCATATCCATTACATTGCCTCTGCTGATAAAAGATTTGAATTCATTAATAAATTTTTTCATTAAAGTACATTTCCTTTCAAAATTTTTGCGCAGGATTTTGAGAAACATAACCTGTATAATTTCTTAGGTTCCTGTGTTTTGTACAGAATAATAACATTCTTATTTGAATATATCGGTTGCTGTATAAAAAAAATAAATATAGAACAAGATTTTTTTCGGAAAATCAATAATATGAAGCCGGATTTTTGCAATTGGATGATTAGTGGTGATATAATGATAAACATGGGATAAAGATATGAAATCATATATGAAGCATGTTATGCAAAGGAGTACAGTTATGACAAAGAAACAACTTGCTTTAGAGGTTATTGACAGACTGGCAAGGGAATATCCTGATGCCGGGTGTACCCTTGATTTTGACGATGCATGGAAATTACTGGTTAGTGTCAGGCTGGCGGCCCAGTGTACAGATGCACGTGTTAATGTGGTTGTTCAAGGATTGTTTGATAAATATCCGGGGATTAAAGATTTGGCGGAGGCCCCGGTGGAGGATATTGAAAAGATTGTTCATCCCTGCGGATTGGGAAAAAGCAAGGCGAGAGACATAAGTTCCTGTATGAAAATGCTCCATGAGCAATATAATGATAAGGTGCCGGATGATTTTGACGAGCTTTTGAAACTCCCGGGGGTGGGAAGAAAAAGTGCCAACCTTATAATGGGAGATGTATTTAAAAAACCTGCAATAGTAACAGATACTCATTGCATAAGGCTTTCTAACAGAATTGGATTGGTGAAAGATGAGAAGGACCCTAAGAAGGTGGAGATGGCATTATGGAAGATAATTCCCCCTCAGGAGGGCAGTGAATTATGTCACAGACTTGTATATCACGGAAGAGAAGTGTGCACTGCAAGGACTAAGCCATATTGTGAAAAATGCTGTCTTAATGATATATGTAAGAAACAGGGCGTAAAATAATACAGACATAATTGAGAAAACAGAGGTTAATCATATTATTGAAAAAATCAGACATCAACGGTGGATAACCGTATGATAATATTAAAATTTTAGGAGGAAAAGAAAATGCAGTTTGAGGTATTACAAAAAGAAATGATAGCAGCTATGAAGGCAAGGGATAAGGCAAGAAAGGATACCATTTCGGTACTTGTATCAGCAGCAAAGAAGAGCGCCATAGATGCAGGATGCAGAGAGGAAATTCCTGAGGATATGGTGGATGCAGCTATATTAGAGGAAATAAAGAGTGTTAAAGAGCAGATTGAAACTTGCCCGGCAGACAGGACAGAATTGCTGGAAGAGTATAAGGCAAGACTTGCGGTTATGGAAGAATACGCTCCTAAGATGCTTTCCGAAGAAGAAGTTAAAGCAATTATTACAGAAAAATTTGCAGATGTAGTGGCTACTAAGAATAAGGGTCAGATTATGAAGGCTGTTATGGGAGAACTTAAAGGAAAAGCTGACGGAAAAGTTATTAATCAGGTTGTTTCAGATCTGTGTAAGTAATGAAATATTTGGCAGAGGTGCCCGGGGAGAGAGTTATATATGAAATCCAACTATAAGATGATTATTGCCTATGATGGCTCAAGATATTACGGATGGGAGCATCAGCCTAATACAGATATGACTATCCAGGGAAAATTAGAATCTGTTCTTTCAGAAATGACAGGACAGGAAGTAGAGGTTATCGGGGCAGGAAGAACAGATGCAGGAGTACATGCAAAGGGTATGGTTGCCAATGCTCATTTGGAAACAGATATGTCTGAAAAGGAAATCTGCGATTATATGAACAGATACTTACCGGAAGATATTTGTGTTATGGAGGTAAGGACTGCCTCAGACAGATTTCACAGCCGTTATAATGCAATGGGAAAAACTTATTGTTATACCTGTTATGTAGGAGATAAAAAACCGGTGTTTAACAGGAAATACGTTCATATTACCGAAAAAATGCCGGATGTGGAGAGTATGAAAAAGGCAGCAGAATATCTTGTGGGAGTACATGATTTTGCCAGCTTCTGCGGAAATCCCAAGATGAAGAAATCTACAGTGAGGGAAATATATTCCATAAATATTTCTTTAAAAGGATCATTTCTTAATCTTACTTATCATGGCAGCGGATTTTTGCAGTATATGGTAAGAATTTTATCCGGAACATTGTTGGAAGTAGGTTATAAGAAGAGAACACCGGAAAGTATGGTGGAACTTCTGGAGGCAAGGGACAGATCCCAGGCAGGACCTACAGCACCGGCTAAGGGACTGAGTCTGCTTAAAGTTGATTATTCAAAAAGTGCGGAATAATATTCAAAAGAATTTGTAGGGGTTATGAGAATCTAAAATGGACAATAAGACGATGATGCAATACTTTGAATGGTATCTTCCGGACAATGGATTGCTGTGGAAAAAAACTATAAATAATGCACAGGGGCTTAAGGATGCAGGAATTAATATGATTTGGCTTCCTCCAGCGTATAAAGGAGCATCGGGAAAAAGCAGTGTAGGTTATGATGTTTATGATACATACGATTTGGGAGAGTTTGACCAGAAGGGCAGTGTATCCACCAAATATGGTACAAGACAGGACTATCTTCAGGCTGTAAAAGTTCTTAAGGAGAATAATATACAGGTAATAACAGACATTGTACTTAATCATATGATGGGAGCAGATGAATGCGAACAGGTGATGGTGACAGAGGATGACAGCAGTAATAGGGAGCTTTGTATAAGTGACAGCTTTGAAATAAGTGCCTGGACAAAGTTTAATTTTCCCGGAAGAAATGGAAAGTATTCCAAGAAGGTCTGGGATGCATCCAATTTTAGCGGAACAGATTGGGACAATGATAGTAAGCGTAACGGGATTTTCTTATTTGACGGAAAGAACTGGAACAAAGAAACAGACAGTGAAAATGTCAATTACGATTATCTGATGGGAGCAGATCTGGATACTGATAATGAAGATACTGTTAAGGCTGTAACAGACTGGGGAAAATGGTATTATGATACCGTGGAAATGGACGGATTAAGGCTTGATGCTGTGAAGCATATCAGCTTTGATTTTTATAAAAACTGGCTGAAAAATATCAGACAGCATGCAGGAAAGGAGCTTTTTGCAGTAGGGGAGTACTGGGCAAGAGAAGTTGATAAAATGACTCATTATCTTGATGTAGTGGATAATTCCATGAGCTTATTTGACGTAACTCTCCATTATTCATTTTTAAGAGCAGCTACGTCTAACGGCAATTTTGATATGAGTACATTATTTGCGGATTCATTGGTAAAAGCACGGCCTGATAATGCGGTCACATTTGTTGATAATCATGATACACAGCCGGGACAGGCATTGTATTCCTTTATACCGGAGTGGTTTAAGACTTCAGCATATTCATTGATTCTTCTTCACAAGGATGGAATTCCCTGTGTATTTTACGGGGATTATTATGGTATAGTTCATGATCATGTAAAACCGGTGGAAGGGTTAAGAAAACTGATAAAAATAAGAGAAAAGTATGCCTACGGTGAGCAGATTGATTATTTTGACAATTGTAATCAGGTTGGGTTTACACGGCTGGGGGATGAGGAACATCCTAATTCGGGACTGGCTCTTATTGTTACGGATGAGACCGCAGGAACGAAGCGCATGAAGGTGGGAAAACAATTTTCCGGCAAAAATTTCTTTGATGCACTGGGACATATTAACAGTCCTGTTACCATTGATGAAGAGGGCTTTGGTGAGTTTATGGTTATTGATGGCTCTGTGTCAGTATGGCTTGTAGAAGAGGCTTATGACGAAATGTTTCTATATGAATAAGCTTATATTAATAAATGAATATCGGTAAACAGATATAAATATTTAGTATTTCTTGGCGTGGCATCTATGTGAATTCACATAAATTTGCCACGCCATTTTAATGCATCTTCACGATATTCTGTTGCTATTTTCATAAGTCTGTCATATTTTTGAATGATATTTTCTAAAGCGGATGCCTGCTCACTTATTTTTGCCTGACAGGCGGCAATCTTGCGCTGTAAATCCTCTTTTTGTCTGTAGCTATAGGAGCTTTTTTCAAAGCTGTCACAGGAAATATATTGATTTATATGTCCGATTTTTTCAATTGAATATATTTGTTCATCACCGGAAAATATGATTCGGTTTCCATCCTTATGTACATGATAATCTTTGATATTATTCAAACTGTGGGGAACAGTAAATATATCTTCGGCTTCGAACAGAACTTTTATATGTAGAGAAGAACGTCCGGAGAAGAGATTGTCCTTCATATAGAAAAGCAGAAGTGTGTCATTAAGACATGTGAGGGTAGGTCTGTTAAGACCGGGAAAATCCTTTTCAGGCAGTAGAAATAAACAGGCGTTGTCCATAATATTTTTAACTGCAATATCACCGGATGTATTTATGTAGGAATAATATAGTGTATTGTCGTGGATACATTCTGATAAATCTGCCTGATAATCGTCAGACAGAATCAATGGGACAGTCATACCGGAAGGATAAGAAAGCCTTATCATTATATTGTTGTTTGAAGAATAAATAATAAGGCTTTTATCTTTACCTGTCGGGTACACATTTGACATGAATCCTCCAATTCCGCACCATCTCATTAAGTAATTTCGGGTCTGATACTGCAAAAATTTCTTAATAATAAATATGGCTGAACAAGAGGAAATAGAACTCTATCTTGATACTTCATTACCTGCAGCAGAGAATGCAAGTTTCATAACCTCGTCAACGGAAACAAGATTAAAGTCACCGCTGACAGTATGTTTCAGACAACTTGCTGCATTAGAAAATTCAACAGCTTTCTGTGGGTCAAAATTATTTATAAGGCTGTAGATTATACCTGCACAGTAAGCGTCTCCTGCACCGATATAATCCAGGATGTTCATGAAGTATTCCTTGCTGTAGTATGCTTTGCCCTCTGTGTAAATCATTGACTGAAGCTTGAATGTTGTAATTGAAGTCTCAGTTCTCCATACAGAGGCAACCATTTTGAAATTAGGAAACATCTTAGTGAGTTCCTTTGCAATATATGCATTTTTTTCCTCGTTGGAATTAGATGCATCCATACCAAAAATTCCCACAGCATCATCTTCATTTGCAATACAAATATCAACATATTTACAGATTTCACTCATGACGCTGAGGGCTTTGCTGCTTGGCCACAATTTGCTTCTGTAATTAAGGTCGCAGCTTATTGTAAGCCCTTTTTCTTTAGCGGCTTTACATGCGTTGAGTGTAACCTTAGCCATTGTATCGCTTATTGCAGGAGTAATTCCTGAGAAGTGGAACCATGTTGCATCTTTGAATATTTCATCCCAGTTAAATTCTGATTCTTCGGCAAGTGCAATAGCTGAACCTAATCGGTTATATATAACGTTAGTAGGTCTTTGGCTTGTCTTTTTCTCTAAAAAGTAGATACCAATCTGTTCTCCGCCTCTTATAATATGCTCAACACCAACTCCGTATTTTCTTAGGGAGTTAACTGCGCTTTGTCCGATAGTGTGTGATGGAAGCTTTGTAACATAGCTTGTCTCAACACCAAAATTTGAAAGAGATACGGCTGTATTAGCTTCCCCTCCGCCGTAAACGGCTTCATAGGTATGAGCCTGGGTAAATCTTTCGTTATTCTCAGGGGAGAGTCTGAGCATCAGCTCGCCAAATGTAATTATTTTCTGTTTCATTATGTAACCTCGATTCTAAATTTAAAAATTCAGGACCCGTTCTTAAGTCATGAACAGGATTGTAAACTGCAAAGCAGAGGTGATATATTCCTGTTTAATATACACATTTACGTATTTTATCATAAAAAAAGGAAAAAGAAACAGAAAATTTTGAATACTTCACATTTTTTTGTTATAATCGTCATCAGTTGCAGATTATTAAGAGAGCAACTATGAAATTGTGGGGTTGCAGTATGTTAAGAAATGTGAGACTGGAAGATATTTCGGATGGAAAATTGTATAAAGAGAATGATATGGTGCGTACTGACACCTGCAATTGTTCGGGATGTAAGAAGGTATGTTGTATAGGAATGGGAAAAACGATTATACTTGACCCTTATGATGTATGCCTGCTTACTTGTGGTCTTAATACAACATTTGAAGAGTTATTAAATGAATCTTTGGAGTTAAATGTTGTGGATGGGTGTATACTTCCCAATCTTAAAATGAGAGAAGGGGATAATGCCTGCTATTTTTTAAGAGAAGATAATCTTTGTAACATTCATGATTTAAGGCCGGGAATATGCAGAATGTTTCCTTTAGGAAGATATTGGGAGGATGAAACGAATTTTTCGTACATATTTCAGACCGGGGAGTGTAATAAGGAAGAACTGGCCAAGATTAAGGTGAAAAAATGGATTGGAATAGATGATATTTCTACATACAATGAATGTGTCGTTATGTGGCACAGTTATATGGCTGCTATTAGGGAATCTATGGAAAATCTCAATGATGAGCAGAAGAAGATTCTTAATATGTACAATATAAGAACATTTTACCAGACACCTTACAGCACAATCGGGAATTTTAGAATGGAGTTTTCGGACAGGATAATAAAAGCGAGAGAAATGTTCGGGATATAGATTATAGATAATAATTGGTTATAGAAATCGTTTTAGTATACAGAAAATGTTTGGGAGGAATTGTTTATGAAAACTGAATTGTTTCATATAGGTGGATTTGAGGTTCACGGATACGGATTTATGATTGGAATCGGATTTATTCTTGCCTGGATTGTGGGAGAAATCAGGGCTAAAAAGATGAAAATGAATGCAGATTCCATTCTTGATTTAGCTATAATTGCGGGAGTTACAGGCTTTATTGGGGCTAAATTATTATATATTATAGTGGAATTTAAGGATTTTCTAACTGATCCTATGGGAGTTATCGGTTCTTCAGGTTTTGTTGTTTATGGAGGTATCATAATAGGAACTCTCTGTTGTGGGCTGTATACCAGAATTAAAAAGCTGTCGTTTCTTGAATATTTTGATTTGGTAATGCCTGAAGTTGCCCTTGCACAGGGCTTTGGACGTATCGGATGTTTTCTGGCAGGATGCTGCTACGGAAGACAGACAGATGGAATATGGGGTGTGGTATTTCCGGAAGGATGTTATGCACCTGCAGGAGTTAAACTTATTCCAACACAGCTTATATCATCGGCAGGAGATTTTCTCAATATGGCGATTCTCATTTTTATCGCATCCAAATTCAGTTATACAGTTGCGAAGAATAGAATTAAAGCCGGGGAAGATAATGTTAAACATTTATATCCGGGAGATATAGGATGCATCTATATTTTCATATATGGAATAGGAAGGTTTCTCATTGAATTCTTAAGAAATGATTACAGAGGCGAGATTGGTATTTTTTCAACATCCCAGTTTATTTCCCTGATTGTAGTTGTATTGGGTATAGTTGTAATGGTATCAACAAGAAAAGTGATTAAGCTTAAAACAGTGGAAGAAATACGCAGTGAAAATTAATGGCAGCGTAAGAAATATACGTTTTGAAAGGTTTATGTGAAATGAATAAGAATAAAATCAGATTAATGGCACCTTGTTACTTTGCCTTTTTTGTAAGCGGAGCAGTGGTGCTTCTGGTAGGCTCAATACTTCCGTATTTAATTGAGGAAGCAAATATAAATTATAGTACGGCGGGAGGTTTTTTATCAGCCTATGCAATAGGAAATCTGATGGCAAGTTTTATTAATCCCGTATTTGTTAACAGAATTGGAAGAAAAGCATCAACAGTGATAATGTCGTCTTTTATTCCCATTTCATTTTTAGTTATAACATTTATACCTCCTGTTCCTGTAATATATGGAGCTTTTATTTTTGCAGGTATTGGAAGAGGTTCAGTAAGTATTATTAACAATGCGGTGGTAAATGATAATTCTCAGGGGAAACCGGCTGCGCTTAATCTGCTTCACATGACCTTTGCGGTAGGAGCATTTTTGGCACCCTTTCTTACATCTCTTTATATTGGTGCCGGGCTTGACTGGAAAGCCATAGTGTATACCATGGTGGCTGCGTCTGCCCTTGCGGTGGCAGGATATGCGTCAATGAAAATGGACTATAATTGGCCTAAGGATTCTAAGAAAGGGCAGGTTCGTACTGAGAATAAGAGGTTTTATAAGAATTCTTCATTTTATATTTGTGGATTTTTACTTCTTTTATACCTTGGACTTGAGAACTGTGTGAATGGATGGTTTGTTACATATTTCAAGGGAATGGGAATTATGAGTGATGCTTATGCCACTAATCTTGTTTCCATAACATGGATTATGGTTATGATTGGAAGATTACTAACAGCAAAGCTTTCAACGTTTGTGGACAAGAGAAAGCTGATAATGGCGTATTGTATTGCAACTGCTGTATTTTTCTTCATGTTGACGGCCACAGAAAATCTTGTGGTGATTACTATAGCTATAGCAGGACTTGGCTTCTTTTTTGCAGGAATTTATCCAACATGTATCTCCTGTGCAGGAAATGCGGTGAGCGGTTCCACAACCGGAATGTCCATGCTTCTTGCACTGGCAGCAGTAGGTGGAATTGTAACTCCCCAGATTGTGGGAACAGTTGCTGATTATACAGGGATGACGGCAGCAATGCTGGTACTAAGCTTTAACGCAGTGGGAATGCTGGTGCTGGCGGCCGTAAACCTTAAGAAGGGATAAAACAGGGTCAGACCCCATAAAATTTTTATAAACTTTTTCTCCAAAAAAGTTTATAAAAATTTTATGGGGTCTGACCCCCTTACTTCATATTACAGAACTTTCGATAAGAATTCCTTAAGTCTCACACTTTTAGGATTTTCAAAAAATTCTTTCGGTTCATTTTCTTCATCAATTACACCGTTATTGAAGAACATACATCTGGTTGCAACTTCTTTGGCAAATCCCATTTCATGTGTTACTACAATCATGGTCATGCCTGATGATGCCAGTTCTTTCATGATGCTTAGAACTTCACCTACCATCTCAGGGTCAAGAGCGGATGTTGGTTCATCAAATAGCATAATCTCAGGATTCATTGCCAGTGATCTTGCAATGGCAACCCTCTGTTTCTGACCGCCTGACAACATATCAGGATAAGAATCTGCCTTGTCTGAAAGCCCTATTCTTGCCAGGAGTTCATCAGCTTTTTTATTAGCATCAGCTTCTGACATAAGTCCCAACTTAATCGGTGCCATAGTGATATTTTTCTTAATAGTCATATTAGGAAAAAGATTAAAATGCTGGAAAACCATGCCGATATGTTGTCTTAATTTGTTTATATCAACATTTTTATCCGTAAGATCTGTGCCTTCATAAATAATGTGGCCTTCTGTAGGAGTCTCCAGCATATTAAGAGATCTTAAAAATGTGGATTTACCACATCCTGACGGACCAATAATTGCTATTACTTCTCCTTTTCTTACAGTTGTGTTTATATTGTTCAAAACCAAATGGTTGTCAAAGGATTTTTTGAGGTTTTTTACTTCAAGAATTATATTAGTGTCGTTCATTGCTTCTTAATCTCCTTTCCAATTTCTTTACAAGTCCTGAAAGAATCATAACAAGTACAAGATATATAATTGCCACACCGAAAAGTGGAAGCATTGGATCGTAGGTTACACTTCGTATAATATCACCGCCACGGGTAAGATCGTTAAGACCTATGTAACCGCTGATTGATGTTTCCTTAAGTAAGACGATAAATTCGTTGGCAAGGGCAGGTAATACATTTTTAAATGCCTGAGGAAGTATAACGGTAATCATTGTCTGTCGGTAGTTAAGTCCAAGGCTTCGGGCAGCTTCGAATTGTCCGCTGTCAATTGACATAATGCCTGAACGGAAAATTTCGGCAACGTAAGCTCCGGAATTGATACCGAAAGCCAAAATGGCAACAACAATTTTATTGATTGAAACAGAACTGAAGATTACATAGTATATAATCAGGAGCTGTACCATGGTAGGCGTTCCACGTATTACAGTAAGATAAATGTTACAAATAAAATTCAGTATTTTCATATGCCCTGTTTTGTCATGATTTGAACGAACCACAGCAATGAGGAAACCAAGAATAATACCCATAATTGCGGCAAATAAAGCAATTATAAGAGTATTTCTTAAACCTGTGAGAAGATAGTTGTATCTTCCGTCTTTGATAAAGTCTGTCTTGAATTTTTCAATGAGGGACATTGAAGTTGTGGAAGCTTCATCATTACGAACAATTATAACCTGCTTTGATGTGGTGTACGGAGTAGAAAAATCAATGTTTTTCAGTCGTTCTTCTGTAACAGTCATTCCTGATATACCCATATCAGCTTTTCCTGATGAAACAGCTGTGATGATAGAATCAAATTCCATATCTTCAATAGAGATGTTCATACCAAGGTAATCGCCGATAGCATTGGCAATATCAACATCAATACCAACAATTTTACCACCGTTATAATATTCATAAGGCTCGAAATATGCATTAAGAGCTATTGTAAGAGTGCCGTTTGTCTTGGATGTATTCTTTGATACATAAGATTCGTGACTTGCATTTTCGCCTATATAGTTGTTGATAATTGTTTCAATAGTACCATCTGCCAAGAGTTTGTTAATGGCTTCATTTACTGATGCTGTGAGAGATGAATTATTTTTTGAAATACATATAGCATAATCCTCTGTAGTAAATTCCTCTTCGAGAATTTTTAATTCGCTGTTAGCATTAACAAAAGATTTTGCCGGCTGTTCATCAATAACAACAGCATCAACCTTTCCCTGTTTTAATGCCTGAAGGGCATCATTTCCCTTGTTGTATCTTTCCACAACTGTGCCGGAACCATCTGTCTCGTAATCAGAGACATAGATATCACCGGTTGTTCCCAATTGAACACCAATAGTCTTTCCCGGAAGGTCATCAACACCAAATACTGTGTTTTTTAGGGATTTATTTCCGCAGCCGCCAAGAAGCAGTGCGCAGGAAAGCCCCATTACCGTTATAAGACACAGTGTAAAGAATTGTTTTATAGAGTAGTGTTTTTTCATGTCTTAAATTTATCCTTTCTAAGTTGTTTAAATGTTGTTAAATGCAAGATAATAATTGACATTTTGCAATCTCCACAATTATATACATACATTTGTGTTTATTTCAATTGAAAATGTGGCTCGTTTTCGTATTTAATACAGTTTCTTAGCATATTTTCATTTTTTAAATTATTATTGAAAATATTTTAAAATATTGTAAAATTAAGAAGTTAGGTTGATTTGACAGAATAATAAGGATAGTTCAGATAGGAATTGATTTATGACAAAGAAAGATTTTAGAATACTCAACGTTGTATTTAGAGCAATTATTTTATTGGCATTATTCACGGGAATCAGACTGGCTGCCAATTTTTTTACCATGATGGAAAATTATGAGTCCCTTGATGGAAATGCGCTGTTTGGATATGTTTCCTCAATGGCGGAAAGTTATATGTTTTTTGTGGTTCTTATGGTCGCAGCACTGGTGTTTAGTATTCTTCTCAGAAAAGGTGATAAGAAGAACTGTTTCATTTTCAGGACAGTGTCAATAGCGGTGGCAATGGCAGCAGCCTTTATGTCATTTCCGGTAATTGCACAGCTGGCTTATATCGGATTGGCAAAGTTGCCGGAAGAACTGGCAGGTATTGCTTTCAGGTTAACACTTGAAGAGGTATATTCCTTGAACTTAAACAGTTTTTTGATAGACCGGCCATATTTGTTTTACACATATATGATTTCCATCGTGATTTTTTTAGGTTTGACAATAACCTCTGTTATATCCATGATTAACCAGCATAAAGATAGAAAGAACGACAATAACCAGTTTAAGAGATATTAAAACACTTCTGCCATCATGGAAAGACTTCCGGTGGCAGAATTATTTTATAAAAAATTTATAAATAGTTTACAAAAATTTTAAGGGGTCAGACCCCATAGACCCCCATAGAGGATTTAGTATGATTACAGTAACGCCAGATTATTATAAGGATTTCAAATGTATAGCGGGAGAATGCACGGATACATGTTGCGCAGGCTGGGATGTAGATGTGGATGAAGATTCCTGCAGGTTTTATAAAAGTGTAAAAGGAGATTTCGGAAAGCGGCTTAAGAAGGTGATGGTGCCTTCAAAGGATGGAGGATGCACCTTTACCCTGAATGACGGAAGATGCCCATTCCTTAACGATAAAAATCTCTGCGATTTATATATTGAGTTGGGAGAGGATAAGCTGTGTGATACATGCGACGAATTTCCCCGCTTTATTAATGAATACGGAAATATCAGGGAAATAGGAATTGCCCCGTCATGTAAAACCGCCGGTGAATTAATGTTTAGCTACAGGGACAATCTTACATTTAATGAAGTGGAAAGCGATGAACAGATAAGCAGTTACAATGATATTGACCCCCTGACTTACATGCAGCTAAAGACCGCCAGAAATATTGCTTATGAAATAGTTTCTGACAGGGGATATTCCATCAGAGAACGAATAGTTCTCCTTCTGTCCTTTTGCAAGGATATCCAGCTCTACCTTGATAAGGAAAGAGACGATTTGATAGTTAATGTAAGCAGGAGATATGCGGGTTGCGAGTATAGGGACGATAAGATAAAAAAGCTTAAAACAAAATATTATAATCCCGAAAAATGTTTCAATATTCCTAAATTCTTTGACATATTTAAAGGTATGGAAGTAATTAATCCTGATTGGGAGATATACTGCAGGGAGGTTAAAGATTTTTTCGGCGGTATGAAATCCTGCGAAGAGTTGAATGAAATTTTCAAGGAATTCAACAGTTTCATGGAAGATAAAGAATTTGAATATGAGCAGTTATTGATGTACTATATTTACAGGTATTTTCTCGATGCTGTATATGATTACAATCTTCTTCTGAAAGGGAAAAATGCCGCGGTGGGATATATTGCATTAAAAATCATGGAGATTGCAGACCGTCACTTAAATAACGGGAAACTTACATTTGAAAGGCGCGTAGATCTTGCCCATCTTTACTCAAGACAATTTGAGCATTCTTATTATAATTTTGAAGTGTACAGAGAATTCTTTTGCAGCAAGAAAATATATGCGTATTCAAATCTGATATCAATACTTTTAAGCATATAAAATGCGATGTTTGTGAAACTCTTTATATTACTGAACAGTTGTGAAAATATACTATATTGCAAGCAGAGAGAGCGTGCCTAGCGGTAATATAGTATATTTTCACAACGTACAGTATAAAGAGTTTCACAAACATCTAATATAAAATGTAATGAAAGGAAATGTATATGGCAAATTACCATAAATTATCACCGGAAATACAGGAAAGAATAATGGAGGACAGGAAAAATAACAGGATAAATCCCTATGCATTCAGGGATGAGGATGTTATAAGAAGAAATCCCGAGAGAGATAAGGCCAACCTGTGGAGACCCTCCTTTGTAAGAGATATCGAAAAGATTATGAATGTGCCATATTACAACAGGTATGCTGATAAGACCCAGGTTTTTTCATTTTATAAAAATGATGATATAAGCAGACGTTCATATCATGTACAGCTGGTTTCCAGAATTGCCAGAAATATAGGAAAAGCTTTGAATCTTAATGTTGATTTGATAGAGGCAATTTCTCTGGGACACGATATAGGACATACTCCTTTCGGGCATGAAGGAGAAAGACAGCTTAGTGAGATTTATCACGCTGAGACGGGGCGGTACTTTAATCACAATGTTCATAGTGTCAGGGTATTGGACCAGATGACTCATTGGAACATTAGTCTTCAGACCCTTGACGGAATAATATGTCACAATGGGGAAATGGAGCAGCAGGAATACAGACCTTCGGAGCTTAAAAGTTTTGAGGAATTTGACAGGAGAGTAGAAAGCTGTTTTGTTGACCAGAATAATATAAAAAAGCTGGTGCCTTGCACTCTTGAAGGTTGTGTAATGAGAATATGCGATATAATAGCATATCTGGGAAAAGACAGACAGGATGCATTGAAATTGGGAATCCTGAGTAATAATGATACATTTACAACCGGTTCAATCGGAACAACCAACAGCGAGATAATTAACAATCTTGTGGTGAATATTATAGAAAACAGTTATGGTAAACCGTATCTTTCCATGGATGAGGAACATTTTGACACTCTTGTAAAAGCAAAAAAAGAGAATGGCACGAAAATATATGGAAATGCTGATATTAATAATATGTACAAGGAAAGTGTTAAGCCAATGATGGCCAGACTATATTACACATTCCTTAAAGATGCAAAGGAACATAACACAGATTCTTATCTGTATAAGCATCATGTCAAACTTGTAAAGGACAACGACAGATATGGTATAAATGTTCCCGATTATGAGGAGACGGAACCAAACCAGTTGGTTGTTGACTACATTGCCAGCATGACAGATGACTATTTTGTGGATTTGTACAATCATCTCTTCCCTGATGATAAAGATAAGATTAAATATATCGGGTACTTTGACTGAAACAGAAAGGCGTGGTTATTTTTATGAAAATGATTCTTAAGTATCTTAGCAGATATAAGAAAGAATGTGTTCTGGCACCATTATTTAAAATGCTGGAAGCAATATTTGAGTTGTTTGTTCCGTTGGTAGTATCTTCAATTATTGATAAGGGTATTGCTGATAAGAATATAAAATATATAGTGCAAATGTGTTTTCTTATGCTTATTTTGGCAGTAATCGGTCTTGTCTGTTCCATAACTGCCCAGTATTTCAGCGCCAAGGCGGCTGTTGGATGTGCTACAGAACTTAGACATTCATTATTTAAGCATATACAGAGCCTTTCATTTACCGAAATGGATACAATAGGTTCCTCCACCTTAATCACCAGAATGACCAGTGATATTAACCAGGTACAAAATGGAGTGAATCTTGTATTAAGATTATTTTTGCGCTCTCCCTTTATAGTATTTGGTGCGATGATTATGGCATTTTCCATTGATGTCACCTCAGCACTTGTATTTGTGGCAGCAATTCCTGTACTTGCCATTATCGTATTTGGCATAATGATAGGGACAAGACCACTTTATGCAAAAGTCCAGTCAGGTCTTGATAAGATACTTCAGATAACAAGAGAAAATCTTACAGGTGTGCGTGTTATCAGGGCTTTCAATAAACAGGAGGACGAGACATCACATTTTAAAAAGGCTAATGAAGAGCTTAATTGTGTTCAGAAGTTTGTGGGAAAAATATCCGGTCTTATGAATCCCCTTACCTATGGGGTGGTCAATATATCAATAATTGCCCTTATATATATAGGAGCCATAAGAGTTAATATGGGAGTATTGTCACAGGGACAGGTTGTAGCATTATATAACTATATGTCTCAAATATTAGTTGAGCTTATAAAGCTGGCAAATCTTGTAATTAACATTACTAAGGCTCTTGCCTGTGCAGGAAGAATACAGACTGTATTTGATGTGGAATCAAGTATGAAGGACGGGGCTGCAGGTATAGGAGAAAGCAGTAATGATGTACCTGTGGTGGAATTTAAAAATGTTTCTCTTACTTATAAAGGAGCGGGAGATTCAAGTATTGATAAGGTAGATTTTAAGGTTTACAAAGGACAGACAGTGGGGGTTATAGGAGGTACCGGTTCCGGTAAATCAAGTCTTGTAAGTCTAATTCCAAGATTTTATGATGCCACTGAGGGTGAAGTTCTTATAGATGGTATTAATGTAAAAAATATAAAACTTAATGAATTGAGAGACAAAGTGGGAATTGTTATGCAGAAGGCAGTTCTTTTCAAGGGAAGCATAAGAAAAAATATGCAGATGGGAAAGAAAAATGCAACGGATTCCCAGATAGATGAAGCTTTATCAATAGCTCAGGCAAAGGAATTTGTGGACCAGAAGAAAGGCAGACTTGACTATATGATAGAACAAGGCGGAAAGAATCTTTCAGGTGGGCAGAGACAGCGTCTTACAATTGCCAGAGCCTTAGTAAAGAAGCCTGAGATACTTATTCTTGATGACAGCGCTTCGGCTCTTGATTTTGCCACAGATGCCGCACTTAGAAAGTCTATAAAAAATATGGCCGATAATCCTACAGTTTTCATAGTATCCCAGAGAGCAGCTTCTCTTATGTATGCTGATATGATAATCGTGCTGGATGACGGATGTGTTGTGGGTAAAGGAACTCATAAGGAACTGTTAACAACTTGTGATGTATATAGGGAAATCTATGAATCACAATTTAAGACTGCTGATACATTAAAGGATGCATAGACCGAATAGTCAGAATGGAAGGTAAGTATGAGTAAAGACACAAAAAAAGTTCAGAAGAAAACATTGCTTAAAGTGTTAAAAAGAATAAAGAAATATCGAATATTCCTCATTATTTCCGTATTAATGGCAGCGGTAACGGTAGCATCAACCTTGTATGTTCCCATTCTTGTGGGTAACGGAATAGACTGCATAATCGGTAAAGATAATGTGGATTTTACAGCAATAACATATATACTTGTGAAAATAGCCGTAGTTGTAGTTATTACGGCCGTATCCCAGTGGATAATGAATATATGCAACAATAAAATCACCTATCATGTCACAAGAGATATAAGAGATGAGGCTATGGAGAAAATACAAAAGCTTCCTCTTAGGTATATAGACAGTCATTCCTACGGAGAGATTGTGAGCCGTGTTATTGCAGATGTGGACCAGTTTGCAGATGGTCTTCTTATGGGATTCACACAGTTTTTCTCAGGTGTCCTTACGATTTTAGGAACTTTGATTTTTATGCTTACAATAAACATAAAGATTACCTTTGTAGTAGTGTTGATAACACCTGTGTCGCTGCTTGTGGCTAGCTTTATTGCAAAGAGAACATTTTCCATGTTCAAGCTACAGTCAGAGACAAGAGGTGAGCAGACTGCATTTATCGATGAGATGATTGGAGGACAGAAGGTAGTAAAGGCATACGGATATGAAGATGATGCATTGGAACAGTTTGATGAAATTAATTCCAGATTACAGAAATGCTCATTAAATGCCATATTTTTCTCATCAATTACCAATCCATCCACCAGATTTGTAAATAGTCTTGTGTATGCAGGGGTAGCTGTTACGGGAGCAATTATCGCCATTAACGGAGGGATAACCGTTGGTCAGTTGTCCTGCTTTTTAAGTTATGCAAACCAATACACAAAACCTTTTAATGAGATATCGGGAGTTGTTACGGAACTTCAGAATGCTATTGCCTGTGCATCAAGAATGTTTGAACTTATTGAGGAGGAGCCTGAAATTCCGGATTCTTCCGACGCTAAAGTAATCACTGATTACAATGGGGAAGTAGAACTTAAAAATGTGTACTTCTCCTATACACCGGATAAAAAGCTCATTGAGGATTTCAATCTTCACGTTAAGAAGGGTCAGAGAATTGCCATAGTTGGACCAACAGGATGCGGAAAGACTACGGTTATTAACCTTCTTATGAGATTTTACGATGTGGACTCAGGAAGTATAGATGTTTCAGGTGTCAATATAAAAGATATGATGCGTTTTTCCCTGAGACAGGGATTTGGTATGGTGTTGCAGGAAACGTGGCTTAAAGCAGGAACCATAAGAGAGAATATAATTATGGGTAAACCGGATGCTACGGAAGAGGAGATAATAGAAGCAGCAAAAGCGGCCTATTCCTATGGCTTCATAAAAAGGCTTCCAAATGGATTTGATACTGTAATCGGTGAAGATGGCGGAAATTTGTCACAGGGGCAGAAGCAGTTGTTATGTATTACACGAATAATGCTCACAAAGCCTCCTATGCTTATACTTGATGAAGCAACTTCATCAATTGATACAAGAACAGAAATAAAGATTCAGAACGCATTTGCTAAGCTTATGGAAGGAAGAACAAGCTTTATAGTTGCTCACAGGCTTTCCACGATACAGTCGGCAGATGTTATACTTGTAATGAAGGATGGACATATAATAGAGCAGGGAAATCATGAAGAATTACTTGCAGCCAACGGATTTTACAAAAATCTGTATGAGAGCCAGTTTGATACGGCGGGCTAGTAAAATACAATCAGGATAGTAAACGTATTACGTTAAAAGGTATTGCATTTAGTGCAGGAAAGGACATGTATGGCCTATATTGAAGTTAATGGGATAGTTAAGAATTACGGAAAAACGGGCGTGCTTAAAGGTGCGTCATTCTATGTTAATCCGGGAGAGTGCGTGGCCATTGTGGGAGCCAACGGATGCGGAAAATCCACCCTTCTTGGAGTGCTTTCCGGAAGCCACAAGGCGGATGGAGGAAGTATGTCAATTAACGGGCAGTCACCATTTAAGAATAAAAAAATATTTTCTTCATATATCGGCTTTATTCCCCAGGAAAATCCCCTGATGGAAAATCTTACGGTGCTTGATAATCTTAAATTCTGGTATAGCGGAACGGGAAGAGACTTAAAGCAGGATTTGATTAACGGTGTGCCTGCGGTATTTGGAGTTAATCAGTATCTCAATAAAAATGTAAATGCTCTCTCGGGAGGGATGAAAAAAAGGCTGAGTATTACATGTGCTCTTGCAAAGAATCCTCCGGTGCTTATTCTGGATGAACCGGGGGCTTCCCTGGACGTGGTATGTAAACAGGATATACTCAATTATCTGGAGGCCTATAAAAAGAGTGGAGGAACTATTATTCTTACAAGCCATGAAGAGGGAGAACTTAAACTTGCCGACAGAATGTATCTTTTAAAAAATGGTGTTTTGGTTGAACTTAACGGACATCCTGTAGGAAATGAACTGATGAGTATAATCAGGGCGTAAATGTGTAGAATGGATTTTTAAGATTGGATAATTTATGAAAAAAAGTCTTATGTTATTTAAGCTGCAGATTAAAGCAGCATTTGGTTCTGTTGGAAAGATAATACTGGGAACTCTGGGACTTACTGTTCTGGTGGCTTTGGTTTCGGTGGGTATTAATATGGCTTCACAGTCCGGGGACAGAGAGGAAAGAATGATAGTCGCCATTGTATATCCCCAGGATGATGACAATACCTACATAAAAATGGCATTTAATATGATAAGCAATATGGATACTGTGAGTGAAGTATGTGCCTTTGAACAGACAGATAAAGATACGGCATACAGGGGGTTAAAAGACGGGAAGTATACGGCGGCAGTAATTATTCCTAAAGGATTTATTGATGACATCATGGTGGGAATAAATACCCCGGCAGAGGTTGTTTACAGTAAAAAAGGTGTTAACAATACTTCCATGCTTTTCAGGGAAATGCTTAATGCCGGTGCTTCGGATCTTAGCAGTGCCGAAGCCGGTGTATATTCATTGGATGATATATTTAATACGCTTCTTAAAAATAAAAAGAAATATATGACGGATGCGGAAAATGAGCTTAATGAAATATATTTTACCTATGCGTTGAACAGATCCATCTATTTTAAGGTGACAGATCTTTCTGAGAAGGAGGGACTGTCTACAATCCAGTATTATACATGTACTGCCATTATTCTGCTTCTTATGTTAAGCGGAATAACCTGTGCGGATTTGTTAAAGAGAGATAATAATGCTATAAGTACCGCATTGAAAAGAGAGGGAATTCATGCAGGTACTCTTGGAGTTGCAAAGACACTTGGTGTAACATTGGTATTTATGTGTATCGGTACTGTTATAATGGTGGTATCAATATTGGTTTCATTACTGGTGCCATCCTTTGCAAGTGTTATAGGGATAAGCAATCCTTTGGAGTTTCTTACTTCTTTTTTACAGATGTTTGTGCTTATATACTCAGTGTTCGCATTTACATATTGTATCTTCAGACTTGTGGGAAATCCGGTTTATGCGGTGCTTATTCTTTTTCTTGTGGGTATGTGTGAAATGTTTGCATCAGGCTGTTTTGTTACATCAGCCCTGCTTCCAAAACCGATTCGTATGGTGGGAGACATTTTGCCTGCATCATGGTATTTCAGACTTACAGGACAGATAATTAAGGGTGGGTTCTCTGCTGCAATTGTTTTTGTGAATTTGTTGTATGACGTTATATTCATAGGAATTGCATCCCTGGCTGAAAAGTTTCAGAGAAATAATTAGTGAAAGGATTTATTCAATGAAAAAATTTATATTCTGGTTTTATCTGCTTATAAAAAGACAATTGAAAAATCCTGCCATAACACTGTTTTTAATAGCAATTCCGGTAGCGGCAACAATTATTGTAAATGTTCCGGAATTGAATAAATCGGACAAACCAAAGGTGGGACTGGTTGTCCTTGATGGGGATGAGGTAACCAGGGAAACTGTTAACAGATTAATTAACGGGGATTATTCCGCCGGATTTTATATATGCCGTAATGTGTCACAGCTTAAAGATGACATAATGGACGGAAAGGCAGAGTGTGGTTACATATTTGGTGATAATCTCAAGAAAAAATTGGATGAACGAAATTATGAAGGGGCTATCGAGGTTATTATTAACAAGTCCAATTTTATCAGTTCAATGACCAACGAAATTGTATTCTCATCAATGTTTAGAGCATATTGTGATGATATTGCAGTTAATTATATTAAAAGCAATAGTTTATTCAAGGAAATTCAGGGAGATGCCATAGATAGTATAGAAGAAAGTTATTCAAAATATCTTTCCAATGACTCCACATTTTATATTGATTTTAAAATGCTGGATGATGCATCGCCGGAGGAAACTGTGGCACTGGAGGAAGAGAGCGCAGGGTTTCCTGTAAGGCAGATATTGTCAATACTTATATACACAGCTGCGTTATTTGGGGTGGTTCAGTATTACATGGATAAGGAAAAAGGCACATTTGTTACATTGTCTGCAGGATACAGAATTGCAGGAAAACCATTATATGCTTTCATCGGAGCCGGCCTGTTTGCACTGTCATCCCAGATTACTTTGATTATAACCAGAGATGCTAATCTTCCGGGGGATATAGTCAAAATGTGTCTATATGTTATAGGGGTTACACTTTTTGCATGGCTTTTGGGTACGGTTATACATTCTGCAAAGGGGATGATTTCCGTGATTCCGGTACTGCTGATTGCATGTATGGTGCTGTGTCCCGTATTTATTAATCTTACGGTTTATGTGCCGGGGGTTAAGTATATTCAGAAATTATTACTGCCGTATTATATGATGTAATGATGTGATTTTATCCCCACTGGCGGTGTATAAGGAAAGGGGTTTTGGAAAGGGGAATACCATGAATATCTATGTAGCAGATGTAAATCAGTTGAAGAATTTCAGAACTCCTGCGTCAGATCTGACATTTTATGATGAAGGGCTAAAGATTGTGAATAGGTACCGTTACAACAAAGTGCAGTGTCTTAAAAATGAAGATGACAAAATAAGGAGTCTGGCAGCGGGATTGCTCCTTAACTATGCCACCGGGGATTTTTTTGAAAAAGGGGCGGAAACATCCCAAGGAATACCATCCTTAAGGAAGATAGATGTGGAATCACTTATAGATGACTATAATCCGGAGTACGATTATGAAATTGAAACAATTATGAATGGAAAACCCGTATACAAAGATTATCGTAATATTAATTTCAGTCTCTCTCACAGCGGAGAGTATGCCCTGTGTGGGATAGGGAATAATCCTGTGGGAATTGATATAGAAGGTAACAGAAAAATAAATTTCAGAGTATCTGAAAGATTTTTTTCGGATAAAGAAAAATCCTGGATTGGAAAGGATGAAGACAGGTTTTTCAGAATGTGGACTTTAAAGGAAGCGTATGCAAAGCTTACCGGAGAAGGTATTGCAAAAGTAATTTCATCTATTGAGTTTACAGTGGAAGATGTAGTAAAATGTAACCAATATGGTGGAGAATCGGAAAACATAAATATATATGAATACAACCTGCAAGGTTACAGAATCTCTGCTCTTGAATACACACAAAGGAGGAACTAGTTTATGTTTTGCAAGAAATGTGGAAATCAACTTACAGACGGAGATGCATTTTGTCCTAAATGCGGAACTGAGATAGTGCAGCAGAACCAGCCTGTGCAAAGTCAGGAGTCGCAGCCTGTGCAGAACCAGCCGGCGCAGAATCAGGAGTCTCAGCCCGGGGATAATATGCAGCAGGGTGTGCAGTCTTTTGCTCAGGTGACCAGGGATGCGCAAAATATGCAGAATCAGAATGCCCAGAATATGCAGGGAGTACAAAATTCACAATATGTTTCACAGCCTTATCCGGCTGCAAACGAGCCAAAGCCTGTAAAACAGCCTAAAGTGCCTAAAAAGCCTAAGAAAATTGGACTTATTGTAGTTTTAATGTTTGTTGTAGCAGTTGGAATTGCAGGCCTGGTTACAGGGCTAATCCTGTTAAATCGTGACGGAAAGAAACCGGAAGAGAGTAAACCGGCAGTTCAGGAAGAAAGCACACAAGTGGGGGATCTGGGTTATGAGGAAAATGCATTTTCAAAGACACCCCTTAATCTTACTGCATTAAATAATCTTACACCGGGAACTGATGAACAGGTGAATGCCAGAAATGCTGAAATTGCAACGATTCAGGCAGCTGTTGACGGTGTAAAGAATCCGGCAGGAGAAGCATATACAACAGTTACGGTTTCCAACCTTTCAGAATATATAAATGCTGTATCTAAGAGCCTTGATGAATTAAGCAAGTCAGGTACAAAAGTATCATATACAAAAAATGCAGATAATATAAGAGTATCCCTTGCCAATGGTGGGTACTATATGATTATTCCTAATGTTGAGGGAACAGATGAGGGTGATAAAAGTGATGACATCAGGATTGCTACTTATCAGCCTTGCCTGTCAGGTTACAGCTCATCAATTTCAGGATATATGAGTTATATAGATGATGGTGCAGCATTAATTGATAAAGAATTTGACAAGTATACATTTAAGAAGGATGGCAGCAGCACAGATGATGATTATAATGATTCAGAAGTTGATTTAAATGCCTGTGCATCTGTAAGCCAATACTATGTTCTGTTATGGCACGGTCATGGCGGATATGACAGCAGCGTGGGTTCCTACCTTCTTACAGGGGCTAAACGTTCAAGTGAGAGCGATAAGAAACTGTCATCGGCAATATCAAATAATGAAATCCTTGTTACTAAAGACAGTTATTTAATAACTGCTGCATTTATAGACAAGTATGTAGCATCAGACAGCCTTGAAAATACAGTGGTTTATCTGGGAGCATGCCAAAGCGGAAGGGATTCAAAGCTTGCAAATGCTTTTCTTAACAAAGGTGCTGTTGCTGTATATGCCAATTCAAATACAATCCATACAACCTACAATCTTTCAATGATAAAGTCTGTATGCGAGGGACTCACAAAGAAAAATTCAACAGGTGCTTATAATTCAGTATCAGAAGCTTTGACCTATGCAAAGGGTATCAACGGTAATTATGATACAGGAGAACTGAAGTCAACAGAAGTTAAGTTGTTTACAAAGAAGGATGAGAATAAGAATTTTACCCTTGACTGGTATCAGGATCATAAAAAGACAGAAAGGGAAGTAGCACTTGTCCTTGACGTATCAGGCAGTATGTCAGGTACACCTATAACAGAGACAAAGAATGCATCTGTAAAGTTTGTTGAAACTGTGCTGGAAGCCAGTGCAAAGGTTGGTCTTGTGACGTATGCGACAAATGTAACGGTGGCAAGTGATTTTTCTCTTAACAAAACAGCCCTTGAGTCTAAGATTAATTCCCTTAGTGCCAGTGGTTCAACATACACAGAGGGAGGTTTGGCAAAGGCAGCAGATATGCTGGCAACCTCCTCATCATCAGAGGACAAGGTAATTGTACTTATGAGTGATGGTCTCCCTAACAGAGGTAAAGATGGAGATGATTTGGTTCAATATGCACAGACATTAAAGGATAAGGGATATATAATCTATACAGTTGGTTTCTTCAGCTCACTCAGTGGTTCAGATAAGACAGAAGCCCAAAGCCTTATGAGCAGGATTGCAACAGAGGGTTGCCATTATGAAGTAAGCAATGCAGGAGATCTTACAGATTTCTTTGACGATATTGCTGCCCAGATTAACGGACAGAAATATATGTATATTAAAGTTCAGGGCCCTACAAATGTTACTGTAACAAGCGGTGGAGAAACTCTTAGTTCTTCAACAAACAGTTCAAGAACCTCCTTTGGTTCAATCACTTATCAGGCATCAACGGGAAGCAGTTCAAGTAGTTCAGGTTCAAGTAGTTCAGGTTCAAGCAGCTCAGGCTCAAGCAGTTCAGGCTCAAGTGGTTCCGGCTTCGGAGGCTCAGGTTTTGGAAGCTCGGGCAGTACAGGGCTTGGGGGATCAGGCAGTACAGGGCTTGGAGGTTCAGGTAGCTCAGGTTCAAGCGGAAACTCCAACGAGACTAAAATAATAAGACTTAAAGAAGGAACTGAATACAACATCAATATTCAGGGTACTCAGGCAGGTACGGTACAGTACAGTATCAGTATCATGAATGAAGAGGGAGAGTATGTTGACACAAGAGTGTTTAAGAATATAGTTGTTAAAGCGGGATCTATGATAGATACAGTTGCTAAGAATTATGGAAAAATCATACTCAGAGTAGATGAAAACGGTGACGGGCATTATGAGAATGAATATGTTGCCGGAGAGAATGAGGAAGGCAAGCTTGTAGACAAGACCTTGCAGAAGGTTATGTTTGTTGCAATTATATGTCTGGGAGTGGTTGAGGTTATTTTGCTGCTTATACTTATAATCAAGCTCAATAAGAGAAAGAAGTACAAAGAGTATATAAAGAGTGGAATGTCAGCAGCTTAACAGGCAGTCCGGATATTAAAAATGTTAATCGGAGCCCGTTATTACGGGCTCTGAATTATATAGATTAGGGAGTCAAAAGCCTATTTTAAAAAACATGAACGGCAAATTGCACAGAAAAAGATTGTTTGCATTCCTTTGTGCAATTTGCTAGGGCATAAAATTATAATGGGCTTTTGACGCCCTAATCATTATGGCTATTTGTGTCGAGAACGTGACAGATAAGCCTGAACCCAAACGTTCTCAGAATGGAGTTTATTATGGCAGAATTAATGATAGGATGTCACTTATCCGTATCCAAAGGATTTTATCATATGGGTGAAGAGGCTAAGAGTATCGGAGGAAATGTATTTCAATTCTTTTCCCGTAATCCAAGAGGAAGTCAGAAGAAAGAATGGGATTCTAAAGATATAGAAAAATATAATGCATTTGCAGCGGAGAATAATTTCGGACCGGTACTTGCTCATGCACCGTATACCTTAAACGCCTGTGGCAAGGATGCGGATGCAAGACAGTTTGTGTATGAAACTATGGCAGACGACCTTGAAAGACTGGACGCTATTCCCGGTTGTATGTATAATTTCCATCCGGGAAGTCATGTGAGTCAGGGAAGTGAAGTGGGAGTGCAGTATATATCAGAGGTACTTAACAGACTTGAGACAGGCAGATTTAAGACAACGGTTCTGTTGGAAACAATGGCAGGTAAGGGAAGCGAAGTAGGACGAAATTTTGAAGAATTAAGAGCAATAATAGATAAAGTTGAAGATAACACTAATCTTGGAGTATGCCTGGATACCTGCCACGTATTTGACGGAGGCTATGACATTGTCAATAATCTTGACGGGGTCCTGGATGAATTTGATAATATTATCGGTCTTGGCAGATTAAAAGCTATTCATATCAATGATAGTAAAAATCCTATTGGAAGCCATAAAGACAGACATGAAAAAATTGGTGAGGGTAACATAGGAACAGAAGCATTTGAAAGAATAATTAACCATGATAAATTAAAACACTTACCATTTTATCTTGAAACGCCTAATGAGCTTGAGGGATATGCAAAAGAGATTGCATTACTCAGAAGCCTTTATAAAGGCTAGACTTATGTGTAGACATGCAATAGGTTGATACTGATTATATAAGCATATAGATTTACACTAAAAAAGTATCATAATTTTAAAAATTAGGGTGGAAATTTATCGTATTAAGCTGTATAATAAGACAGAATTTATAATTTACGAGTAGGCGGTGTAGCCACCACCTGCTCGATTTTTTATTACAGGTGGTTGCCTTATGGCAGAAGGAGGAGAAGATGTCCGTTAAATACGTATTCGTTACTGGTGGTGTTGTATCAGGACTTGGTAAAGGAATTACAGCAGCTTCATTGGGAAGACTATTAAAAGCGCGTGGATTTTCTGTTACAATGCAGAAGTTTGATCCATACATTAACATAGATCCGGGTACTATGAATCCAATTCAGCACGGTGAAGTTTTTGTAACAGATGACGGAGCTGAGACAGACCTTGATTTGGGTCATTATGAAAGATTTATTGATGAAAGTCTTAATAAGAATTCCAATGTTACAACAGGTAAGGTTTATTGGACAGTACTTCAAAAGGAACGTAGAGGAGATTTTGGCGGAGGAACAGTTCAGGTTATTCCTCATATAACTAATGAGATTAAGAGCAGATTTTACAGAGATTACTCTACTACAGACACTAAGATTGCAATTATCGAAGTGGGAGGAACTGTAGGAGATATTGAGTCGCAGCCTTTCCTTGAAGCTATAAGACAGTTTCAGCATGAGGTGGGACATGAAAATGCTATTCTTTGTCATGTTACACTTATTCCATATCTTAAAGCATCCGGAGAGATGAAGACAAAGCCTACACAGGCAAGTGTTAAGGAATTGCAGGGAATGGGAATCCAGCCGGATATTCTTGTGTGCCGTACTGAGCATCCTCTTGAACCGGGAATTAAGGATAAGATAGCACTTTTCTGTAATGTGCCTAAGTCACATGTTCTGCAGAATCTTGATGTCGAGATACTTTATGATGCACCTCTTGCCATGGAAGAAGAACATTTGGCACAGGTTGCCTGTGAGTGTCTGCACCTTGATTGTCCGGAGCCTGACCTTGAAGAATGGAGAGCTATGTGTAAGGCTTGGAAAAATCCTACAAAGAAGGTTACAGTTGCTTTGGTAGGTAAGTATATTCAGCTTCATGATGCATATATTTCTGTGGTAGAGGCTCTCAAGCATGGCGGAGTATTTAACTCAGCAGAGGTTTCGATAAAGTGGGTAGATTCTGAGACAGTAACTGCACAGAATGTATCTGAGATACTTGGTGATGTATCAGGTATCCTGGTACCGGGTGGTTTCGGAGACAGAGGTATTGAAGGAAAGATACAGGCAATAAAATATGCAAGAGAGAATAAAGTTCCGTTCCTTGGTCTCTGCCTTGGAATGCAGCTTTCTATAGTAGAATTTGCCAGAGATGTAATCGGCTATGAAGATGCTCACAGCGTAGAGTTAAAGCCGGATACAACACATCCTGTTATTCATCTTATGCCGGATCAGGAAGGCATTGATGATATAGGAGGAACATTAAGACTTGGCTCATATCCTTGTGTACTTGATAAGGATTCAAAGGCTTATGAGGTTTATGGTGAAGAGACAATTCATGAAAGACACAGACACAGATATGAAGTTAATAACGACTATAGAAAGGTTCTTGTTGAAAACGGTATGGTTCTCTCAGGTATTTCCCCTGACGGAAGAATTGTAGAGATGGTTGAGATTAAGGATCATCCTTGGTTTGTTGCAACACAGGCTCATCCTGAGTTAAAGTCAAGACCTAACAGACCTCATCCGTTATTCAGAGGATTTATCGGAGCAGCTCTTGATTATCAGAATAATCATTAATAATTGGGTTATATTGAGGGGAAGACCGGTGTAATACCGGGACTGCCCCTCTTTTTACCTCGTAGAAATCCTAAAATGTATATAAATTCTATAAAGGTTTTATTTTTAGGTTGATTTATAATTTCTGTTTTTTTATAATTAGCTTAATTTATTATCCGGAGAGGAAAATATGTTTAACCGGGCGGGATAATAAAAGCTTTTTGAGGAAATGAGGATATTCATGGATAATAATTACAACAACGGTAATAATTACAACAATGGTAATAATTACGGCGGAATTAATAACAACGATAACAGAAACAATAATAATAGAAATAACGGGGGAGGCAATGATAAAAAGCCTAAGAATGTTAACCTGATAATATTTATTATTATTGCTGCGGTTATTACATTTATTGCTTTAACAATGCTTAACAGCATGTTGAAAAATGCCACCTACAAAGAAATTTCTTATGACAAGTTTATAGAAATGATTGATAATGGTGAGGTTGGTAAGGTTCAGTTAGAACAAGACCGAATTCTTATTACTCCTGTTGAATCCGCTCAGGAAAATGGAAAAATCAGTGGCGTAAGTTACACATATTATACGGGCTATGTTGATGATGAGAGTCTTATACCTCTGCTTAAGAGGAAGGGAATTGAATTTTCGGGATATATTCCGAGTTCAAGCTCATCAATTGTAGAATTTCTTGTTGCCTATGTCCTTCCATTCCTGTTTATTTATATTATTTTCGCATTTGTCTACAGAAAGATTTCTAAGGGCGGCGGAATGATGGGCGGTATGGGAGTAGGAAAGAATACTGCCAAAGTGTATGTTCAGAAGAAAACAGGCGTTACTTTTAAAGATGTTGCGGGACAGGATGAGGCTAAAGAGTCTCTGACGGAAATAGTTGATTTCCTTCATAATCCTGATAAATACGCAAAGATTGGTGCAAAACTTCCTAAAGGTGCTTTATTGGTAGGACCTCCGGGAACAGGTAAGACACTTCTTGCAAAGGCTGTAGCCGGAGAGGCTAATGTTCCGTTTTTCTCTCTTGCAGGTTCGGATTTCGTAGAGATGTTCGTAGGTGTGGGAGCATCAAGAGTAAGAGACCTTTTCAAGGAAGCCACAAAACAGGCTCCTTGTATCATATTTATTGATGAAATTGATGCTATCGGTAAGAGCAGGGATTCCCGCTACGGAGGCGGTAATGATGAGCGTGAGCAGACGCTTAACCAGCTCCTTGCTGAGATGGATGGTTTTGATTCATCCAAGGGTATTTTTATACTTGCAGCCACAAACAGACCTGAGGTACTTGATAAGGCGTTATTAAGACCGGGACGTCTTGACAGAAGAGTAATTGTTGATAAGCCGGATCTTAAGGGAAGGGTAGAAACTCTTAAAGTTCACTCTAAAGATGTGCTTATGGATGATACGGTTGATCTTGATGCAATCGGACTGGCAACCAGTGGTGCCGTAGGTTCAGATCTTGCCAATATGATTAATGAAGCGGCGATTGCAGCAGTTAAAGATGGAAGAAAAGTAGTTTCCCAGAAGGATCTTTTCGAGGCGGTAGAGGTTGTCATCGCCGGTAAGGAGAAGAAAGACAGGGTTCTTAGCAAAGAAGAAAAGCAGACTGTGGCATATCATGAAGTAGGTCATGCATTGGTAGCGGCATTAAAGAAGAATTCAGAACCTGTTCAGAAGATTACTATTGTTCCAAGAACAATGGGTTCTCTTGGATATGTTATGCAGGTACCCGAGGAAGAAAAATACCTTGAAAATAAGGATGAACTTATGACAAGGCTTGTCACTCTTGTGGCAGGACGTGCGGCAGAAGAAGTGGTATTTGGAAAAATAACCACAGGAGCTGCTAACGATATAGAAAAAGCAACTAAGATATGCAAGGCAATGATAACCCAGTATGGAATGTCCGAAAAATTTGGCCTTATGGGACTGGCTAAAGTAGAGGATCAGTATCTTAACGGTACTGCAAGACTTGACTGTTCTGATAAGACGGCTGCTGAGGTGGATGAAGAAGTTAAGGAGATGTTAAAGGGCTGTTATGAGGAGGCAAAACAGCTTCTTACAGAGAACAGAGATGTTCTTGATAAAATTGCTCATTATCTGTATGACAATGAAACTATTACAGGTAAGGAATTTATGAGAATTTTCAGGGAGGCTAAAGGCATTCCGGAACCTGTTGACACCTCTAAATTTTCTATATCAGAAAAAGTTGCTGAAAGCGTAACATTTAACGAGGATGGAAGTTATTCCTCAACAGTTAAAGGCCCTGCAGAAAGCGATATTTGGAAAAATATCGGCAATGTTGGAAATCCTGAAGATGCGGGACATGGTGAAACTAAGCCGGAATCAGATTCACAAGAGCAGCAATAAGATTTTATAAATTAAAAAGAGTTTCCCGTGATATGCACCCTGTCAAGTGGACAGGAATTATATCACCGGGGGAAACTCTTTTTTTTATTTGGATACTTCTTTGTATTGGCAATATAGGGGGATATCATTTATAATTAGAATAGTTGTTTGCAACAGGTAATTTAAGGGGGTTAAAGTGAAAGATATAGAATTATACGTTTCCTGGATAGAAGGAATTGAGAAGGAAGTTCAAAAGGTGGTGTTTGGTAAGGAGGAAGTCATTAAAAAAGTTTTAATGGCTATTATCTCAAGCGGACATATACTTATTGATGATATTCCCGGAGTGGGAAAGACCACCATGGCAAATGCATTTGCCAGAGCTATGGGACTGGAAAAGAAAAGGGTTCAGTTTACGCCGGATGTTATGCCTTCAGATATATTGGGATTTTCCATGTATAACAGAAACACAGAACAATTTGAGTTTAAGAAGGGGTCTGTTATGTGTAATTTCTTTCTGGCGGATGAGATTAACAGAACTTCACCTAAAACACAGTCAGCACTTCTTGAAGTAATGGAAGAAGGGCACGTTAGTGTGGATGGTAATACATATGATCTTCCAAATCCTTTTATTGTACTTGCAACCCAGAATCCGGAAGGATCAGTAGGCACACAAAAACTTCCGGAATCACAGCTTGATAGATTTATGATATGTACAAGTATGGGGTATCCGTCTTTAGAATCAACAGTAGAGATTATTAAGGGAAAGAGATTTAATCTCATGGAAAAGGTTAATCCTGTAATTTCCACGGATGAACTTATAACATTAAGAAATGCGGTAAAACAGGTATTTATTGAGGATGCTGTGTGTGAATATATTGCAAAACTTGCAGAAGCTTCAAGAGCACATGAGTCTATATCTTTAGGAATAAGCCCGAGAGGAACTGTTGCCATGGCTAATATTGCCAAGGGGGCAGCTTTGATGAAGGGCAGAGATTATGTGGTTCCGGCAGATGTGCAGGAAATTCTTTATGAAACTATGAATCACAGACTTGTGTTTAATGCCATGGCTAAAGTTAACAAGGTTGACATTAAAGATGTAATAAATGATATCGTTAAATCCGTGAAGGTGCCGGAGTTAAAGGTTTATTAATGGGAGTATTATGTTAGTTAACAGACTTATATACATTTTGGTTTTGATTGGTGACATTGCAGCTTATGCAATTACAAGCAGTGGCAGTTTTTTGATTATTGCCATTATTCTTCTGTTGATTCCCATACTTTCAATTATGTATATTTCCATATTGCACAATAAGGAAGAGGTTAGTATTGACTGTACTAATATTACCCAGATTCGCGGTGAGCAGTTGGAGCAGATAATAACCGTCAACAATAAATCCAGATTACCTGTTGTTAATCTTAGTTTTTCTACAGGTATAAGATATGAGATTAATGGCGTTATTGACATAAAACATAAAAGAGTAAGTGTGGCAGGATACGACAAGCTTATTATCCGGGAAAAATTTAAGCTGGAGTATGTGGGAAAGATAGAGTCTGTGATTATTAATACGGTACTTGCGGACCCTTTAAATTTATTTAAGATAAATTTACGGGAAGTAAAAGGAAGAGAACAGCTGGTAATGCCGGTATCGGCAGAATTTGATTACTATTCCCTTAATGATTACAGACAGGAGATTAAGGAATCCAATGAATTTTCAAAGAAAAGAAAGGGTAATGACCCTTCTGAAGTATTTGATTACAGAGAATATGAGAACGGAGATTCTTTAAACAGAGTTCACTGGAAACTTACTGCAAAATCCGATGAAATAATGGTGAAAGAATTTTCCCAGCCTATTAAAAGTCCTAATATATTCCTGGTGGATTTAATTGACACAGATAATAAAAAATATATTAACGGAATATTTGATATGGTGCATTCCATCAGTAATCTCGCTATTTTAAAGGAGACATCTTTCAGTCTTGTATATTACAGCGAGAAACGCGGTTGTTTAATGAGCCTTGATGTAAGCGGGAAAACTACTTATGAAGAAGCATTGGGAATATTGATAAGTGATAAGGTGGGAAAAGAGTTAAAATCCCTTGATTATTATCTTGCAGAGAATACTGCTGACGGAAGGTTATATTATATTACTTCCGACATAGACGGTAGTCTTGTGGACAGAGTAAGTAATCTTTCCTGTGATGCCACTGTTTACTCAATCTGTGATGAAGAAAATGGCGGCAATATTATTAATCTTGGAAACGTGTCTGTATTATCGGTTAATTATAATGATGTGAGATGGGCCATTGATAATACTGTCCTTTAATTTTACCATAGGAAATTTTCCTCTGGCGAAACGGGCATATAAAAGGGGCATTTGTAGAGAAAATGCGAGAAAATGGAGCTGGGTATGATAAATAAGTTACGTGACAACTGGATATACATGTTTCTCTCAATAATAGGAAGCATGGGAATGACAGGTATATTTACTTCATCATTTTCTTTAAAGATGCTGAAGGGGTTTGATGTTATATATTTTGTTATATTGTCATGCATTTTGTTCATTCTGTATTCATTCTTTAGTGAAAAAAAGAGACTGTATGTTATGGCAGGACTTCTGATATCGGAAGGGTTCATTGCAGGCGTTATGTTTCGTAATGTCAGTGAGAGTATGGTATCTTTAATAGATGAAATTAACAAAGTGGCAGTGAATGATGATTTTGCTAAGCCGGATATGGCTTATACCATGATAGCTACAGGGTTAGTCATAGTGTTTGTTTATCTTGTGTTATCAAAATATATGATGGCTGCCATTGCTGAGTTTGCCTCTTTGTTGGTTATATCATTAATGTTTAATTGCATACCAAAGGCATTTTATCTTGTGCTTTTTATCATCTTTGTATTAACAGAAGTAATGCTTAAAAAGAATCCTAAAGATAAGTTTTATCCCATGGTTACAGCTCTTACACTGATGATAGCATTTGGGATTCTGGTTCTGTTTATTCCCGAAAAACGAGGGGAAGACAATTTTATAAAGAGAATGTTTAATAGCATTTTTACCACGGAGGATAATGAAAAGCTGACGGCGGCAGGAGGTGTCAGCGGCGGAGAATTGGGACAGGTTGATTCTGTGGAGACTAAAAATGTAAAAATGCTGACCCTTATGACCGGTAATCAGGGAACAATATATCTGAGGGGATATGTGGGAAGCGTTTATAAGAATAATTCGTGGAATGAGCTTGATTCAGAAAGCTATAACGGTAAGAGTGATCTTTTTACAAAAAGAGATATAGGTTTTGAAGTTTATAATCAGCAGGCAGCATTTTTCAGATATGCTGAAAAAGATGAAGAGCTGATTAAAAGTCTGTTTTCAAGTATGGATAATTATATGTCAAATGTATCTAAGAGGAAGTATAGTTTAACTTATGAAAAACGTACGGATACATTTTACTGGTATCTTCCTTATGGAAACGAATATTTTTCCAGCGGGAAAAGCAGCTATGACGGATATCCCACGGAATGTGATACGGGGAAAATTTATGGTACAGAATATTCAAATAAGTTTTCTGCTGCCGATTTCAACGTGATTAAGGCTGTGGTGGATTCTTATTCAGGAGATGTACCTGATTTTGATAAATATGTACGGTGGGAAAAAAGATACAGAGATTTTGTATATAAAAATTATACAGTGAATCAAGAGAAGGAAAAACAAAGCACTTCTCATGCTGTCAATGAAATTAAATCTGAATTAAATAATTTGGATTATGACGGAAATGCCCAGTATAAGGTGTCTGTCATAGAGGTTGTAAGAAAATATCTCAATGAAAATTATACATATACATTAAGTCCCGGAGCTATACCTTCAGGCAGGGATTTTGTTGATGTTTTTTTAAATGAAAGGAAGGCCGGATATTGTACACATTTTGCTACGGCCGGAACAGTACTGTTAAGAGAATTTGGAATACCGGCAAGGTATGTAAGCGGCTATTTGGTTGATACCTCCCGCAGCAGTGATGGATTTGTTGAGACATCCCAGCTTAATATATGTGGTAAGACCGTTACAGATACATATAGGGTAAGTACTGTAGATGTGATGGATTCGGACGCCCATGCATGGGTTGAAGTTTATATGGATGGATTTGGCTGGATTCCTGTGGAGTTTACACCGGGATATAACAATAACGTGATTATAGACGGAGACCGGAAGATAATTGAAAATAGTCAGAATGAGGGTGACTCTGATGGTTTGGTTAATAGTGGGGACCTGGAATCAGATGATGAAAAAGGAGGCGATACTCCTTTAAATACGGATGTGGACAATGACGGAATAGCAGGATATGCAAAACCGGAACATTTTTACAGCTTTTCACAATATTTTGAATATTTGGGTAAAAGTGAAGGTATTATAGAGTTTGATATTGTCTGGGGACTTATTCTTGATCTGTTAATTAAGATATTACGTGTGATTGGAATTGTTGCAGCAATAATCTTTGTAATAGGACTGATGCTTGTTATTGCAAGAGAAATAAGCTTTAAGAAGGTTAAAAGACTTTTATGTGTGAACAAAGGGCAGACTCCTGAGGAGGACAGTGCACAGATAATGGATTTATACAGATATTTTACAAGATTATGTACATTCTTAGGCGTTCCATTAAGAAAAGATTTGTCCTACGAAGAACATGTAAGACTTGTTGAAGAGAAATTTGACTGTTTTAAAGAGTGCGATGTAAGAAATATAATCACTCCGGCAGAAAAAATATCCTTTGGAAGAGGTAACATTGGCATGAAGGAAATGGGACTTGCGGTTGACACCGGGATTAAACTTCGCAGGAGTATATATGACAGACAAAGCAAGGTTAAAAGATTGATTTTTAAGTATATTTATCACCTGTGATATGGTACAATACCAAGTGGCAGTCAGAGGAAAAATGGGGTAATTAGGGAGGAACAGCATGGCTTTTACACATTTACATGTCCATACGGAGTATTCACTTCTGGATGGTTCAAGTAAAATTAAAGAGATTACCAAACGTGCGGCAGAGTTAGGCATGGACAGTCTTGCCATAACCGATCATGGAGTCATGTATGGTGTTATAGATTTTTACAAAGCGGCCAAGGATGCGGGCATAAAGCCTATTCTTGGTTGTGAGGTTTATGTTGCTCCGGGTTCCAGATTTGATAAGTCCTTGGGAAACGGAGAGGATAAGTATAATCACCTTGTTCTTCTGGCTGAGAATAATCAGGGATATCAGAATCTCATGAAGATTGTTTCCAGAGGATTTACTGAAGGATTTTATTATAAACCGAGAGTTGATAAAGAACTCTTAAGACAGTACAGTGAGGGTATAATTGCGTCCAGCGCCTGCCTTGCAGGTGAAGTCCAGAGCTTTCTCATGAAAGGAATGTACGAGGAAGGTAAGAAAGCTGCCTTGGAGTATGAGGATATATTTGGCAAAGGCAATTTCTTTCTGGAGTTACAGGATCATGGTATTCCTGAACAAAGGTATGTTAACCCGCAATTGCTTCGTATGTCCAAGGAAACGGGCATTGAACTGATATGTACAAATGATGTTCATTACACCTATGCGGAGGATGCGGATGCTCATGACATTTTGCTGTGCATTCAGACCGGTAAGAAAGTTTCGGATGAGGACCGCATGCGTTATGAAGGTGGGCAGTTTTACCTTAAGTCTCCGGAAGAAATGAAGGAACTGTTTAAATATGTTCCTGAAGCTATTGAAAATACACATAAAATCGCAGACAGATGCAATGTGGAGATTGAGTTTGGGGTTACAAAGCTTCCTAAATTTGAAGTGCCTAAAGGGTATACTTCATGGACGTATCTTAATTATCTTTGCTACAGCGGCTTGAAGAAGAGATATCCTGATGAAGCTGCTGATATTTCTGTGGAGGACTTTGTCAAGATAGCAGAGAGTGAGGCTGTCAGTGACAGAAAAGATGCGGTTATCAAGGTGGCAGAGGATTCCAACAACATTTTTCAAAGACTTGCTTATGAGCTTTCAGTTATTTATTCAATGGGATATGTGGATTATTTCCTTATTGTGTGGGATTACATTAATTATGCAAAGACCCACGATATTCCGGTAGGACCGGGAAGAGGCTCTGCAGCGGGAAGTATTGTGTCTTATTGTCTTGGAATAACAGATTTGGACCCTATACACTACAGCCTTATCTTTGAGAGATTTTTAAATCCTGAGCGTGTATCCATGCCTGATATTGATGTGGATTTCTGTTATGAGAGGCGCCAGGAAGTTATAGATTACGTTGTGGATAAATATGGCAAGGATTGTGTATGCCAGATTGTAACATTCGGAACTATGGCGGCGAGAGCCGTAATTAAAGATGTGGGACGTGTTCTGGATCTTCCTTATGCCATGGTGGATAATATAGCCAAAATGGTTCCGAGAGAAATCGGAATTACAATAGATAAGGCAATTGCTGAAAATCCGGATTTGCGCTCACAGTATGAAAATGACGAGACTGTAAGAGATTTGATAGATAAAAGTAAGAGGCTTGAGGGACTCCCGAGACACGCTTCCATGCATGCTGCCGGTGTGCTTATAAGCGGCAAACCTGTTGAGGAATATGTTCCTTTGTCTACAGGCTCTGATGGTTCGGTTGTTGCCCAGTTTGTTATGACAACACTTGAAGAACTTGGACTTCTTAAAATGGATTTTCTGGGACTTAGGACTCTTACGGTTATTAAGGATGCGGAAAATCTTATTAAGGAAAAGAATCCTGAGTTTTCCATAGATGGGATTGATTACAGTGACAAGAAGGTATTTGATGCAATAGGAACGGGAAAATGCGATGGTATATTCCAGCTTGAAAGTGCCGGTATGAAGTCCTTCATGAAAGAGTTAAAGCCTCGCAATCTGGAAGATTTAATTGCGGGTATATCCCTTTACAGACCGGGTCCTATGGATTTTATTCCTCAGTATATAGAAGGTAAGAATAATCAGGAGGCAGTAACTTATGACTGCCCACAACTGGAACCTATACTTAAGCCTACCTACGGATGTATTGTGTATCAGGAGCAGGTAATGCAGATAGTAAGAGATCTGGCAGGATATTCCTGGGGACGAAGTGACCTTGTGCGTCGTGCAATGTCTAAGAAAAAAGCTTATGTTATGGAGCAGGAAAGAAAGAATTTTATTTTCGGAAACCCAGAAGAAGGGGTGACGGGCTGCGTTAATAACGGAATTGATGAAAAGACCGCAGGAAAGATATATGATAACATGATTGATTTTGCTAAATATGCATTTAATAAATCTCATGCGGCCTGTTATGCAGTGGTATCTTTCCAGACAGCTTACTTAAAGACATACTATCCTGTGGAATTTATGGCGGCTCTTATGACATCTGTTATTGACAATACTGATAAGGTTTCAGGGTATATTTTTGCCAGCCGCCAGATGGGTATTGATATACTTCCTCCGGATGTTAATGAATCCCAGATGGAATTTTCCGTTGAAAACGGGAAGATACGATTTGCTTTAAGTGCCATTAAGTCATTGGGCAGGCCTACTATCAGTGCCCTTATAAAAGAGCGCAATGAGCATGGAAATTTCCTTTCCATGCAGGATTTTGTTACAAGAATGGCGCAGGAAGTTAACAAGAGAGCTATTGAAAATTTCATAAAAGCCGGAGCCTTTGATACATTTAACAATAACAGAAAAAGTATGATGCTTATATATGAAAAGCTTTTGGATAATGCAGTAAGGCAGGCAAAGGATTCCATGTCAGGACAAATGTCCCTTTTTGACCTGGTACAGGAGGAAGATAAAAAAGATTTTGAAATTCAGATTCCAAAGGTTTCGGAGTATTCAAAGGAAGAGATTTTGAATTTTGAAAAAGAAGTGCTTGGAGTATATGTCAGCGGACATCCTATGGACGAGTATGTGGGTATATGGAAGAAACATATATCCAATGTGTCTACAGATTTTGCTTCTCCTGACGAATATACCAGTGTTGAAGGACTTAATTTTGGCGGGCCTGTAAAGGATGGTGATAAGGCTACCATTGGCGGCCTTCTTAAAGATAAGACGGTGAAGTCTACCAAGAATGGACAGCTTATGGCATATCTTACTATTGAAGATATAGTGGGAACTGTTGAGGTAGTGGTATTTCCTAAGAATTTTGCAGAGAACAGGGCTGTAATTGATAATGCTGATAAGGTTTTCGTATCAGGAAGAATACAGACTAACGGTGACGATTCTGCTAAACTTATATGTGAGCGGGTGATTGATTTTGATGCGGTTCAGAAAACTTTATGGATAAGATTTGAAAGTACACAGGAGTATGAATCCAAGAAAAATGAATTGCAGAATATTCTTAAGGATTCCGACGGCAGGGACAAAGTGATTATATATTGTACAAAGGAGAATGTGAGACTTTCTCTTCCTGACAGCAAAACAGTCAAAGTGACTTCGGAACTCTTAGATGTCCTTAAGAATCTTTACGGTGAGAAAAATGTCACTACAACCTAAGCATTTTTTCAAAGATTATGTTGAAACCCGGCAGGGGTATAAACCGGGATATAGGCTTGGGAAAATGGCATCCTGTTAGTTTTGAAATAATAATTTTAAAAAAATCTCCCTAAAAGGGGGATTTTTTTTATTAATTGTGGTAGTATAGAAGAGAACTTGGCGGAAAACATCAGATATGTGGCGCAACAAAGAGGTTGCATAAAAAGAAGATATGTGGCGCATGCGTCTGTCATATACTTTAGGCGAAAGGGGAAGTAGTTATGGCAAAGGAAATTAAAACAATTGGTGTATTAACAAGTGGTGGTGATGCTCCGGGTATGAATCCGGCCATAAGAGCTGTTGTTAGAACAGCTATTAACAAGGGCCTTAAGGTTAAGGGAATACAGAAGGGCTACAATGGTCTTATTAATGACGAAATTATAGATATGGATAAGAGAAGTGTTGCGGATATTATCCAGCGCGGAGGTACAATCCTTTATACTGCAAGATGTCTTGAGTTTATGACTGAGGAAGGACAGAAGAAGGCCGCAGAGGTATGCAGAAAGCATAAGATTGATGGTATTGTGGTAATTGGAGGAGACGGTTCTTTCAGAGGTGCACAGAAGCTTGCGGAGGCTGGAGTTAACACTATCGGACTTCCGGGAACAATTGATCTTGATATTGCTTGTACCGATTATACAATAGGTTTTGATACGGCAGTTAATACAGCCATGGAAGCTATAGATAAGATCCGGGATACTTCAACATCCCATGAAAGATGCAGTATTATTGAAGTTATGGGACGTAATGCGGGATATATCGCTTTATGGTGCGGTATTGCCAATGGTGCAGAGGATATCCTGCTTCCTGAAAGATATGATGGGGATGAACAGGCAATAATAAACCACATCATAGAAGGACGTAAAAAGGGTAAGAAGCATCATTTGATTATTAATGCAGAAGGTATTGGTCATTCTACAGGTATGGCAAGAAGAATTGAAGCAGCTACAGGTATAGAGACAAGGGCAACGATTTTAGGTTATATGCAGCGTGGTGGTTCTCCAACCTGTAAAGACAGAATGTATGCATCAATTATGGGTTCTTATGCAGTGGATCTTCTTGCAGAAGGTAAGAGTAACAGGCTTGTGGCATACAAGGATGGCAGATTTGTAGATTATGATATTGATGAAGCTCTTGCCATGACTAAAGACATCAGTGATTATGAGTTTAATGTAAGCAGTCTGCTTTCAAGATAAGGCTACGGAGATTTTCTTTGAAAAACAAGGGGAATATATGATAACAAGCACAAGCAGTTCCCAGGTAAGACATGTGATATCATTACTTGGGAAAGCTAAAGAAAGAAAAAAGTATAAAGAATATGTGGTAGAGGGAGTCCGAATGGTATCGGAGATTCCCTCAGAGATGTTGGTTAAGGCTTATATTTCTGAAAAATTTGCAGATTCCAATCCGGGGTTTGTGAAAGATTTTATCAGGGATAAATGTATTGAGGAATCTGCAATTGAACTTGTAAGTGACAATATTTTTAACAGAATGTCGGACACCAAGACACCTCAGGGAATTATGGCTGTTGTCAGGATGAGAGAATATTCTCTTGAGGATTTGATGGGAGAGAACCCTCTTATTATTGGCATGGAAAATATTCAGGATCCCGGTAATATGGGAACCATATTGAGAATGGGTGAGGCAGCCGGGGCTACGGGTGTAATGATAAGCAGCAATTCCGTAGACATTTATAATCCTAAAACCATAAGATCCACTATGGGTTCCCTGTATAGAGTTCCTTTTATTATTGTGGAAGATTTTCAGCAGGGAATAAAAGAACTTAAGAATAGGGGAGTTAAGGTGTATGCAGCACACCTTGATGGCAGGAATTGTTATACAGAAGAGGATTATACGGGAGCTACAGCATTCATTATAGGAAATGAAGGTAACGGAATTACGGAAAAAACTGCGTCAGAATGTGATACCTTGATAAAGATACCGATGGAGGGACAGGTAGAGTCCCTAAATGCGGCAATCGCATGCACTATCCTCAGTTTTGAGGCAGCAAGACAGAGAAGATAACCGGATGGAAACATGAATAAGTTTCCGTCCGGTTTTTTTATGGGGTTAATGGGGTCGATGGGGTCAGACCCCCTAAAATTTTTATAAAATTTTTGTTTATATTTTTTTAAGGGGGTCTGACCCCATTAAAAATCTATTAACTACACTGAATTTTAACTGATTTGACAAAAATATGTAACTTTGATATTATACTTTCGTAACAAATCGTAACAAATTTGTAACAAATGCAAAATGTTCGGTTTGTAGGCGCCCCCGCAAGTGCGCCGGAAAGGGAAAAACTTTATGAAACTTAGAAGTAGCAAAGCTGCTTGTTGTTTTGGAGCTATGCTGGTTTTAGCAATGGGACCGGTACTTCCAATGGTGACAGATGCCAAGTCTACCTATGAGCAACACGAAAGTACAATTACTGATACCGAAATTAAAGTAGCATCATTTTCATCCAATGTGGAGGATCACGTATCATTAGGATACCAGGAGGAACATGGAGCGTTCTACAAGAAGGCGTTAGCAGTCAGCGAGCCGTATCTTGAAGTATTTACAGAATGCAAAGATGACGCAGATGTAGCAGGACGTTTGTATTCCAATACTCTTGTTGATGTCCTGGAAGTTGATAATGGATGGACAAAGATAAGTTCAGGTAACTGTGTGGGATATGTATCCAGCGCATCACTTCTTTTTGAAGCAGAAGCAGAACAGTTGGCTGAAGCCATGGAAATCAATGATTTCCTTACAGGTTATACACTGGAAGAGGCAGAAATTAAGGAAGCAGAGGAAGAAGCAGCAAGACAGGCTGAATTAGAGAGACTTGCAGCAGAAGCAGAGGCAGCAAGAAAGGCTGAGGAAGCAAGGATTCAGGCTATCATCGATAAAACTGTTTCCGGAACAGATTTCACATACAATCCAACAATGAGCATAAGCAATGAGGAAATTTATATTCTTGCATGTATCATTGACTGGGAAGCAGCATACCAGCCATACGAAGGAAAGCTTGCAGTGGCAAATGTTGTGTTAAACAGAGTTAGAAGTTCCAGATATCCTAATACAGTTTCGGCTGTTGTATATCAGAGATCACAGTTCTCCGGAGCGTCAGATGGTGCGGGTGGAGCATCATCAAGATTTCAGGCAAGACTTAACAACGGACCACGCAACAACGAATGTATGGAGGCCGCTCTTGAAGCATTGTCAGGAAAGAATAATGTTGGTAATTACACAGCATTCAGGACTGTTTCATCAGCTAATATAAATGCGATGTCTGATTTCATGATAATCGGAGATCACGTGTTCTACTAAATAAATATCAAAATAAAGATGGAGAATATCATACCAAAAATATGGTGTGGTATTCTCTTTTTTTATAGTGGCTAAGATATGGTTCAGGGGAGATGTGGGGTCAGACCCCATAAAAAATTTATAAACAAATAGTTTATAAAAATTTTATGGGGTCTGACCCCACGCACTTGTATAATAATCCAAATTGAAGTAAAATAAGGCACATAGCGATACAGGAAGTTTTTTTGATATGTGGGAGGATTAGCATGAATCTTAAAGGAAGAGATTTTTTAACATTAAAGGATTATACGCCGGAAGAGATTGAGTATCTCATTGAGCTTGCAGCTAAGTTAAAAAAGATGAAGAAGGATGGGGTTGTGGAGCAACCGTTACTTGGCAAAAATGTTGCCTTAATATTCGAAAAGACAAGTACAAGAACACGTTGTTCTTTTGAAGTTGCTGCGCATGACCTTGGAATGGGCGTTACATATCTTGATCCTAAGGGGTCTCAGATTGGTAAGAAAGAGAGCATAGCAGATACAGCAAGGGTACTTTGCACTATGTTTGAGGGAATTGAATACAGAGGTTTTGGTCAGGAAATTGTTGAAGAACTGGCTAAATATTCTTCAGTCCCTGTATGGAATGGTCTTACAAATGAATATCACCCTACACAGATGTTGGCAGATATGCTTACAATAAAGGAAAAGCTTGGAAGATTGAAGGGTGTCAAGTTCGTATATATGGGTGATGCAAGATACAACATGGGAAATTCCCTCATGATTGTATGTGCCAAATTGGGATTACATTTCACAGCATGCACAGCAAAGGAATACTTCCCTAATGCAGAGCTTGTGGAGCAGTGCAGAGAATGGGCTAAGGAAAGCGGTGGCTCAGTTACTCTCTCAGAAAATGTTGAGGAGTCAACTAAGGGTGCAGAGGTACTTTACACAGATGTGTGGGTATCAATGGGTGAACCTGAAGAAGTGTGGAAAGAGAGAATAGAAGCATTATCTCCGTATCAGGTTAATAAGGCAGTTATGGAAAATGCGGATAAAAATGCGATATTTATGCATTGTCTCCCGGCTTTCCACGATCTTAAGACAACGATTGGCAAAGAAATTCATGATAAATACGGTCTTGATGAGATGGAAGTTACAGACGAGGTGTTTGAGTCAGAACAGTCTGTAGTATTTGAAGAAGCTGAAAACCGTATGCACACAATTAAGGCTGTTATGGCAGCAACTCTTGGTGCATACTAATTAAAATGTTACCTGCCGGAACGGAAAAAATATGTGCCTGCCTAAGAATTTACAGGAATTTTTCTTCGCCGGAAAGAGTGAGAAAATGGAGATTATAAAATGTATTACACAATGAGAGGCGCTTACAGAAAGTCCAAAATGTTTATTGACTATGCAAATATTGTGCTTACAGTTGCCATAGTAATAGGATTTATAATAATACTCTTCTTAAGAAGCAGGAGCGGGTTGCTGTTTCCAATTGAATTATTCATGGGAGCATTGGTAAACGGACTTTCATCTGCAAAGCAGTTTATGAATGACAATAAATTATCCGGAATTCTTCTTATAGTTGTTACTGTTGTTCTGCTTGTATTATCATTTCTTACGCTGATGGTGGTGACAAGATGAAAAGAGAAATTTTACGCATGTTAAGAAATGCAGATTCTTATGTGTCGGGACAGTCTTTGTGTGAAACATTTTCGGTATCAAGAACTGCTGTCTGGAAGGTTATTAATCAATTAAAAGAAGAAGGGTATGTTATAGATTCTGTTCAAAATAAAGGTTACAGGATTATGAAATACCCGGATATTGTAACCGCTTCAGAGATAGAAAGCCTTCTTCTTAATGATGAAGGAGAATTGGAAGGCATAATAAATAAAGTTGTCTACTTTGATGATACCGATTCAACCAATAACCAGGCCAAGCTTGCAGCAGATTCTGTTACAGACCCTGCACCCCACGGTACATTATTTGTAGCGGAATGTCAGACGGGCGGACGGGGAAGGAGAGGGAAAAAATGGATTTCTCCACCGGGAAGCGGTATATGGATGACACTATTATTAAGACCTGAAATGACCCCGGAGAGTGCTTCTATGCTTACGCTTGTGCAGGCGGTAGCTTTGGTTGAAGCAATCAGAACAGAAGTTTCTGAGGCAGAATGTTGCCTTAAGTGGCCTAACGATATAGTGCTTAATAAGAAGAAAATCAGCGGAACTCTTACGGAAATGAGTGCCGAGATGGACAGTATTCATTATGTTGTAATAGGGACAGGAATTAACGTTAACACTACCGAATTTGATGAATCAATCAAAGATGTTGCGTCTTCAATTTATGTTGAAACAGGAAAAAATATAAAACGAAGCAATATTATTGCTGCATTTTCAAGAAGCTTTGAGAAGTACTATAATAAGTTTACAAAGACCAATGATTTGTCATTGATAATTGAGGATTATAATCGAATGCTTATCAATAAGGGTAATACAGTTAAGGCTTTGTATTCTGATAAAGAAATTGTGGGAACTTCAATGGGAATTAATAATGCAGGGGAACTTCTTGTCAAGACTGATGATGGAGAAGTGATGGCAATAAGATCGGGAGAAGTTTCAGTGAGAGGATTATACGGATATGTTTAATGAAAATGTTGTGCTTTGTGCATCTAACTCCTACGAGAAAAAATATTATTTTAATCCGGATTTTGATAAGCTTCCGGAAGATATAAAAAATGAATTAAAAATTATGTGTGTTCTCTTTACGGAAGAGGTGGGAGGAATCCTTGACCTTGAGTTTGATGAAGACGGAACACTATTATTTAAGTCATCCGCAGACGAAGAAGACCTTTTATATGATGAAATTGCATGCGGAATGCTCATAAAGAAGAATCAATACGAAAAAAGAGACCTTCTGGAATCTTTAGAGATGTTTTACAAAGTGTTCTTTTTGGGATTAGATGAATAATTGTAAATATATGACACGGGGTAATTATGAAGATTGGAAATGTCAATATAGAAACAAATATATCATTAGGACCGATGGCAGGAGTAACAGACCTGCCATTTCGTTTGTTGTGCAAGGAAATGGGATGCGGACTTGTATATACTGAGATGGTAAGTGCTAAGGCTATTCTTTACAACAATAAAAATACGGAAGAACTTTTAAAAACAGAAGAGTTAGAAAGACCGGTTGCAGTCCAGCTTTTCGGTTCAGACCCGGAAATAATGGCAGATATTGCCAAGCGCATGGAGGAGAGACCATTTGACATAATAGATGTTAATATGGGATGCCCGGTGCCAAAAGTGGTGAATAACGGGGAAGGTTCAGCTCTTTTGAAAAACCCTCTTCTTGTAGGGAAAATTGTTGAAACTATGGCAAAAGCAGTAAGTAAGCCGGTTACCGTAAAAATACGAACGGGTTTTGATGAAGACAGCATTAATGCGCCAGAGATTGCTCATATAATACAGGAGTCAGGAGGGGCAGCGGTTGCAGTTCATGGCAGAACCAGACAACAATATTATTCAGGAAAAGCAGACTGGTCTGTAATAAAACAGGTTAAGGACAGAGTTTCAATTCCTGTTATAGGTAACGGGGATATACGAAGCGGTCAGGACGCTGTAAAAATAATGAAAGAAACCGGGTGCGACGGAGTGATGATTGGAAGGGGAGCTCAGGGCAATCCGTGGATATTTAAACAGGTTAAGGAATACATTGATAGTGGCACTATTATTGAGAAACCGTCGACGTCAGAGGTGGCAGAAATGATAATCAGACACTGTAAAATGTTATGTGAATTCAAAGGTGAATACACAGGAATCCGTGAAATGAGAAAACATTTTGCATGGTATACAGCGGGAATAAAACATGCGGCAGCTTTAAGAAATGAAGTGAATAAAGTTACAACATTTTCTGAGCTTGTGGAGCTTGCTTCCACATTGACAGAAGCTGGCTCATAGGATATAATATCTTGAATCTTGAGCAGACACAGAGAATAAGTGTGTGTGTCCATTTTAGGAAAATTATAGATTTTCCTGCAAGAAACGGCTAATTATTATTAAGACTTATAATACTTAAAACAGTAATATAATAAATAGAAAGGTGACAAAACAATGGCAGAGAAACAGTTACTTACACAAAAAGGTTATGATGAGAGAGTAGCATTATTGGAGGAACTTAAGGTTGTAAGAAGAAAAGAGGTTGCTCAGAAGTTAAAAGAAGCCAGAGAACAGGGCGATTTATCAGAAAATGCTGAGTATGATGCAGCAAAGGATGAACAGAGAGATATTGAAACTCAGATTGCTGAACTTGAAGCTATCTTAAACAATTGCGAGATTATCCAGGATACAGGCAAGAAGGATAAGAATAAGGTTAAAATGGAGAGCGTTGTAAAACTTCATGATATCGAATTTGATGAGGATATTGAGTATACAATCGTTGGTTCTTCAGAGGCAGACAGCCTTAATAACAAGATTTCTAACGAATCACCTCTTGGAGCTGCCATGATTGGTAAAAAAGTCGGTGATGTAGTTAAGGTTGAAGCACCTGCAGGTATTATCGAATACAAGATTGTCGCTGTTCAGAATTAATAAACAAATTTAGAGATTTAGGAGAGAAAACAAGTGGCAGATAATAATAATGCACAGAATAATCAGAAACAGCAGCCTGATGTAAATGAGCAGATTAGAAACAGAATGGAAAAGCTCAAGAATCTTCAGGCAGAGGGTAAAGATCCATTTCAGATCACAAAGTATGATGTAACACATCATACGGATGAGATAAGAGCTATTTATGAAGCTCATGAGAAGGAACTTCTTGGAGACAGACCGGCAGTTAATACAGATGGCATGGATGAGCAGCAGGCAAGAGAGGCAGTCAATGCTGATTATAATGAAAGAAGAGCTATTATGGATGCTTCTCCAATTAATGTCAGCTTTGCGGGCCGAATGATGTTTAAGAGAGTAATGGGAAAGGCTTCTTTCTGTAACATTGCTGACCTTAAGGGCAGAATGCAGGCATATATTTCCAGGGATGCTATTGGTGAAGACGCTTACGCAGATTTCAAGAAGTCTGATATCGGTGATATTTTTGGAATCAGGGGATTTATCTTCAGAACTAAGACCGGTGAGATTTCAGTTCATGCTGAGGAAATCACCCTGCTTTCTAAGAGCCTTCAGGTTCTTCCGGAGAAGTTCCATGGAATTACAGATACTGACACAAGATACCGTCAGAGATATGTGGATCTTATTATGAATCCTGAGGTTAAGGATACATTTATTAAGAGATCACAGATTATTAAGGAAATCAGAAACTTCCTTGATGGCAGAGGATTTATGGAAGTTGAAACTCCAACACTTGTTTCTAATGCAGGTGGTGCAGCTGCAAGACCATTTGAAACTCACTACAACGCACTTGACGAGGATGTTAAGCTTCGTATTTCTTTAGAGCTCTATCTTAAGAGACTTATTGTTGGTGGTCTTGAAAAAGTTTACGAAATCGGAAGAGTTTACCGTAACGAAGGTGTTGATACGAGACATAACCCAGAGTTTACACTTATGGAACTTTATCAGGCATATACAGACTATTACGGAATGATGGAGCTCACTGAGAGTATGTTTAAGTACCTTGCAGAGAAGGTATGTGGAAGCTCCGTTATCACATACAATGGTATTGAGATTGATTTTGGAAAGCCATTTGAAAGAATTACCATGACTGATTGCATCAAGAAATATGCCGGAGTTGATTTTGACCAGATAAAGACAGATGAAGAGGCCAAGGCAATTGCCAAGGAAAAAAATGTGGAATTCGAAGAGCGTCACACAAAGGGCGATATAGTAAATCTCTTCTTCGAAGAGTTCTGCGAGAAGAATCTTATCCAGCCTACATTTGTAATGGATCATCCACTGGCTATTTCTCCGCTTACAAAGAAGAAGCCGAGCGATCCGGAGAAGGTTGAGAGATTCGAGCTGTTCATTAACACATGGGAAATGTGTAATGCATACTCAGAGCTTAATGATCCAATCGACCAGAGAGAGCGTTTTGCTCAGCAGGATAAGAACGCAGAAAATGGCGACGAGGAAGCTCAGCATACAGACGAGGACTTCCTTAATGCACTTGCGGTAGGTATGCCTCCAACAGGTGGTATCGGATACGGCATCGACAGACTTGTCATGCTTCTTACAGATTCTGCAGCCATAAGGGATGTATTGCTGTTCCCGACAATGAAGACGTTGGAGAAATAAAACCCAGTATTTATGCGGGTTTGCGGGCTTAGGGACACTGCTCACTACAACGCTTACTGCAACAAATTTTTAACGAAATATGAAGAAATATGGTCTCATGTGACGGATTTTGTTATCTACTAATGGAATAAAAACCTTTTAAAAGAGGACTTTTTCTAAGAAATTCTTAGG
>JBJEMF010000087.1:0-2690 GCA_051879535.1 Lachnospira sp. | reverse complement strand
GACATTGATCATATCTCAGATTCAGTATATCTGTTCCACGCCAGCCTGTTTCTCTAAGCAGGATATACACTGGTTTCATTTCTGGCGGTTCTATTTCATCAATAGCAGCATCAAGTTCCACTCTAACGGGTTCCGGTATATATTTAACTTTTTCAAGCGTATCAGACGCACGCTCGCGTTTTGGGATGTCCTCATCAAATATAAGTCGTGTTATATCCTTCTTTGGTGCCACAAAATACTCTGCTAACTGAATGAAATCCAACCAGTTTCTAATAAATGAAACAGCCTTACTTCTGAATGTGGCATTCGTTTTCTCGTAATCCTCTGATACCCACTGCAGATATTTTTCTATATCGGCTCTAGACAACTCCTCTTGAAATCCATCTTGATAGCCATGCCTATAGAACGTCCCATAGAAATATCTGATATATACAAGGATTTCGCAGCAAAAGCTCCAACTGCGACGATATATGAGTGTTTTCAGATATCTTTTTACAGACTCCCTGTAATAAGCTGGTATTCCTTCAAAACAGAGACTTGGTATGGTTCTTTTTGATGCCGCAGACATCTTTACTCCAGGAATGAGCCGTGCATGCCATTTATCACGTTCCAGTTCAGGGCGATCATCATAATAATCCGTAAAAAATCTGATAGCATTTCTCTGCATCTGTTCATAAAGCCTGCTTCTTTCTTTTCCCATTAAAGTCGCTGGCTTAACAGATAATCCCTCAAAACTGTTATCCGTATAATTCTTCCCTATATCTTTAATAGCTTCTTGATAATGCTTTCTGACATTTGATACCGATAATACTCTTTCTTTAAGGGCATTTAGCAGATAAAATTTCATCTCAGCCTTGAGATTTTTATTTCGGAAGGTACTAAAATCTGCAAGAATTCCAGTTAGCCCTCCCGTTTCAATCATTGCGTCTTTAAATGCCCGATTTTCCAGTTCCCAAATATCATTTTCATACCAGTATCCCTCAAGATATGAGTATATCTCGTCCTTGTGCCTATCAAAGACTTCATTTACTGCTAAAGCTCCCATTATTCTGATGTCTCCTTTCCAGGCATCTTCAGATTCTCAGATACCTTTTTGAAGGCTTCAGATACTTCATCATCAGACGGATGAACATAAGTGTTAAGCGTTGTGTATATATTTTTATGACCAGCTCTTATTCGGAGCAGTTCTGGCTCCCAGCCTGCTGAATTCAGCAGGCTAAGAGAAGTATGTCTAAACATATGAGGTGTGATGTATATCCCTGTCTTTTTTCTAAGCTTACGGAACAGGTTATCTACATCTGTATAATCCATGGCCTTTCCAGCATTCTTACCCATCATCTTGATGAATACATGATTTGTCTTAATTCCTTCCGTATGGAAGAAACAAACATACTCTGTAAACACTTCCAACAGTTCCTGTGTACAGTTAAGTTTTCTTGGACTGGACACCGTTTTAATTTCGGAGAGATTTTCCATCTCTCCACGATCATGGATTGTTATTGTACCTGCTGATATGTCAAAATCTTCAAGCCACAATGACAAGGCTTCTCCAATACGCATCCCTGTTTCAAAAAGCAGATAGAGCAGAAAATAATCTCTGATGTTATTCGTTGCTTTCATAAGAGTATTTACATCTTCTTTCGCAACCGTTTTAATTCTCTGCTGTGGTACTGGCAAATGAAGCAGATATCTCTTTTCCCGCTTCTTATCAGCTATTCCATTAAGGAATGCACGGTAATTCTTCTGTGGGCTTCTTACAAACTTTATGAGTTTCTGTGACAACTGGTTTTCATACTCCTCATGAAGCAGAAGATAATTATAAAAACTGAGAACCGTATCAACATTTGCATTTATAGTCTGTGCCCTAACTGCTGGTTCAAGCTGTATGGGGATAACTTTCTCATGTATCCTTGGCCACTTAAGCCATGCAATAAACTCCGCAAGATTGTCTACAGTTACATCCGTGTACTCCAGCTTTTTCTGCTCCAGAAAAGTATAGAAATGTTTCATCTGGATGCAATGGAGTCTTAGAGTATTTCTTGCAAGTCCCCTGTTATCCTCAAATCTTAGATAATTCAGTACTGGTTGTATTGGTACAGCATTATCATTTGCCAGATAATATCTGGTCTTACCATCATTTGTTTCAAATGTTACGACTATCATTATTCATGCTCCTTTCGATTTAATCATGAATAATGATATATCAAAGATCGTTACTTCGGGTACTTCAGGTACTATAGGGAAAGTACACGAGTTTTGAGTGTACCCCAAGTAAAAAACAATGTACTTCGGGTACTACGGGTACTATGTTTTAGATACACGAGTTATCTTTGGGTAGTCGTATATTCCCGTACTACTGCGGAAATAGCAACTACTTTTCGCAGATAAAAGCCATTTATATCGTAGATTTTTCAAGCAGATACTCCTCGAATTTTGTGCGGATTATCAGGTATCGATTCCCGCTGAAAACAGCAAATACCCCAAGATTCTCCTCTGCTAAATGCCGCATTTTCTTGATGCCAATATTGAAATACTGTGCCGCCTCCTTGACGGTTAATGTATATCGTTCACCAACAGGGATATTATTCATTTCCAGCACCTCCAAATCTCCCTTCAACATAACACTGATGACTGCAATACTTTCTCTTTGCATTACCGTATACAGAAAACTCCTTATGGCAAACCGGGCA
>JBJEMF010000086.1:0-2729 GCA_051879535.1 Lachnospira sp. | reverse complement strand
ATGCCCTGCGATGCTTTGCTGCAAGCTTAAATCCCAGCCTGTTCCACATGGAATACCTGTGCCTGTCCACCATCAGTGTGGCTGACTTTTACAAACAGCTCTGTTCCATCCTCGGTGTTTCTGATAAAGGTGGCAAAACCGGTATGTTCAAAGCCATTCAGGAGCAGATTACCTATCTCTACAAAGAGAAACGACAGCCTCTGCTTCTTGCCATTGATGAAGCCCAGTACCTGAGTACCGGAATCCTGAATGATATCAAGATGCTCATGAACTACGGCTATGATTCCGTCAATTACTTTACACTCATCCTATGTGGCGAAACCCACCTCAATGACACACTCCGTAAACCGGTGCACGAAGCCCTTCGTCAGCGGATTACCGTCCACTATAACTACGCCGGGCTTTCCGATGAGGAAGTATCACAGTATATCATTCACAAGATTCAGCTTGCGGGTGCCTCCTCCACGATTATCGATCCGGCGGCTCTTGCAGCTGCACACAGCTTTACACAGGGCAATCCCCGCCTCATTGACAACCTGATGACGGATGCCCTGACCATTGGCTCCCAGCAGGACAAGAAAGTCATTGATGCCGAAATCATCCGTGCTGCAGTTGACAATCAGGGACTTTATTGATGAAGTTTTCAAAGTACATTTCTAAGGCTGTGACTCCTGTCATGGCCTTATTTCAAAAGCAGCACAGCTGCCTTTCAAACAAAGCTACGACAATCTGCGGTCAACCCGCTAAGAGTCTGCGGCGAGTTCCGGTACGGTACAATCGGGGAGATAAATTCACCGAAATAAAAGTGCGGTTTGCACCTCCCACAATGTGCCATCTGACAAAGCAAGTCTTGCATATTCTAAAGGCTCATCTATTGCCAAGGCATTAAGGGCATTTTGCGAGCATAAAGTGGTTTTCAAACCATCCTCGGCTTTGTTACTATCAATCCTTAATATGTAATTATCAAATGTGGTTATATCGATGCTGTTGGTTAGTGGGTTGTATTCTGCATATATCAATCTCATTTTTATCTGTCCTTTCCTGTAATTATAAAAAGCATTTCATTCAGTTCACACAGTCCGTTTATTTTGTGTTATAATGTGTTATGTGATTTCTTTTCCCTTATTCTTGCCCTTGTGAGAGTTCACAAAGCCTTGTAAAACGATATAACACAAGGGGATACATAAGGGAAAGCTCACTTAGAGAAAAGTTAGTGTTTATGAGGGTTAGCGGGGAATTTATTAATAAAATATAACAGCTAATAAAACCCTTAAATTAAGTGATTATAGTTATTTAACAAATAACATAAATAAAAGATTTGGCACAATTTTAGGAAGTGATGATTTTGATGTTTCGCTTCAAGCAATGGAGATTAGTCCAGGAAGGGTGCTTTCGTCATTAAAGCTTTTAATGGCACAGCGACATACATCAGATATAAGCTTGGGATTGAATAATATTTTGTATATTTCAATGATTTTGCAAATGTTACAAGATAAAACCGTACCGTCTTTGATTAAAGAAGATAAATATAATGAACTGATTGTACTTTCGGGTGGAGATATTGTTAAAGATACTTATGAGCAAAGTCAAAATAGAAATTATTTTCTGAAAGAGGGAATATCGGATGTTCAACATAAGAAATTATGTTCTTTTATGTCAAAGAACCAGCATACAGACAAAGAGATTGAAAGTCAGCTAGAGAATGCCAGCAATAAGAAAACTTCGCTTAAGGTGAATCAATCTGTTTGTTAGAAAGTGTCAACAAGTGTCAACATAGTAAAAATAAAAAAGCCTTGAATATTCAAGACTTTCAGAGCAGGGGAAGAGGGGATCGAACCCCCGACATCACTTCAAAAATACCGTAAAATAAGGAGGTTTGAGCACATCATCTTAAAGTGTCAACAAAAGTGTCAACAAATATTATTTGGACATCTAAATAAGTCCCACATACTTGTATCAACATTATAGTAGGTAGAGTATGTGAGGCTTATTTTAGTGCCTAAATTTATCAGGCAAAGAAATTCACAAAGACGCTAGAAAAATGAAAATATAGCGATTCTGGTGCGTTTCAGAGACATTATATAGCACAATTAGACACACAGTTAAAAGACAGATTTCATTGGCAAAATAAAGGAGGAAAAATGCAAAGGAAGAAAAGAATAACAGAAAATCAGATGGCAATTAGGATATTGAATCGTGAGGATAATCCGATTTATAAGCAAAAGATGATAAGAGACATTCTCAATATGTATTCTGATGAAGTTAGAAAAGCTATGTTAAATGGGGAATCGGTACAGATTTCGGGAGTAGGTACTCTTATTCCAGAAGTTAAGGTGCATGAAGGAAAATATAATATGCCAATATGCAACCAATCAGAAGGCAATCCACCGCCATACACAAAGATTAGAATATATCGAAATCGTGCGATGGAGAATACCATGAACCATACATTATTACAGAATCTTAAAAATGGAATATGGGGATTAAAGAATCGTCTGTTTTCAAGGACGGATTTTGAGTTTTTAAAAGAGACTGGATTAATACCGGGAGATGCAGAATTACCAACAGATGACGAATAGAAAGGAGAAAGAATGGCAAAGCATATTAGCAATATGGACGTGCTGGAAAAGGCATTACAACCTATTATGACGGGATTAATAAATCAGTTAGCAGATGAAGTTTATAAGACATTGAATTATTTTCTAAATGACTATTATACCGGCTGGACA
>JBJEMF010000085.1:0-2806 GCA_051879535.1 Lachnospira sp. | reverse complement strand
GACAACAAACAATTACCTTCAACGACAGGCCCGTGGATCATCATGGCCCTCTGTCTGCTCTATGGCATCAGTCCCGTTGATATTATCCCCGACATCCCTATAGTAGGACAAATCGACGACCTGATAATCTTGGCATCAGGAACTTTGAATCTTGCACAACGCTACATGGAGCGTGCCGACTCATCCTTCACCACAATCGTCAAGGTTACCAAGTGGATGGTCATCTCTCTCGGTGCAATAGTCATCCTCCTCCTCGCCCTGTTTGCGGTGGCGATAGTAAGCCTGTTCCAGTAACTCGCTCTACGTACCTACATTATACAAATCACGCAGCAATCAATATGACTGTATAGATGTCTACAGATTAAGATAGACTTCGTGAAAGCCAACACTCATGAAGATTCTTTCAGAATTAATATATTTACGGCAAGGAAGTTATTTCTTCTTTTCCCTTGGACATTTATATCTTGGCATAGCATATTATAACAAAGAAACATTGACTACTATGGTAAGAGGTACGACAACATTCAAATGCGATGACTGCGGCCACATCTTCGAGGCCCTCGACATCGAATGGCAAGCCACGGTATATTCCACGCCAATGCCCTGCCCCAAGTGCGGCAACTGGCACACCATGCCAAAGACTTTGTTCTCTTTTCTAAATAAATGGGTATATAAGAGAATTTGGAAAGGGATGGAGAAGTAATAACTAAAACGAAATAATAAATCTTTTGCTTATGACCGCTAAAGAAGTAATTTTAGAGAATAGAATCAAACTTGAGAAACTTGAGAAATTATACCCCACCAAGTATGGTTGCTTATGGAATGGAGTGAATCCTTTTTTTAAATATACATTGTCTCGTTATAAATTAAATCATAATGAGGAACCTCTCTTTTTTGTTTGGGGCAATAGTTTTAAGTTGTTCATTACATCCCAAAGATTGCATTTGAATAAATCTAATCGAGATACCGTATTTAACTTACGAGATATCAACATCATAACAGACGGTTTTGGCATTGTAATTCAAGAAAAGAAAGATACTTGTATTATGCAATCGGCACTGTTGCCAATTGAAGAATTACTCTCTTCTTACGATGCGAATTTTTGGATAAATCTGCTTTCCAAAATGGCTGACTCTGCGAGACGGTCTATGCCTTGTGAAAGCAACTTCAAATTTTCTACAAGTAAGAAGCAGAGTAGCGACACGGTGACAGTTAAGTCAGAATCTGTACAAAACAATAGAGTGGCTATTGAGAAAAGGAGCATCAGCCAGCATATCCGTAATGATTACAGTAATGAAAAATTGGTGACTAAAAACGATATTGATAACGCATACAACCAATTGATGGAGATTATCAGCGATGCATACTTTGACATTTCAAGATTAAAAGGTGTAAACCACAAGTTCGATGACATCCAAAAAGAGATGAGTCATGTACTTGAAGCAAAAGTACAAGATGCCAAAACTGTGCTGAATCAAACCAAGAATAAGACAGTATGGGATAATCTCGTAATAGCATTTTTCGGAGAAACAAATGCAGGAAAGAGTACCATTATTGAGACATTCCGAATCCTTTTCGACCACAACCGAAAGAAGGAAGATGGACTTATTGTCGGAGACGGACAGCATGACTTTACAAAGACTTATAGCGAATATCAACTCTCAATAAGCGGAAAGCCTTTCACTCTCATAGATGTCCCAGGCATAGAGGGAAAAGAAGAGGACTTCAGGGATTCTATAAAAACGGCTTTGCAGAAAGCGCATATTGTATTCTATGTCAATGGACATAACAAGAAGCCCGATGAGGCCACAGCCAAGAAGATCAAGAATTATCTTGGAGACTGGGTTAAGGTGTATTCTATTTATAACGTTCGTGGTAGTGTGAGCAATTATGACGAAGAGGAGGAGCGTGAGACATTGTTTACAGATGGAGTAAGGAAAAACGAGTCACTTATTAGGGCAGAGTTTAAGAGAATCTTGGGAGATGTATATGTTGGCAATCTGACTATCCAAGCCCAATTGGCAATGTGTGCGAAAGCCTCTTTTTCCGCAAAGCGTGAAGACTTGATCAGGTATCAGCAAAAACTCTTGAGGTATTTTGCAAACTCTCCAGAAAAGGCCCTTCAGTTCAGTCAGTTCCAAACAATTATCAATCTTGTTGATGAGAAGTCTGTCAATTTCAAGCAGGAAATCATTGAGGCTAACAAGCAGAAACTGATATCCCTTGCTTCACGAATTGCTGATGACATTTCTAATACAATGGCATCACAGAAATCTTATGTGGAAAGATTGAAGACAAATCTAAATGTGGCTGAAAGGGAAATATGCAACAATCTGCTTAACAATGCTCAACATAATATTTCCTCATCAGTTAAGAATATGATTGATTCATCTTTTGGAGATTTGAAGTCATACGCATTTAGTTGCATAGATAAAGGAGATTCTAACCTGTCACGTGAGGTCGAAGCTTATCAACGGAGGCGTTTCGGTAAATTAAGAAACGATATTGCGGTTTGTGTAAAAGAGAACCTCAGAAAGATTGAACAGACATCCAACAGAAAATTAAGAGAACTGGATGGAGTAAACATCAAACCGTTGTCTTTGCATAATTACCTTAATTCCGCAGCGTTTTTTCTTGTGAGATAATTTACCGTGCAAAGATGGCTATTTTTGCCTCATGTGTAGTTTGAGGTGCGATTTCTGCTTGTATGTTTGATGTATGTACACAAAATCCCCCACCCAAGCTAATGGGGAAACATAATAACCCTAAAGCGTGTGCTTTTATTCAAGGAACACTTCCGAATAAT
>JBJEMF010000084.1:0-11229 GCA_051879535.1 Lachnospira sp. | reverse complement strand
GCTGGATAGAAAATTTTTATTTTTTCAATTGTCTACTTGACGGGGAGCAGTTCAGAAATTAATGCAACAGCCCCTTTTATCATGACAGACCCTAAACACTACAGTCCCGTTCTTATTATCTCTTTCCATTTCTTTGAAAAAATGTAATATCCAACCATCATAATCATTCCAAAGCAAAAACTTATTGGGAAACAAAGCATTATATATGTTCCGTCAAAGAATTTTGAAATGATGTAGGCGCTTGGAATACGCACAGCCCACAACATAAGGATATTTATTACCGTGGTATATTTTATAAGGCCAACTCCGTTTACTATGCAGATAATTCCGTTAAATATTGCATATAGCCATTGTGATAAAAGTAAGACCTGAACATATCTTCCGGCGTACATAAGTACCTCCGGATCTTTTGTAAACAGTTTAAGGATGCTAAACCTGAAGGAAATTACGATAAGACCAAATGCCAGTGTAATAATCCCGGAAATAACAGGTATGGCAATATAACCCTTCCTTAAGCGGTCAAAGTTCTTTGCACCAAAATTTTGCCCTGAAAATGTTGTGGCTGCAGAAGAAAGCGCCGTTATGGCAATATTAGTTAAACCGGTAACACCTTTAGCTGCACTTGCACCAGCCATAAATGCAGGGCCCTGGTCATTTACGAAAATCTGCATACACAGATGTCCAAGTGAGTATAAGGAGTTATTAAGACCAATAGGAAGTCCAAGCATAATTATATTTTTAAATTCTTCCCTGTCACATCTTTTGGGAAGTATTGTGAAGCCCAGTTCAGGAAAATATTTTCTTATATACCAGATACTTACAAACCAGGAAACATACATGGCAATGACAGTGGAAACCGCAGCTCCGCCCACATCCATACCAAATCCAGCCACCAGTGTGAGGTCAAGAGTAATATTGACCATGCAGGACACGATAAGAAAAGATAATGAAGCCCTGCTGTCTCCTAAACCTCTTAAGAGACCGGCATTCATGTTATAACCGATATTTCCAAGAGAGCCCAAGAATACTATTCTTGTATAACTTACTGCTGCATCCCAGGTTTCAGCTGGAACACCCATAAATTTTAATATGAATGGTGTTGCAAAAAAACCAATAACACATAACGGAATGCCGCATACATAAACAAAGAAAATAGCAGTATCAGAAACCTTACGCATTTTTTCTATATCTCCGGCACCGATATACTGGGATATTAAAATTGACACACCTGTTCCTATGCCAAGAAACACACACAATAACACCTCTACAGGCTGTGAGCTTGTTCCCACGGCTGCCAGTGAAGTGTCGCCGCAGAAGTTCCCAATTACAAGAGTATCAACAGTTGTATATAATTGTTGTAAAATATTTCCAATTATGATGGGTATCGCGAAAAGGAGAACCTTTTTCATAATTGGACCTGTTGTCATATCAATTTTCTTAGTCTGTTGCATCTCGGATATCCTTTTTCTTAATTATAGGTGTAGTTTAAAACCATTACCTCTCTATTCGTGCAGGTATACTTTTATATTTATCTTTACCCAGTTACTCTTTTTCTCTTTCCCGGAGATTCTTCCAAACAGAAGCTTTCCTGCATCCATAAGTCTTGCAAAAATTACATTGTCCTGTTTTGGCACATATCCAATCTTTACGCCATCCATAGTTTTAATCACAATCGCCTGTTTGTCATACCGGTTGTCCGGTTCTCTAAAAAAATCAAGTTTATCTTCTACGTTCAGATATTTCTCCAATTCCTCTATTCCCTCAACGTGGGTAGTACCGGCTACATATGTATCAAATAAGAATATATCCTTTTCAAATGGTTTGGGTATAACCAATTCTCCATTCCCTCCGTGAAATAAACTAACCAATCCACTACCTTCAGATTTTATAAGATCCCCCATAATATCACCTCAACATTTCTTTGATTTTGGCGTTGTATGCCTCTATAAGTTCCTTGTACTGTTTCAATATTTCCTCTAGTTCCATTTTCTTCTGCTCTACCTTCTTCTCATCCTCCAAAATATCCTTAACACAATATGGATATTCTGATTTGATTTTATTAATGCTTTCCCTGATATCACCTAATATCCGGTCCAGACGTTCCTTTTCCTCTTTCAACCGGGTATATGCATCATGATGTTTCTCCGGCAACCGATGCTCTCCCACCATCTCATCAATAATTCGAAGCGTAGCCAAATCCCCATTTTTATATGCATTCACTGCATTGTCTAACATCTGCACCTGTGCCGGTGATACTTTCGGATTAATATCCGGATGAAGTACCTTTACAATCTTACGGTACAGTTTCTTTAATTCTTTATTATCTTCGTCGGACAGGCGTTCCGCTCTGCTATACTTTATGGCATCATTCATTTTGTCTATCTGCTGATTTAATTTCTGCTGATATTCAAAAAACTCTGCATCAAGCGTTTCATCAATTTTTGAAAGATTAACTTTCTCCTGACGATTCTTCTTTGCCTGTATTAATTCAATTTTCCGTTTTAGTCTCATAGCATTACATTGAGATTCATATGCCTTGTACTCCAAACTACCAAGCTTAAGCATATATTCCATCTCTATATTTTTGCAGATAACAAATCTCAGTTCGTCACGCTCCAGCATAAGCATGGATAACTCTGTTCTCAACTTTTCTACATCATCTTTTAATTTCTGAAAGTCTGGAAACACAATAATTTCACTATTCTCTTCTTGCTCAATCTGACCCATATGTGTTACCTCCTCTCTGCATCATCCTCTTTCACTAATAGTATTTATCCATTATACTTATTCTATTAGCCAAAACCAATATTTTTTCATTTTTGGCTAATAGAAAGGGATTGCCACAAATTGTGAGAACCCCATTTTCTACTTGTTCTTCCTGCTTCAACCTCTACTGCACTCCTTTATGAGTAATAGAATAATTTAAACTAATTATACTACAAACTGATGTTTATACCAATTCATCTCACGAACCTTACTAAAGGCCGGTCACTGAATCTCTTCAATGATCGGCCTTGTGCCCGGTTCCTTATTTACTTTTTCTGAATACACTTACCAAATATCTCTTCTATTTCTGAATAATCGCATAAGAAGAATCTGATTTCGTTACTTTACTCTTTTCTTCTTGCTGTAAAGGGTTGTTCCGATAACGCCAAAAACGCTTACGAATAGTGTGGCAAACCATAAGAACATATTGTTGGAATCACCGGTCTGCTCAGATTTATTTTCTCCGGAATTATTGTTATCTTCATCGGAGTCATCCTCCACATTTTTCACGTTAAACTTAGTCATTGCAAAACCGTCTTCGGAAACGATAGTGATACTATGTTCGCCCACACTTAGTCCCTTAATGAAATCGTTTTTCAAGGTAATCCTGGTGGAACCTTCCTCTGCAGTATAGTTGGAGGCAGCAACATCTGCACCGTCAACCTGTACCTTCAGGAACTTGACAAAAGGTGCGTCGGAAACGAAGGTTGCTACATTGTCGACAGCGATTTCCTGTTTGGAACCGGATGTAATAACATATACAGCAACCGGAATTTCAACAGCAGCTTTCTTGTAGCCACAAACGGTACATTCTTCATGTTTGCTTCCCTTTTCTGTTGCAGAGGCTTCCTTGTCTATTACCCACTTGAAACTATGTGCCGCAGTATCTATTCCTTTACCACATATACATCCATGCCAATGGTTTGTTTCATCGGATTGCCATTCTGTTCCATAACTATGAAATCCGTAAGAATCGTCGGTAGTCAAATCACATCCTTCACGCGCACATACTTCCCAGTGTTCTCTTTCCGTGTGTTTCCATTCACCCGGTGTAAGATGACCTAACGCTGCAATTACTACAGTATTATGATCTGTAATTTCACTATTTCCCTCTGCATCCGCAAACCACTTATCGCAGCCATCACAGGTGTAATATGCCGTATTGCCGGTTGCAGTGCAGGTAGCAGGCTTTGCAGATACAGGAGTCAGATTGTGGGTATGACCGGCACTTAGTGGTCCAAACACTTTTTTAAGACTAACCGGTTGGCCGTCCACAGTAATAACAGTACAGGCACTACCATTGATTGTACCGGTGACATTTGTAGGAATTTTATATCCAGCCTTTGCGGTAAAATCGATCTTATAATTATAATAATATCCTGCCGCAAATTGTTCGTCAGATGCCATCACACTCCAAATGTCATGGGTGCTTCCTGTATAACGGTCTTCAGCAATTTTAAGCCAACGATATGCTGTGTTTGTATCGATACTGACCGCATTTTCAGGCATGGAGCTAAAGGAAGGTGTTGAAAAATCCGGAGTCTGTCCGATTACCGGAGTCGTTACACCGGTAACATTTATTTCAGTAACTGGTATAAGGTCTCCCTTTTCAATCCTAATGTATTTGTAGCCTCCATCTCTAGGAGAGAAACTATTTTTATTTGTTTCATCAACTACAACATCATTGGCTGAGGAACCAGCACTAACCTTTGCGTTCGTTAATTTCAATAACCCACAATCGATTGCATAAGAACGAGAAGCCGTCCCGGAAGTTGCAGTAATTGTACATTGATCTCCCACCTCAACATCATAATTCGAGTAGATAGCCGCAGAACATAGAGAACTATCCGCAGACGATACGTTTAACTTTCCACTGCCGGTAAATTTTAGTTTCCGGTATGAATATATTCCGCAACTGCTGGGGCAAGAAGTTACTGACTGTGACTGTCCGGTAACAGTATTCTCTCCAATAAGATTAATTGTCAAACCACTACCAAAAGCATTTCCCGCATAAATTCCCGCTGATCCTTGGTCTGAGCTAAGGTAATCGCCAATATGAACTCCCGTAATGGTAGCATTATTCAATGTCAACGTTTTTGTATCAGCATCATAAGACACTGTACCCGTAATACCAATGCCGGTGATATTGCTCGCGTTATCACTGGTTACCTCAACACCACCAACCCATAGTGCATACTCGGTATCTGTTGCAAACACAACTGTCGGCATAAGTCCCACAGCAAGGCAAACCACCAGCAGTATACTAAGTAATTTTCGTTTTGTTCCCATATTATCTGTTTCCTTTCTCTCAATGTCTGTTGAAATTTGACACAATTCGATATAATTATATTACACCGTACATTGATGTGCGATGCAATATTTTTTCATTTTTCATAAGGAGCAGATTTATGAATAATAACAAACAATTATTTACCATCGGTGAAATTGCAAAATCCCTTGGCATAACAAGGCGAATCATTTTGAATTATGAGGAACATGACTTGATTAAGCCGGATATGAAAAACGGGGATACCGGGAATCGTCTTTATACCATAAATACCTTTACCCAGATTCGAACGATTCGAACCTTCCAGAATCTTGGACTATCCTTAGATGAAATCCGTGGTTATTTTGATAACAGCATAGATATTACCGTTATTATTCACCGTTTGGAAAAATTGAGGGATGAACTGAATCTGAATATAGAAAAGCTCTACGAGAGGCAAAACACCTCTACCGTTGATATTAAGGAAATACAATTGAGTCCTCAGACCATTTATCGCCGTAGGATTCGTTCGAGCAGCATAGAAGAAAAGACGAATCTGCTCAGAGATACTGCTTTGGATGCATTTCGCATCTACGGAACGGATACCTCAAAACGTCTGTACTTTACTGAATTTCCCCTTTCCGACCCGGAAGAAATATCCTACTGCGTGGCTGTTCTGCCTAATAGCCAAGGCGAATTCATCGAGCATCTTCCTGCCATAAAGGCTGTTAGTTTCTTTCATCATGGTGCTTACGAGGAAATCCCTGCGCATTACCCTAAGCTTCTCACTTATGCCAAGGAACATGGCTTGAAGCCGCAGGGCATATTCCGCCATGTCTATTTGGAAGGCCCGCCACAGCATCAAGATAAAAGCAGGTTTATCACACAGATTATTTTACCATTAGAAAGTGACTGATTACTAATATTGCGATAAAGTCAGCCGGCTTATAGTGATTTGGTGTTGCAAAAGTTCTTACTTCGCTGCCAACTGTATTCAGTTTTTTATGGTGCCATTCCGAACCACCCTAACCGTCTCCGCACCGCTTCGGTCTGCGCAAAGCCACAGTCCACAGGACTGTGTGCGCCCTTGCCCGGACTCCCGGGAGAGGACTCTATCAATTTGATCACGCTTTTATGTGCCACAATTTTATTTATTTTTTTGCAATTCTGCAATTTTTGATATATGATGACTATAAGGATGTATCATTGAACAATTTTGGAATATTGATAATATACCCGCGAAAGCCATTCCAGATAAAGGGGAATTTAATATATGTTTACAATGAAATTTGAATTTGACGAGGAAAAGTTAAAGAAGAATGATCCAGATTTAAATATAGAGCAGTGCTACCAATGGCTGGATGAGATTTGTACAGATACACGGTTCACAAAAACTTCTTTAGGAGAGTATGTGTTAAATGATGGAGAAGATGAAATAGGCTCATTGCTTGTACTTATTGGACGTTTTGAACAGCAATCATGGCTTTATTCTAATTTAAAATCATGGAAAACTTTTGATGATGAAGAAGGTGAACAAGATGCATTAAAAGTAGTGTTGAAGGATTAAATAAATTACTGCACCAATATGTATTAAGAAATCCAGAAATCATTTTACGAAGGAATTGAATATAAATGATAAAAAAGAGAATACTTTAAATAGCTATTTGCATATGTTATACTAGCAGTAGCTAAGAAATGATATGAAAGCGCGTAAGCACAAAACAAAACCCCACGAATTCGCACCTCGTGGGGTTCTTCTTTTTTACGGTTGAGCATCCGTATGCTAATTGTCGCTATCGTCACCGCCTAGCCATTTGCAAATTTCCTTCTTATACAATGTACCTACATAAACCTCATATCCTCTGCGCAGAAGCTCAATCTCCACGATGTTTTCCAATATCCGCCCGTAATCCATATTCTTTGTCCCAAGCTTTGCATAACGGAAAGTATGGTCACTCAATTTGCAGCTAATTCCTTTATAAAAACGGCACCATATACACTGGAATATAATTAATTCCATTTTCCCATTTGTAATCCTTTGTATGAACAACATATTTGTCGCGTATACGATTACTAAATCTGTCGCAAAATACATCAAGTGATTTATGCGTTCTATAGTTGCCTGATTTCACCTCGAGTGGACATATCTTATTCCCAACCGAAGTCAAAAAATCAATCTCATACAAATGATTTGAGGTTTCACTTTCCATCGTGTAATAAAACAAATTATTACCTTTAGCTATTAGCATCTGCGCCACTACATTTTCATATACGTATCCTAAGTTTGCATCCAACTTATCCGAAAGTAACTTATTATAAATAATATTCTCCGTGTAGTTTTTATCCTTAAATGCCAATGTGATAAATAGACCTACATCAGAAGTAAACAATTTATACCGTCCTGCATCCTTTTCTAATGCCATTCCTACGCCAGGATTATTAGCATGATATGCAATATTTACAGTATACGAACTGAGCATATCCGGAATCAACTCTCTTACCTGCTGAGAACGAATCCCCTCTCTTGCACTCGACAAAATGTATCTTGATGCATTGCCACTAAGATTAGCAGGTATTGCATCATAAATATCACCTGCAAGACCAGTTCCATCTATCTTCACAAAATCCTCTTCATACAAATCTACAATCTCTCTTTTAGCTTCATCAACCAATTGCAAATTGTTTTTCTCTATATATGTTTCTATGGCTTGTGGCATTCCACCAATAAGCATGTACAATCTAAATATACGCATCAAGTTTCTATGCATTGCATTCCCTGCAGGCTTTTTATTCTTTAAGAGATGCTTAATTGTTTCAGCTGATATCTCATCTCCTATTGCCCACAAAAACTCCTCAAAATCCATAGGGAGCATTGATATTTTGTGTTCTTCGCTAGGGATCAAAATATCCTTTGTATTCTTTTTTATGGATAATAAAGAACCCGTTTCAATATACTTATATCTTCCATCCGCAACGAGATATTTAATTGCCTGTCTAGCCTTTGGAAGCAACTGAACTTCATCAAAAATGATTACAGACTCATTCTCATACAATCTAGTTCCCGTTAACTGCTGTAATTGCAAAAAGAAAAAGTTTAAATCATACGTATCATCAAATAAATCAATTATTGCCTTACTGGTATGAGCAAAATCAATTAGAATATATGATTTAAACTCCTTTTTTGCAAATTCCTCTGCAATAGTTGATTTTCCAACTCGTCTTGCACCCTTTATCAAAAGAGCGTATTTATTACTTCTATTCTCTTTCCACTCAAGTATTTCGTCATATATTTTTCTTTTAAAAACCGGCTTATCCATGTATAACTCCACCTTTCTACCAGAAGTATAACCCAAATCCCCATTCGTGTAAACCTAATTTTCACTCAAATCCCTGTTCGTTTTGTTCTGATTTTCTCTCACATCCCCATTCATTTTCTTTTCTTACTGCTCTGAGCATTCTACCAGCATTGAAAAGCACTTCCATCATATATCCCTTGATGTCACGGATCTCAGTAGTATTCTTTCCCATACAGACTATAACATACTCGATATGCAAATAATTAAGCTTCAAGCTCAACTCTCATCGCTTATATTAAGTACTTGGAGCCTGAAAATCGTGATTACAGAAAAATATAAAAAATCTCAAAGAATTTTCGTTCCTTGAGATTTCTTGATTCCGGAGCATAAAAGCTGCCAACTTTATTCAGTTTTTTATGGTGCCATTCCGAACCACCCTAACCGTCTCCGCTCCGCTTCGGTCTACGCAAAGCCACAGTCCACAGGACTGTGTGCGCCCTTGCCCGGACTCCCGGGAGAGGACTCTATCAATTTGATATTTGACCTGTCTACTTGACAGGGGCACATCAATATGTACATACTCCTCTTTTTTATTACAATAATTTGAATTCGTTAACAGTATCTGAAAGTTGTCTTGCACATTCTCCAAGCTGTGTTGCAATTGCACTGTTTTCCTGAGCAGTTGCTGCATTAGTTTCAACTGTAACAGAGATTTCCTTGAAACTGTCAGAGATTTCCTTTATAGAATTCTTCTGTACACTTACCGCATCAACAATCATATGAACATTCTCTGTGTTTGAACTTGAAAAATCGATACTTTCCATTATTGTTTTCTTTGTTTTCTCAAGTAAGTTTTTACCGCTGTTAACGGCTACTCTTGATTTCTCAATCATATTGTTTATGTTCTCACTGGCTTTTGAAGAGCTGATAGAAAGACTCTGAATTTCTCCGGCAACAACTGCAAAGCCCTTTCCGGCATCACCTGCTCTTGCCGCTTCAATGGAAGCATTGAGTGCAAGCAGATTCGTTTGTTCCGCAATTTCGTTGATTTCACTTACTAAAGTAGCTATTCCGTCAAAACACGTTACAATATCTTTCATTGCAGAAACCAAAGAATCCATTTCTTCTCCGCCTATAGTAAGGCTTTCATTGGCATCATGAGTGTTTTGTTCAACAGAAGCCGCAAGCTCTGATATTTTATTCATACTATTTACAAGACTTTCCAGCTCATTATTGCATAATAAAATGGACTGGCTTTGTAAAGTGGCGCTTTCTGCAACATTTTCACTAGTCTGTGATAGATTATCTGAAAATGTTTTTACAGTATCCGCCTGCTTATCAATATTAGTAAAGCTTAAATTGAGTACGTCAACTATTCGTTCAAGAGAATTCTTGATTTTCATATAGTCACCAGTGTAGTTGCCTGTTATCTGGAAAGAAAGATCTTTGTTTGCGATGGCATCAACAACATTGCTGATTTCTCTGATGTAATAGCGTAATCCGTCAATAGTTGAATTCAATGCTTTGGTTACTTCGTTAATCTCTTCTGACTGTTCGTCAATCTTAAAACAAAAATCAAGATTACCATCTGTGATATTTGAAACATTTGAAGAAACTTCTTCCAAAGGCTTAAACATTGGTGCTATAGCATCAGAAAGTCGTTTTGAGCTAAATACTGTGGAAGTAAATGTTGCCAGAATAATTACAATAATCATCAATACTATAACAATTATTATGTTTAATTCATTCTTAACATATAATACAGACCAGTCTAGCGATTCAGATTTCACTGAACAAATTGCATTAAATCCGCTTTTTAATTCGAACAGAGGATAAACTTTACTGTCATTGTTATATGCATTTTTGTATTTTGTTGAAGAAACATTAACACTGTTAGTTGTAGATAATGCATAACTCTCATCAGGGTGTGAAAGAATAGTTCCGTCGTTAGAGATTATGCATATATAATTGCCCTTGTCGTTAGCTTTATCAGACAAGCTCTTAATGTCTGACATATACATATCCAGTCCTACAACACCATTGCCGGCAGCAGTTTTTACCATATACGCCAGAGTAATGCATATTTCTCCGGTTTGTTCGTCTACATAAGGATTAGATATAAATAAACCTTTATTATCCATAGCACCCTTGTACCAGGCTCTTTCAGAAACAACAAAGTCAGCAGGTGGAACCCAGCCTCCACTCATATAGGTGAATATTTTATCCTTATAAGTAGAAGATGAGTCTGGGACACAAACGTATACAGCAGAGACGTCATCATACTGAGCAACCATTTCGTCAACATATTCATAATATGAATCCTTAGTTACAGCACCACTGTTTACTCCGGTTGCAATTGTTTCAATAAAAGATATTTTTTCTGTTACAGATGTTTCAACCTGCGAAGTGTACAACTTTGCATTCTCTATACAGGTATTGTTTGCATTGTTTACGAGAATACAGACTATAATTATAGTTGCTATAGCTGAGGTAGTTATAATTATTGTTTTTATAGTTTTTTTTGCGCGTTTGCTTACAATTGAAGAAAGCGATGCAAACTTCTTTTCATTATTATCCATAATGCTCTCCCTTTCATTATTCAATTCTTTCTGTTATTTGTATTTACGATTAAATGATATAGTTATTATAATAAAAAAAATAATAAAATGCACTATAATGATGGAAAGTTTCTCCGGTTGCAGTTGCAGTTTCAAACACGTCAGGTTTTTCAGTTACGCTGTGTGTCACAATTCTCTTCTCTCCTTTCGTTTTGTCAACCATTCGCATTTCGTAGACCTAACCTATAATCCGTATACTTTTTCGAATATACGAAAAAAAGGACTTTCCCTAAGAATTTCTTAGAAAAAGTCCTCTTTTAAAAGGTTTTTATTCCATTAGTAG
>JBJEMF010000083.1:0-38173 GCA_051879535.1 Lachnospira sp. | reverse complement strand
TAACCTCATGGCATAAAAAATAGGACTAAATCAGTGCAAACCCTTGATTTTGTTGGGTTTCTCTTAATTTAGTCCTATTATAACAGGTTCATGTCGCACCACATTCAGCTTGATAGCAAGTTCTTCCTGTGAAAGTCCTTTTGATTTTCTAATTGCTTTTATGTTGTCTTTTAACATTAGGGATAATCTCCTTTCTTCCATTTGTTACCATTATTGTATGCAAATTTGTCCGTTGCTAAAAGCAACGCATATTAACATTCATGCTTTACAGTCATGGTATGCTCTTGGTCAGGAATCGGACACTACTTCATAATCTTCATCATATCTTTTTTTAAAATGAATGAAAGATAAAATGCCTACAGGAATAAAATATGCACACCAACATTCAAGAGCAATTACTCCGCCTATACCTGAATCACTATCAGATGTTTGCACAAAAATTCCTGTCATTGGCATAATCAAACACGCAATAAAGAAAATTCCGTGAATCAGCATTAGCCATTTCAGCACCTTATCTGATTTCATTTTATCTTCGATAGTCAGTCCTGTGAAAAAAGTTGATAACGCCATAAATCCGTATCCCAGTAAATCATAATTAAAAAGTAATCCACCTTTATTAAAATCAAGAATTTGCGATGCCTGGGGAGTTAACGTCTCCAACCTGACAGTAGTTGTCTGTGCAAAATAAACTATTACAATCAATACCGCATAAATTGTCGCAAAAATCACACCATTCATTGCTGCAACTTTTTTGCTACTTTCACATTCGTTGTAAAATCCAGAAGTCATCATAATAAAGCCTATAGGCAAAATCATGCATATAAAAAAGCTGCCAAAACTAAAATCTATCAGCATACAAACTGCAAAGATAGCTACTGTTATAGAAACAATAAGCGAACCTACTCTTGCAATCTTTTCATTCATTTCATTCATATTAAAACAATCCTCCAACTTTGACTTTTATTTTGCCATCTTTAATCATCAAGCGTATGCAAAAAATATATATTCGATTGTTTCACAATTTCCTATTTCAACACCTTATCCATCCGCATAACATAATGTATGGAACAGTTCTTCTTCAACAATATTTTCTAAATTCCCATTTCCTTCATTTCTTTTAACATAAATTCTTGTAATTTCTTCTTATCTGGCAAATGTAACATATATGTGGAAACAAACAACTGGTTATCCATTCCAGACAAAGCATACTCAACCATCTCCGAACCTTTATCTGTACATAACAGTATTCCAACTGGCGGATTATCTCCTTCCGACATCTCGTTTTTCTTATAGTATCCTACATATGCGTTTAACTGTCCCAAATCCTCATGCCTAAATTCATCATTCTTAAGCTCTATTATTACATTGCAATGTAGTAATCTATTATAGAATACCAAATCTATAAAGTAGTATTTATCATCAATAATAATACGTTTCTGCCTTGCCTCAAAACAAAATCCTTCTCCAAGTTCTAACATAAATTCTTGCAAATGATCCATAAGAGCTTGTTCCAAATCTGACTCAGATACTGCGTCTTTTGCATCCAAGCCAAGAAACTCAAATGTAAATGGATCTTTGATTGTAAGTATTCCATTTACTTTATTATCAGTCGATGGTTGTATCAATAGCTCCGGTTTCTTACTAATTCCAGCTCTGACATACAGATTTGTCTTTATCTGTCTGCGTAATTCTCTGACACTCCAGTTACACTTAATACATTCTGTTTCATAGAAAAATCTTTCAAAAGCATCATCAATTACCATTATTTCCCTAATATGTGAAAAAGAAAGATTATTTATGAGTATTTCTGGATTTGTTACAAATTGGTGCGACACCGTCGCACTTTTTCCGAAATCTGGCAATTCAAATTTGGTCGACACTGTCGCACCTATTTGAGGATACATCAAATAAAATTGTCTGCACCATTTGAATAATGTTGTGTTCAGCCCTTTTTCTGATATCTGATTTTCAAGATTTTTTAGTAAATGTGCCCCATATTCCGCTCTATCACTTCCACCTTGTTCATATTCTACAATATAGTATCCAATTGCCCAGTTTCGAAGTGTCATTAGCTGATTCACAGCACTCTTAGCAGCATTTCCAGCTTTTACATTTATATTTTTTATGCTATCTGCCAATATTTCAAATTTCATATTATCAGCCTTTCACCATACTTCATTTCAATCTGTGTCACCACTGGTGACACAGATAATATTCCCAAAATATTTCATTCCATTGCTTATTATAGCAAATAAGCACCAGATATTATACTTGAATTTTGAATATCAATGCTGTTGAAAAGCATTTCGTTCAGTTCACACAGTCCATTCATATTATGTTATAATGTGTTATATTTTTATCAACTTCTGCTACAGAGTTAGTTAACTCCATGGTTTCACCCCGTTCAGCCATCCTCTGCTTTCCCAATATTCTTTCTCAGATGGTGATGCTCCCCAGTCTGCCTTTTGCATTCCTCCGTAAAACCAAAACAAAATACGGGTTTTTATACCAACTTTCACCGTTTTCTTCCTGCTCAATTTTGATGCAAGTGACTTCATATCTTTTTCAATTTTTATTTTTTTCTTGTCAAGTACCATATTCCAGTTCATTGCATTAACACTAATCCCATATGTAATTACTTCCGGAATTCCCCAATTCATTAAATTATTTGCTACCAGCTTACTTGCCTTACCGGCACCTGCTCCTGCTGCAGTTGAAATCACAACTGCGCGCTTTTGGTTTTTTATCCTCCCAAAACGGACAATCTTCTCTATTTTCAAGACAACTGTAACACCCTGTGCAAAAATGATTTAAGTCCTTTGGCAGGAAAATTTCTTTTACTTCTTTTTCACAGGTAATACCCTGCAATAATATATTAGCCACATTCCATGTGCTTCCCTTATGATTTTGTCCATGTATAACCTATCTTTTATCTAATCAACCGCATATCTTCGATTACCCAGCCCTCGTTTTCCATATGATACTCACTTCCACAATATGGACAAACCTTTTGTCTCACAGCATCAAAGCTTCCCCCGCAATTAGGACACGCTACAGAGGTAATGGAAAATCCGGGTGGCTCCATAACACCAACATTTGTGCTTATCTCCACATCAATACAATCGCCTGTTTTATTAATCTTCCCTTGATTCTCACTATAATTAATCCACCAGGTACGTAAAGACATATGCAGAATATTTCTATCCATTCGAACCTTTTTCAAACAGATGGCATTAGTATAGGTCATTTCCAAAACATCTGAAAATCTTTCATCCCTCTGTCCGCCACGGTAGCAGGCAAGCATCTCCGGCTGCTCCGCAAACACTGCCATTCTTATAAGCGCCACAATCTGTCCTTCAAATTTATCATAGGCAAAATTGGGGTCATATTTTTTCATAATATTGGTTATTTTTCTCTTGGAACTGCTCCATTTAAACAAAGAAACATGTTTCATTCCATCTTTATCAAATAGCGAAACAACTAAACGCAAATCCACCAGAATCAAGCCAATCAACCCACCACAAAAGAAAGCTGCAAAAAAACAGGCTGCCAGTGTTGCAGGCAAAAACCCTGTTCCTCCTATAATCATAGCCACACTCTCTACCACAAATACTACAAGCATGGTTATAAAAAATGTTCTCCCTGCCATACCGGACATTGTAGCTGTAGACTTACTTTTTAAGAAAAAAAGATTGACCACTCTCGGAAACAAATCAGTAATCCGAAACTTTGTTCCACAATATCTGCATCCTTCTTCCAGTGCTGCAACGTGGCTTACCGCGCCACAATTTGGACAGGTCATTGTAATATTAAAAGTCTGTGCTTCATTTGGCGAGTGCGCAATAATCTCATACATTACCTGTTCAACTTCTCTTTCATAGATAAGCTCCTGCATATTATAAAATCTAATTATTCTGTTGATGTCCTCATATACCATATCTGTAGTATACCAGAGAGTTTTTCTGGAGAGAGTTGCAGTACCATAGCTTGAACCTTTTACCGGCATTACCGCATTTGTCATCCTAAGCCCTTTTTTCTCCAGTCGTTCCTTTTGGAGTTTCAGAAAATATAAAGTATCCCCGTCACAACTTGTAGGAACAATACTTTCCTGGTGCCATGCATTAAACTCCTGTGCAAACTTATCATACATTCCACGCTCCGAATCCCATTCAGGCACAAACTGTTTAAATGCTTTATATTCAGATATATACTTCCCAATCCATTTGCATCCATTGACAAAAAAGATAAGCCCGAGCACAGCAAATATTATCATCCATATCACAGGAACAGATGTAGTCATAAAAGACAGCCCTACAATTCCTGCTGCCATCCATGCCAGTCCCTTGAACATTTTCATATTTTCCGGTTCAGTGACATTCTTTCTTGCTTTTATTTTTAAATCAGGAAAAAGTCCCATTTTTATCCCCTCTGCACATCATCATTCTTCAACAGCATAAAATGTTTCACGAGCCTACAATCTCTGAACTGCATCCATTGCCAGTGCTGACCTTTCACACTCATCTGCTGATAATGTCACCTGCCAGCAATATGGACTTCCCTTCATAAATTTTGCTGCATAACTTAGTCCATTTGTCTTTTCATCAAGAAAAGGTTTATCAATCTGCTGGGGATCACCCAGAAGAATAATCTTGGTATCCTTGCCGGCTCTTGTAATGATTCCCTTAACCTGATTAGGCGTCATATTCTGTGCCTCATCAATAATCAGATATGTCTTTACAAGAGATCTTCCTCTAATAAAATTGAGAGCTTCCGTCTGGATAATCCCTCTTGCAAATACCTCTGAAATCTTGTCCGAAAGTTCTTCCTCATTATCATATCTTTTATCTTCATCAGAATCAAGAATCTGTTCCAGATTATCAATAATCGGTCGCATAAGAGGTGCTATTTTTTCTTTTTCATCTCCGGGTAGAAAACCGATTTCATCATCAAACTGGGCATTTGGTCTGCACACAATAATTCTTCTGTATTCATTGGATGTATTATTATACACTTTATCAAGACCGACTGCCAGCGAATAAAATGTTTTGGCTGTTCCCGCCATTCCCTTTATAATGACTAATGGTGCGTGCTCTGCATCTGTCATGAGAGCTTCCTGCATAAAATACTGACCAACATTTCTTGGTGTAATTCCATAGGGACTGCTTTTTTTATAAACCAATGGAACAATTTTTTTCCCTTCAACCCTGCCAAGAAGCGTCTTTTTAACCGCCGTGTCAGACTTAAGAATAAGGAACTCATTTTCTGTAAACTCTACCGGAATAACATTCCCTTTTGCATCTGTCTGATACACTCTTTTTATGTCAATTCCTTTCTTCTTAAACTCCTTTATCAGTTCATTAGGAATGTAGGCCTCTGAACGTCCTGTATAGTCGGCATCATCCGCCTGAATCTGTTCCGTTGTATAATCTTCAGCAATAACCCCTATAATCTGGGCTTTCAAACGCAATACAAGGTCTTTTGTTACAAGATATACGTGCTTATTCTTCTTGTCCTCCTTAAGTCCTTTGCAAACTTTTAATATCCTATTGTCTGACTTATCCTCCGGCAAGTCTTCCGGAAGTTCCACCTGTGTGTAATTTTTTTCAATTCTCAAAATACCATCATTTTTCAAATTTACTCCTTTGAGAAGATCCCCCTCACTCCGATACTTTTCAAGAAGTCTGACAGCCGCCCTGGCATTTGCCCCCTTGTCTCCATCTGCTTTTTTCAGGCAGTCCAGTTCTTCAACAACAACCAATGGAATAACTACTTCATTGTCCTCAAAATTTTCTATTGCATTTGGTGATTGAATTAATACATTTGTGTCTATTACGTATATTTTTTTCATATATCTGTCTCCATTGTTTTTATATTTTTTTCATCTTAGCATCTTCTTATTTTTCTCTCTATCACAGGTGTGTAAAGCATTGTAAATAACTTGTAATATATCTGCATTTTTGCAAAAAATTTACAAGCTGTTTACAAAAACCGGATAGCAGTATTCTCCCCAATCTCATAAGATGAAAACAAAAAATATATATCTGTTCTATCATAAACCTACATCTACAGATTCGGGGTGGAATATGCTAAATCAATGTGTGAATAAAGAAATCATTGTTAATAAACTTGCTAGACCAGCTTTGAAAAGCAACGAAAAAATTCATGGTACTGAAAAATTTCAAATTAACATGGGAGAGCCTCAGTATCTGACAAGAGCGGAAGACCAAATACTGCGTGAGAAACTTATGGGAAAGGAAAACTATACAGATGATCCCCGGTTAAGCAATTGGGACAATTACTATATTTTGCTGAGTTTGTTTATCCTTTTCAGCATAGCTTTTGCTGTTGCTTGCATCGGGGTATATTTTAATTACAAGAGAGAAGCAAGGGACAATGTCTGGATTGCTTTTGAAGCATGGGTGTTTCTTGAACTGATAATCGCTATACCTTTTGTAATATATTTAAAATATAGAGGAAATTATAAGAAAGCAGTAAAAAGGGGAGATTTAAATGTGTATCTATTTACCATCGAACAAAAAGTAACTCACGAATTTTACGATGATTTCCATTCCTTTGATTACTATATCGTAATTGGTAATGCTTATGTAAAAATCGGGAAAAAATTGTATGACAGACTTCATGCCGGTGATTCGGTTCGTGTAGCAATTCCCGGTTACAAGGGGAGCAGTTATTTTGCACTCATAAATGATTGGGGTAATTTGTATTAAATAATAATGAATGCGCAGACAGGCGTAATCGGAGGGTAATCATGGGAGAAATACTGGATAATTTTTTATTTACTCTGAAAACTATTGGAAGTGCAGAGGAAAAGAAAGCATTAAATACTGCAAATTCATTTCAGAAAAACTATATTGATTATTTTCAACATACTTCAGAAGACCTGAAGAAAGATACAACCCAATGGGGAATGTATGCCCTGCAGCTAAACAGAGAACGTCTTGACAGAAAAGCATTGACCATGCAGGTCTGTCTGAATAATTCTAAGAAAGAATCCGATTCTGTACTTGCCGGAAAAGATGGAAAATATACAATCTATGAGGTACATAAACTTGTAAAAAAAGAAGTTAACTTTTTCCTTAACAATAAGAAAATCAAGCACTTTCAAAAAGACTGTGAAATTATATTTGATGTAATTGAAACTATTCACTCAAAAAACGAATACTGCTGCCCCTGTTGTGGGCACATGGATGTAATAGATAATTTTTTTGATGGCTGTAAATACTGTGGTACCCAGTTTAATTTTGAGGATTTTCAAAGCAAGGTTAATCAAGTTCATTTTAGAGATACGGCAATGGTTACATTTCATGGGTTAACCTATGCTCTGCTTTATATCAAACAACTAGCACTTTGCTGTGGGGGATTAGGAGTCTTGGCATATCATATTATCAGAATGATTATGCCGTATTGGGGGAAGGTTCCACCATCTGGTATATATAATTTGTTTTTGGGAACATTAGGTTCCTTTATTTATGGAACATTTCTTGGTGGACTGGCAATTTTTGCCGGAAGCATATTACTGTCGCTGATTTGGGCTGTAATTATAAATCCGATTGTCACAGCCAAGTACAATAATGACATGTGGAAAAATAATTTGATTGCCGGAAAAATCAGAAAAAAAGATGCAGCATTTTCAGTGGAATCCTTCGCAACAATACTTAACAGCCGCATGCAGGTACTGCATTTTGCAAATAACAAACCCGAACTGGAAGCATTTATAAAATTCGACTCAGAAGAACTTCTGTCCAGATATGAGAACATCGTCTATCTGAACATGGAGCGCTGTCGTATAGAAAAATGGTGGATGGATGAGGATTTTCAATACATTAGCGCTAACCTGACGCTGCAATGTTTTTATTTTAATGGTAATAAAATTAAGTCCATGAAAGAACAAGTCAGAGTACGTTTAAAGCGAAAATCATCTGCCGTTACCCAGATATTAAATGAAAAAGTGTACCTGACCTGTTCTAACTGTGGCGCCTCTCTATCTCTCAAGAATGGCTGTAAATGTCTGTATTGCAACAAAGAGCTTGATTTAACTAATATCGACTGGGTAATCGATAAGTATGAAGTTGTTCTTCCTATTCCCACCTAAAGAATTTCACAGCTATTATGCTACAGATATACTCCGCTGAATATGACTAGTCAAAAGAATAAATTTAATATTGTTTAGTTAATCACGTAACTCAACATGGACTCGCACAAGCAGATACCCCGCCAGCATTGGGAGCACAAAATAGCACAGTATTACATACAGATAGTTTACGATTAAGAATGATTTACTTATCAGATCAACAATCAACCTGATTACCATTACAATTGCTGCTAATTTCCATGTATATCTGAACAGATATTTCATTCTTGAACTGATAAAGATTCTTTTAGAAACCGGAATATGCTTTAATACTCTATATATTGAGTCTGATTTCGTGTTAACCTTATTACCATAACCATTGCACCATAAATATGGCTGTAAAACAAAATAAACAATCATGAAAACCAGATAACATATTACCAGAATAAGTCTCATATCTGATTTATCAAATTCACTGAATGGAATTGCCCCAAGACAAATTGAACAAAATGAGAAAATTCCGGGAAGAAACCATGCTATCTGTCCTGTATATGAAAATAACTTCTCGTCAAATTCCTCTATTATCAATTCCTGTTCTTTATATGTTTTATTCATTTTCATTTCACTCACCTATTTTAATTCATTTTCTTTAAATGACACAAAATTCCCATCCTCGAATAATCCTATGTAATCAAACTGCTTATCAATATCCTCTTCAATATGGGATGACATTATAATTGAGCACTGCTGTTGTTCCAGGATTTCCTTTAGCAACTTATAAAAATCTTTCCTATATACCGGGTCCATCCCTGCTGTTGGCTCATCAAGCAAAAGCAATTCCGGCTTGTAGGCAATTGCAAAAGCAAGCTGGAATTTCATATATTCTCCCCTGGACATACACCCAACCGTCTTTGCAGCGTCAAGTTTTGACAGTTTCATAACATTTAAGAACAATTCCATATCAAATTCAGAATAGAAATCCTTTAATAAATCCACATTTTGAAAAGCAGTTCTTCGCATAAAATATGTATTATCTTCTGAAACAAATCCCACATGATTCATCAGCCACACATGATCCTCTGATATGTCCCTGCCGCCAAGAAAGAAACTTCCATTGTATCTTTTCTTCTCATCCATAATATAATGGAAAAATGTAGTCTTTCCCGCACCATTTTTCCCTACAATCCCCATGATATAGCCACAGGGAAGCTCAAAGTCTATGTTTTTTAATATAAATTTACCTTTATTGCCATTGACATTCTTAGCAGAAAATATAATTTGTTCCATGATTATAATAATCCCTCCACCATTTCTTTAATATCATCATTACTTAAATGTGCCTGCTTCGCCAGCTCTATACATTCCTGAAATTTCTTTTCCAATTCCACAAGCTGTTTTTCATGAAGATAATCTGTATTATATCTGCACACGTAAAAGCCTTTATTGGCAACAGAGCGTATCAGCCCCTCTTTTTCAAGTTCTTCGTAGGCTCTTTTAGTTGTTATTACACTGACACCAATCTCAGCTGCCAATCCTCTGATGGAAGGTAATGCCTCATCCGCAGTCAGTTCTCCAGAAACAATCTGATTCTTTATCTGATTAACAATCTGCTCGTAAATAGCGTATGTACCATGTGGTTCAATTACAATTACCATCTTCTGTTCTGCACCTCCACTTTTGTCGTCATTTCATAATCAGCATAATTTTCTTTTATACTGTGCCAATATTTGCATATACATAATGATATCGTTCCTAACACAGCTACTGAAACACCTAAAACAGTTAAAAACTCCCACAGTAATATTTCTTCAGAACAGACTATCTGAATAATTGCACCTGAAAAAATGTAACAACCCATTAAAATAGATGCCGAAAAATACCTCATTCTTGCCTGGGCTAATTTGAATTCATCTGGAAAATAAGTTCCATCATTCAAGGTTCCCATTATAAATGTAATAAAAAATACCGCCATAATCTGCAGTATAACTGCCTTAATATATGCCTTTCCAAAACATATCGATATTAAATCAGCCAACACAGCCACCATCATGGGAACCATGATTTTTATCTCCAGCATTTTCTGTATATATATTTCTCTCATTTTCTTCGTTGCCGGAATGAAATACATCATTACAGGCAAAGAAACTATATGAAAGGCTCCACTAATTGTAGCAAATAAAACTGGTATTCCTAAAACATAATTTAATTCAAGCCTATTCTCGTTTACAACTATTGGTCCAACTGCTATTAACAGAATCAATATCAGTCTTGCAAAATTGAATCCTCTTTTATATTCCTTGAAATAATCCTTTAAAACCTCAGAGAATCTGATTGATTGTTCCATAATCTTTCCCTTTCCCAATATAATACATAAGTTCATCTATACCTGGCTCCCATACCTTAAGTTCCTTATCATAGCCCTGTTTATCATGTTTAACCAATGCATTACAGCTTATCCTGCCTTCTTCAAGATAGATAATCCTGTCTTTCAAAAGCTTTATCTTATATTTTTCACCTGACACCATACGATATTTTTCCCTTATTGTTTCCACATCACCAAACAGTATCTGTTCCCCATTTTTCAAAAATAAAATATAGTCTGCAAATGTCTCCACATCAGAGATGATATGTGTTGATAAAATCACGCTTCTTGTGCCATCAATAATGAATTCCCTAAGCAGGCTGTTAAATTCTTTCCTGAACTCAATATCGAAATTGGCTCCTGGCTCATCTAATAACAATAATCGCGGTTCATGTGCCAAAGCAAATGCTAAGGCAAATTTTAATTTTTCTCCTTTTGATAATTCTTTATATTTCTTTTTATCATTAAGGTTAAATCTCTCCAGATAGTTTTCCAGAAGATTCTTGCTGTATTTCTTATAGAATCTGCCAAAATAATTGGCATTACTAATCAGCGATTCTTGTGCTTCGAATATATCACCATGAACCACAACCCCTATATCCTGTTTAATATCATACTCATCGTTACAATAATCCCTGCCAGATATTCTTATCTCCCCATCATAAGAATACAATCCAGACAATATATTAATTAAAGTCGTCTTTCCTGAACCATTTTCGCCTATAAGACCACATATATACCCTGCCGGCAGATTAAATGTTATATTCTTCAGAGAAAACGAAGTAAACCGCTTGGATACATTATTACAATCAATCATATTAACTACACTCCACAAAACTTATTTATCACACTATCTGATATGCGTGTCTATATACTGTATATATTAGTATATACAGTATATAGACACATGTCAAGAAATAAATAAAAAAGGTCCAGAAAGCAGCTTCAACAGCTACTTTCTGGACCTTTTGCTTACTAATATCTCATTAAAATCTCTCTTTGATTATTACATCATACCTTTAATTAATCCTGTCACAAATACAGCCAGTACGCCACCAATAGAAGAACCAACCAGATTAACAATAAGCTGGTAACTCCAGTCCACCTTCTCTTTTCCCTTATTAGGAATTGGCAGTATGGCAAACCACACACTGCTGAATACTGAACGCATAGCATTCATACTAAAGCCAGTGCTGTTAAGAGTAAGTGCCAGAAATGCAACTGCACCAAATCCAACAAGTCCAACGATTAAAGACTGATTTCCAGCCTTTAATCCGCTTACTCCTGCAATGCTCATAAACACCAGAAACAGAAATACAAAGGTAGCAATTATTTCCTGGATAAAATTCAATGGCATATTCTTCTCAACAGGATAAGCAGAGAAAATACCTCTCTTAGGCGCATCTCCTGACGCCTTGAAAGAATCCCAGAAGAATATCATGCAAACAAACACCGCTGTTCCCGCAGCAAGAAATTCCATTAACAGATAAATAGCGGCATCCATAATACCCAATCCGCCAAATATCACACATCCTATTACAACACCAGGATTAAGATATGCCGGTCCTCCCATAATAGCCGCCACTGCAAGACCAAATCCAACAGCCAGACTCCAGGCAAAAACCAGTTCAATGTAATTCAATGCTGACACCAATGTCTTTTTAAGAGATATATTGCACATATATGCATAACCTCCCAGAAGAAAAATAAGACTACCTACAAATTCTGATAAATAAGTCATATGTACCTCCTTATTTTTTTATCTAAAAAGTAATTATATATTATATAAATTAATCATAACATGTTATACATATTGTGTAAATTAATACTTTAGTATGAAGTTGTTCTTGAAAGTTGTTCTTCCTATTCCCACCTAAAGAATCTCACAGCTATTATGCTACAGATTACTGCAATTAGCAGCATAAAAATCACTGCACCTGTTACATTGCCGGTAGGAAGGCCCAGTGCGGCATTCTTCAGTATCTTTATTCCCTGTGTCAGTGGTAAAACATTCACTATTTTTTGCATGGAGTCAGGCATTACTTCATAAGGAAGGGTAGCACCTGAAAAAATAAGCATCGGAAAGTACAATATACTGGCAATTACACCGGCAATTTTTGAGTTCTTAGCAATTCCCCCAACCATCATTCCTATGCTGAATATAGAAAACATAACCAGTAAGTACCCAATTAAAAACACGCCGAAGCTTCCCCGCATTTTAAAACCAAAGAATAAGGTTGATACAAGAAACAAACTTAACAGAGATATTACAGCATAAATTATGTACATTGCAACTTCTACCATTAAAACAAGACTTGGCTTTACCGGCGTTACCTGATATCTTTTCAGAATCTGCTTAGAACGGTAATCAGAAATCACCAATGGCAGCCCCATTACTCCACCCGCACAGATTGCTATGCTGCACAATGCCCCAAAAGATTGATCCAAAAAACTATACTCTGCCCCTTCAAAAGCAGGCTTTTGCCCAAATACCACGCCTAAAATGACAAGCACAATAATCGGCATAATAACAGCAAAAATAGGCATGTCCATTCCACGAAGGCTCATTTTCAATTCATTCTTTAATAAAATTCTAAATGTTTTCATAGTTATCCTCCTCATCTGTATACCACAAATATGCATCTTCAAATTGATTTTTTCCGCTTTCTGACTTTGCTCCTTCTACAGTTCCTTGAAATACCGTTTTTCCCTTTTTTAAAATCAATATCTCATCGCAGAGAAACTCGATTTCATCCATATAATGAGATGCAAGTAAAATAGATAATCCCTGCTTCTTGAGTTTCTCTAAAATCTTCCACACATCTCTTCTTGCTCTGGCGTCCAAGCCTGTGGTGAGTTCATCTAAGAATACAATCTCCGGATTTGGTATCAGTGCAAGAACTATAAATAATCTCTGACGTTCTCCTCCTGATAAATCTTTTACATACGCCTTCTTCCTATCTGCAATTCCAAATGTGGTTAATAACTCTTCATAGTTTTGTGGCTCTTTATAGACCGAAGCTGTCATTTTACAAAGTTCTTCCACCTTAATCAGCTCCTGATATTTCGACTCCTGAAACTGAACCCCTACCCGCTCAAACACTTCAGTCCGCTCCTTTATTGGATTCATTCCCAATATGCTGACTTCTCCGGAATCCATCTTCTTTGTTCCCAATATACACTCAATGGCACTGCTTTTTCCTGCGCCATTTGCTCCCAGTAGTCCAAATACCTCTCCTTTCTTAACTTGAAAACTTAGATTGTCTACTGCAATATTAGTACCATACTTTTTTGTAAGATTCTTAACGACTATTGCATTCATTTTATTTTCCTCCTTCATTTATTCTGAAAGAAAAAATAACACCTGACAAAAGTCTGGTGTTATAGTGTAGGGTTTATATTTTCATTTGTTTTATCTCTTTCAATAACTGAATTACTTCATAAGCATTCTCTATAGCTTTTTCAAGTGAATCGGTTAATCTGTCACACGCTGAGACAATATCCTCCTCATTCTCAGGAGTATTCAGTATATTTAAAATGTCTTTCTCACTTTTATGCATTCCGCTTTCCAATTTATTCATCATCCTTAAAATAGCGGATAATGAATAATTCGCGCATCTAAGAGAACGGATAATTTTCAAACGGTTCATATCATTTGAATCATATACCCGATAACCGTTCTCCTTCCGTTTTACTGTAAGCAGTCCATTCATCTCCCAATTTCTAATAGTGTCAATGGTCAACCCTAATTCCCTGGCCGCCTGCACTCTCTTATAGGAAACTCCATCTTCTTTCGGCTTTTCATATAGCATTTCACATAGTCTGACAGCCTCTTTGGCGTTCTCTATTTCTTGTTCTGCTATGCATATGTATTCCTTTACCAACTCAATTGCTTCCTCAAATTGATATTGTGCTGACAATTTCACCGCATTAACCATTCTTTTTCGAAGTCCCGCCTGCAATACCTCAATTTGAAGGGCTTTTTTTACCAATGTAAACTGCTTGATATGAACATCATTATATACACGATATCCATTCTTTTTTCGTTCAGGCTTTTGTATTAGTCCCCATTCCTCATACCGTCTTACGGTGTTTGGATGCAATCCTACAATTCCAGCTATTTGACTTGTAGAATAAGTAACAGTCATAAATTCTTATATACCCCCATATTCAACAATATTTTCCTACATATTCTGCCGGAAACTGAGATTCTCATTTACTTAACCCTCTCCTTAAATATCAAATATTCTCATCTGTTTATATTTCTCCGGGAACTCGTTCAAATACGCAAAACACTCCTCCGGTGTGCAGAGTATGTTATGCTCTCTGCAGGTATTCTTAAATATGGTCATAAGTTCCTTTGCTCTCGGACTTGGTAATTCATAAGAGTTTCCGTATGTTTCAATATACCTTTGCTTCATCCCCGGAAAATGTTTATCCAAAGCATTGTAATAGTACTCTCTGTCTCCGTCCCGCAATGTCATCCCCATGCCAAAACAGATAATACCCTTCACTCCAACCCGGATACATTCCCCAAGTATTGCTTTAATATTTTCCTCTGTATCATTAATAAATGGCAGGATTGGTGTCAGCCATACTACAGTAGGGATGCCACGCTTCTGCATTTCCATAAGAACCTGAATCCGCCTTTTTGTGTTGCAAACATTAGGCTCTATAATCCGGCATAAATTATCATCAAAGGTCGTCAATGTCATCTGTACCACGCATCTGGTTTTCTGATTAATCTCATCCAGCAAATCAATATCCTGCAAAATCCTATCTGATTTAGTCTGAACCTCCACCCCGAATCCGTACTGTAATATGATTTTCAGGCATCTTCTTGTCAGCCTTAAATTTTCTTCACAATGCATGTATGGATCGGACATTGACCCCGTCCCTATCATGCCCTTCTTTCTCTTTGACCTTAACGCGGCTTCCAAAAGCTCCGGGGCATTCTGCTTTACCTCAATATCCTCAAAGGCATGGGTAAACTGGTAGCACCTGCTTCTGCTGTCACAATAGATACATCCGTGTGAACATCCCCGGTATATATTCATTCCATAATGACCACCGCTTCCGGTGAGTATTCCTTTCGCATCAACAAAATGCATATCACACGTCCTCCAATACCATCATTATGTCAATATTCCTTTTTTATTTCGTCCAACCCATAAATTTCCTTAAACCTTTTTTCATCTTTATCATCCTTTATGAGCATAACCTCCGTAAAATGTGCATAATCATAATTCTTAAAACCTGCTACTTTTTCACCGGTACATATGGAAACACGCATAACCGCATACTGTTTTTCAGAATCATAAGGTATTTTTTCTTTCAATGTGCGCTCATAATACGGAATTTTGCTATTGTCCTGCCACATCTCAAAAATAAACAGTATCAGAAATGCTACAAGGATAACTATGCCTATCCCACAAAGCCACCATAAAAAAACATTAAATACCCACCAGACGATTCCGGGGATTACTGCTGCCAAGAGCATACCCAGACCAATCCATTTGCCACCATAGTTTATTGTATTAATCTTAGGAATTTTAATCTTTTTCATATTAATCCTCTTCTTATCGCTTACTTGCCCTTACGTGAATTTTTCTCCATCAAATTCAAATATTTTCATACAATCCGTTCCCCTCAAATTCTTTATTTTCTGAACAACTTTCGATATAAATAAATTATACTGATACTTTATATGATTGTCTACATGGTGTAACAGCTCTTGATAATAGTCCGAAATCATACTATGGTATATTATGTGGTGAAAATTGTTATGCCAGATAAAGGATAGGAATTGAAAAGGAAGTAAATGCATATGAAAACACACAATAGAATTCAGCTATCAGACCATTTTACTTATAAAAGACTGTTCCGATTTGTGATTGCTCCGATATGTACCATGCTCTTTACATCTATTTACGGCATTGTAGACGGTTTTTTTGTGTCAAATTATGTAGGAAATACAGCATTTGCATCCCTCAACCTGGTTATGCCTTACATTATGATGATTGCATCCGTGGGATTTATGTTTGGAACAGGCGGGAATGCGCTGGTATCGCTGCACTTAGGGCTGAATGAAAAAAAGAAAGCAAATAAATATTTTTCCCTCATTGTTTATACATTGATTGGAATAGGAATAGTTCTTGCATCTGTTAGTTTCACTCTTGCACCTGTCATTTCCAGACTGCTTGGCGCAAGTGAAACAATGCTTCCCTACTGTGTATTGTATTTAAGAATCAATATGATTGGTGTGGTGTTTTTCATGCTGCAGAACCTATTCCAAAATTTTTTGATTACTGCAGAAAAACCGAGAACCGGATTTGCCATAACATTGATAGCGGGATGTACAAATATGCTACTGGACTGGATTTTGGTAGGAATATGTGATTTCGGTATTGCCGGAGCTGCCTGGGCAACCGTTATCAGCCAGATTGTAGGTGGTACGGTCCCATTTATATATTTTGCAGTTTCAAAGTCCGGTATCCTGAAACTCACCGGTACAAAATTTAATATTAAAGTAATTGCAAAAACCTGTGGTAATGGTGTGAGCGAATTTCTCTCCAATCTTTCGGCATCTATTGTGGGATTTCTATATAATCTACAGTTAATGCATTATGTGGGAGAAAACGGTGTATCTGCTTATGGTGTGATTATGTACGTATCCTTTGTATTTGTGGCAATCTATATTGGATATTCTATGGGCGTTGCACCGATTATTGGGTTTAACTATGGAGCGGGAAACAAACCGGAGCTTCAAAATATATTTAGAAAAAGTGTTGTGGTCCTCACAATTACCAATGTATCAATGTTTATTATAGCTGAAGTCCTAACCGTACCTATGGCAAAAATATTTGTGGGATATAATCAGGCACTGAACGAATTGACCGTGCGTGGAATGAGGATTTATTCTGTGGCGTTTTTGGTAATGGGATTTAATGTGTTTGCATCCGCTTTCTTTACATCATTAAGCAACGGAAAAATTTCAGCGATTTTGTCTGTAACCCGTACATTAATTTTACAGTTGATTATGATATATGCCCTGCCGATGCTGCTCAATGTGGACGGACTTTGGGCAGTGGTAATAGCTGTGGAAGGAATAAGTCTGATTGTGACAATTTACTATATTCTGAAAAAGAGAAGGATTTATGGGTATATGAAATAAATTTATTTATAAAAGCTATTGACTCTCACGTTGCGTAATAGTTTAAAGTATGCTTATCGAGAGGAGGAAAATGCCAATGATGACAGTAAATGAAGTCAGTAAATTAACCGGAGTGAGTATACGCACTCTGCAATATTACGATTCCATCGGACTCTTAAAGCCAAGCAAATACACTGAGTCCGGATACAGGTTGTATGACGATACAGCATTGGAACGGTTACAACAGATTTTACTGTTTAAGGAATTGGAATTTTCTCTAAAAGAAATTAAAGAGATTATTGATGCCCCTAACTTTGACAGGGAAAAAGCACTTGAACAACAGATAGAGTTATTGACCTTGAAAAAAGAGCATCTTGAGAATCTTATTGATTTCGCTCGAGGAATAAAAACGACAGGAGTGAAAAAAATGGATTTTACAGTATTTGACACAAAAAAGATTAATGAATATTCAAAACGTGCGAAAGAGCAATGGGGAGAAACTTCTGAATATCGGGAATATGAGGAAAAGTCTAAGAATATGACAGATGCCCAACAGAAAGATTTGATTAACAGCTTTATGTTAATTTTTGCAGAATTTGGAAAGCTGAAGGATCAGGAGGCTGCAAGTGATATGGTTCAATTGCAGGTTAAGAAATTACAGGATTTTATTTCAGAACATTATTATAAATGCTCGAAGGAAATCTTATCCGGACTTGGAAAGATGTATGCAAGCGGTGGAGAATTTACCGAGAATATTGACACCTATGGAGGAGATGGAACCGCTGAGTTTACGGCCAAAGCAATTGAAATTTACTGTCAGAAATAAATATAAAATTGACATTTTCTCTACCCGAAGAACCATACAGCTTACAGTTTATAAAATAAAAAGGGATTGGGAGCAACAGCCAGTTGCTTGAATTTATTACATGCCGGAATTATACTCTTTACAAGGTGGTGATAACAAATGGAAACAAAAGATGTAATTCTTGAACTTCGAACTAAAAAAGGACTTTCTCAAGATGAACTTGCAGAAAAAATCTTTGTAACACGACAAGCAGTGTCACGATGGGAAAATGGAGAAACAATTCCAAATACTGAAACACTTAAATTACTCTCAAATTTTTTTGATGTTTCAATTAACACATTATTAGGCACTCCAAGACAGCTTATTTGCCAATGCTGCGGTATGCCCCTTGAGGATGGCACAACAAGCAAAGAGCCAAATGGTGATTTTAATGAGGAATATTGCAAATGGTGTTACAGTGATGGCGAGTTCAAATACACCAGTAAGGAGCAGCTTATTGATTTTTGTGTAGAGCACATGGCAAATGAGAATTGGCCTGCCGAACAGGTTAGGGCGCATATGGAGGCAGTCGTACCGAAACTTAATCATTGGAAATAGGAGAACCGGCAGTCCCCATTTTCTGAACCGGATAATCAATAAAGGAGTTGTGAAATTAAATCACAACTCCTTTTATATACCTAAAAACTATATTAAATTCCTTAAAAGCAAGACCTTTAATTAGCCAAAGTATCTCTTTAAGAGACCTTCAAATGCTTTTCCGTGTCTTGCCTCATCTCTTGCCATCTCATGTACTGTGTCATGGATTGCGTCAAGATTAGCTTCCTTAGCTCTCTTAGCAAGGTCTACCTTTCCTGCTGTTGCTCCATTCTCTGCATCAACTCTCATTTCAAGATTCTTCTTTGTTGAATCTGTAACTACTTCACCAAGTAATTCTGCAAACTTTGCAGCATGCTCAGCTTCTTCCCAAGCAGCCTTCTCATAATATAAACCAACTTCAGGATAACCTTCTCTATGAGCAACTCTTGCCATTGCAAGGTACATACCAACTTCTGAACATTCACCTTCGAAGTTTGCTCTTAAGTCAGCTAAAATATCTTCGCTAACACCCTTTGCAACTCCTACTACATGCTCTGCAGCCCAAACCTTTTCGCCGCTCTGAACTGTGAACTTATCTGAAGGTGCCTTACATACAGGACACTGCTCTGGAGCTTTATCTCCTTCATAAACATAACCACATACTGAACATACAAATTTCATAGTCAATTCTCCTTTTCAAAATCAAATTAGTAATCATTACTGTTTTTATGTTAACTTTATAACATACTTTTTCGTTTTAGTCAATAGGATTTTATGGAGTTTATGGGGTCAGATCCCATAAAATTTCTATAAACTTTTGTCTCTTTAGTTTATACTTTTTTAATGGGGTCTGACCCCTTCGGGGCAGCTTTTAAACAATCGCTGCATTTTCCGTAAAAAAATGTTGCTTTGCCTTCAATCTCTCCTGCAAATTCTTTTTCAGCCATATCTATAAATTTTTTCTCGTACATTCTGGTTTCCTCAGAAATTTCCAAATCTATTATCTTCTTGCAGTTTAAACATTGAAAATGGTAGTGTGGTGACACTCTTCCGTCAAAATGAACTGAACCGTCATCACATGGAACTTTAATCACACTCCCTATATCAACAAGCATTGATAAATTCCTGTAAACCGTTCCAAGACTTATATTAGGATATTCCTGCCTTACGCTGTTATAAATTGCTTCTGCTGTGGGATGATCTTGTCTTGATTGAAGGTGATTTAAAATGGCGTCTCTCTGCCTGCTATGTTTTATTATAGCCCTTCACCTCCTTAAATATTAATAATTGTTCTCGTTTTCGTTAATTTTATATTATCATCGTTTTTTCTTCAGGTCAATAAACAAAGAAAGAACCGCTACTGATATTCCTCCTGTCAAAAAGACAGGAGTATATCAACAACGATTCCCTCTTTCTTTCTATTTATCATATTCCTAATATTTTATTGTAATTTAAATTTGCCAACCTGGCTGTTAAGCTCATCTGATATTGCCCTGTTATTTTCTGCCTTCTCGCCAATCTCATTAATTGACCCTGAAAGTTCAACAGACATCTGAGTTACATTTACAATACCCTTGGCAGTCTCTTCTGCGGCTATATTAACCGCCTCAATTGCCTGTCCGATTGCATCAATATTAGCCTGCAGTTTCTTAGACTGTTCCGTAAAATGCTCCATTGTCTCATGGAAATCGCTTGCATCATTACTATATGCTTCGGATGTACTTTCAAGCTCCTTATATCCGCTCATGGCTGTTGTGTCCATAAACTCTATCATTATCTGAGCTTCTTTTGCAAGTTCATCAACTGCATTTATTACCTGTTCACTTATTGATTGAATCTGTGATGCAACATTGGCTGAGTTATTAGCCAGCTTTCCGATTTCCTCAGCAACTACTACGAAACCTCTTCCGGCTTCTCCTGCCCTTGCCGCCTCGATACTTGCATTAAGAGCAAGCAAATTAGTCTGCTCCGTTATCTCAATAATATCATCTGTAAGGTGTCCAATCTCTGATACTGCTTTGGACTTCTCAATTTTGTCACTAACAGCCTCTGCCATCTCTTTAGACTTCTGTTTTGCATCCAGAGATGCCTTTACAGCTTTCTGTCTTATTTCTTCTGCCTTAATCTGGGTTGCCTTAGCAGAATCATTACCTGCCATAGCTTTTGAATTAACCTCTTCAATGGAATCGCATACATCTATGATAGATTCATTAATCTGTCCAATGGATGCTGTTGTCTCCTCCATGGATGCACTCATCTCTTCCATTGTTGCTGATACATCATTAACGTTATCCTTGGCTCCACGCAGATTATCAACTACTACACCTGATGATACATTCAATTCATCTGCATTTTTAGAAATATTAAGCATGATATCTCTTATGTAAGCCAGAAGTTTATTCATGTTCTGAGCTATAAGCTCTGTCTCATCCCCCGAATTAACATCAATTACCTGAGTAAGGTCTCCCTCATTGCTGGCAAGCTCATATACTTTTCCGTTAACCTTGATAAGATTACCTACTATCCTGTTAATAAGAACGGATAATATGATGACTGCTATAACAACACATATAACTGTTATTATTATTGATAAAAATGAATTATTATTAATCTTTGTTGAAATGCTGGATGCATCGTAATCACAACCGAGAATAGCTATAACCTTACCACCTGACATGATCGGCACATAAGCTGAAATCAAACTGGCTCCGTCGGATTTAGTAATTTTATTCTCTGCATAATCATTACCCTGCATTACCTGCGGCAATTCTGTAGCTGTCAATTCAAATTCCGTTCCGATTGCCTTGTCGCCAGCATCCGGGTCAATAAGATAAGTGAGTTTGTCATCCTTTACCTGAAGAAGATAAACATACTTCATCTTACCTTCTTTCATCTCTGATTTAAATGTGTTAGAAATCGGAGTGTAACAGGTTGCCCTGGCATTCTTACTTATAAGTTCATTAACATTATCAACTGTAACATTTGATGCTATATTTTTAGCTGTGGAAACAGCAGCTTCCCCTGCTGTCTCGATAAGACTGGTCTTCATTCTGACACTGAGAATTGTTCCCAATGAAACGCATATAAGAACAATTACAGCTATACTTGGAACAAGCATCTTAAACTTAATACCGAAGCGTCTGTTCTTATTCTTTGTCTGATTTTGTCCCTCAGTATTTACACCTGCATTCTGTATTTTTTTAGCTTTCGGCGGCTTTGGTGTCTTCGCCGGCTTTGGCGCCTTCGGCTGTTTTGGTTGCTTCGGCTCCTTTGGAGCTTTCGGCGGCTTTGGCGCTTTTGGCTGCTTCGGCGCTTTGGGTTGTTTTGGCACTTTCGCTTTCTTTGGCTTTTTCGCCTTTACATTTTTCTTGTTTTCATCTTTATCGGGAGTATCCAATTCGATAGATGTAACATCTACCGGAGCTTCCATTGACTGCACTTTATTCTCTTCCATAATACAAAAGATCCTTTCTGTGTATACTCTCTATATGCTGTACTACAATGTATATTAAATTGATACGCACCAGGATTAGTTGCAAATAACTAGTCCACCCACTTACAACAATTATACCTATTTTTTGATTTTAATTCAACCATAATTTAACATTCCGAAATGTAATTCTGGAATGTTAATAAGTTAATTGTATAACAAAAACTCCCCGGTCTGGGGTGACCGGGGATGAGTAGAGGGGATAGAAATATAGTCAAGCATATAGATTTTGGAGATTAATCTTATATGCTTTTGTGCAAAAATAATCGGGATATATCCCACCGTTTATTTACTAACCATGGTATACCTCAGTTTCTAATGATTATAGATACTTTTTTTCATTAAAACAACTGAATTATTATCGTATTACCACCTAAAATAAAGATTTTTTGTTATTTAGTGAATAAAATAACATACAAAGAATATATTTACATTATGCTTAAATACTTATAGATACTTTTCTTCAAATTCTTCAATAGGAACAGGTTTAGAGAAAAAATATCCCTGAAACATTCCGCATCCCATGCTTTTAAGTCTATTTACCTGTTCTTCAGTCTCAACACCTTCTGTAATAATCTTCATGTCAAGTTTCTTTCCAAGACCAATAACAGTATCTATGATATTCCAGCTTCTGTCAACATTTTCTGTCTTTCTAAGAAATCCCATATCGATTTTAAGGACATCAAGCATTATATCCATAAGCATATTAAGAGATGAATATCCGCTTCCAAAATCATCCATTTCAATTTCAAATCCATATTTTCTCAGCTTTTGCAGCACATCCATCTGGCTCTTAGCTTCATTCATAAGCACAGTTTCCGTAATCTCGATTTTCAATCTCTCCGGCTCTATTTTATACTTCTCAACAAGCTCTGTAAATGTTTTGTATATATTTGTATGATAAAAATCTTTTCCGGAAACATTTACAGATATGTAAAAATCTTTTTTCCCTTCATCTTTCCATCTTTTCAATGTCTTTGCTGCAAGTTCCCACACATATAAATCCAGCTTGGTTATTAATCCTGTGTCTTCCAAAACAGGTATAAACTCCATAGGCGGAACCAGTCCTCTTTCCGGATGCAGCCATCTTACAAGTGCCTCTGCGCCTATCGCCTCTCCTTTATCATCAATCTGAGGCTGGAGATAAATGCAAAATTGATTATTATCAAGAGCCTTGTCAAACTCACTGATTAGTTTACGTCTGTTAATCCGCTCCTGCAGCATATCATCGCTATAAATAGCAAAATGCATATCATATCTGTCTTTTATAGAATCTATGGCAATATGGGCCTTTTCGCATATGGAAGAAATCTCCTCTGTTCTGTCTTTAATTTCATAAATGCCCACATATATCTGCATATTATACTGGTCGCTGCTGAACTGCTTCTCAAGCCCTCTAAAATAAACATCAATATTATTGTTACGGTAATTTTCCTCAGGGACTATCATGGCAAACTCATCTCCCGATAATCTTCCATACACTCCATGAAGATGACTGGTCTGTCTCATCATTTCAGCCTGTGCAAGCAAAACCTCATTTCCCTGCTTTTCTCCAAACAACTCATTGTACAATTTAAAGCCACTGATATCTGTACATATCATGTAATATTTTTTATCAGGATTGCTCTTAAGCTCTTCTTCTACCCTGTCGAAAAAATAAGCTCTGTTATATAACCCTGTCAGTTCATCATGGGATACCTTGAAAGAGCTTTTTTCTATACGCTCTGTTGTAATTCTTGAAACAGTTCCACCAAATACTATATATGAAATACTTCCAAGACTGTTAAGATAAACCATAAAAGATTTAAAAACTCCAGGGGCTATTATTACAGGCTGTATGTAATTTGTTATTATCATTAAAGCTGTAAATTCAATGAACTCAACGGCTGAAATAATAAATATCTTCTTTTTATTCTTAAAAGGATTAAAGAAAACAAAAGACATGGCGGCTGCCAGATACAGTTCAAAATTATACTCCCATCCGAACAAAACTTCACTTACTGCCACGAATATCATTATTTCAATATGTGAAGCTATCGTTATTGCCCTGAAATATTCTTTGCTGTTAATTACAATCATCAAAGCATAAAATAATGTGCTGCATATGCTCCATACCATGAGTATTACGTACTTATTCATGGCAAAAATAACCGAAAGCAGCAGATGTAAAAGCAGACAGGCCACAAGTACACATTTAAATGCACCCTTCATATACTTCTTTTCAATGCTATTCATATTATGTACCTCAATACATCATACATTTGTAAAAATATAAGTCACAAACATTCATCTGATTTTATTATACATTTTACTTATTTTTCAATCAAGAAAAATAATAATATATGCCATTAACTTTATCCAACAATTCACGCATTTTTTCAACGGCCATGTCCGGTCCCACTATTTTAACTCTGTCACCCAGACTAATTATCCATGACAAAAAAACATTACTCAACTCAACATCAACATGAATTCTAAAGTGCTCATCCCCCGCCGGAATTATCATAACATCTTTGCCAAATCGATCTATAGCAACACCAATTAAACTATTATGAAATTCCAGTGTAACATTAACCAGCTCACCACCGTACATGCCGAACACTTTGCCTGTATATCTTGCCAGATCTATCTTTTCAAACAGTTCTTTCCCCTGCCTGCTGCTATCCAGTATATTTATCTGACGCATTTTATCTACTCTGTAATGTTTAAGAATTCCGGCCCCTTTGTCATAAGCCAGCAGATAGTAATTCTCATTGTCCCATATTAATGCCCACGGGGAAATATTATCTTTATTTCCGTTATTTTTTAACTCAAGCTCCTTTTTCAGGTTCCAGTCATAATATTCAAAGGAAATTTCCTTATTTTCTGTAATGGCAATATTTATGAAATCAACATTATAATAAATGCTTTCATTCATTGTTTTTATTCTGTCCTGTACCAGAACCTGTCTGTTAAGCTTCCCTGCATCATATACACTGCAAAACTCTTCCAGTTTCTTTATCAATTCATCAGACTTTTTTCTAGTTATGAATTTAGACGCCTGAACTGCATCAACCAGAAGCTTCAACTCCGCTGTTTCAAACAAATGCTCATCCAGGTAATAATAATATCCATTTCCTTTCTTAACTCCCTCAATCTCCATTCCGTATTCTCTAAGAAGCTCTATATCTGAATACAAGGTCTTTCTGGTAACCGGAACATCCCTTTTTTCAAGATATTTGGTAATATCCTGCAAAGTGATTCCATGTTCAACATCTGTGTATTTCAAAAAAAGCTCCTGTAAATACAGAAGCTTTAATTTCTGATTCTCCTTTTTCATGAAGTATCCCCTCTCAATATCCGTATTTTACTTTTTCGTGCAAAATGTATTGTTAAATGCATCTTCCAAAGACTTTCCCATTGAAACAATTGCACTTTCTGCTTCCTTAGCTACCTTTACAGCTTTCTTGTCCAATTCATTTTCCTTAACATATCCGGAAACCTTGTCTGCTGCATTATTTGTAACATCTACAGCTTTGCTCACTCCATTCAGCACCTTGTCCTTATTAATTAATGGCATATCTATTTCCTCCTTTAATAATAAATTTTCAATAAATCTCTAAAATAAAATTTATAACATCTCCTCATTATCCAACTGAACCACAGCATTAAGCTTTCCTTCCGTTGAAAATGTGATGATACATTTATTATTGTCACTTTGACAGTTTATTATTACATCATCCCCCTTAAGTATTTCCTTCTTATACTCAATCCTAATATTGTTGAACTGAGTTCCCAAATATAAATCTTCCGGAATTGCCTCATAAGCAAGATTAAGATAACTTATGTTGTGCATATGTCCGTTATAATCCAAATCTCTTCGTTGAGGTGTATATTCCATTGAAGGTGCATCCCCGGGAATTGAAACATTTAGCTTGCCAATCTCCTCCTGAAATACCATTTTCCCTTCTTCTGTTCCATATATTTTATTCAAATCATCTGTGAGGGCTATTGGTCTCCTTTTATCAATATCCATAAGAATCCATCTTGAAGAGCCTATTGCCGCCACTTCACCTTTTTCATTTACCAGCTCGTAATCTCTGTATGCAAACAATTTATCACATTTTCTCGACCATGTGCGTGCCTCGATTATTTCATTATATGCCGGTCTGTTAATAACTTTTACTTTCCAATCCAGTATAACCCAGCCTTTTCTGGTCTTTTCAATATTATTAACGCCAAATCCCAATGCTTCTGAATGAGCGCCACCGATATCCTCCATAATTGCCAATATTTTATTGTTGGAAGCCAGGTTGTTAATATTCAAATCCTCTAACCCAATTCTGAATTTTGCTTTATAAACCATATCTTTTCCCAATTCTTTTAGTATTTTTTTCTTTATTGCAGATATTATACTATATTTTATTGGGTTGGTAAAAATATTCTTGTTTTTTTATTATTTTTTTATATTTTCCAGTTGTTATGCATTTACCGGATGTTTCTTTGTTATTTCCCCTTACATTTTGCCAGATTTTCTTTAGTTATCTCCATGTATTTTACCGGATGTTCTTTGTTCTTTTTATGTATTTAAGCCATATATTTGAATTAAATATCAATGACATAAACGCCGGAAATTCGATAAAATATCCCATTATTCATCCTTTAAATGCATAAAGACACATAATAATACATAATAATCTCCATCTTGCAGGCACTTTAGTACCGAAGGAATCGCGAACCAAATGTCAGATTTGACTCTAACCACAATATATAGTGTTAAATGTTTCACGTGGAACAAGAAACGTATGTTCTTTACATTGTGGCATATGGCTGGTGTGAAATTTATTTATCCGTATTATTCTAAATTAAAGTCTGAACTCAGTTCAATTATTTATATTGGGTGTTTTATTGTATCTATTATAAAATATTTTTTCTTTATGATTCCGTATTATATTTAAAGCATAATAATGAACTTTTTTTGTTGTTTTTCACTACTACTGTCTACACACCGGTGGGATTGTAAACGTGCCTATGTGCAATACAGATAAACAATTATATGAAACATTAGGCAGTATTCCCACGTTTTTCGAGCATAGCTACTGTGCTCGCAGCATGTTTGAGCCATTTATGGCAAGTTTGCGAAGAGCACAGTTTATAGGCGACGCTTAAAAAATGAAGAATACAACGTGTTTCACATAATTGTTTATCTGTATTACAACATTAACCATTGTTTATAATAATCCGACTGGAGTGTAAATAGTAATGACGCCCTTTATAAGTAATTTAAAGCCAGTACAATCTTCCATTTAATTTTATATAATATTATTTATGCATTTTTATATTCTTTCATGTAAATATTGTAAATATTTTGACAAAATATGTTTTGAACTGAGTTCACTTTTCAAGAAGCATTTTATTTATTACGTCATTTCCACTTTGGAGTTCCGGTTTTTGCAATTAAATGTAAAATAATTTGTGTTTTAAACCAAAGGAAATTTCAAAAATACAGTTGTGGATTTGAACTCAGTTCACATTTTCAAAAATCAGTTGCAATTTCTTTTTAGCCTTCCTATTCACTTATCCCGCTCATCCGTCTATTAATTACTGCATTTGATATTTATACATTATTCAAATTTAGGATTAAAAATCATTTGAATATGCGCTTTTTATATAATCTGCAAATCCAAGCTATTATTTATTACATAAGCTTATATTTATTATTGGTATATTCTTTATATTAGTTTATTCTTTATATAAGTTTATTCTTTATATTTCAACATATATAAATTTACGTAATATCCTTTTGAACTGAGTTCAAAAATTATTTTATCATTTCAATATTACAGAAATTTTTCCATAAAAAATTGAACTGAGTTCAAATTATAACAAAAAATTCTAAAAATTATTGAAAGAAAGAATATTTGATGTATAATACAAATATAATAAATATTAAGGAAGGATTGCTATGTCAGAAATAATAAGTCTTATTAATGAAAAGGGTGGGGTAGGGAAATCTTCCTCTGCCATAACAATTTCTCAAATATTAGCTATTTCGGGGTATTCCATACTGATAATAGATCTTGATCCCCAGATGAATACAACAAAAATGTTTGGAAAATCCGACGAAAGCGCAAATGTTGATTACGAACAATTGTTCTGTTCTAAGCTTGATTCTAAGGAACAGGTTGAATCTTATATATTGAATACGGATTATGATAATATTTCCATTCTTTCTGCATCCAGAGAGTTAAATAATCTCATTTATAAAATATATGATAAGGGAAAAGAATCTAATGTTGAGCTATTTTTCAAACATAACCTGAATTTTCTTAAGGATGATTATGATTATGTGATAATAGATAACTCGCCTTTTAGATCATATCTTACAACCTGTGCTATGTGCGCTAGCAACAAAATAATAACACCTATTTGCGTGGACAACTTCTCCTATGACGGTTTGATGTCTTTATTCGATACAATCGAAGAATTAAACGACAAATATGCCTTAAATATTGAATTTGCTGGAATGTTTATGACAAGAGTAGCAGGCCGAACAACCCTGTATAAGCAAATGTATGAAAGCTATGAAGAAATGTTTGGTGATAAATTTCTTCCGGTTTCCATCAGAAATTGTATTGCTGTTAATGAATCAAATACACTGTTTGAGCCGCTTCTTACTTATGATAAGAGAAGTACGGCTGCCCAGGATTATATTGAACTGGTCAACTATCTGGGTCTGATGGATAACAAACATTATCGCGAATTAGCTAAATTTCTGAAGGGAGAGAAGAAATAATGGCAAAGAAATCATTTAGCGCCGGAACAACCAAGACCGGTATATTAAACAATGATGGTGGAGAAAAACTAAGAGAAATCCAGGCAAAATCATTATATAACTTTAAATACATTCCAAAAGACAAGATTATTTCCAACCCTAAGAATGAAATGTATTCCCAGGACGGAATTGAAGCCCTTAAGGAAAGTATATTAATCAATGGTCTCAGACATAATTTATCTGTTATATATGATTCTGATAAGGATAATTACAGACTGGTTTCCGGAGAAAGAAGATATCATGCCATAAGCATGATGACAGAAAAGGAATATAATTCTTTGTTTCCTGCAGGAATTCCATGCAAGATAGAAAAATCCGATATAACCGAAATTGATGAAGAAATAATGCTTATTTCCGCCAATCACGATGTAAGAGAAGCATCAATGGAAGTAAAAAGATGGGAAGTTGGCCGTCTAAAGGAATTATATGAAGCCAAAAAACTCAAAGGCGAAATTAAGAACATAAATGCAGAAATTGCTAAACAGCTTAATATTTCTGAACGACAGGCAAGAAAATATACTACAGCAGAAAAGCTTATCCCTGAATTGAGTGAATTGTTAAATTCCAATGGTATTGATCTAAATCAGGCAGACAAATTCGGTAAGCTGGATGAAGATGCACAAAGAAGCATTTTAACAGTACTTCAAAACAACGGAAACATTGATAATGCTGAGTTCCGGTCAATCAAGAAATTATCTGAAGAAAGAGCTAAAGAAGCTAAAAAATACAGAGAAGAACTGGAACTTGCCAATAAAGAAATAGAAGAGAAGAATAAGATTTTAGAAGTCCTGGAAGGTAAAATTGAAGCTATAAACAATTCTTCCCCGGAGGATAATAAGCAAATCAATGTAGAAGAGCAGCTGCGCTTCATGACGGAAGCAAAGAATAAGGCTGAGAAAGAAAAAGCCCGCCTTGAAACTAATATGGAAAAAATGAAACAGCAGCAGAAAGAAAGAGAGCAAAGAAAAACTCCTATATCTGATTCAGAGTTAAAGAGAATTTCCTCTATCGCAAAAACTGAACAGGCATTATCACTTTTTGAAAGCAATTTTGATATTTTAAAAAATAATAAAGCTATTATAAAAAATGACGCCGATTTAAGAGTAAGAGTGGAAATTCTTAAGCAGCGTTTGGAGGATTTGGTTGAAACCTTGTAATTTCCAAAATTAGACATTTTTCGATCTAAGCAATAAATCTATTAAAAGATTTTAAAAATCCTCTATATAAGCAAAATACGCGTTTATTTTTTGACGGTGAATATTTTGAGAATTTATTTTTTGAATTTTCACCGTCATTTTTCCATGTAAATTTTCTATGTAAATCAATATCGTATAAATCTTTATAATTTCCAGACATAACCTGATATAAAATAAATATATAATTTTAAAAAATAGTAATACATAACATAATTAAACATATATTGGTAAAAGAGAATTATCAGAGTCGCATATTCTCTGGGTTTGCAGGGTGTAACCCGGTAAATTTTTTTAATTATTGATGTTGATTTTTAAATAAATCAAGTGGTTTTTTTTATTTTTAAGTTTAAATTTTATATATTTTGTAAAAAAGATTCTATTTTCGTTTTTTATTTTCTATTTTTGGTTGAAAAGATTTAATATTTTGTCGAAAACTTTCCAAATGTTAATAAAAAATGAAACCTGTTACATATAAATACAATAAAAAACACACAAATAGTATTTAGATTTTGTATATGATTTAAGAAATTATCCATAAATTATATCTGAATTTCATATAAACAGTATTTATAATAAAAATTTATTGGGAATTTATATAAAATTATGGAATTTGTGAAAAATGAAGAATAAGAATCAGGAAAGATTGCAGCAAAAAAAGGCTGTTTGTTATGCAGCCTGAGAAGTAGTATTGATTTCTGCCCGTATAAATGAAGTTACAAGACCCGGAAGATTATTAATTTGCCGTTCATATAAAGTGTACTGTTTGTATATAGATGAAAGTGCATTAATAACTAAATCATAGGAATAATGAACCGCAATAGTAGCCAAATCCTCAAGGTTTATCTTAGAGATGGAAATTAACTTAAAATCTTTCACCGGTATTTCCAGATCAAAGAATTCCCTATATTTATCAGGAAGAATTCTTTGGTTGTTAACTTCCGGAATATATGAATTAAAATCATATACGAAATCACGAAATGAATTGTAATATTCATTTTCCAGTAACTGTTTCTGGTTCTTAGCGAGATATTTCGCATCTATCTCAAATGTAATTGACTTATCGTTTACGGTAACTTCAAATATTTCTGAAGGTTTAATAACAGATTTTTTAATTATGCAAGGTTTGCAATAGGATGGCAGCATGTGCCGTATTTCTTTTATTGTTTTGTGATCTATACTCACAATGCCTTTTAGTGTTGGATTGTCAAGACTGATAAGCTCTCTTAAAAAAATTCTAAGAGTAACAAGTGAATCAATCTCGATTATCTTATCCATCAATTCTTTTGACAGCACTAAAAAACCACGACCATTCTTATTGGCAGGGAGATAATAATTCTCATAATCATTAAGAATAAGTGTGATTGTGTATGTATCAGTTTTTGAATAAGATATGTACGTAAAACGTTTTAAAATATCCAGATTATTCCATATTGTTTTAATATTACAATTGAGCTTTTGCGCAAATATTCTTACATCCAAATCTTTCATTATTCCAAATCTGTCAGGATGGAAGAAGTGGAGTAGAAGCAGTAATTTTAATGCATTATTTTTAAGCATAGGTCTATAGCCATAACGATTCTTTTCGTTATGGTAAATTTTTTTAATTACGGTCTTTTGGGTGAACATCTTATGTGGACAATTGTGGCACATTGATGCTGCATTTTTATAAATGTCACTGTTCTGATCAAAATTCTGAATCAAAGCTTTGTATTTACAATTAGAACATTCACTATTATTATAATCAATGACATCTATTGTAGATTCCACAGATTCGGAATAATTGTCCTGGACACCCAATGACTGGATGAGGACTGCTTTACCAATGTTAGTAAAATTATCCAACTTTTTCACCCCCTTTATCCGATAATTTATCAATATTGTTGGTGAAAATCAAATTCGGGAATTTACTCGAAAAATGTCCACAAATTAAGCGTTTTTAGTGTTTTTTACTCCTAAATTATCCTCATTTTATTTTTTATTGGATAATTTACTCCAATTTTATCTACATAATTTCTTTAATTTTTTTTTGTAGATGTAAAAAAATATATTTTGTATTTTTTACTACTCAAATATCTACATCTTGTTGTTATATATTCCGGATAAGAATATACAATCCCTAAAAAAGTCAGTATTTAAGCCAAAAATGTAGACATAACCCTCATTTTTTTCAAAAAAAAATGTAGAAAAAGCATACTAAAAGTATATAAATACTTACTAAAAGAAATAAAATATGAGGAAAATTTTTAAAAAAATGCACTTTTTACTCCGAAATTATCTACATTCTATTAATTTACTCTAAAATTATCTACATCGATGGATTAAATTATTAGAAATTTACTCTAAAATTATCTACATTTTTTTCGTTAAAAATAATTCAAACAGGTTCAATTGGGAAAGTTTAAGTATATGAAAAATACAAATCCAGTAATTATGCGAAAAAATCCCATTTTAATGTGTAACTACAAAATAAAAACGACAAAACAATAAAAATAACAGTAATTAAGGCAAAATAAAAATGGATAATTAAGAAATACTTAATTATCCATTAAAATTCGACATTTTAAAAAATTAAAAAAAATGTAGACATATTTAATTTTAAAATATCCCAAAGGATATCTTAATGAGATTCTATAAATTTCGTATTATCCGAATTAAGATCCTGTATCTCTGCAGGAGAGAGTGGCAGGAATTTAATAATGAATACACCATTTTTCAACTCAAATTTATCAATAACAATATTATTATCTACGAATTCCTGCAGACTTTCCTGAATAAGCTGCAGATTTTTCTTTTTATTCTTTAATTTAAATCTTACGATTTTTTGAAAATAAGTATAACTATATTCGTTTACCAATGTTTCCTGATTAGCTATCTGTTCTCTTTTCATTGCATAGCAGATGATTCTTGAGAGATTGTTATCCAGTACATCGTAGGATGCAGATGTAATTGATATTAATTTCTTTTTGATTATTGCATTGCTTAGAATCTCACCGAACTGAGCAATTGCATACGGCCGCTCCGCATCTTCCTTAATGACGATATTATCAAAAAGGTTGAAATAAATCTTACTTCCTTCTTCCTCATAAGAGAAGTTGTATTCTACCAGTTTTCTACAGGAGTTAGAAATTTTTTTAAGAACATTTTTACCTACATGGTAGTCCACAACACCTTTACCCAGTGTATTAAGATCCACAACAACTGATTTCTCTTTTGAAAATTCCTGCATGTTAATGTTGGATATAAATGCATTAACCAGCTTAAGATCATCGGAATCCATGGCTTTTGGCGGAGTCAGTTTTCCGCTGTCAACAGTAACTTCCAATAATTCTTTTCCTTCTTCGTCCGTTACGATTTCCTTTAATAAGTTATTGGATGCCGTCTCCATCATTAAAGTAAATGAGGAAGGGCTGAAGAGTGGCTTGTCCACCAGGTCTACAGGAAACATACGAAGGTATGAATCAATATTGCCGGCAAGCTCACTTTCAATATATTTCCAGGCACTGATTATAAGATCGTTTTTAAGTGAGTTATATATTGAGTTATTTGTAAATGAAGATATACCGGGAAAATCAATTAACAAACTGTTAGAATTATTTTTCCAGTCAGTAGCAGCTTTTTTTCGGTCATTGATAATTTCCTGTAAGTCTTTATCACCAAACATCTTGGTATATTCATCAACAGGCAGAGTTTTGGCCATAACAACAATATTAGCTAAAGGATGTTTTGAATCCTCGATGCTGATTGTGTCAATATCATTAATATAGGATTTGTACCATCTTGACCGCTTCTGTAATCTTGATTTTTTAACCTTATTTATTATTGGCAGTAAATCTTCACGGCTGGTCTTGCCCTCCAGGTATTCCATCAGGGTTTCGTCAATGAGTTCTGCCACATTTTCAGCCTCAAAATTCAGTAAATTTCTTTTCTTATTGAAGTAATCAATAATTACCGGATCTATATGTTTAGCCAATTCCTCTACAAATCGGCGTGAATATTGTTCCATATTAATTCTCCCTCTGTTATTATATGTTTGTAAACTATTGAATATTATAAAAAAATTTATGGTTATTTGCAAACAAGTATTTGAAAATGTGAACTCAGTTCATAATCCCTGAGCTCAATTTGACATTCGGTTTGCGATTCCTTTGGCACTAAAGTGCCTGCGGATTTGAAAACGATATGTCTGCGGAATGGAGGTTAGTGTGGCTAATAATAAAATACGGATAGGTTATATACAATTATGCTGCGATGGTGACAAAAATCATATGTTGTTGAAAGCTGAAAAAATGGTCCAACAATTATTCAAAGAACATCCGGAGATGGATATCCTGGTTTTTCCGGAACAATTTTACCAGGTGGATTCCTGTAGGTTTTCAGACGAATCCTTTGGGGAAAAAGAATATGGCAATTATTATAAATTTATGTCAAAAACAGCATCATCTTATAATGTAAATATCGTTGCCGGGTCTTATGGCGTAATAGTAGGAGAGGGTAGCAGCTATAAGATAAAAAACAGAAGCATTGTTTTTGATCGTAACGGACATGAAATTGGATATTACGATAAGATACATTTATTCGATGCATTCGGATGCAGGGAATCAGACACATTTGATTCCGGCTCCAGTCTGGGTATATTCAAGCTTGACTGCGGATGCATTGGCGTTATGATTTGCTATGATCTTCGATTTCCGGAGGAGTCCAGAGCTTTAAGGCTAAAGTCGGATATAGATCTGCTATGTGTTCCGGCTGCCTTTTATAAACCCAATTCTTATCACTGGGATATTCTTACAAAAGCATCTTCAATTTATAATGTCACGCCATTGGTTGCTGTAAATCAATGTGGTGATCTTCCTAACAGCAAAGGATTTGTGGGAAATAGCAGGGTACTGGATGCAAAAGGGAATATTTTATCTGCCCTTACAGAGAGTGAGGGAACAGGATATTGCGAAATAGATACAGCTTATACTGTGGCTGCCCGTGCTGAAAATCCGGAGATTAACAATAGGAGAGCAGCACTTTACTCTCATTGGATGAAATAATGAGAATTTGAAATTATGAAATTATGCAGTTTTAATATAAAAAAATAGAGAGGTCGCCCCGGAAGCTTTTCTTAATTATTATTAGGTTTTTGTTAAAGTTAATTTTGAGAGGAGTTGAGGGGTGAGATTTTTTGTGTTATATTTAAACATATCCCGTCATAAAATAAGTATAAAGGATTAAAAAACAATGATTTCTACTGAATTTGAAGAAAAAATATGGATATATTACGAAACAAATCTTTTACCGGATACAAGAAAAAAATATTGGAATATAGTGAAGAATTTTGACAAGGTCATCGGGCATGATCCTTTGAAGCTGACCTTAGATGAGGCAAAAGAATATTACAATTATCTGATAAACAGGATTAATAATAATAGTTTATCTTATTCCACTGCCGTAACAAGATTATCAACCGTCAGGTCAATATGTGATTTTATTGAAAATTACAGTAGTGCTCATGGATTAAAGTATAATAATTTTTTTAAGGAGATTTCTCTTCCTGAAGCAGACAAAACCATTAAAGAAGAAGATATACCCAGCATTAAAGACATTGATTCCATATTGAAAGTAATCAAGAAAAATAAAGATGAAAAATCTTTTTTAATTGTTTCATTAACAGTGAAATGTGCTTTGACAAGTAGCGAGATTTCAAGTATTAACTATGAGAATATTGTTATGGATACCTTTGGAAATCTATGTATAAATCTTCCTCCTAAAGGGCGGGGAAAGGTTTCAAGATTCATTAAATTATCTGATGACGTGGCAAAATTGCTGGATAACTATATCAATAAAAATTCAATTAATACGGGACCAATATTCATAAATAAAAGAAAAACAAGAATAAAGCCAAGAGACACCGAAAGAATGATTGAAAAATATTGCGATATTTGCATACAGAATAAATTGATTAAGAAAAAATATACAATGCAGTCCTTGAGGCATGCTGCCTTCACATATATGTTAAAAGGCGGCGCCACCAAAGAACAGCTGGCAGACTATGCAGGTATTACCACAAAATGGATGACACGATACGAAAGAATACTTTCATCCCACACAAAAGAACAAGCAATTGATTACAGCATTATTACAATAAAGGATGTTTAAAATGTCCGGGAATAGTACCATCGTAAAAATAGTACTTTTCAAGCTAATCATCAATGATATAATAAGGGTATGAAAAGCTTAATAAACGTTTAAGCTTGATACAATTCCCCCAGCCCCTTTGTCAGAGAAATCTCTCAAAGGGGCATTTTCATTAATATTTTCAACATTTCATTACAGTCAGACACCAGATTTACTGCTCCCGCATCACGCAAAGTTTCAATTGTTCTAAAACCCCATGTGACAGATATTCCGTCAATCCCGGCATTTTTACAGGTTTCTACATCCACCTCGGAATCACCTATATATACAGCGTCACATTTATCCAATCCAAAATGATTTATGCAATCAAATACTGCGTCCGGAGAAGGCTTCTTATTAATTCCTTCTCTGGCTCCTACAGCGTAATCAAGATTTTCTCCAAAAAAATGATTACAGAGATTCTGAACAGCAAAATCTGCTTTATTGGAAATAACTGCAATAAGACAGCCCTTATCATGTAAAATCTTTAGTGAATCTATGATTCCCGGATAAGGCACGGTTTTGTCCATGGAATGTTCTTTATAATATTGGCAAAAATCAATAAATGTCTTATCTATCAAATCGGACCGGGTGTTATCGGGAACACTTCTTTCTATGAGATTTCTGATTCCATGACCCACAAACTCCCTCACTTCACTTAAGCTTCGCATCTTAAAATTATTCATTTTCAAAGCAAAATTCACACTATCTGCCAAATCTTCCAGAGTATTAAGCAGAGTACCATCAAGATCAAAAATAACAAGTTTATATTTCATAACAAATCCTCCGTCAATTATTTTTAACAAAATGCAAAAAGAAAATCAACTTTTTATAAAAATGTGATATAATCCCATTTATCAATAATTTAATAACTTACAAGCGGAACGGAGGATAATATGAAAGTATTAATGTTAAATGGAAGTCCACATACACATGGAACTACATACACATCCCTTAAACAAATAGGTGAAACATTAAAGGCAGAGGGTATTGATTACGAAATTTTTCAAATTGGCACCAATCCAATAAGGGACTGCCTGGGATGCGGACAATGTAATGAGAATGGTTGTACATTTTCTGATGATACAGTAAACGCCTTTATTGAGAAGGCAAAACAGGCAGACGGATTTGTATTCGGAACCCCTGTATACTATGCCCATCCAAGCGGAAGAATTCTTTCATTTCTTGACAGGGTGTTCTATTCAAGTTCATCATATTTCAGTTTCAAACCTGGGGCATCCATTGCAGTGGCAAGACGTGGTGGAACCACCGCATCTTTTGATGTTTTAAATAAGTATTTTGGTATTTCCCAGATGCCTGTGGTCAGCTCCACATATTGGAATAACGCCCACGGAACCAACTCAGAAGAAGCCCTCAAAGATGAAGAAGGCATGCAGATTATGCGAAATATCGGTCATAATATGGCATGGATGCTAAAATGCATTGAAGCCGGAAAGAATGCCGGAGTAAAACTACCTGCAACGGAAAGAGGAGCAAGAACAAGCTTTATAAGATAATATATG